>CADEDU010000023.1:0-58701 GCA_902826155.1 uncultured beta proteobacterium
TCGCGCACCGAGGTGAAGCCGCGCATCGGCATGCCCTGCAGGATCGGCATGGCGCGATACGCCGCGAGCACGTTCGGCCACTGCGCCACCTGCGCGAGGTTGAACGAGGCGGCGACGACGTGGACGTGGCAGTCGATGAAACCCGGCAGCAGCGTGCGCCCCGCGGCATCGATCACCTGCGCCGCGTTGCTCTGAATCGGGCGATCGGACACTTCACGAATACGGTCGCCTTCGATCAGCACCGAGGTGTTCGGGCGTAACACGGCCTCGCGATCGTTGGCGCCGAGATCGAGCAGTTGCGCGTTGCGGATGAGCCAGGTGGTCGCCATGGATGAGTTCGGTCCGTTCCTGGATCAGTGCAGCCCGAGCGCTTGCAGCAACCCGCTCTTCTGGATCTTGCCCAATGCCGTTTTCGGCAAAGCCTCGACGAAATGGATGTGGCGCGGATGCTTGAAGCGAGCGATGCGACCTTCGAACAGCGTCAGCACCTGCTCGCGGGTGAGCGTGCTGTTGGGCACGCGCACGATCACGGCGACTGCGACTTCGCCCCACTTCGGATCGGGCTGACCCAGCACCGCACATTCGAGGACGTCGGGACATGCGGCAAGCACGTTCTCGATCTCGGCCGGGTAGATGTTCTCGCCGCCTGAGATGATCATGTCCTTCGAGCGCCCGACCACCCAATAGAAACCGTCTTCGTCGATCCGAGCCAGATCGCCGGAATGGAACCAGTGGTCCTGAAAGGCCGGGTTGTGGGGATCCTTCCAGTAGCCCTGCATCATGTTCTTCGCGCGCAGCCAGAGTTCGCCGACCTCGCCGCGCGGCACGTCACGACCCTGGTTGTCGACGAGGCGCACGTCACAGTGCAGCGCGGGCTTGCCTGCCGAACCGACCTTGCGGCTGGCGTCCTCGGGCCGCAACGCGATCGATACCGGCCCGGTCTCGGTGGCGCCGTAGACCTGGACCACGGTCACACCGCGCGCGATGAATGCCTCGATGTACTGACTCGGCACGACCGATGAACCCATGTTCAGCAAGCGCAGCGAACGCAGATCGGCGGCGGGCCACTGCGGATGCTCCAGGATGGCGCGCACGGTTGCCGGCACCAGCAGCGATACCGTCGCCTGCTCGGCGGCGACGTCGCGCAGCCAGGCTCCCGGATCGAACCGCGCTTCGATCGATACGGTCGCGCCGGCATGCAGCGCCGGCAGGGTTTGTATGCACAGGCCGCCGACGTGGAACATCGGCAAGCCCATCAGCACGCGGTCGTGAACGTTGAGATCCTGCGCGTGCGTGGCGCAGACGATGTTCCACAGCATTCCTTCCTGCGTGTGCACCGCGCCTTTGGCTTTGCCGGTCGTGCCCGAGGTGTAGACGATCATCATCGGCAACGCATCGTCGCCGGCTTCGTCGACGGCGGGTGCCCCGGATCGCGTGATCGCGGACCACAGTGGGGGACGGAGTGGGCGAACGAGGGGAGGATCAAGTCGCTCCGGCCAAGCCGCGCCGTCGCGCGCGGCATGGGTTGACACCAGTCGCACCGCGGGCCGCGCTGCTCGAATCGCGGCGACGCTCGCGGCGAAGTCCGGATCGGCGATCAGCACATCGGCGTCGGCGTGCTCGACGATGCTGGCCAGCTCCGGCCCGGCTAACCGAAAGTTGAGCGGGACCAGCATCGCGCCCAGCCGCGCCAGCGCGAACAGCAGCACCAGCAATTCCGGATCGTTGTAGCCGAGGTAGGCGACGCGATCGCCGCGGCGCACGCCCAGTTCGCGCGCTAGTGCGGGCGTGGCGGCATCGATGCGCTGCCATAGCGCGGCGTAGCTCAGACTCCGCCCCTGGAACCGCAGCGCCGGATGCTCAGGGCGCAGGCTCGCCCAGCGCTCGATGAAACGGGCGAAGCTCAATCGTCCGCCTCCCCGGATTCGTACAAGGCTTCACGACCCATGCGGTCGAGCACCAGCTCGGCGGTCCAGGGCAGCATCAGCGAGCCGCAGCGGCTGTCGCGATACAGGCGCTCCAGCGGCAGCGAGCGCAGCATCGACTGCCCGCCGCAGGTGCGGATCGCCAGGCGACAGATCTCGTTCGCGTTCTCCATGATCGTGTAGTGCGAGGCGTACACGCGCAGCCGGACGTCCTTCGACGGATCGACCTTCGCCTGCTGCACCGAATGCAGGAACAGCGCGCGGGTCTGTTCCAGCTTGATGCGCATCTCCGCCACGGCGATCTGTTTGGTGGGATACATGCGCCGCTTCACCGGCGGCATGCCGGGCACTTCGCCGCGCAGATACTGCACGGTGAAATCGTAAGCGGCCTGCGCGATGCCCATGTAGGTGGGCGAGAGCGTGGCGAACATGTGCGGCCAGCGCATCGCTGCCTGGTGGTACACGCCGCGCGGCATGAGTTGCTCGACATCGCTCACGAACACATCGTTGAACAGGATGTCGCGCGACACCGTGCCGCGCATGCCGAGCGGATCCCAGTCGCCGCGGATCGAGAATCCCGGCGCATCGGCGGGCACGGCGATGTACATCGTGTCGCGCGTGGTGCGATCGGGCTTGTCTTCGGTGCACAGCACGCCGTAGTAGTGCGCGGCGCCGGACAGGGAGGCGAAGATCTTCTTGCCGTTGAGCAGCCAGCCGCCCTCGACCTTGGTTGCGGTCGTGCCGAACGGCGCCTTGCCGGCCGCGGCCGCGCTGCCTTCGGAAAACGGTTGCGCGTAGATCTTGCCCTGCTTGACGACGCGCTCGAAGTGCACGGCGCGATTGGCTTCATGCTGCTTGCGATCGGCCGGCGACATGTCGAGCGGTTCGGACAGGGCGCCGCTCCACATCGTGGTGCACGCGTGCATGTTGAACGTGAGTGCGGTGGCGCCGCAATACCGGCCGATGGTTGCGGCGACGATGCAATAGGTGGGGAAATCAGCGCCCAGCCCGCCGTACTGCTTCGGTACGCACAGCCCAAGCAGCCCGGCATCGCGCAGATCGTCGTAGTTCTCGAATGGAAAACTCGCTTCACGATCGTACTTGGCGGCGCGCGCGGCGAACTTCTCCTTGCCCAGCGATTCGGCCAGTGCCACCAGGCGGCGTTGCTCGTCAGTGAGGGAATAGCCATCGCCGACGATCGGCGGCGGGACATAGCCCTTGGCGGTTGTACTCATCGTTTCGGACCTCAGCGTCGCGGATTGGCGGAAGTGGGGAAGTGTTCGGCGAGGAAGTGCCGCAACGCGTCGTTGAACGCGTCGGGCTGTTCCATATTGGCGAGGTGGCCGGCGCCGGGCAGCTCCACATAGCGTGCAGCCGGAATCTTCTCTGCCATGCGTTGCATCACCGCGGGTGGCGCGTTGCCGTCGCGTTCGCCGGCGAGCACCAGCGTCGGTACGGTGATGGCGGGCAGCCACGCACGGCGATCGAACCCCACCAGCACGTGCATCGCGGCACGGTAGGTGGCAGGCGGCACCGCGGCCATCAAGGCGCGGGCCTGTTCGGCGCAACCGGTTGCCGCATGTTCGCCTAGCATCGACGGGACCAGCCTGGCGGCAACCTCCGCCATGGTGCGGCCTTCGTCGAGCGGTTTCAGGCGCGCAGCGAGAAACTCCTGCTGCCAGTTGCCGTCGGCCTTGCCGAACGCCGGACTGGTGGCGAACAGCACCAGCCCTTGATAGCGGCCGCGATGTGCCCCGGCGAATTCCTGCGCGACCATGCCACCGAGGCTGTGTCCGACCACCACCGTCGTGCGACTGCCTAACTGCTCGATCATTCGGGCCAGCGCATCGGCGGCGCTGGCCATGGTGTAGGGCTCGATCAGCGCTGAAGAACCGTACCCCGGCATGTCCCAGGCGACGGCGCGGTATCCGAGCGCGGCGAACACGTCGAGTTGCTCGGTCCAGGCGTGTGCGCCGCCGCCGACGCCGTGCAGGAACACCAGAGCGCAATCGCCGGTGCCGCGTTCGATGAAGTGGGGCACGATCATGCCTCGTTGCCCTAGGCGAGCGGTGCCATCAGCCGACCGTCATCGACGATCGTGCTGTCGTCGAGCTTCACCGTGCAGTGGCGCAGCGGCAGATCGAAGTGGCCGAGGGTGTAGCGGCCGGCGACCTCGTTGGCACCGGTCGAGTAGAGGAAGTTCCCGGCAAAGGCGCGCAATTCGGTGCCGTTGAAATCGCGCCGATCGTAGAACGTCATCGCGTCCCAGCGCGCGGCCGGGTTCATGCCCCAGCCGACGTGCGACACCGCGTACGCCTCCTGATCGCCCCAGGCCGCGAGGTAGCCGCGCATCATCTCGGCGTCCACGCCCGCACCCTGAATGTCGCGCACGTAGTCGTTCTCGACCACCAGTTTCACCGGCTCGTCCAGATAGCGCTTGAAGGTGAGATTGACATCGCCTGGGGCGAGTACGAGCGTGCCGTTCACCGAGTTGGCGCGCGGAAACGCCAGACAGATGCCGCCGGGCCAGTGTGCAACGGTGCCCGGCCGCGCGGTGTACCCCCACACGCCGCCGACGCGAGCTTCCTGCAGGTCGATGCTGAGATGGGTGCCGGCGGGCGAGGTGACCGTCATGGTCTTGGCCTCGCGCAGCATGCGCATGCCCTGGCGCACCTTGGGTTCCAACGCCGGATCGGGCATCAATCGTTCGAGTGCCTCGGGATGTTCGTTGGAGATCATCAGCACCCGCGCACCGCCCTTGAGGATGTCGGGCAGCTCGACCGCGTGCAGCAGCCCCTCGACGGTGAGATCGGCAACGAACACCGAGCCGGCCAGCGCTGCGACCGCCGGCTGCAGCCGCCCGATCACGTCGCTCGCGCCAGTCGAACGCACCGGCGCCGGCGCGGTGTTGCGTGCGCTGGGCAGCACCAGATGGAACGGACGCGCACCGATCCGTAGCAGCGCCAGCTCCGCGAGCTCGACGTTCACCTGACGTGACTGGGTTTCCGAGAGCACGCAGCACGCATCGCCCTTGGCCACACCGCAGCGGCTGAACACCTCGGCGAAACAGTCGATCCACTTGCCTTCGATGCGTTCACGCAGCATTGGTCTTGCCTCGGGATGGGGGATCGATAGCGCGGCTTTCCGCCGTGCCTTGCTCGTTGACGCCGTGCGCAATCCGTTCGGCCGACTGCCGGGCTTCGCGTTCAGCGCGCGTGGCACGGCGCTCGGTCCACTTGGCGGCAAGCTTCGGTGCGCGGCCCGGCGTGCTCCACGGGCACACCGCGATGCAGATGCCGCATCCGAACGTCTCGTTGAAATACGGAATGCATTTGTCGAAATCGACATACCACTTGGTTTCACCGCGCACCGTCTGCTTGGCGCGGAAGATCGCATCGGGCGGGCACGCGTCGGTGCACACCTGGCAGTGCGTGCAGAAATCGTCCGCGCCGAACGCATCGGGGGCGTCGGGCACGAGCGGCATGTCGGTCGTGATCGCGGCCAGCCGCAGCGACGAGCCGAACCGGCGATTGATGATCGAGCCGTGCTTGCCCAATTCGCCGAAGCCGCAGGCGAGTGCCGCCGGCAGGATGCTGAGCGAGCCCGCCCATGGCCCTTGATGCGGCGTGGCTTCGAACCCCTGCTCGCGAATCCATTGCGTGGTGAACGCCGACACGCGCGCGCCGCGGTTGTATTCGTGCGCCACCACGGTTGCGCCATTGGGATGCTCGGCGCTGGCGGGCGCCTGCGACAGCTCGGCGTGATCCATTGCCACGGCGAACACGATCACGTAAGGGTGCGCCGGCGCGTCGTAGCCTTCGAAGATCCAGTTCGGATCGAGACGCGTCACGCCAGCCAGGTCGGCCTCGTGCGCAAGTGCGAACGCCTTCAGTCGCTCGGTCCATTGCGCGGCACTTGCTTCGACGCGGGTGGAGGCGGGCGGGGCGATCTTGCGTGGTCCGCGATCGCCATGCGCGTAGATTTCGCCCAGCAGCGGCACCGAGTTGAAGCGCGCGACGATATTCGTTTGATAGGCACCGAAGGCCTCGCGCTCGGGGCGATGCCAGAAGATCGGCGTGGGCCGGCGCGGCTGTGCCTCACCCAATCCATTGATGGTGTTGCCGCTCATCGGCGGCCAACTATCGCGCTCGCCCGGCGGTGGGGTCCATGGCGTTTGATTGCGTTTGCTCATCCGCTGCCCCAGACGGTGCGTGCAACGCTTGCCACCAGTTCGAGTTTGGCGCGCTGCTCGGCCTCGTTCATCGGCGCGCCGCCGACCGTCGTGCCGAACCCGCATTGCGGGCTGACGGCCAATCGCTCGATCGGCACGATCCGTGCGGCTTCGTCGATGCGGCGTGCGACGGCATCGGCGTTTTCCAGGGTGGGTGTTTTCGAGCTGACCAATCCGAGAACGACGCTCGTATCGGCAGCGAGGTGGCGCAGCGGGCGGAAATCGCCGGCGCGGTCGCTGTCGTATTCGAGCAGGAACTGGTCGACGTCGGTCTGCCCGAACAGGCGCTCGGCCACCGGCTCGTAGCCGCCCGAGCCGATCCAGTGCCCGCGATAGTTGCCGCGGCACAGATGCATGCCGATCGTCACGCCGGCAGGGCGATCGCGCAGCACTTCGTTGTTGGCCCACAGGTAGCGGTCGAACAACGTGCGCCAGTCCCAGCCCCATTGGGCGACGATGCCCTGGATGCGCGGATCGCACAGCAGCGCGATCGGCACTTCGTCGAGTTGCACGTAGCGGCAGCCCATGGCGGCCAGCGCGGCGATCTCCTGGCGATAGACCGCGATCAGGTCGCGCCAGTAGAGCTCTTCGTCGGGATAGACGTTGCGATCGATGGCTTCGGGACCGCGATGAAAGTGAATGACGGAGGGCGAAGGCAGCGTGATCTTGACCGGCCTGGTCGCCACCTTGGAAGCGAAAGCGTACTCGTGCGTGGCGATGCCGTTGGTGCGGCGGATCGGAGCTTCGCAGTGCGGGACGGGCACCGACAGCGACGCATCGCCCGACTCGATGAACTTGAAGGCGGTGTCCTTGTGCACCAGACCATCGACTGCATCGACGAAACCGGCGAACCACGAGCGCCGGCGGAATTCGCCATCGGTGACAGCGCCGAGCCCCGCGTCTTCCTGCATGCGGACGCTCGCGCGGATCGAATCGTCGAGCGTGCGATCGAACGCTTGCTGCGCGAGCTGGCCGGCGGCGAGCTGTTTGTAGGCATCGCGCAGCGGTTTGGGGCGCAGCAGGCTGCCGATGTGATCGGCACGGCAAATTGGGCAGGCGGGCATGAGGGCAGTCAGGTTGGGTGGAGTTTTTTCAGTCGTTGCGACGATCGACGAAGCGTGGTGCCTTGACCGACTGCTCGAATTGCCGCGCGATCGTGCCGGTTTCGAGTACCTCGACCTCGGGGGTCAATTCGAACGTGGTTTTCATTTCGGCGGTGAGCGCGCGTGCCGCAGCCTGTGCATCGACGCCGCGCTTCACTTCCACGAGCAGGCGCAGTGAATCGAGCCCCGACGTCGTCACTACCTCGGCGCGAAAGTCGGTGATCGTTGCACGCGTGAACATGAAATCTTCGAGATCGCCGTGGTTGATGTTCACGCCGCGTACCTTGAAGAATCCTTCGGTGCGCAGCGCATGGTGCAGCACCGGAAATACCGAGAACGGATCGGCGGTCCGCGGCTGCGAACGCAAGGTGACGATATCGCCGGTGTACCAACGCAGAAACGGCGTGATGGTGTTGGACCAGAGCGGCGTCATCACCAGCGCACCTTGTTCACCCTCGGCGACGGGCTTGCCCGATGAGGGGTCGATCACTTCCAGATAGAACAGATCGGTCCAGGCCGGCATGCCGTCGACGCCGTCGCGCTCGACCGTGATCATCGAGCCCTCGGTCATGCCGAAGCCGTTGTAGACCTTCGCGCCCCACACGCGTTCGATCTTGTCACGCTTGGCCTGCGTCAGCGGCTCGGCGCTCACCAGGATCTTGCGCACGCTCGAGCCGGCGAGATCGATATCGTGCATCTCCGCGACGTTGGCCAGATGCAGCGCGTAGCTGGGCATCGCGCAGAAAATCGTGGGCTTGAGCTCGCGAATCAGCTCGAGCTGGATCTGCGACGGCGTGGTGGTGCCGGCGCCGGCCCAGATGGTCGAGATGCCCTCCATCTGCGCCGAGCGTGGCGTGAGCTGACCGACCGGGTGGATGCCCATCGGAAACGACACGTGCGCGACATCGCCGGCGGCAGCGCCGATGCATGGCCAGATGCGACGAAACGCCACGCCGAGCGCGTAGTGCATGTCTTCAGCGGAGCGCGGGTAGAACAGCGGCTTGCCAGTGGCGCCGCCGGAGCGCCAGTACTCCACCGACGTGGATGGTGGCGCGATGCAGAAATCGCTGTAGAACGCTTCGGTGGGGAGCTTGCGCAGCTCGTCCTTGGTGAGCACCGGGATGCGCCGCCAGTGCTCCGGATCATCGAGCTTGTCGAGATCGATGCCCGAGACACGGGGCGCCAGCAGCTTGGAGCGGCGCGCGCGTTCGATCGCGATGCGTTTGCGCTCGCGCTGGATCTTCTCGATCGCAGCCGGGCTCTCGGGCAAACCCAGCGCCCAGGGCGAGCCTGATCCGTGCACGTTGTCGTTCCAGGCTCGTTCGATCATGGCGTTCGGGGCGGGGTGGAGTCCGGGGTGGAGTCCGGGGTGGCGTCCGGGGTGGCGTCGTGTGCGCGATCGTAGCGGATCGGCTCGGTGGCGGCGGCGGGAGGTTGATCGACGCTCAGGCGCGCACGGGTGTGCTCAAGGGTGCGTGCCAGCCCTTCGGCCGTCATGCCGTAGTGGCTGGGCAGGAACCAGTCGAACAGCCCGAAGCGGGCGCGGGCGCTGCCGGCTCTCGCGTAAGTCATGCACACCAGTTGCAATCCGCCCGCGTGCGCCATGCCGAACGCGCTGACGTCGCTCCAGCGCAACTCGAAGCGCTTGAACGTCGTCGCGAACGACAGACCTGCGTGCGTCAGGCGCAGCGGCTGCCACGGCGGTGCAAGGGTGAGCAGCGTGATGGCTGCGAGCAAAGCGGCTGCAATTCCAAGCCCTGCGGCAAACGGCGGATGCGACCGTACGAACAGCAAACTCAGGGCGGCGACGACGATTGCCGCGGCGATGCCGGTGGCCCACGCGGCGCGCCCCGGCGCCAGCACCAGGAATGCGGCTGCGGGTGATGAGGCGTCGGTACGACCGGAATCAGTGCTCAAGGGCGCGCAGTATGCGGTGATCGATCGTGATCACCGCGGATCGTGATCGCCGCGGCGAGCAGCCATCGAGCTTCGAGCTTACCGCGGCGCGCTTGCGTCGGTGAGCACGCGTCCGTCGCGGCCGTACTGGCCCCGATGTCTGAGCCCGGTCTCGACCAGCTTGCCCAGATCGTAGCGATAGCCGATCAGCTTCGCGAAGGTGCGCGCGCGGCGGATGAGCGTGTCGTGCGGCAGCGGCGTGCCCTGGTAGCCGATTACGAGCTTGTTCGCGGCGCCTTCGACGTCGAGCACGACCACGCTCGGAAAGATCTCCTGGTAGGTGCGGATCATTGAATCGAACAGCGGATTGACCCCTGGCCCCCACACGTTGCCGACGACGACGCCCGAGCCGGTCAGCGCGTCTTCCACGCTTTGCAGGAATTCGCGCGTGGTGAGTGCGTGGGGAATGCTGTCGGTGCCGAAGGCGTCGAGGACGATCAGGTCGTACCGGCCCTTGTATTGGGCGATGAATCGGCGCCCGTCGTCGACGTAGCAGCGCATCTTGGCATCGTCGCGATAGCCGAAGTGGCTCTTGGCGACGGCCACGACTTCCGGATCGATCTCCACCGCGTCGATCGTCATGTCGGGAAACTTCCTGCGAAACAGCGAAGGCAGCGTGCCCCCGCCCAGACCGACCACCAGCGTGGTGCGCGGATGATCGGCCAGCGCCAACCCGATCGGCACCAGGCGGGCGTAGGGGAGTTCGAGGTGCTCCGGGTCGCCCAGCTTCACCGCGGTCTGTCGCGCACCGCCGCGCTCGAAGCGCAGCATGCGCAGGCCGCTGTCGTCTTCGGTGACGATGATGGAGTTGAAGCGCGACTTGCGCTCCAGGATGACCTGTTCGTCGGCGATCGCAACGGCCGACAGCAGCGATGCGATCAACGGTGCCGCAATCCAGCGGACCATGATGGTGGTGGCCGGGCCGGCTGATGGCGATGAATCGGGCGCCACGCAATGGCTCGCTCGCATGTCTCGATCCCCCTGCTGTTGTTTTCCCCGCGGGCTCAAGTTTCCACGATGGCTGACCGATGCCGCAAGAGCGATCCGCGCGGGGCGCTCAGACGGTCGGGAATGATCGATAATCGACCCTCGCTCTGGTCGTCACGAAGCTCCGTAGTCCGGTAGACCCGATCGGCATCCTTCCCCTCTCCGAGGAGTGCACGCCATGCCGCAGTCGATCCCGCAGTCGATCCCGCGGTGGATACGTGATGTGCGATGGTCGCGTCCGCAACTGGCGCTGACCTTCGTGGTTCTTTGCGCCGCGATCCTGATGATGATGGGGCGGTCGGGCCCGCTGACGATGAACGGGTCGGGGCGATCGCCTTTCGAGGCGTGGTTCGCCGACCGGACGGCGAAGACCGAACCCGTGCTGCCGTTCGTACTCTGCGGCGCGGCCGTGCCCGGTGGGTTGCACGATCCGCTGCTTGCGGCTGATGGCCGGCCACGGCCGGTGGCCACCGTGGTGTCGTCCGAGCCGTTGTCGCACGCGCCGGGCAAGCGCATCACCGTCGCGGTGGTGAAGTTCGCGCCCGGCAGCTACAGTCCGCCGCACGTGCATGGCGGCACGGTGAGCGTCTATATCCTGAAGGGCACGATCCGCTCGCAGATCGACAGCGGGCCGATCGGCACGTTCAAGCCCGGCGACACGTTCTTCGAGCCGCTCGGCGCGGTGCACACGCTCTCGGAAAACGTTAGCGTCACCGAGCCGGCCGAGCTGCTGGCGATCTTCGTGCACGAAGAAGGCGCTACCCTGACGACGTATCTGGAGTGAGCTTGACCCGCGAACGCATCTCCACCCGCGTCACCCCGCGCGGCAGTCTCGAAGTCCTCTCGCAACAGGAAGCGCAGAAGCTGCTCGATGCCGGCGGCGGCGGACTGTATCCGCTGTTTCGTCGTTGCGCGCTGGCGGTCCTCAATAGCGGCGCATTCACCGACGATGCGCTGAAGGTGATGGAGGAGTACGCCGACTTCGACGTGCGCATCGTGCAGCGTCCGTGGGGATTGCAGCTCGACATCGAGAACGCGCCGCCGAGTGCGTTCGTCGACGGCGAGATGATCCAGGGCGTGAAGGAACATCTGTTCGCGGTGCTGCGCGACGTGGTCTACATCGGCACCGAGATCACCAGTTCGCGCTTCGATCTCACCCGCTCGGCTGACATCACCAATGCGGTGTTCCACATCCTGCGCAATGCCCGGTTGCTGGAGGCGCGGGTGCGCCCCAATCTGGTGGTGTGCTGGGGCGGCCACTCGATCAGCCGCACCGAGTACGACTACACCAAGCAGGTCGGCTATGAACTCGGTTTGCGTGGATTGAACGTGTGCACCGGCTGCGGACCCGGTGCCATGAAGGGGCCGATGAAGGGCGCGGCGATCGGCCACTCCAAGCAGCGCTTCGCCGGCGGGCGCTACATCGGCCTCACCGAGCCCGGAATCATCGCCGCCGAAGCGCCCAATCCGATCACCAATCAGCTGGTGGTGCTGCCCGACATCGAGAAGCGCCTGGAAGCCTTTGTGCGAGTCGGCCATGGCATCGTCGTATTCCCGGGTGGGGCAGGCACCGCCGAGGAGATCCTCTACCTGCTCGGCGTGCTGCTGCACGAGGACAACGCGCGCATCGAGCTGCCGGTGGTGTTCACCGGCCCGCCGGAGAGCGCGGCGTACTTCGAGCAGATCGATGCCTTCATCGGCGCGACGCTCGGCCCGGCGGCGCAGTCGCGCTATCGCATCGTGGTCGATCAACCCGACGTCGTCGCGCGCGAGATGGCGCGCGGCATGCAGCGCGTGCGTGCGCAGCGGCGCGAGGACAAGGACGCGTGGAACTACAACTGGCTGTTGCGGATCGATGCGGCGTTCCAGGCGCCGTTCGATCCGACGCACGAGGCCATGGCGGCCCTGACGTTGCGCAGCGATCTCCCTGCACATGAACTGGCAGTGAATCTGCGCCGCGCGTTCTCTGGCATCGTCGCCGGCAACGTCAAGGATTACGGGCTCAAACGCATCGAAGCGCACGGGCCGTTCGAGCTGCGCGGCGAGCCCGACATCATGCGCCGGCTCGATGCGCTGCTCCGGGCGTTCGTCGAGCAGCGCCGGATGAAGATCGCCACCGAGCACTACGAGCCGTGCTATCGGCTCGTTGCCTAGGCAATCTCTGAACCTGGAAGATTCTCAGTTCAGCGGCCTCAGGCCCTCGAGCAACGTCGGCAGGAACTCGCTCACCGTCGGATGGATGTGCATGCCGTTGCTGATCACGGTGTAGGGCTGGCGTGCGGCCATCACTTCGAGGATCGAATGGATGATCTCGTCGCCGCCCAGCCCGAGGATCGCCGCGCCGAGGATGTGCCTGGATTGCGCGTCGACCGTGATCTTCATGAAGCCCTGGGTTTCGCCGGCTTCCTTGGCGCGGCCCACGCGTGACATCGGCAACTTGGCGCTGAGGGCAGGGCGGCCGCTGGCCTTGACTTGCGCCTCGGTCATGCCGACGCGGCCCAACGGCGGATCGACGAACAGCGCATACGCCGTGATCCGGTCGGTGACTTTGCGCGCGCCGCCGTCGAACAGATTGGCGGCGGCGATCTCGTAGTCGTTCCACGCGGTGTGAGTGAATGCCCCGCGGCCGTTGCAGTCACCAAGCGCGTACACGCCATCGACGCTCGTTCGAAGCGTGTCGTCGACGGTGACGTAGCCGCGCGCATCGATCGCGATCCCGGCGCGATCCAGGCCGAGGTCGTGCGTGTTGGGCGCGCGGCCGGTGGCCAACAGTACATGGGTGCCTTCGACAGCCGGCGCGCCCTCGGCGCAATCGAGGTTCACGCGCACGCGATCTCCCACGCGCGACAACGCCAGGCACTTCGCGTTCAGGCGCAGATCGATGCCTTCGCGGCCGAGGATCTCGGCGATCGCGTTCGAGACGTCTTCGTCTTCGCGCGCGATCAGCCGCGGCCCCATCTCGCATACCGTGACCTGCGCGCCGAACCGCCGATACATCTGCGCGAATTCCAGTCCGATGTAGCTGCCGCCGATCACCAGCAGATGCTCCGGGATGAAGTCGATATCCATCATGCGCGAGTTGTCGAGCAGGGGCACGTCGCGCGCGCCGGGCATATCGGGAATGATGGCGCGCCCGCCGACGTTGATGAAGATGCGCGGCGCCGTGAGTTCGCGATCGCCCACCTGCACCGTGTGCGCGGCACTGAAGCGCGCATGGCCGCGGATGACTTCGACGTTGCGCGCACCTTCGAGCCACTTGGTCACGCCTTCGCGCGAGCCTTGCACCACGGCATCCTTGCGCGCTTTCACCTTGGCCATGTCGACACGTACCGGCGCGTCGATCATCACCCCGTACTCGGCTGCGCGTCGGGCCACATGGGCGGTGCGCGCGCTGGCCACTAGCGTTTTCGTCGGGATGCAGCCGTTGTTCACGCAGGTGCCGCCGAAGCGGTGGCGCTCGATGATCGCGGTCTTAAGGCCTTCCTTGCCGCAGCGCACCGCCATCGCCGGACCGGCCTGGCCGGTGCCGATCACGATCGCATCGAAAGCTTCAGGCATGGTGGTTCTCCGGGATTGGTCGTTGGGAGACTACGTCCGCACGACCAGGGCGGATGCAGCACTTCTACGTAGACGTCGGCTGGCGCGCGGCAAGCATGATCGCCTTCATCGTCCGCACTGCTCCAGCCAGGCCGGAGAACATCGCCTCGCCCACCAGGAAGTGGCCGATGTTCAACTCTCTCACTTCGGGCAGGCGCGCAATCGGCGTGACGTTGTCGAACGTGAGGCCGTGTCCGGCATGGCATTCGAGGCCGAGCGTGCGAGTAAGCGCCGCAGCATGCGTGAGCCGCTGCAGCTCGGCCGCGCGCGCGTCGCCTTGCGCCAACGCGTAGCTGCCGGTGTGCAACTCGACGCAGTCCGCGCCGACCTTCGCTGCGGCTTCGAGCTGCCGGGGATCGGGATCGATGAACAGCGATACGCGCGACCCGGCCGCCTTCAGTGCGCTGATGAATGCCGGCAGCCGCGCCTGGATCGCCACGACATCCAACCCGCCTTCGGTCGTCACTTCCTGGCGACGTTCGGGCACGAGGCAGGCCGCATGCGGACGCGCATCGACGGCGATCGCGAGCATCTCGTCGGTGACCGCCATCTCCAGGTTGAGCGGCGCGGTGATGCCTCGCCGGATGCGACGCAGGTCGTCGTCGCGGATGTGGCGGCGATCCTCGCGCAGATGGATGGTGATGCCGTCGGCTCCGGCGCCCAGCACCAGCAGCGCGCTCTGCAACGGATCGGGGTGCGCACCGCCACGCGCGTTGCGAATGGTGGCGACGTGATCGATGTTGACGCCCAGGCGAATCATGCGCGAGGCTCCTTGGTGGCGATGCTCGTGGCGGTCGATGCTGCGCTCGATGGATCGGCCGACGTCGATGCATCGATGTTGCGTGCGACGCTCGCAGCGTGAAGCTCGCGTTGCGCTGCCATCGCGGCTGCCATGTTCAGCGCAGCGATCAGGCTGCCCGGATTGGCGATGCCGCGTCCGGCGATGTCGAGCGCGGTTCCGTGATCGGGTGAAGTGCGCACGAACGACAGGCCGAGCGTCACGTTCACCCCGCCGTGGATATCGAGCGTCTTCAACGGAATCAGCCCTTGATCGTGGTACATGCAGATCGCCACGTCGTAGCTGCGCCGTGCCTCGGCGGTGAAGGCCGTGTCGGGCGAGAGCGGGCCGATGACTTGCAGACCTGCCGCGCGCAGGCGATCGATCGCGGGCATGACGATGTCGATGTCCTCGCGGCCCATGCTGCCGGCTTCGCCCGCGTGCGGATTGAGTCCGAGTATCGCGATACGGGGCTGGGCGATGCCGAAGTCGCGCGTCAAGGCCGACGCTGTCGTGCGCGTGGCGCGCTCGATCGCGTGGCTCGATAGCGACGCGATCGCCTGTTGCAGCGAGACGTGCACGGTCACCGGCACGACCCGAAGCGCCGGCGCGGCCAGCATCATGACGGGCTCGATCCCGCTGCCATCGAGCGCCCCGAGAAATTCCGTGTGGCCGGGGTAGTCGAACCCTGCCCGGTAGAGCGCCGCTTTCTGGATCGGATTGGTGACGACCGCGCTGGCCCGGCCGCTTTTCGCGAGGCTGACCGCCTGCTCGATCGAGGCGATCACCGCCTGCGCGTTCTCGGCCCGCAGCACGCCGGGGCTGTCGACGACGGTGCCGCGCACGGGAAGAACCGGCAGCGCGTCTGCGAACCGAGCCCGCAGCACGCTGTCCGGCGCGCGATCATCGATGACGTCGATCGGCACCGGCAGATCGAGCCGCGCTGCGATCGCCTTCAGGCGCGCGGGATCATCGATGGCGAAGAACGGTGCCGCGAGTGCACCGCGCCGCAGCCAGGCCTTGAGCGTCAACTCGCCGCCGATGCCAGCGGGCTCGCCCATGGTGAGCGCGATGAATTGGGAGATCACGAGTGAATCGTCGGTGCGTCGTGCGAGCCGGGCTGCATTTGGAGAGGGAGGCTACGGTCTGCCGAGGAACAAGTAATAGCTGTACAGCCCTTCATGCGTGCGGCCGTACGCGACATAGAGCGGACCGAGCGGCGTATCGACGCCGAGAAACAGTGCAGCTGATCGCAGCAGGCCAGTGTGCCCGCCCAGCGGCGGATTGCGCAGCTTGCCTGCTTCCAGCGACATGCCCGCATACAACCCTTCGAGCATCGTCTGCCTGGCGAGCTTGTTGTAGTAGACGATGCGCCCGAAGCTGAGCGAGTCGCCCAACAGCGCGCCGGTGCGATGACCCGATTGCTGCAGGAAGCCGCCCCACTGGAACAACTCGGCGACGCTACCGGTGCTACGGCCGAACTTGTAGCCAAGATTCAACGTGTGTTCGCCGAACGAGCGCACGTAGACGCCGTCGGTTTCCCAGCGATTGTAGGTGCGATCGCCACCCAATCCGCGTCGAGCGCCGAGCAAAGAGAGCGAGCCGCCATAGCCCGCGCGCGGAAAATTGACGCTGTCCAGTTGATCGACCGCCAACTGCGCGCGCCACGCCGCCTGCGTCACATCCACTTCGCCTGGCGCCAGCGTATCGGGCCCGGTATCGAGCTTGGCCTTCGCGCGTCCGCCCACCAGACCAACGCGCGCCTCGGCGAACTTGGTGAGCTGCCTGCCCAGATCGACGCCGACCAGGCTCGAGCGCACGTCGAAGCGAGCGACGCGCTGATTGCCCGAGAACAGATCGAGGGAGCGCCGTTCGATCTGCGCGTAGGGCGCGACGAACACGGATTGCGCGTCATCGAGCGGTTGGTACAACTCGGTCAGCAGCCGATCGGTGCGTCCGATCTGCACCTCGCTACGCCACTCCGCGCCGAGCGAATTGAGCCAGGTGCGGCGATAGCGCGCGAGCAGGTTGTAGTAGGCATCGCCGCGGAAGTCGGAGCTCAGGCCCAGACCGAAGCGCAGATAGTTGGGCCCCCATGATTTTTCGACCGCGTCGACCACCAGGATGCGCTTGCCGTGTTCTTCGAGAAACCGGTAGCCGACGTGCTCGAAATCGCCGGTGCCGAACAGCCGCTGCGTGTCGCGATCGAGGGTGTCGGTGTCGACGGTCTGTCCGGCGCGCGCATCGATGAGCGTTTCGGCGTAGCGCGGGTTGACGGCTCGCAGGCCGTTGAAGCGCACCTCGTCGATGCGGCGCGCGTCGGGCGCGGCGATCGCCTGCTGGCGCGCGCGATGCGCGGCAAACCGATCCGGGGTTGCGGTCAGCGCCTGCAGCCGCTCGGTGACGCGGCGCGCGGCAGCTTCGCCGATCGGAATGGTCGTGCCCATGCTGCCGAAATCCGCCGCGGAGAAGTCACCCAGTTCCGGTTCGATCAGGATGTCGGTCGGACGCAGCGAGGCAAGCGAGGCCTGCACGTTCTGCTCGGTGAGGATGTTCATCATCTGCGCGGTCACGCCGAACACCGAGCCGAGCGCATCGCGCTTGAGCAGCGGCGTGCCCAGATTGACCGCGATGACGATCTCGGCACCCATCGCGCGCGCCACGTCCACCGGCAGGTTGTTGGTGAGGCCGCCGTCCACCAGGATCATGCCGTCGAACTCGGCCGGCGCGACCGCACCGGGCACCGACATGCTGGCGCGCATGGCGTTGGCCAGTTCACCGCTGGCCAACACGACCGGCTTGCCGGTGGCCAGATCGGTCGCCACCGCGCGAAACGGAATCGGCAGCCGGTCGAAGTCGCGCACGTCGCCCACGCGGGCGAGGTGGCGGATGATCCGTTCCAGCTGAACGCCCGAGACGATGCCCTTCGGCAGCAGCAGGCTGCCGTCGCGAAAGCCCAGGTCGGGGCCGAACAGGATCGACAGATCGTCCTGCTTGCGGCGCATCGACTGTTCCTGGCGTGGCAGCCTCTCGTTGAAGAGCAGCTCGGTCGACAGGCCGAGCGCGAGTTGTTCCAGCTGTTCGATCGGATTGCCGGAGGCGTAGGCCGCGCCAACCAGTGCGCCCATGCTGGTGCCGGTGATGCAGTCGATCGGCACGCGCAGCGCTTCGAGAATCTTGATCACCCCGATGTGCGCGGCACCGCGGGCGCCGCCGCCGGAGAGCACCAGGCAGGTCTTCGGGCGGTCGGTGCGCGCCGCCGGTGCGGAATCGGCGCGATCGGCCGCCCAACTACTCGCTATAGCGGTCCACAGCGCGACGCCAACTGCAGTGGCTCGCGCGATTCCGGCCGGCCGTTTCATCCGCTCGTCCCATCGATTGCGGCAAAGCGCCGAGGATACGAGATCAGCGTGTACGGAGGTCCATGACCCTGCGCAGATTGAGCCTGACCGGACGTACCGGAAAGGTTGTCGGCATTGCGAGCCGCTTTTCGATGCCGCGCACCGTCGAGTCGCTCAAGGGCTCGCCTACAATCGTGCCCACGATGTTTGCCACCGACACCGCGGTTGTGCAGTTCTCGATCCGCACGATATTGCTGTTTGCGCTGACGTTCGGGCTCGTCGGCTGTGAAATCTGGAGCGGTGAGTACACGGGTGACGATCCGCCGCGGTTCGTGCAGCCATCGCCAGACGCACCCAAGCCGCGTTTCGCGCTGGTGTTGAGCGGTGGCGGGCCGCGCGGATTCGCGCATATCGGCGTGTTGCGCGCACTCGAGCAGGCGGGCATCCGGCCAGATCTGATCGTGGGCTCCAGCGCCGGCGCTCTGGTCGGTGCACTCTACGCCGATGGGCGCAATGCGGCGCAGCTCGAGCAACTTGCACTCACGCTCGATCCCGCGCGTCTGATCGATTTCGTCTGGTACAGCGGACGCATCCGCGGGCAGGCACTGGAGGATTTCGTCAATGGCTCGCTGACCCGTCGCGCCCTCGAGCACTTGCCGCTTCGGTTCGCCGCGATCGCCACGCGTGCGGATGAGAACAAACCGGTCATCTTCAATGCCGGTGCGGCCGGCGCCGCGCTGCGCGCATCCGCCGCTACGCAGACCGGCTGGATCGGCCGATTCCTGCCGTTGCGAATCCGCGAGGTGGCTTACGTCGACGGGGACGTGTCCGCGCCATTGCCGGTGCGAGCCGCGCGCACGCTCGGCGCGCAGTTCGTGGTCGCGGTCGATGTCTCGGCGAAGCTCGACGACGTGCCCAACGGTGCCGAGCAGTATCGCGAGAGCGATCTGGCGCGCAGACGCCTGGTCGACGCTGAGCGTCCGCTAGCCGATCTGGTGATTCATCCCGACATCGGCTACTGGACCAGCACCAGCGTCGACTACCGCCGCCGCATCATCGAGCTTGCCTATCGCGAAGCGCAGAGGGTGATCCCGGCGATACGCGACCGGTTGGCTGACTCGCTTCGACCCCGACCGGGTTAGTGGAACGCAACCGCAAGAGTTCTTCGTTGCCGTGGCATTGCAGCGCAACACGTCCGCTTGCGCTGCGGGGGTCCGGCTGCGATAGTGCAAGCGTAGTACCGATAAGACGTACCTTTGGGTTCACCGAAGAGGAGGATCGAGATCATGCCGTCACGCCAGCGCAGTACATCTCTCGTCATCGCCGGGGTCGCTGCTTCAGCGTTGCTCGCCGTGGGGTCGGCTCATGCCGACACCTTCACCCTGCGCATCGGTGCCGGGCAACCGATGCAGCCGCTCGAGCCGATCTTCATGGGCAGCAAGTACTGGGCGCCGAAAGTGAAGGAACGGGTCGAGAAGGAGACCAAGCACAAGGTCAATTTCATCGAGGCGTACGGCGGCACCGTTGCAGGCCCTGCCGATGTGCTCGAAGCGGTCGAGAAGGGTCTGTTCGACGTCGGGCTGTGGTGCGCGTGTTTCGAGCCGACCAAGGCGGTGCATCTGGCGTATCACTTCTTCGTGCCGTTCGTGACCGACGATCCGAAGACGCAACTGGCGATCACTCGCAAGACCTACGCCGAGTTTCCGGAGTGGACCAAGTACGTCGAGCGCTACAACCAGAAATGGCTCGGCTCGGGTGCCTTCTCCTCGTACGGCCTGGGCACCAAGTTCGCGTGGAGCAAGCTGGAAGATCTGCAAGGCAAGAAGATCTCGGCGGCCGGACCGAACCTGCCGTGGCTCAAGATTTCCGGGATCGTGCCGGTGCAGACGACGATGAACGAGGCCTACAACTCGATGCAGTCGGGCGTGTACGAAGGGCTGGTGATCTTTCCGCCGGCCTGGTTCGGCTTCAAGATGCACGAGGTGGCCAAGCACTACACCGTCGTCGGTTGGGGCTCAACGATGATCTACCAGATGTCCGTGAACGTGGCCACCTGGAACAAGCTGCCGGCCGAGATCAGGAAGATCTTCGAAGAGGAGGCGAAGAACTGGGAGGATCGCACCTCCGAGGAATCCACGCGTCGGTTCGAGGATTCGCTCAAGAAACTCAAAGACGGCGGTACGACCGTCCAGGTCTTGCCGATCGAAGAGCGTCGCAAGATGGCGCAGGCGTTGGGTAACTGGCCCGACGAGATGGCCAAGAAGCTCGACGGCGAGGGGCTGCCGGCGAGCAAACTGTTCCGCCGCTACATGGAGATCGCCGAACAGTCCGGCGTGAAGCTGCCGCACAAGTACGCGATCAAGTAGGCGATTCCGGAGGGGAATCGGAGGAGAGTGCACATCGGTGTAAAGTCGGCGGCCATTTTCTATTTCGGAGCACCGTCATGTTGCGCGCACTATCCGCACTATCCGCACTATCCGTACTCACCGCGGCGATGCTTGGGCTGGCTGCGTCGGCAGCCTACGGCCAGCCCAAGCCCAACCCCAGCTGGCCGAAGACGCTGACGCTCGGCACCGCGTCCGTCGGCGGTACCTATTTCGTGTACGGCCAGGTCTGGGCGAGCCTGGTGAACGAAAAACTCGGTACCAATATCAGCACGCAGCAGACGCAAGGGCCGAATCAGAACATCATCCTCACCGACTCCCGGCAGATCGACCTGGGCATGACGACGATGGGAGTCGCGCTGCAGGCGTGGGAAGGCAAGGGTGAGTGGACCAAAGGCAAGCAGCATCGCAACATCCGCGCCACCTTCCCGATGTATGACACGCCGTTCCACTTCATCACGCTGGAGAAGTCGGGTGTCAAGGCCGTGCAGGATCTGAACGGCAAGCGTTCGGGCATCGGTCCGCGCGCCGGCACCTGCGGCACCTACTTTCCGCTGATGTTCAAGACGCTCGGCGTCAACACGACGATCCGCAATGGGCAAGGCTCCGACATGGCCGCTGCACTGCAGGACGGGCAGATCGACGCCTTTCCGTTCTGCGCCGGCGTGCCGATCGCTGCGTATTCGGAGTTGGAGACGACCAACAAGGTGCGCTTCTTCACCTTCAGTGTCGACGAGATCCAGAAGCTCAAGACGGCAATGCCCGAACTGTCCGACTCGATGATCCCCAAAGGAACCTACAAGCAGCAGACCGAAGATCACAAGACCGTGGGTGTGTACAACTTCGGCATCGCCCACAAGGATCTGCCCGACGATCTGGTCTACGCGATCACCAAGGCTGTGCTGGAAAGCAACCCGGCGATGGTGAAGGGACACGCCGCCGCCAAGGAGACGCTGCTCGATAACTGGAATCGCAATACCTTTCTGCCGTTCCACCCGGGCGCAGTTCGCTACTACAAAGAGAAGGGGATCGCACTCCCCGCGAAACTGACGGCGCCCTGAGGCCGATCGCGCCGGTCGACATCCGTCGTGAAGGGGGCTGAGCGCGCTGCGGGGCCGGCCCCGGGTCGGCTCAATCCCATGCCCGCTCGAGGACCATGCGCTCGTGAATACGGCTGATTCCACCGTGACAACGCCGGTCGCGGTGCCCGAAGAGGAGTTCGGCGGCAATAAGCGTCTGCTGCGCCGCTGGGAGGCTGTTGCACTGGCAATGCTTTGCATCGGCTTCACGCTGTTCCATCTGTTCGTTCTCAATTTCTACCCGCTGGAAGCACTGCTGTTTCGCGCCGTCCACGTGGCGTGGGGCGGGGCGATCGGTTTCATTCTCTATGCGCCGATCGCGCGCACGAGGCGGGAAGGCGTGCCCTGGTACGACTGGGTGCTGGTGCTGGCTTCGATCGCGTGCGGGATCTACGTGGTGATTGAAGTGGACGGCCTGCTGTTTCGCGCCGGCGCCACCTGGACGCCCGCCGACGTGGTCGTCGGCTTGTCCGGCACGCTGATCGTGCTGGAGTTCGCACGTCGCGCCGCGGGGTTGGCGCTGCCGATCATCGCGGGCGTATTCATTCTCTACTCGTTCGTTGGGCCATGGATGCCCGGTGTGCTGCATCACAAGGGCTTCCCGTTCGAGCGTTTCTTCACCTACATGTACAGCGAGTACGGCATCTTCGGCGTCACGACGCAGGTGTCGTCGTCGTACATCATCCTGTTCGTGTGCTTCGCCGCGTTCCTCTCGGTTTCGCGGGTCGGTGAGTACATCAACGACTTGTGCAACGCGCTATTCGGCTGGGCGCGGGGCGGACCGGCGAAGGCGGCGGTCGCTTCCGGTGTGCTGTTCGGTTCGATCTCCGGTTCGGCGGTGGCCAACGTGGTGGCCTCAGGCATGGTGACGATTCCGATGATGCGCAAGGTCGGCTATGACCGGTCGACCGCTGCGGCGATCGAGGCCACCTCATCGACCGGGGGACAGATCACGCCGCCGGTGCTCGGAGCGGGCGCGTTCCTGATGGCCGAGATCACCGGCATTCCCTACGGCGAGATCGCGCTGGCCGCCGTGCTGCCGGCGCTGCTGTTCTACATCGCGTGCTGGATCCACGTCGATCTGCACGCGATCCGTCTCGGGCTCACCGGTCTGTCGCGCAGCGAGCTGCCGAAGCTCGGGTTGATGCTGCGCCGGCTGTATCTGTTCGCGCCGATCGTGGTGTTGGTGTGGGCGCTGCTCTCGGGATATTCGCCGTTTCGCGCCGGTGCGCTCGGGATCATCGCGGCCATCGTGGTGAGTTGGCTGTACAAGGAAGGCCGGGTCGGCCCGCGGCGCGCGATCGAAGCGCTGAATCTGGCCGCGCGCGATACGGTGCAACTGGTGGCCGTGTGTGCGTGCGCCGGCATCATCGTCGGCGTGGTCGCGCTGACGGGCATCGGCGGCCGCTTCTCACAGCTGATCCTCGGGTTGGCCGGGCAGAGCGAGCTGCTCGCGATGATCTTCGCCGCACTCATTTCGTTGATCCTCGGCATGGGCATGCCCACCACCGCCGCCTACGCGATCGGCGCGGCCGTCGTGGCGCCTGGCCTGACCCGGATGGGCGTGCCGCCACTGGTGGCGCACCTGTTCATCTTCTATTTCGCGGTGATCTCGGCGATCACGCCGCCGGTGGCGCTCGCCTCGTTCGCGGCAGCAGGCATGGCGCAGTCCGACCCTTGGAAGACATCGTGGATCGCGTTGAAGATGGGGCTGGCCACGTTCCTGGTGCCGTTCATGTTCTTCTACAGCCCGGTGTTGCTGATGAAGGGCGAGTCGCTGGCGATCGTGCAGGCCGTAGTCTCCGGTTCGATCGGGGTGTGGCTGCTCGCCTCGGCCACGGAAGGGTGGCTGGTACGGCCGGTGCCGATGCCGTTGCGTGTGGTGTTGTTCGTCGCCGCGCTGTTCCTGCTGCATCCGGGCACGGTCACCGACGTGGTGGGCCTTGCGGCCGGCGCGCTGGTGTATGCGTGGCAGCGCCGTTCCGGGCGCGCTATTTCGTGAGATACGTGGCCGTGATCGGCCACACCCAGATGATGACCATCACCACCAGCATCAGCATCCAGTAGGGGTTGGATGCACGAAAGATCTGCCCGATCGTCACGCTGGGGTCGGGAATCGCGGCCTTCACGGTGAACACGAGCAGGCCGAACGGCGGCGTGAGCAGGCCGGCCTCGATCGCGAGAATGCCGAAAATCGCGAATGCATTCGGATCCCACCCGGCGGTCTGCGCGAGCGGCCAGAAGATCGGCACGGTGAGCAGGATGATCGAGATCGAATCGATCAGGCAGCCCAGGATCAGCCACACGACGACCATCAGGATCGTCACGCCGAAATTGCCCAGCCCCAGTCCGTCGATGATGCTCTTGATGAGTTCGATGATGCCGGCGAGCGCCAGGAACTTCGAATACATCGCCGCCATCATCAGCAGGAACAGGATCGGCGCGATCGTCTTGCCCGAAGTGATGATCGCCAGGCGAAACGTCTGCCAGCGCGCGCCCTTCAACCAGGCGAACAGCATCGAGCCGGCGCAGCCCACCGCGGCCGATTCGGAGGGGGTGAAGAAGCCCGCGAACAACCCGCCCAGCACCAGCAGGATGAGTGCGATGACGCCCAGGCCGCTGATCAGTTCGGGCCGCGTGATCGGACGTTCCTGCGATTTCTGTGGGGTCGGGGCGAGCGCTTTGTTGGTCGCGGCGCGGACCGCACAGTATCCGGCCATCAGCGCGGCGAGGATGATGCCGGGGATGAATCCAGCGAGGAAGATCTTGCCGATCGAAAGCTCGGTGACGATGCCCCACACGATCATCAGCACCGACGGCGGGATGAGCATGCCCAGGCTCGCGCTGCCGGCGATCGATCCGACCGCGAACATCTTGTCGTAGCCGAGCGATCGCATCTCCGGATAGGCGATGCGCGAGAATGCCATCGCCGAGGCGATCGACACGCCGGTCACCGTGGCGAACAGCGCATTGCCGAACACGGTCGCGACCGCGAGCCGCCCGGGCAGTGCGCGCAGCGCCGTATTGCACAGCCGGTACAGATCGCCCGCCATGCCGGAGCGGCTCATGAACTCGCCCATCAGCACGAACAACGGAATGGCCGAGAACACCGAATTGCGCAGCACCGCGTAGGCGGCCTGGTTGGCCAACTCCAGCACGATCTTGAGATCGCCGAACAGCAGGTAGGCACCACCCAGGGCAACCATGCCCAGCACGATGCCGATGTGGATGCCGATCATGAGCAGCGCGATCAGCGCGACCAGCACCACGATCATCACGACGACCAGATCCATGTGCGCCCCTCTCGTTGTCGTCGTTGCCGCTAAGCGCGGGCGGGGGCGCTGCGCCGGGTGAGCGTGTGGTAGAGCAACTGCGCATAGATCAATGCGCAGATCGCGCTGAACACGATGATCAGGGTGCGCACCGGATACACCGGTACCTCGAACGCGCCGGCGCCTTCGAACTCGCGCGTCTTCCAGCTCACGATCATCGCGCCCCAACCGCCGAAGATGATCGCCAGGAACAGCAAAATGCCGAGGGCGTACGAAGCGCAGTCGATGATCCGGCGGTTGGCGTCGCTAACCGCGTCGTAGATCAGCGTCGTGCGCAGCATCGCGCCGCGCTTGATCGATGCGGGCAGTTCCAGGAACAGGATGCCCACGATCGAGTTGCCGACGATCTCGTGGGTGCCGGGGAAGGGCTTGTTGAACAGCTCGCGGCCGAGGATGTCGTAGAGGTAGATCGCGGCGAGCGCCAGCGCCCAGAATGCGGAGACGGTGCTGAGCCACTCAGTGGCGCGGGTGACGAAATCGCGGGACGAATCGTCGCGCGAACCCGTGGACATGGCCATGCAATCCTCCTCTGGTGCGCTGCGGGATATTTTTCTACTGCGCCGCAGTCTGCCACAGCGTTGCGTTCACTGGGCTGCGGCGGTCGAGTCCATTCCTCACGCGGCGGCGAAGTGCATCGACCGTATCCGATAGCGAGACAAGGCGTGCGATCCGCGCACCCGCGGTCAATCGGGGCATGGTCGCGTGCTACATTCGTTCGCAACGGGCGATGAGGATCGCCGGCTCGTACTACCGGGATGGCCCATAACGTGAACAGGTTGATGCAGCGATTGGTGTGCGCGGCAGCGGTGGCAATAGCGAGCGCGAGCGCTATCGCTCAGGAGTTCCCGGCGAAGCCGCTGCGGTTCATGATCGGATTCGGTCCTGGCGGCAGCACCGATGCGACATCGCGGCTATTCGCGCAGAAGTTGAGCGAGCGGCTCGGTCAGCCGGTCGTGCCCGACCTGCGCACCGGCGCGACCGGATCGATCGCCGCCGATGTCGTCGCCAAGGCGCCGCCCGACGGGCACACGCTGATCATGATCACCGGCGCGCATCCGGTTGTCGGCGCGATGTGGCGCAAGCCGATGCATCATCCCGTCACCGATTTCGCGATGGTGTCCACGGTGGTGGCCTATCCGGTGGTGCTGTCGGTCGCGGCCAACTCGTCGATCGCAACGCTGGACGACCTGCTTGCCCGCGCAAAGTCTCGCAAGCACGCCATCAGCTTCGGCTCGGCCGGGGTCGGCAGTGGTCAGCATCTGATCGGCGAGTGGATCGGTGCGGAGGCGGGCGTCGAATTGCTGCATGTGCCGTTCAAAGGCAACGCTGCCGCGCTCACCGAGATGCTTACCGGCCGCATCGACTTATTGATCGACACGCTGACCAGCGCCTATCCGCACATCCGCGCGGGCAAGGTGAGGGCGTTGACGGTAACGACACGTGAGCGCTCGTCGTTCCTGCCCGATACGCCGTCGATCTCCACGGTGCTGCCCAAGGTCGACTTCGCTTCGTGGGCCGGAATCGCCACCTCACCGGGCACGCCTGCGGCGGTAGTCAAGCGACTGAACAGCGAGATCCGCACGATCCTGCAGATGCCCGACGTGCAGCAGCGCTACACGGAGCTCGGCGGTGTGCCGATGGCCTCGACGCCGGACGAGATGCGCGCGCGCGTCGAAACGGAACTCGCACGCTGGAACGCAGTGATCGACGCGCGCGGCATCGAGCGCAACTGACGCAATTGATTGATAGTTACCAAGGGGGGGCGAACTCCCCTTGTTCTGACCGTCCGCAGACCAACCCACTGGAGGATCCCATGGCCGACTCGATTCAACGCACCGACGCCATCGACAGCGCCGGCTTCCCGCTCGCATTCAAAGTCAAGCAGGGCACGAAACGCACGCCGGTCGTCGGTGCTGCCGCCGCACGCGACGTATTCAAGGTCGAACTGCGCGCGATGGGCGGGCATCAGAAGGAGTGTGTCGTCACCGAAGGCGAGGGCGGCACCGCGTTTCGCATGGTGAGCGATGAAGGGGCGGCGCTGAAAGGCACCGATCTGGCACCGTTCCCGTTGGGTTTTTTCAGTGCTGGCTATCAGGCCGATATCGAGAATCGGTTCATGGCGCTGGCCGCGGCAAAGGGCGTGGCTGTATCCGCGCTCGAGACGGAATTGGTGAACATCTACGAGTTCAATGGCTCGTTTTTCCGGGGCGACGGCAAGGGCTCGGCCGAGGCGCCGCGCATCAAGCTGAAGGTGAAGAGCGCCGCGAGCGCGGCCGACATCCAGACGCTGGCGCGGGCGGCGCTCGACGCATCACCGTTAGCGGCGTTGGTGCGTGCGCAGCCGCACAACACCTTCGCGCTGTACGTGAACGGCAAGCGCCGTGCGATCGCGGCACCACCCGCTTCCAAGGCAACCGACGCGCCCGATCCGCTCAAGACCTGGACCGGCGTGCCGCGCCCGCTGGCCGGCTCGACTGCATTGGCCGATGGCATCGTGAAAATCAACGATGCGCCGCCGCCCGACAAGAACGCGCCGCAGTTCGGGTTCTCGCAGGATCCGAGCGCCACGATCAAGCGCGCGATCGAGATCCTCGGTGTGTCGAAGTGGGCGGGTGGCGTGACCGAGTCGGAAACCTGGGCAGGGCGTCCGGTCGGTTCGCGCTTCGGGCTGAAAAGCGATGAGCGCACCGACCACGATCTGGCTGCCAGCGGCGTCGGCGTCGCCATGGCCGGCATCGCCTTCTGCCTGACGACGCAGCTGCTGCGCTATACCGAAGTGCACAAGATGAACGTGCGCGCGATCCGCATGGTGCAGTACTCCCCGATCGAGCTGACAGGATCGGCCGCCGCGGGCAACCTCAAGGCGCTCGCACATCCGCTCGATACGCATGTGTTCGTGCATGGTGACGACACCGACGAGCGCATGGAGCGCCTGCTGGTCATGGCACAGAACACCTGCTACCTGCACGCGCTGCTGCACAACCCGTACGAGACGGTGCTGCAGATCGAACTGAACGGTGTTGCCGTCTGACGGCGAGCGGCCATTTTCGAAAGCATACCGATGACGAAGGAATACCGATGAACGCCAGAATGCCCGCGCCGCGCCTTGATCCGTTGCCGAGCGATCACACCGCGGAGCTCAAGGAGTCGTTCGATGTGTACGTGCGCGCGCTCGGCTTCATTCCGAACAGCGTGCTCATCATGCAGCGCAAGCCGAAGATGGTGAAGGCACTGGCAAGCCTGGCCGCGGCAATCTGGGACCCGCAAGGCGAAGTCGATCGCGGCTTCAAGCGGCTGGTGGCGCATGTTGCCAGTCGCGCGGCCGGTTGCCAGTACTGCATGGCGCACACCGCCGGCGGTGCATTGCACATGGGAGTGGACGAGCAGCGGCTCGCAGCCATCTGGGAGTATCGGTCGAGCCCGTTGTTCTCGGAGAAGGAAAGGGTCGCGCTCGACGTGGCGATGGCGGCAGCGTCGGTGCCCAACGACGTCACCGATGAGCTGTTCGCGAAGCTGCGCGCGCACTGGAGCGAGGGCGAGATCGTTGAACTGGTCGGCACGATCTCGATGTTCGGTTTCATGAACCGCTGGAACGACACGATGGCCACGCCGCTGGAAGCCGAGCCGGTCGAAGTCGGCGAAAAGTTCCTGAGCGGGCATGGTTGGGGCGTGGGCAAGCACGCCCGCGCAACCTGAGACGGGGGAGGGCTCGGTAGTTGCCGCAGCCTGCTCCGGGCGATTACCGAGAAAGCGAAGGATTGGCGGGTTGGCGCGACTAAGGCACGTGAGCGCAGCAAACGGAACAAAACCCCGAAGCTGGCGCAACACGAACCAACCCTCAACCTACGCTTAGGAGCTTCAAATGAAACGCATCATCGCCCTCGTCCTGTCCGCCATGGCCCTGTCGAACGTCGCTTTCGCCCAGAACGCCGACACGCAATCGAACCAGCAACGCGACGCGTTCGAAGTGCTGACCAAGTACAGCCCGCTGTAATCGAGTTGCAGCATCGCAGGAATCGGAAGGTCGCCACGCAGCGCGTTGCGTCTGGCAGGCGACCGACCGAAGCGGATTCTCAACGCTGTCAGCTTTTTGTTCTGCTTTCGGGTTTTTCCTGTCTTTCTCCTCCCCTGTCTTTCTCCTCCCCTTGTGATCTTGGCGGCCGGCCTGCGGGTTCGGCCGCGTTTGTTTTTTCGCCCCATCGATAGGGTTCGCAGCGTGATGCAAGCGGCAATCGAGTCGCTGCACGCTCGCAGCTTCTTGCTATGCTTCATGCAACCTTCGGGAGGATTGTGATGAAGCTTTGGCGAGCGATCGGGTCCGTTCATAGACGGGCGGTGTTGCGGTTTGGCGCGGTGGTAGCCATGGGTGCGCTCGTTGCGTATCCGGCGGCAGCGCGCGATTTCCCCACCAAGCCGGTGCGGCTGGTGATCCCGTACACCGCCGGCGGACCGGTGGACATCGTCGGGCGCGCGCTGCAGACCAAGCTGCAGGAGCTGTGGGGCCAGCAGATGATCGTCGACAACAAGCCCGGCGGCTCCGCGATGATCGGCAGCGATTTCGTCGCCAAGGCAGTGCCCGACGGCTACACGTTGCTGCTCGCGGGTATCCAGACGCACGCGATGAACGTCGCCACGGTGAAGAAGTTGCTGTATGACCCGGTGCGCGATTTCACGCCGATCGCCGAGACGACGCGCTCCAACTGGATCGTTGCCGCCAACGCCTCGATGAACGTCAAGACGGTGCAGGAACTGGTGGCCAAGCTCAAGGCCGAGCCCGATCGCTATTCCTACGGTTCATCGGGCGTCGGCGGGCTGTCGCATCTGGCCTTCGAGATGCTCAAGGCCGAGATCGGCATCCGCGCGATCCACGTTCCGTACAAGGGCACGAGCCAGGCCGTCACCGATCTGGTGGGCGGGCAGATACAGATGGTGATGGGCGATCACGCTTCGCTGATCCCGCATGCAAAGGCAGGCAAGATCGTGCTGCTGGCGATGACCGGCAACGTGCGCTCCCGGCTGATCCCCGACGTGCCGACGCTGTCGGAAACCGTGGCGCCGGGTTTCAACGTACAGACCTGGCAAGGCGTGTTCGGCCCGCCCGGTATGAACGCCGAACTGGTGCGTCTGATCAATGCCGATGTCGTCAAAGCGCTGGCCGCGCCGGAGATCGCCGATCGCCTGCGCACCGCGGGCTATGAGCCGGTAGGTTCCACCGTCGATGCGTTCACCGCGCTCATTCCAAGTGAAGTGAAGCGTTGGGCGCAGATCGGCAAGAGTGCGGGCATCAAGCCTGAGTAGAACTTCGCTACGGCGTAGCGCCTCACCATCTACTTTTTTGATCGATCGGCAACGCGAGTCCGTGCCGCGCGCGGCGCCTCTGCGCTCGCATACGCCTGCTGACCAGCCGCGCGGTCGACCGGTACCACGGTCGTCATCGTCGTGCCGCCGGGCGGCTGCAACGCCGGGGGAAACATTGCGAGCTTCTGGCCGGCCGCCAGTTTGGTGCCGCGTGCAAGATCGAGGTCGCGCTCGTTGGTACCGGCGCGCGGTTTGACGGCAACGCCGTCCACGATCTCCAGATCGAACCACCAGCGCTTGACCGTATTGCGCACGCCGCCGCTCATCTGATCGTCGTAGTCGATCAACGCCTTGCGCGCAGCCGGAACGTCGATCGACAGCCACAGCAGCCGGTCGGATTCGACCAGATCCTCGCGGTTGTACGGGCAGGTCTTCATGCAGCGTCCGCAGGCCGAGCCCTTCATGTTGGTCAGCCGGTACTTGCCGCATTTCTCCACATCGGGCTTCCAGATCTCGTAGCCGTTGAACATCACCTTCGGCCCGTACGGAATGGCATTGCACGGACACTCGCGTGCGCACTTGAAGCACATCTCGCACACGGCCTGCAAACCGAAATCGATCGGCTTGTCGGGAACGAGCGGCAGATCGGTGGTGAACACCACCGACTTCGAGCGCGGGCCGATGAACGGGTTGAGCACCAGCTCGCCGATACGCGACATCTCGCCCAACCCGGCCATCAACACGGTCGGGATGTGCAGCACCTCGGAGTGCGCGTTGGAGTGCACGCGGGAAGAGAACCCCAGCCGGCGCAGATGTGCGGCCATGACGCCGGCGATCGTCGCGCCGCGCATGTACGCACGCATCGATTGCGAGCCGGAGATCCAGTCGTCGCCCGACGCGCCCTCCATCGTCTCGAAGCCCTGGTCGATCAGCATCACCACGGCATACGGGTGGTAGGCCTCGATCGGCTTGCCCTGTTGCTCGTCGTGCGAGTAGTACATCCACGGTTCGGCGCGACAGATGCCTACCAGGTCCGCGCCCATGTAGTAGCCCAGCGCCTTGATCGCTTCGCTGTTGCGCTGCGCATCGCCGAACGCCTGACCGGCCGCGGTCGGTGCGAGCGGTTCACGCGTGCCCTGGATCGGCACCATGTTGCGAATCAACGGCGTCATCGCGAGCGCCAGCGGATGCTTGACGGCGAAGCGCGTGCGTTCGGCCTTGGGCTTGTCACCCAGATCGCCCGCGAGCGCGCGGGTGAACAGGTCGGCGCGCTTGGGTATCCGTTGGATCTCGTCGCGCACGATCAGTGTCGTCGGTTCAGCCACGCGCTTGATGCGCTCCATCGGATAGCGGCCCAGATGCATCGGCCGGCGCGCTTCCTCCGCTTCGGTCCAACCGGGGCGCGTCCCGGGCTTGCCCATGTATGCGTCGCCCGAGGGCCACTCGAGCGAAGCATCCGGAGCGATCGGCAGATCGACGCCCAGTTCCAGATCGGTGGTCACGACTCCGAGGCGAAAACCGCGACGTGAGAACGGCATCGCGAGGTGGCCATTGACGGCCTTGGCGACGCCCGCCCGTTGCGCGATGCGTTCGATGTCGATGTGCGTATCGTCGGCGACGTGCCCGCGCGCACTCCAGCCGAGCGCGCGCACGTAACCCGACAGCACCACGGCGAGCTCCGCGCAGAACAGATCGGTGCGCGCGGCGTTGGTGCCCCGTATCCACTCGGCGCCCGGCTCGCCCGGTCGAGGCTCGCGGCCGAACTCGATCAGATAGACGAACGCAAACCGATGAGCCGCGTGCTCGCTCGCAGTCCAATCGGCATCGTGGATCGCGCATGCGCCGGCCAGCGTCGCGCCGAGAAAGTACGCCGAGGCCTTCAGGTTGGCGGTGCGCAGCTGCAGGTCGTCGGGAATCGGCGCGAGCGCCGATGCGGGCTGCCCTTCGATGAAGCGCGCAAAGAGTTTCCGGTATTCGGGAATCGCGGCGGTGATTGCGTGCTCAGCTGCCGGATTGCGATCGATGGGCATCGCGGCGGGCTGCGGCGATGCCTCGGCCATTCGAGGCAGCAACTCGGTCGGCAGTACGCCCATGTCGAACGGGCGATCGCGATTGGAAAACAGGCGGGACACAGCGCGCACTCCGGCTGTTGGAACGAATTTGCGTCAGTGTAAGAGTCCGCGGCCTTTTGTGAAACGTCCCCGCGCATGGAGAGTGCGTGCCTCAGGGCAAATCGCGTCGTCGGGTAAGTACGGATTGCACTGATCGCTGCCCGCGACCATCACGCTGTTGCAACCGGCGCTACGCCCATCGATTCGCGTAGCTCGATCAGGCCACGACGGATCCACGTTTTCGCGGTGCCGACCGGGACGGCCATCGCAAGCGCGACCTCGACGTGCGACTTGTCCTCAAGGAAGGCGAGGGTCAGCGCGCGCTGCTGGTTGAGGGTCAGCCGGTCGAGGCATCGATCCAGTCGCAGCGCGGCGCGACGCGTGTTGACGTTGTCCTCCGGAGCGGGCTCATCGCTCGCCACATGCTCGAGCCGCTCGAGATGATCCTCGTCGGCATCGGGCTCGGCCTCGAAGCGCGTATGACGCAACACGTCGAGCGCTCGATTGCGCACGATCGCCACCAGCCAGGTGAAAGGCGCCGCCATGTTCGGGTCGTATCGCGCGGCGTTGATCCAGACGCTGGTGAAGGCATCCTGCAGGACTTCCTCCGCGGTGGCCTGGCGGCGCACGATCCGCATCGCCACGCCGAACAGGCTCGGTGCGGTGAGCGCGTAGAGCTGCTCGAAGGCGCGGGTGTCACGTCGCCCGGTCGCCAGCAGCACCGGCACCAGATCAGGACGTGCGACGTTTCCCGTGGCTTTGCGCCGACGTCCGTGAGGCGCGAGCCGGGTGTGCGGCACTTCGATCGGTGGCGCGGGCTCCGCACGGACCGGCGCGCCGACGAATGGCTCCGCGTCGAACAGGACTTCCGCTTGCATGCGCAGCCTCCTCTTGATGACGCCCGTTGCAGCTTTATTGGATGTTGTGGTGACCGCGCTATCGCTGGACCGGGTTGCGCTCGTTGGCCATGGCCGATTGCAGGCTCTTGCGCGCCCGGTGCACCATGCCCCACACGTTCTCGGGGGTCGTGGCCAGCATCTCGGAGATTTCGCTCGTTTCGTGGCCGAGAATCTCGCTCAGCACGAATGCGCGTGCGGTGCGCGAGGGTAGTTGCTCCAACTGCTGCTCGAACCGCGCCCACAGCGCCTTCTCGGCTATCACCGCCTCCGGGCCGCGCGCAAAGCTGTCCGTCATCGGGCTGACCTCGGCCGCCACGACCTCTTCGGTTTGTCCGCCGCCGTCCTCGTCGTCGCCGTGCCGGAGCGCGTCGAGGCTGATCGGATCGCGTGCCTGCTGGCGGAAGGTGTCGAGAATCTTGTGGCGCAGGATGCTCACCAGCCAGGTGCGAACGCTGCTGTGCCCGGAGAAGCGTTCGGCGCTGGTCATCGCGGCGATCAGGGTCTCCTGCACCAGATCGTCGGCCAGATCCTGGTCCTTCACCTGGCCCATCGCGAAGCCGTGCAGATAGGCGCGATGCGAGGCGAGTTCGTCGGCGTTCAACCGCGCGGCCGGGGTAGGCGTGGGGCCTGCGCGTCGGTCGGCGCTGGGGCGTGGACGTGGACGTTGCTGTGGCAAGGCAAGGCTCATCGATTGCATGGCATCACTCCGGCATTCACCACGAGAGCGGAAAGGGGCGCTACGACGTCGTGGTCGTGCGGATCGGTCCAGGTCAGGCACTCGCGTACGGCCTTGGGGCACGCGGCGAGCAGGATCGTGTCGATTCGAGCCTCGGCCGCCGGGGCGACCAGCAGCAGCGCACGCGCGCTACCGATGACCGGCGGGGTCAGCATCACGGTGTTGCGCGTTCACGGCGCATCGAATGCGGACACGGCCAGGCGGTCGCAGTCGGTGGCGCGTTGCATCTGCGCAAAGGTCAGCACCGACGCGAGCGTCGTGACGATCAGGTCGAACCTGGGCACCCCGCGCATGTCGGTGCCGAAGAATCCGCGCAGCATCTGTTCGTAGTTGCACGCAGCACGGATCGCATTGGGCTCGTCGGCCACGTCGAGGTGCAGTGCGCGGCGCGGGATGGGCAGCGTGCGCAGCAAAGCCAAGGCTTGCGCGGGCGACTCGTCGTGCGCAGCGAAATCGGTGTCGGCCCAGAACACGTGGGTGTGCTCCCAGACCTTGCTGTCTGCGGTGGCCCTGCGAGCTGCATCGATCACGTGGGCATCGAGCAGGCCGGGTGCGATGGCGAGGGTAAAGCGCCCATCGCGTGCCACCGCTTCCTTCGCCGCCGCGGCGATACGCTCACCCAGCGCGACGCTGATCGCGACGCGGGAGGCGTGCTGGCTGACGGGAAGCGAGTTCGTGTTCACGGTGGCGGACTGCGCGACGGATCGGTTCGTTGATGGTTGAACTATCGGGCAGATCCGCCCGTGAAACCATTCGTGGCGCTACGGGCCGTGCTCCGTAGTTCTACGGGTGCACGAGGGCAGATGTACTGGTACGGTAGCGGTCTCGACCGCCTCGGCACGGGTCTGGGCACAGGCCCGCTAGAAGCACCGCAGTCTCGAAACACCGCAGTGCGTGTTCGCCGGCCCGGGCACGCGAGCCCGCCCGCCAATTGCCCGTTCCTTCGATGCCCGCCTTCGATGTCTGAATACTCGCCCGTGCTTGCTGGCAGTCCTCCCGCTTCCGGGCACGAATCGGCCAGCGCTGCACACACGCTGGTCTGGACGGTGATCGTCGCGATTGCCTTCGTGCTGGGGTCGCGCATCGGACTGTCGATGTTCTCGTTCGACGAGCGCGTGGCCATTCTGTGGCCATCACCGGCGCTCGCGTTGGCCGCGCTTCTCATCCTGGGTCCGCGCTTGCTCGGTGGCGTGTTCATCGGCTGCCTCATGACGTATCTGCTGGCCAAGGCACCGCCGCTCAGTGCTGTGCTTGGCGCGAGCACCACGACGCTCTATTGCGGGATCGCCTACTTGCTGCTGCGACGCCTGGCGCGGTTCGACCTGGGGCTGCGGCGCGTACCGGACGTGATTGCGTTTCTCGGGGTCGGCGTCGGGATCGCGATCGTCTTGAAGTTTCTGTTTGCCGCGCTCGGTGCGTGGTGGCAGGTGGGCAGCATTCCCGACGATCGTCTGACCCCGCTGTGGGTGTCGTCGCTGGCGGTCGGCGTGGGCATGCTGGTGATCACGCCCGCAATCCTCACCGGTTACGCGCTGCGCGGCGAGGCGATCCCGCGCGAACGTCGCGCCGAGGCGGGGCTGCTGTTCGCCGCGACGCTCGGACTGACGCTGTTGATCTTCTTCACCTCGCTGGTGCCCGACATGTACGCGGCACAGCTTCCCTACGTGCTGTTCCCGCTGATCTTCTGGGCGGGCGCTCGATTCGGGCCGCGCGAGGTGTCGCTGGTCCTGCTCATCGCCGGCTCGATCGCCGTGACCTGCACTGCCGCTGACGGCGGCCCGTTCGTGGCGCGCGACAAGCTGGACGGCATCGCGTCGCTGTATCTGTTCGTATTCGTGCTCGGCACAACCGGTCTGATGTTCGCCGCCGGGTTGCGCCAGCGCGCCGAGGCCGATCGATTGGCGCGCGCGAGCGGCGAGCGCTTCCGGTTGCTGATCGACCGCATGAACGAAGGCTTCGTCATGCAGGACCGTAGCGGCGCGCTCACGTTCCTGTCGGATCGTTTCTGCGAGATGACCGGCTACCGGCGTGAACAGTTGATCGGCCGGCGCATCGAGGACATCGCCACTGCTCAGGAGCGCGCCGCCTGGCACGAACGCGAACTCGCCCTGCAGGCGGGCGGTGTCGATGCGCAGGAGCTGACGTTGATCAAGAGCAACGGCGAGCGCATCGTGGCGATGGTCTCCTCGCGCGCGTTGCGCGACGCCGAGACCACCGGGCACGAAGGCAGCTTTTCGGTGCTCACCGACATCACCGAGCGGCGTCGCGCGCGCGAAGCCCTGCGCGAGAGCGAGGCCAAGTACCGGTTGCTGGTGGAGAACCAGACCGATCTGGTGTTCAAGGTCGCGCGTGGGGGCAAAGTGACGTTCGCGAGCCCGTCGTGCCGAGGCGTGCTCGGCGCGAGCATCGATGCGATCCTCAACAAGCCGCTCGATATCGAGATCCATGAGGAGGATCGCGCTGCCACCGAAGCCGCATGGAAGGCGATCTGGGAGCCGCCGTACGTGGGCACGTTCGAGAATCGCGTGATGACTTCCCAGGGCTGGCGCTGGTTCGCGTGGTCGGCGCGGGGCATTGCCGAAGATCCGATGCTGGGCGAAGTATCGGCGGTGGTTGCAGCCGCGCGCGACATCTCCGAGCAGAAGCGCGCCGAGGAGCAGTCGCGCCAGCACCTGCAGCAACTGGCGCATGTGGCCCGTATCTCGTCGATGGGCGAGATGGCGAGCGCGATCGCGCACGAGATCAATCAGCCGCTGACGGCGATCACCAGCTACTCCGAGGCGTGCATCAACATGCTGCGTTCGGGCAAGGCCACGCAGGCGGAGTTGCTCGATGCGATGAGCCGCGTGGCGGCGCAGGCGACCCGTGCGGGCGAGGTGGTGCGCAAGATGCGCAGCTTCGTGCGCGGTGATGAGAGTCAGGCCAACCCGGTAGCGCTGAATTTCCTGGCGCGGGAAGTATTCCGACTGGCCGCTCCGGAAGCGCGGCAAAGCGGGATCGATCTCGTGCTCGATCTCGGTGAGCGGCTGCCCGAGGTCATGGCTGATTCGATTCAGCTGCAGCAGGTGCTGCTCAATCTCGTTCGCAACGCCTTCGAGGCGATCAACGGTGCGGTCGCTGGTGAACGTCGGGTCGAGATCGCCACCCGTCGCGTCGACGAGTCGCGCGTCGAGATCGTGGTGAGCGATTCCGGTCCGGGGCTGAGCGAGGAGGTCGGTGCCAGGATTTTCGAGCCGTTCTTCACGACCAAGCCCGATGGCATGGGCATTGGCCTGGCGCTCAGCCGCTCGATCGTCGACGCGCACGGTGGTCGCCTGTGGGTCGAGAATCAAGGAACGCGCGGCGCGGTGTTCCACATCGAGCTGCCGGCAATGACTGAGGTGGAGTCGAACGATGAGTGACGCGATGGTCTACGTGGTCGACGACGAGCCCGAGATTCGCGACTCGGTGGCGATGCTGTTGCGCTCGGTCGGAATCGGCTCCAAGACCTTTGCTAGCGGAACCGAGTTTCTTGCCGCAGCGGACCTCGATGCAGCCGGTTGCGTGATTGCAGACGTTCGCATGCCCGGCATCAGCGGCCTGGAGTTGCAGGAGAGCTTGCGCGCCAAGCAGGTGCGCCTGCCGATCATCATCATCACCGGGCACGGCGACGTCGCGATGGCAGTCAGGGCAATGAAAGCCGGCGCTGCCGATTTCATCGAGAAGCCGTTCAACGGTCAGGTGCTGCTCGATGCGGTGAACCGCGCGCTGGCAAGCGGTCGCTCCGATGCCGGTGAGCCGGCGCAACGCGCGTCAATCGACGAGAGACTGGCCACGCTCTCGTCGCGGGAGCGCGAGGTGATGGTGCTGATTGCCGAGGGGCGGCCGAACAAGGTGGTGGCCACGCGCCTGGGTCTGTCGACCCGCACCGTCGAGACGCATCGCGCCAACATCATGCAGAAAATGGGAGCGAAGTCGCTCGCCGATCTGGTGCGCATGGCGATCGCGAGCGGGCTGCTGGAGGGTTGAGCGCGGTCGCAGCTTGCCTGTCTTCTGACATAAGACGGCTCGACCGCATTTCGATCGATTGGTTCCCGTGCGGAACGCGGAGGTACGGATCTGTTGCGTGAATTCACCGCACGCGTACGTAGTCTCCGCAATCGACTCCTGATCAATACCGACGGACGCGAGGAATCGTCGGCCTGTTTCGACTAAGGGACGTGAACGCCGCGAATCGCAACGTAGCGGACGGCGCGAAACGGAAAACCTCACTCGCAAACAGGAGCTTCAAATGATCACTCGCAAACTTGCATTCGCACTTGCCGGCGCCGCCATCGCGCTGCAGGCGGGCACCGCCGCCGCCGTCGGCAGCTGGGCCTTCGACGATCCGTTCTGGAAGCAGCCGATCGATCGTACGTCTCAAGCGGCGCACGTCGAAGAGCAACGCCAGGCGTTCGACTACCTGACGCGCACCAGCCCGCTCTGATCGATTCGCATCGACTTCATCAGCTTCAACTCCATCAACCCCACTTTTCAACTCACGCAACCTCAAGGAGCAAAACCATGAAACGCATTCTCGCCGCAGTGATCGCCGCCGTTGCCCTGTCGAACGTCGCCTTTGCGCAAAGCCAAGACGCCACCGCGCAATCCGAGCAACGCCAAGCGTTCGACTTCCTGGTGAAGTACAGCCCGCTGTAACTGATGGACTTGCGGGACTGCCGACTCCGGTCGAATCCCGCTCATCGGAACAGCCAGCTAAACACCCCGGCCGAACGCCGGGGTGTTTTCTTTTGGAGCGGAGCGGCTATTCACCTAGCGCGTTGTTCACGCGTGGCATGACTTCGTTGGCCATCAGTTCCATCGAACGCTTCGCCTGCTGCGGATCCACCCAGTCGTGCCCGCAGTACAGGAGTGAGCCGAACGGTCCGACGCGTTTGCGCAATTCGAGGATCTGTTCGGCGACACGATCGACACCGCCGGCGATGACGAGCCGATCGATCAGATACTCCGGGGTGACCGCCGAGTCGGGCAGGGAAGGATCGTGTTTGAACGCGGATACGCCGCCGATCGCGCGGCGTTTCTCGATCAGATTCCAGTAGTAGAACCAGTGCGGGCCATTGCGATCGGTGGCGAAACGGCGCGCGGCGGTGTCGTCGTCGCCGACAAAGATGCTGCGGGCGATGCGCCAGTGACGATGGTCCTCCTGAAGATTGCCTTGCCGGCAACCTTGAACGTACATCGGCCAGTGCGTCGCCACCGCCTCTACTGGGATGAAATTCGCGGTGATCGGTTGCCAGCCGCGCGCCGCGGCCGCCGCGAGTCCCTTGGAGTGTGGAACGACCACGGTGACCACGATCGGAGGGTGCGGCTTCTGATAGGGCTTGATGAACACGCCCATTCCCGTGTCAGGAAGCAACGTCCGACGGGTCGAGACGTTCCAGTACTTTCCGGTGAGATCGTAGGGAGGGTCTTTCGTCCACAGCGCGAGCACCTGATCGATGCACTCCACGAACATCGCGTTCCGATCGGCGTCGAGGTTGTTCATCACCTCCATGTCGGAGCGCAGACCACCAGGACCGATACCGAAGATGAATCGTCCCTCCAGCATGTGGTCGATCATCGCCACGTGCGAGGCGACCTGTGCCGGATGCGTATTGGGAAGGTTGACGGTGCCGCTTCCCAGGCGGATTTGTTTGGTGTCGTGAGCGACGCTGGCAATGAACGACAGGCACGAGGGAATCGTTTCGCATACGTCGGAGAGATGCTCGCCGATGAACGCCTCGTGATAGCCCAGTCGGTCCGCCAGGAGGATGGCCTCTCGATCCTCCTTGAGCGTCTGCGTGTAATCGCGCGTTGGAGGGTGGAGTGGCATGGTGAAGAAACCGAGTTTCAATTGTTGACTCTCTTGTTGAATTGCATGGAGATGTGCGGGAGCGCAAAGAGTGTAGCCCGCTATCTGCGCAGGCGGGGATGCGAGGTCTCCGTCACTACTCGAGGCCTGCCCATTACGATTGAAGCGGACGATCGCGGCAGGTCACATGAATTGACCATAACGATTTTGCAGCGTCGTAAGATGGCACCAGTCCACTGGAGTCGATGTCTGTCCGTTTAAGTCCGGCCAGTCTTTGCACAGTGGTTTTTTCGTCGAGGGTTGATCCAATGCCACTGCGCAAGCGCTATCGCAAGCGCGCCACTCAGCCGGTCACTGCGGTGCAGTTGAACCTGGAAATGTCCGGATTCACGTATCACAAATGGGGAGGCGTACAGACCTCCAAGGCGGGTGACTGGATCGTGGACAATGGCGGAGAGGTGTACACGGTCGACGCAGAGTCGTTCGCGCGCACCTACGTGCAGACGAGTCCAGGACGCTATGTCAAATCCGCGCCGGTATGGGCCGAGATCGCCCGGGGAGACGGAGAGATCCGCACCAAAGAGGGCACTACCCGCTATCGCGCGGGGGATTACCTCGTGTTCAACAATGAAGACGGGTCCGACGGCTACAGCATGAGTGCAGAGCGATTTATCGCTCTCTATGAGCAATTCGACCCGTAGTTGCTGCATCGCTGTGGCATCATTCGCGCGCCCGTAACCTGTCGCGCGTCTGTTTCCGTGTTGGACAAACTCAATCTGCCCAGACCAGGCGCGGGAAGGAACGTGCGTCCAGAGACCGTGTCCCACGGAGCACCTGCACCTGGAGTCTCCGAGTCCTGGTCCTCTCCCGGAATCATGAATGTTCTGCTTGGTGAGCCCAAGCGGGTGGAGCTACCGCCCGCCATGTGCCGTTCCGGCAAGTTCCCTCGATTGCCCGGGCTTCATAAATTTTTTGGAGATTTGAACAAATGAGCAGCTTGTCTAGCGCAGTTCAGGCTTTGGAAGAGCGGCGTGCGTCGCTGGAGGCGGAACTGGAGAGCGTCAACCGTCAACTGCAGTCGATCCACAGTGCGCTCGGAACTGTGCAGCGAAAGCGTGGCCGTCCAGCGGGCAAGAAGACGATTGCCGTTGCCGCCAAGAGCGCGGGTACCGGAGCGAAGAAAGGTCGCACCCAGCGCTGGTTCAACCCGGGTGAGGCGGTCGAATTGATGCAGCGACTGATCAAGCAACCGATGCGGCAAGCCGACGTGATCCGCCAGCTCGGTGTGCTGAAGGGTTATGCTGGCAAGCTCGATAAGAAGGCGCAGGAGCGGTTCACGTGGGCGGCCACGTCCGCGCTGAAAGCTGCGCTGCAAGCCAAGCGTCTGTTCAAGACCAAGGACGGCAAAGTCGCCATCAGCGCGAGCAAGTAACGGCTGAGAGAGCAGACAAGCGCTAGTACGACCGAGCAAGTCCGGTGTAGCCAACAAGCGCTAGAGCAGAATCGAACGTGGCGCGGATGGTGAAGACCATCCGCGCTTTGTTTTGGTGCGTCTGATTGTGTTGGTGCATCCGGATGCTGGCGAGGATGCGCTACTGCAATTTGATGTTCGCCGCGCGAATGATCTTGTCCCAGCGCGCCATGTCTTCGCGTACGTATGCGCCGAAGGCCTCCGGCGAATTGCCGCCGATCACCCAGCCGAACGTCACTGCGTCGGCGCGGATATCGGTGCTGCCAAGGGCCCGTGTTGTCTCCTCCTGGAGGCGTCGAATGATCGCCGGCGGGGTGCCTGCGAGCGCATAGAGGCCGTTCCAGCCGGTTGCTTCCCAGCCGGGCAAGCCCGCCTCTGCGCTGGTTGGAATGTCAGGCAGCATCGGCAGGCGCCGCGTGTCGGCCACTGCCAGTGCGCGGAGCTTTCCCAGCTTGATGTGCTGTGCCACGGCCGACGGTGCGAGAAACCCGGACTGCACATGACCTGCGATGAGGTCGGGCACCTCCGCGCCGATCGATTTGTACGGAATCTCGGCGATGTCGATCCCGGCTGCGACCTTGAGGCGCTCGCCGACCAGATGCGTCAGGCTGCCGGTGCCGCCCGACGCGAACGTCACCGACTTGGACTTTCGCTTCGCGAGTTCGACGTATTCGCGCAGTGTGTTAGCCGGCAACGATGGGTGGACCACCATGACCATGGGCGAGGCGAAAAGCATGGTGATCGGCGTGAACTCCTGGGTGAGACGGCAGCACGGATCGGGCGCCAGCAGATCGTTGAATGCGTTGTTGATGTTGACGTGCAGGAGCGTGTAGCCGTCGGCCGGCGCGCGGGCCGCCTCACGCGCGCCGATCATGCTGTTCGCGCCCGGACGATTCTCGACGAGCACCGGCTGGCCGAGCGCGTCGGCGAGTTTCGGCGCCACCCGGCGCATGCCAGTGTCGACTGCGCTGCCCGGGACTGCCGGCACGATGATGCGGATGGGTTTGGTCGGGTACTGCTGCGCGAGCGCTTGCGAGGGGCCCGCAAGCGCGGACACAAGTGCAGACACAAGCGCTAACGCCATCGCGAATCGAACGCTGCAAGTCGGGCCGTTGTGAGTACGCATCGCTCTTCTCCAGTCATCGGGCCTTCGGGAAATCGAAAGAATCGGCCGGTTGCGATGGTGGTTCGCGCGCCGGCAAAGCTTGTATATTGCCCTTGCGCGCGACGGTGGCCGTCACCCGCCCATGGGCATGAGGCGGTGATGAGAGCCGTCGTGGCGGTTCCGACATCCTCGACGGCGAGCCATGCAGATTGATCAACCAGCAACCCTCCACGCAAGCGCGACGGCTTCGGAATTCGAATGGCCAGCCGAAGGCAATACGCGCGTGCCGTATCGCGTGTTCTCCGACCCGGCCATCTACGCGCTGGAGCAGCGGCGGATCTTTCGCGGACCACTATGGCACTTTCTGTGTCCCGAGCTGGAGGTTGCGCAACCCGGCGACATTCGCACCAGCTGGGTAGGCGAAACGCCGGTGATCATCAGCCGCGATCACGATGGTCGGATCCATGCCATGGTCAATCGTTGTGCCCACAAAGGGGCGCTGGTGTGCATCAAGGGGCGCGACCACAAGGAGTCGCTGACCTGTCTTTACCACGCCTGGACCTATGGTTTGGACGGCCGCCTGCAAAGTGTTGCGTTTCGCAACGGCGTGGCCGGCAAGGGCGGCATGCCCGCCGATTTCGATCCGGCCCGACATCGGCTCGAACCGCTGCGCGTGGAGACGTTCTGCGGGCTGGTGTTCGGCACGTTCTCCCCGGACACCGAACCGCTGGCCGACTATCTCGGCGCGACGATGTCGAAGTTCCTAACGCGCAACCTCGGTCGCCCGCTGCGTGTGCTGGGTACGCACAGCCAGATCATCCACAACAACTGGAAGCTCTACGCGGAGAACGTGCGCGACATCTATCACGCGACGCTTCTGCACACGTTTTATACGACCTTCAAGGTGAACCGGCTCGACATGGACGGCGGCATCATCCTGTCGGACCGCAAATGGCATCACATCAGCTACGCCAAGCGTTCGACGCTCGCAGCAGCCAAGGAGTATGAGGAGGCTCGCGTCCACGCCGCGCAGTTCGAATCGAAACTGGCCGGGGCCGATCTGCTCAAGACCTGGGACGAGTTCGACGACGGAATCACGCATAGCATCCAGACCGTGTTTCCGACGCTGGTGGTGCAGTTCACGCTCAACTCGCTGGCGCTGCGGTTCTTCGTGCCGCGCGGCGTGGACAAGACCGAGCTGTACTGGACCTATCTCGGCTACGAGCGCGACGACGCCGAGCAGACGCGGATGCGCATCCTGCAGAGCAACCTCACCGGTGCGGCCGGACTCGTTTCCCTCGAAGACGGGTGCATCAACGCATTCGTGCAACGCGGGACGCGCTCAAGCCCCGATCGTGCCGCATTTCTGGAGATGGGGGGCCGCCAGGTGGAATCGAGCGAATCATCGCGCGCGACCGAAGCGGCGGTGCGCGGCTTCTGGCACGGCTACCGTCACATCATGGGGTTCGATGGCGACAAGGGGAACGGCCAGTGAAGCGTGGCACGGCGGCTCCCGAGGCGGTGGGCACGGACGTGCTGCTGCAGCTCGATACGTTGTTCGCGACGTACGCGCACGCGCTCGACGACGGTCGTTTCGAGGCATGGCCGGAGATGTTCACCGACGATGCGATCTATCAGGTGACCACGCGCGAGAACTTCGAGGCCGATCGTCCGATCGGGATCCTCTATTGCGAAGGTCGGGGCATGATGGCGGATCGCGTCGATGCATTGCGCACTGCCAACATCTTCGAGCATCACGCCTACTGTCACATCGTGGGGCGCGCGCAGGCCTGGCACGAGGCCGACGGCACCATCGGCGCGCGCTCGAACTTCACCGTCTACCGCACCATGGAAGACGGCCAGACCGAACTGTTTGCGCTCGGACGCTATCTCGATCGCATCGAGCAAGGCGCCGGCGGATTGCGGTTCAAGGAGCGGCGTGTCATTCTGGACTCGCGCCGCATCGATGTCTTGCTGGTGCTGCCGCTGTAGCTTCGTAAACCGCCGCAGGAGGGCTCCATGAACGCTCCGCTCCAATTCGCGCACCCGGCCGTTGTTCCCGCGCATGTCGCGCCTGCCAAGCTCGCGCATCTGGTCTTTCGCACCAACCAGCTGCAGACGATGCTCGACTGGTACTGCAACGTGCTGGTCGCCCGCGTCGCGCACCGGCAGGAAAAGATCGCCTTCATCACCTATGACGACGAGCATCATCGCGTCGCGTTCGTCGCAGCGAACCCGTACCACGAAAAGCCGTCCGGGCCCGGCTACTCGGTCGGCTTCTATCACGTGGCGTTCTCCTACCGGTCGCTCGGCGAGTTGCTCGGCACCTATCTGCGATTGAAGGCGAGCGGCATCACGCCGTGGCGGGCGATCAATCACGGGCCGACGGTGTCGTTCTATTACCGGGATCCGGACGGCAATGACGTGGAACTGCAGGTCGACAGCTTCCCGAACTCCGAGGTCACGAACGCCTGGATGGAAAGCGAGGCGTTCCTGCGAAATCCGATCGGCATCGAATTCGATCCGGCCGAGATGATCCGTCGCTATGAGTCGGGCGAGTCGGAAGACGCCCTGATGCGCCGCCCCGACGATCAGCCGCACGTGCCCGATCAGTTCCGTTGACGCAGCGACAGCGCGATCAGCATGGTAGCCACCGTGAGCAACGCCATTGCGCTCGCGGCGAGCGACCAGTGAATACCGATGAAGCCGCCGAGCACGCCGACGGTGAGGCCGCTGAAAGCGCGCAGACCGAGATTGGCCATCGCGAACAATCCGACGATGCGTCCGCGCATCGCTTGAGGCGCGCGCAACTGCACCAGCGTCTGCGCCATCGCGTAGAACGAAAGACTGAAGAATCCCGCGGCGAACATCAGCGGTAGCGCGGTGACGTACGCGGTCGACATCGCAAAGCCCGCGAGCGCGAGGCACCAGAGCAGGGCAAGGATCATCGCGGTGCGGGGATGCGGGTTCAGCAGCGCGCGACTTTCGAGCACGATCGCCGCGGTGATCGCCCCGATGGCGTCGGCGGACAACAACAGACTGTAGAGCACGCCCGCATGGTGGTCGTGCCCCTGATGCAGATCGTGCGCGAACTCCGGCATCTGCGGCTGGTAGGCATTGCCGATGAACAGCGACGCGGCGCCGGCCAGAATCATCATCGAGGCGATCACACGATCGGTGGCCACGCTGCGCAGCGTACGAACGATCTCGGCGAATCCGCCTCTGGTGCCCGAGGGCGAAGCCGCCGAGCGATCGCGCTGGCCGTAGCGCGTGAGTGCCCCCCACAGCACGATCGGCAGGTACATGCAGGCGTTGAACAGCAAGGTCGCCGCCGGACTGATCGCCAGCATCAACGTGCCGCCGATCGCGGGGCCAAGCAGCAGCCCGAGCTGGCGCGTGGTCGAATTGAGCCGCACCGCGCTTTGCAGATCCTTGCTCTCCACCATTTCGTGAATGACCAGCTGCGCGGCCGGCACGGTGAACACGCCGAACAGTCCGTGAAAGCACAGCAGCACGATGGCGACCGTTTCGGTCAAGGTGCCAGTGAGGATGGTGGTCGCCCAACCGAGCGACACCAGCATCATCAGACCCTGCGAGATCTGGATCAGTCGGCGATGCGCGAAGCGATCGGTAAGCGCGCCCGCATAGACCGAGAAGAACAGGAACGGCAGCCAGTGGGTGAGGACGGCCACGCCGCCCAGCATCGGCGACTGGAACTGCTGATACAGCACCCAATAGCTGACGACGTGTTCGATGCTGTCGCCGGTGGCGGCGCAGGTGCTGGCGATGAAAAAATTCCGATAGCCGGGGCGGTGCAGCGCGGCGAACGCCGGCGCGCGTGCGGTGTGCGAGTTGCTCATCGCAGCGACTGTAGCCGAGATCGCGGCGGTGTAGCGCTCGCTCGAAACGTCGCGAGCAATCGGCGAATCGCCTACACTGACGCCAACAAGGAGGAGTCGTTGATGAATCATCGAACGCTGATGACGCGAGGCTTGCCTCGCGGGGTGCTTGGGCCGCTGCTTGGGTTGACGCTCGGGGCGGTGATATCCGCAGGGGCGTGGGCGCAGCAATTCCCGTCCAAACCGATCAAGATCATCGTGCCGTTCCCCCCGGGCGGCACCACCGACATCGTGGCGCGCGTCGTGGCGTCTCGCCTGTCGGAAACGCTCGGCCAATCGGTGCTGGTCGAGAATCGCGCCGGCGGCGGCGGCACGATCGGGGCTGACGCGATGGCCAAGTCCGCACCCGACGGCTACACGCTGCTCATGGCCAACGTCACGTTTCCGATGAGTTCGGTCGCTGCTGCGCACCGGCTGCCGTACAACGTCGATGCCGATTTCGCCGGTGTGTCGATCTGCGTGTTCGTGCCGCTGGTGGCTACCGCGCATCCGAGCGTTCCCGCGAAGGATCTGCGCGAGCTCGCGGCGCTGCTCAAGAAAGACTCGTCGCTCAAGTACACCTACAGCTCTACCGGGCCTGGGTCGTTCTCGCACGTGATGTACGAGACGTTCAATCGCGTGGCGGGCGTGCAGATGACGCACGTGCCGTTCAAGGGCGCCGCGCCGGCCAAGCAGGAGATCATCGCCGGTCGGATCAATGTGGGCGGCGACCAGCTCTCGTCCTCGCTGGCCGAGCTGAAGGCCGGCACGCTCCGTGGATTGGCAACCTACGGCTCGAAGCGGATCCCCGAGTTGCCAGACATTCCAACCACGCGTGAGCTGGGCTTTCCGACAATGGAAGCCGATGGCTGGAACGGGCTGTTCGCGCCAGCCAAGACCCCGCGCGAGATCATCGATCGGCTGTCGAAAGACGTAGCGGTGGCGGTGAAGCATCCTGAGGCAGCCAAGCGCCTGAAGGAGTTGGCAGCCGAGCCGATCGGGTCGAGCCCGGCAGAGCAGGATGCGGTCTTCAAGAAGCAGATCGCGCAGTTCCGTGAGCTCACGCAAGGGATGAAGTTCGAGTAATCAGTCCGTACGGGCGACTTCAAACGAGCGAATTCAAGCGATCGGACATCGGGTAACGCTGCTCTGACCACACAGGCCGGGGCAGCGGGTTTCAAGAAGAAGGTTGTAGGTAGGGTTGTAGCTAGTCGAGCGTAGTTCCACACCACACAAAGGAGCGAACCATGGCGCAGCGAATCGCGTACGTAACCGGAGGCATGGGTGGGATCGGGACGTCAATCTGCCGGCGGTTGCACAAGGAAGAATGCAAGGTCATTGCCGGTTGCGGTCCGACGCGCGACTTCAAGAAGTGGTTGGCTGAACAGAAGGAAGACGGCTACACCTTCTACGCGTCGGTGGGCAACGTTGCCGACTGGGACTCCACCGTGCAGGCATTCAAGACGGTCAAAGCCGAGCACGGGCCGGTCGACATCCTCGTGAACAACGCCGGCATCACCCGCGACGGCGTGTTCCGCAAGATGAGCCGCGACGACTGGGACGCGGTGATCAACACGAATCTGAACAGCTTGTTCAACGTGACTCGCCAGGTGATCGAAGACATGCTCGATCGCGGCTGGGGGCGGATCATCAACATCAGCTCGGTGAACGGCCAGAAAGGCCAGTTCGGTCAAACCAACTACTCGACGGCCAAGGCGGGCATCCACGGCTTCACCATGGCGCTAGCGCAGGAAGTTGCGACCAAAGGCGTGACGGTGAATACGGTGTCGCCCGGCTACATCGGTACCGAGATGGTGCGTGCGGTGCGGCCCGATGTGCTCGAAAAGATCGTCAACACGATCCCGGTCAAGCGCCTGGGGGAGCCCGAGGAGATCGGATCCATCGTGGCGTGGCTCGCCTCGAACGATTCGGGCTTTGCCACCGGTGCCGATTTCTCGCTCAACGGCGGGCTGCACATGGGGTGAGCACGGCCGCTTCGAGGAGGTGGAGCGCGCTGCGGTTACGGCGCGCCGGGATGGATCAACAAATGGAATGCGAAGGGGGCGATCGGTGAGCGGGGCGACAGACACGATTCATACGCGTGCGCTCGTCCTGTTCTCAGGCGGGCAGGACTCCACCGTGTGTCTGGCCTGGTCGTTGCGGCGCTTCGAGTACGTCGAGACGATCGGCTTCGACTATGGCCAGCGCCACGCGGTGGAACTGCAGTGCCGTGACCGGGTGCGACGCGGCATGCTCGAGCGCTTTCCGCGCTGGGCCGGCAAGCTCGGCGAGGATCGCGTGCTGTCGTTGGGCGTGCTCGGTCAGATCAGCGACACGTCGCTCACGCGCGACACCGCGTTCGACACGGCCGCGAGTGGCCTGCCCAACACGTTCGTGCCCGGGCGCAACCTCCTGTTCCTCACGCTGGCGGCGGCCGTTGCGTACCGGCGTGGCTTGTCGGTGCTGGTGGGCGGCATGTGCGAGACCGACTATTCCGGCTATCCGGATTGTCGCGACGATGCATTGAAGGCCTTGCAGGTGGCGCTGAATCTGGGCATGGACATGCGCGTGCTGATCGAAACGCCGCTCATGTGGGTCGACAAGGCCGAGACCTGGCGCATGGCGCAGCAACTGGGCGGCGATGCGCTGGTCGAGCTCATCCGCGAAGAGACCCACACTTGTTATCTCGGCGATCGCGCCCATCGCCATGCCTGGGGCTACGGCTGCGGTACCTGCCCGGCCTGCGAGCTGCGTCGTCAGGGTTACGAGCGATTCGCGCGCGACGCGGGCAAGTGCTGATGCGAGTGCAGCTCTCGTAAGGTAGGGCAGGGTACCGCGGGGCGTACCATGCCCGGCGCGCCGCGATCAGGATGCGCCGGAGTGATCGGCAGGCGTCGGCTGATTCGATTCGGCGATGCTCAACGCCGCTTCGATATCGTCGAGGAGCTGATTCTGGGTTTGCGGCGCCGCGCTCAAACTCGATCGGGCCATCGCCTGCAACAGCTTGACCACGCTGCCGGCCGCGCCCGGCTCGTAGCCCGCGCCTTCACGCAACACATGCCGGAACGGCTCGTTGCCTGCGTACAGATCGCCAAGGTGATAGAGCAGGCTCATCTCGAGATCCTGCGTCGATTGCACACCCAGATCGATGCAGCAGGAGCACGTCGGCTCGAATGGCCTGAACGCCTGTGCGAACCGGTTCCAGCGTCCCAGCATCTGCAGCGCTCGCACTGCCACGGCGGAAGAAGCGGCGTCGCTCATTGGCGTTAGCGGCAATGCTAGGTCGTGTTGGTTTACGGGAGGATCCGATGCGCGCGGCGGATCATGCGGCTGGTTTGCCGATGCGCCGCTTCCAGTGCTTGCCGATCAGCTGCGCGAGCGGTGTGAACACCTTGGGCGAACCGCATATGACGTGTCCGGCGTTCAGGTAGTCGGGCTCGGTGTCGAAATCGGTGATCAGACCGCCCGCCTCGAGGATCAGCAGTGCGCCCGCGGCGACATCCCACGGCGACAGACCGATCTCCCAGAAACCATCCAGGCGGCCGGCGGCGACATAGGCGAGGTCGAGCGCGGCCGATCCGGCGCGGCGAATGCCGGCAGTCTCGCGCGTCACGCCGCGGAACATCGCCATGTACTCGTCGAAGTAATCGAGCGTGCGGAACGGAAAGCCGGTGCCGATCAGCGATTCCTTCAGGCTGGTGCGACCCGAGACGCGAATGCGGCGGTCGTTCAGGAAGGCGCCGCGGCCGCGGCTCGATGTGAACAGTTCGTTCTTGGTCGGATCGTAGACGACCGCCTGGGTGAGCACGCCCTTGTGCTGCAGGGCGATCGACACCGAGTACTGCGGGAAGCCGTGGATGAAGTTGGTCGTGCCGTCGAGCGGATCGATGATCCAGACGTATTCGGCATCCTTGGCGCCGGAGCGACCCGATTCCTCTGCGAGAATGCCGTGCGCCGGATACACCTGCCGGATCGTGTCGATGATCGTCGCTTCGGCGGCCTTGTCGACTTCGGTGACGAAGTCGTTCTTGCGCTTGGTGTTGACGACCACCGCGTCCAGGTCGAGCGAGGCGCGGTTGATCAGGCTGCCGGCACGGCGGGCCGCTTTGACCGCCACGGTCAGCATCGGGTGCAAAGTGGCCATAGAGGGCTGGTCTGATAGGCGCGGGAGGGCGCGCGTGGGTCGGGAATGTTGGTAAAGAACGTCGAATCGATGCGTGCGACTCGCAACGAACGCCGGCGAGCTGAGCACTCGCGTAATCGATCCGTATGATTCGCAAGGGGCGCGATTCTAACGCGGTGGTGGACTTTCATGGATGAAGCTTCGATGACCGAACCGATGTTGGCCAACGTGCGCATCGTGCTCTCGCGCACCAGTCACCCCGGAAACATCGGTGCGGCGGCGCGCGCGATGAAGACGATGGGCCTTGCCACGCTCTATCTGGTGCGGCCCAGACGCTTTCCCGATCGGGAGGCGATTGCCATGGCGAGCGGCGCGCTCGATGTATTCGAGAGAGCGATCGTGGTCGATTCACTCGATGCGGCGCTCGCCGGCACCACGCTGGCGATCGCGCTTACCGCGCGACCGCGCGAAGTGACGCTCGAAGTGCTCGATCCGCGCGCCGGCGCCGCTGTAGTGCTCGACGCGGCATCTGCCGGACCGGTGGCGATCGTATTCGGCAGTGAGGAGAGCGGACTCACCAACGAGGAGGTGCTGCGCTGCCAGCGCATCATCTCGATTCCCGTCGATGCTGCGTATGCCTCGCTCAACGTTGCAGCTGCGGTCCAGGTGATGACCTACGAGCTTCGTATGGCAGCGCTTTCGCAGCAGCCGATGCCTCGCCCGGACGAGCCGGCACGCGAGTCACCGATCGCCACGTTCGACGAACTCGAAGGCTTGTACGCGCACTTCGATCGCGCGCTCACCGCGAGCGGATTCTTCAATCCTCACCGGCGCCCGCGTCAGCTCGAGCGGCTGCGCCGATTGATCGCGCGTGGCCGGCCCGAGCGTGAAGAAGTCGCCCTGCTGCGGGGCGTTCTTACGAATCTGGAGCGGCACGTCCGTGCCGCAGGCACGGAGCCAAGAATTCGTGCCGCAGGCACGGAGCCTAAAAGTCGTGCCGCAGGAAAAGTCCGTGCGGAAGGTGGGGCTACGCAGTCGGATTGATTGACGCGCGCGGTCGGGGGCGCCGACAATCCTCCCCTTGAGCCCCAGCATCCTCGGCGCTATCCGACCCGATTTATCGTCATGTTCGAACGCTTTCGCGAAGACATCCAGTCGATCTACGAGCGCGATCCGGCCGCGCGCAACGTCTGGGAGATCGTCACGTGTTATCCGGGCATGCACGCGATCTGGATGCATCGCTTCAGCCACCTGCTGTGGCAGTTGCGGCTGCGCTGGATCGCGCGGCTGGTATCGCACGTCGGTCGCTGGCTCACTGGTATCGAGATCCATCCGGGCGCGACGATCGGCCGACGCTTCTTCATCGATCACGGCATGGGCGTGGTGATCGGCGAAACCGCCGAGATCGGCGATGACTGCACGCTCTATCACGGCGTCACCCTCGGCGGCACTTCATGGAACAAAGGCAAGCGCCACCCCACGCTGCACGACAACGTGGTGATCGGTGCCGGCGCCAAAGTGCTCGGGCCGATCATCATCGGCGAGGGCGCGAAGATCGGCTCCAATGCCGTGGTCGTGCACGACGTGCCGGCCGGCGCGACGGCGGTCGGCATTCCGGCGCGCATCATCGAGGCGCAAGCCGAGCAGGATCGGGAGGATCACGCGGCCAAGCTCGGCTTCTCCGCGTACGCCGTGTCGAAGACCGATGACGATCCGGTCGCGCAGGCGATTCGCGGACTCACCGATCACAGTGCGCAGATCGAGGCGCAGCTTGCTGCGGCGCAGGCGAAGATCGAACAGCTCGAGCGCGCCGTGGCCAAGCAGGCTGGCCAGAACGGCGGCAGCAGCAGCGAGCCGACCCCGCTGCGCCGCGTCAGCTGATCAGCGGAACAGATTCAGCAAGCCGTCCAGACCGACGTAGTTGAAGCAGTAGCTCGCGCGCTCGCGCACCGCGGGCTTGGCGCGATAGGCAATGCTCACGCCGGCTTCGGCCATCATCGGCAGATCGTTCGCGCCATCGCCGATCGCGATGACCTGCGATTGATCCAAACCAAGCTGCATCATGTACTGGCGCACCGCGGCCGCTTTCGATGCGCCGTCGACGATCGGACCGTTCACCTTGCCGGTCAGCACCCCACCGGCGACATCCAGCAAGTTGGAATGCGCGAAATCCAGCCCGAGGCGGGCCTGCAGGCGTTCGGTGAAGTAGGTGAAGCCACCGGATACCAGCAGCGTCTTGATCCCCAGCACCTTGCACGCATCGAGCATCGCTCCGGCCCCGGGAGACAGCTTCAGCCTTTCTTCGTACACCCTCGCCAGCGTCTGCTCGCTGATGCCCGCCAGCGCGCTCAGGCGGCGCCGGAGGCTCTCGGGATAGTCGATCTCGCCGCGCATGGCCGCGCGCGTGATCGCTGCGACCTCGTCTTTCCTGCCGGCGAAATCGGCCAACTCGTCGATGCATTCGATCGTGATGAGCGTGGAGTCCATGTCCATCGCGAGCAGCCGGAACTCGCCCAGTCGCCGCTCGGCCGGCACCCGCGCATGATCTAGCTGAACCTTGGCGCAGAAAGCGGCGACGCCGTCGTCGGACTTCGCATCGATCAGCCGGAACGCCGTGGGGCGCACCGTCTCGACTTCGCGCGCCTGGATTCGCATCGCGAGCGACTCGGCGATCGAACGGCTCGCGGTCTTGCCCTGGATGATCAGGTCGTGCTGCATGCCGGTCAGCGGCGCCGCGAAGGCGTCTTCATAGCTCGGGCTGTTTGGCGCGCATCGCACTGTTGAGCTTGCCGCCCCAGTAGCGCGCCAGCGACGGATCGGGCTTCTGCCCAAGCGAGCCTTGCGTGTACGCAGCGGTGAGCTTGCGAACCGACTCGACATGATTGCGTTCACCGGCTTCGCTGAAGTGCTTCACAGCCAGGGCTTCATCGGCCTGTGCGCCCAGGCCCATCTCGTAGACGATCGCCAGTTCGTAGTGCGCCAGTGCCAAGCCCTGTGCCGCCGAGCGGGACAGCCACTCGATCGATTCCTCGAAGTTGCGCGCGATGCCTTCGCCGCGCCGCAGTTGCAGTCCAACGTAGAACTGCCCCCACATGTTCCCCTGGCTGGCCGACTCGCGGAACCAGTGCCAGGCCTGCTTCGGATTGCGCTCGATGCCGACACCGTCGAGATACAGCCGCCCCAGTTGGGCTTGCGCGCGGTCGTACCCGTTCTTGGCCGAGCGTTCGAGCCACTGCGCCATCTGTCGGGTGTCGGCTTTCGCGCCCTGACCGCGTCCGAGCATCATGCCCAGGTTGTACTGCGCGGGCGCGTGCTCACGCTCGGCGCTGACGCGATACCAGCGCAGTGCCTCCTCGAAATTGCGCGGCACGCCGCGACCCTCGAAGAACATCGCGCCCAGATTGTTCTCGGCGCTGGCATGGCCGTTGATCGCGGCGCGTCGATACCACAGGGCGGCATCGGGGTAGCGCCGATACGCGAATTCGTACACCAGGCCGAGGCTGAACTGCGCTTCGCCGTCGCCTTTTGCGGCCCAGGGCTCGAGCAGATCGACCGCCTTGTCGGCCTGACCTGAACGTGCCATGTCGAGCGCCTCCTTGATGCGTTTCTCCTCGGCCCATGCGCCGGGCGCCAGCAGCAAGGCCGTGATCAGCGCGATGGCGAGCGGCTTCATTGCGCCTTGCCGCGCAGTTGCTGCAACACATCGCGCACCGCCTTGCCGCGCTCGGCGAGCGTGCGCGATTTGGCTTCGATGCGCAGACGGACCGGTCCGGCGAGTTTCCAGTGCTTGTGCGTCTGCACCAGTCGGATTACTCGCGCCGGATCGATGCTCGCGTGCTGCTCGAACGTGAGCACGATCACTTCGTCGGCCGCGTCGATGCGCTTGACGCCCAGCGGTTTGGCCGCCAGTCGCAGTCGATGCGTCTCGATCAGCGCCTCCGTGGCTGGAGGCAGGCTGCCGAAGCGGTCGATCAGCTCTTCGCGCAACGTCACCAGTGTTTCCTCGCTCGTGCTGTTGGCCAGACGCTTGTACAGGACGAGGCGTTCGTGCACGTCGGCGCAGTACGTAGTCGGCAGCAGCGCGGGCGTGTGCAGGTTGATCTCGGTGGTGGCTTCGAGCGGACGCGACAGATCGGGCTCGCGGCCCGCCTTCAGCGCGCGAACCGCGGCGCCGAGCATCTCGTTGTAGAGATTGAAACCGACCTCGAGCATCTCGCCGCTTTGCGATTCGCCCAGCACCTCGCCTGCCCCGCGGATTTCGAGGTCGTGCATGGCGAGATAGAAGCCCGAGCCGAGCTGTTCCATCATCTGAATCGCTTCCAGGCGCTTCTTCGCTTGAGCCGTCAGCGCGTCGGTGGGCGGCGTGAGGAGGTAGGCGTAGGCCTGATGGTGCGATCGGCCGACCCGCCCCCGCAACTGGTGCAGCTGCGCCAGGCCAAATTTGTCCGCACGCTCGATCAATATCGTGTTGGCGGTGGGAATGTCGATCCCGGTCTCGATGATGGTCGAGCACAGCAGCAGGTTGTGCCGCTGCTGCAGGAATTCGCGCATCACGCGTTCCAGCTCGCGTTCGGGCATCTGTCCGTGCGCCACCGCGATGCGCGCTTCGGGCAGCAGTCCGGCGAGCCGTTCGCGCTGCGCCTCGATGCTCTCGACGTCGTTGTGCAGGAAATAGACTTGACCGCCGCGCTTGAGTTCGCGCATCGCCGCTTCGCGTATCACGCCGCTGGAGTACGGCATCACGAACGTCTTGATCGCCAGCCGGCGGGCCGGTGCCGTGGCGATCACCGACAGGTCGCGCAGGCCCTCCAGCGACATCGCCAGCGTGCGTGGGATCGGCGTGGCGGTCAGCGTGAGCACGTCGACCTCGGCGCGCAGCGCCTTGAGCGCTTCCTTCTGCCGCACGCCGAAACGGTGCTCCTCATCGACGATCACCAACCCCAGCCGCTGGAATTTCACGTCGGCCGACAGCAGCTTGTGCGTACCGATGACGATGTCGACCTTGCCCTCGTTCATCGCGGCGAGCGTGGCGGACTGTTCCTTGCCGGTGCGAAAGCGCGACAGCTCGGCGATGCGGATCGGCCAGTCGGCGAAGCGATCGGAGAACGTGTTGAAGTGCTGCTCGGCCAGCAGCGTGGTGGGCGTGAGCACGGCAACCTGGCGCCCATCGGCCACCGCCACGAACGCGGCGCGCAATGCCACCTCGGTCTTGCCGAAGCCGACGTCGCCGCATACCAGCCGGTCCATCGGTTTGCCCGCGCGCATGTCGTCGATGACTGCCTCGATCGCCGCGGCCTGATCAGGGGTTTCCTCGAAGCCGAAGCCTTCGGCGAACGCCTCGAGATCGTGCTGCTTCACCGCGAACCCGTGACCCTGCCGGGTGGCACGCTGCGCGTAAATGTCGAGCAGCTCGGCGGCGGTATCGCGCACCTGTTCGGCCGCCTTGCGCTTGGCCTTCTCCCATTGGTCGGTGCCCAGCGTGTGCAGCGGGGCCTGCTCGGGCGGCCCGCCGGCATAGCGGCCGATCACGAACAGCTGCGCGACGGGAACGTACAGCTTGGCCCCGGCGGCATACTCGAGCGCGAGAAATTCGTTCTCGCCGTCACCCAGATCGAGATTGATCAATCCCTGATAGCGGCCCACGCCATGCTCGACGTGCACCACCGGGTCGCCGATCTTGAGCTCGGCCAGATCGCGCACCATGCCTTCGACCGAGCTGCGCCGCGCCTCGTTGCGGTTGCCGCGAGCGCGGGCAGTGGCGGCGTACAGCTCCGACTCGGTGATGATCGCGAACCCTTGCTCGCGGGCGACGAACCCGTTGAGCACCGGCGACACGCCCAGCACGATGCGTTCGCCGCTGCCTTCGAACGCCGCGAAATCGTCGCCGAGCGCAAGGGGCACGCCGTTCTCGCCCAGGTACTCGCGCATCGTCTCGCGCCGGCCGGCCGATTCCGCGGTGAGCAGGATCCGATGCTGGCTCGCCGCGATCAGCGCTTTGAGTCGATGCAACGGATCGGCGGCGCGCCGTTCGATCGCCACGTCGGGCACGGCTTCGTACTGGACCGTGATCTGCTCGCTGCGCTCGCGCGGCCCGATGTTCAGCCGGCGCAGTGCGCGCGCCGCGATGAAGAAGTGCTCGGCGGTCAGATACAGCAGCGCCGGCGACAACAGCGGACGCGCCCGATCGCCGCGCAGCAGTGAGTAGCGGGAATTGAGATCGCGCCAGAACGCTTCGATCGCCTGGGCGCACTCGCCATGCAGGACCAGCGCCGAATCGGCCGGCACGTAGTCGAACAGCGTAGCGGTCTCGTCGTAGAAGAGGGGCAGGTAGTACTCGATGCCGGCCGACGGTATGCCGTTGCTCACGTCGCGGTAGATCTGCGACTTCGAGGCATCGCCCTCGACCGTCTCGCGGTAGCGCGATCGAAACTTGTTGCGCGCCGCCTCGTGCAGCGGAAATTCGCGGGCGGGCAGCATGCGCAGCTCGTTCACCTTGTAGAGCGTGCGCTGAGAATCGGGGTCGAACGTGCGGATCGAGTCGACCCGATCGTCCTCCAGATCGATCCGGTAGGGCAGCTGGCTGCCCATCGGGAACAGATCGATCAGGCTGCCGCGGATGCAGTACTCGCCGGGCGCCACCACTTGCGTGACGTGGCTGTAGCCCGCCCGCACGAGCTGCTCGCGCAGACCGGCCACATCGAGGTCGGTGCGGGCACGGATGAAGAACGTGTGGGCCGCGAGGAACGACGCCGGAGCGAGACGCTGCAACGCGGTCGAGGCGGCGGTGAGCACGACGCATGATTCGCCCTGCATTACCCGATAGAGCGTCTCGAGTCGCTCCGAGATCAGATCCTGGTGCGGAGAGATCGCATCGTAGGGCAGCGTTTCCCAGTCCGCGAACAGCTGCACCGGCACATCGGGCGCGAAATAAGGCAGCTCCTCGCGCAGCCGCTGCGCGTCCAGGGCAGAGGCGCACACGACCAGCAACACGCGCTTGCTCGCGCGCAGATCGAGCGAACGTGCCAGACGCGCCAGCTCGAAGGCGTCAGCCGAACCGGGCAGGGCGCCCGGCGCGCGAGCGGAATCGGCGGAGGAGGATTGTTCCTGTGAGGGTGAATCGAGCATGTGCTGCCGCAGAGGCGCGTCGGAACCGGTGGTCGATGCGGGCGCCTTGCAAAGTTTGTGCTGGCGCGCGACGCGCGGTGCAGGAGGTGGCCGTTAGCGACCGGTATTATAGAGGCCGAATATGTACGTTCCGCGTCGCTTGCGTTCGCGCGAACGCCAGACGAATCCCCGTGGGTCCCCGTGTCCAGCCGCCATATCGCCCTGATTCCCGCCGCCGGCGTCGGCGCACGCTTCGGCAATAGCCAACCGAAACAGTATGCACGGCTCGGCCCGCGCACGATGCTCGAGCACGCCGTCCATGCGCTGCTCGTCGATGCGCGTATCGACACGGTGTACGTCGTCCTCAGTCCGGGTGATGAATCGTTTAGTGTGATCGACTGGCGCGAGCAGGCTGCGCGAGTGGTGCCGCTCTATTGCGGCGGTCCGAGCCGCGCGGCGAGCGTGCACAACGGGCTGGTCGCGATCGGCGATGTCGTCGAGCTCGATGACTGGGTGCTCGTCCACGATGCCGCGCGCCCGTGCTTGCCCTCTGGCGACCTGCGCCTGCTCATCGATGCCCTGGCATCGGACGAAGTCGGCGGTCTGCTCGCAGTTCCACTCGCCGACACGCTCAAGCGTGCCGATGACACCGGTCGCATCGCACGCACCGAGCCGCGCGACGGATTGTGGCGTGCATTGACGCCGCAGATGTTCCGCTACGGCGTGCTGCTGCACGCCCTGAGCTACGCGGCGGCCGATGCGGCTGAGCGCTACGCCCGCGTGACCGACGAGGCGAGCGCGGTCGAGGCGATCGGCATGCGACCCAGATTGATCGCCGGCTCGGGTGCGAACATCAAGGTCACGGTGCCGCAGGATCTGGCAGTGGCGGAGCGATTGCTCGGCGTACTGAGCACCGGCGAGTGAACGCCGGGGCGCGGCGAACGGGGGGCGGGCGATGATCAGGATCGGACAGGGTTTCGACGTACATGCGCTGGTGCCCGGCCGCCCGCTCATCATCGGTGGCGTGCGCATCCCATTCGAACGCGGGCTCGACGGCCACTCGGACGCCGATGTGCTGCTGCATGCGATCACCGACGCATTATTGGGTGCGGCGGCCCTAGGCGATATCGGCAAGCACTTTCCCGACACCGATGAACGTTTCCGCGGCGCGGACAGCACCATGTTGCTGGCCGAGGCGGCGCGCCTGGTCGCGGCGGCCGGATACGAGGTGGTCAACGTCGATGCCACCATCATCGCGCAGGCGCCGCGCATGGCGCCGCACATCCCGGCGATGGTCGAATGTATTGCTCGCTGCCTTGGCGTCGGCCCGGGAGCGGTGAACGTGAAGGCGAAGACGACGGAACGATTGGGTTTCACCGGGCGCGGAGAAGGCATTGCCGCTGAAGCGGCAGCCTTGATCCGCGCGATCGGGT
>CADEDU010000023.1:58801-86598 GCA_902826155.1 uncultured beta proteobacterium
CACCGCCGTGCGACTGTTCTTCGCAATATGGCCGCCAACTGAGGTCGTCCATCGGCTCCACGATTGGGCTGCCGACGTGCGGCATGAAGCAGGCGGGCGGCCCACGCGTATCGCCTCGATCCATCTCACCCTGGCGTTCCTCGGCGAGCAGAGCGCCGAACGGTGTGCGCTTGCGGCCTCAGCGGCCCGAACCGTCGGGGTTTCAGCCGCCCCAGTAGTCCGTTGCGCTTCGTCGTCGATCGCCCCGTTCGAACTCGCCCTGGATGCGCCCGGCTACTTTCGCCACAACCGGATTGCCTGGGTCGGTCCGCGCGCCATGCCCGACGCGTTGTCCGCGCTGGCCAAGTCGCTGCATAAGGCACTGGTTGCCGTCGGGTTCGATTTGGAGCGGCGCGCGTTCAAACCGCACGTGACGCTGTTGCGCGAGGCACGTGAGCCGAGTGCATGGCCGCCTCTGCATGTCGATCCGTGGATGGTGCGCGAGTTCGTGCTGGTCGAGTCGGTGCGCGACCATCACGGATCACGGTACGAAATACGCGAGCGATTCGCGCTCGAGGCAACGTGAGCCACCGAAGCTCGAACTCGGCCGCCTCGCGAGTCCAGCCTACCCGTCGCGACTACGCGCTTTGGATCGGCAAAGTGAGCCGCGCGACCAGCCCGCCACCTTCGCGCGGCAGCAACTCGAAGCGGCCCTGATGCATGCGCGCGATGCGCTCGACGATGGCCAGCCCAAGCCCAGAGCCGCCCTTGCCGCTGCGTGCTTTCTCCATGCGCTGAAACGGCTGCTTGAGGCGTTCGACCTGATCGGCCGGAATGCCCGGGCCGCGATCGCGTACCTCGACGATCACGAAGCCTTGCTCGGCGTGCGTGTGCAACTCGATCCCCTGTTCGGCGTAGCGGTACGCGTTGTCGAGCAGATTGGTGATCATGCGGCGGGTGGCCATCGGCCGGAGCGCCGAACTCGGCGTGGCCTGGATATCGGTGGCGAGCTCACGCCCGCGCTCGCGGTAGGTGCGGGCGAGTTCATCGGCGAGCGCACTCAGGTCGGTGGGCTCGGGCTTCTCGCCGGTTTCGGTGCGGGCAAAATCGAGGAACTGGCCGATGATGCGATCCATGTCGTCGATGTCGGCGTTCATGCCGTGCTTGAGATCGTCATCCGCCGCGGTCATCTCGATCGCCAGTCGCATGCGCGCCAACGGCGTGCGCAGATCGTGCGAGACGCCGGCCAGGATGAGCGCACGGTCCTCGTCCAACCGTGCCAGATCGCGACTCATCTGATTGAAGGCTCGCATGACGCCCTGCAATTCCTCCGGACCGGCTTCGGTGACGAGCGCCGGCCGCCGCCCCTGGCCGATTTCCGCGGCTGCGCGCGAGAGCAGTCGCAGCGGCTGCGTGATCCGGGAGACGACAAAATAAGCCGCCGCGAGCGCAAGCAGCAGCGCAAGCAGGCCCCAGCCAAGCCATTGCAGCGTGCGGTCCTGCGGCAGGCGGTCGGTCGGCAACATCACCCAGTAGTCGTCGCCTTCGATCGCGAAGCTCACCCAGAATCCATCGTCGCCGTCGACCTCCTTGGCGAATTGGGTTCCTGATCCCAGTTGCAGTCGGATCTCCGCTTCGACACTGTCGAGCAGCGGATCGCGGTCGGTCGGCTTGACCTTCTGCGCCGGATCTTTCGGGTAGATGCGAATGCCTTCGAGCTCTTCGAGTTCGATCAGCAACTCGGTGCGCTTGCCCGGCTGCGCGGCCACGATAGCGCTGCGCACCAGATTGACGACGCTCACCACCATGCGGGCGACCTGGTGCACCTGCGGTTCACGCTCGTAGGTGCGGAAGATGACGTACCACGCGGCGGTCGACAGCACCAGCACCGTGGCGATGAGCAGAAACGAGCGCGCGAGCAGCGAGCGCGGCAACAGGCTCATTGCTGCGAACCGGTCAACCGTGCTTTTGTCCGTCGGGCACGAACACGTAGCCGAAGCCCCATACCGTCTGGATATACGTCGGATGCGTCGGATCGGGCTCGACCAGTTTGCGCAACCGGGAGACCTGCACGTCGATGGCGCGGTCGAACACTTCGTACTCGCGACCGCGAGCGAGTTCCATGAGCTTCTCGCGCGACAGCGGAATGCGCGGATGCGTGACCAGCACCTTCAACAGCGCGAATTCGCCAGTGGTGAGCGCGGAGGACTTGCCGGCGCGTTCCAGCGTGCGGGTCGCCAGATGCACCTTCACGTCGCTGAACTCGATGGTCTCGACCTCGACCGACGGAGCGCCTGGCGGTAACGCCTCGGCGCGACGACGCAGCACCGCGTTGATGCGCGCGAGCAGTTCACGCGGATTGAAGGGCTTGGGCAGGTAATCGTCCGCCCCCATCTCAAGGCCGACGATGCGATCGACTTCCTCGCCTTTGGCCGTGAGCATCACGATCGGAATGGCATTCTTCGTGCCGCGCAAGCGCCTGCAGATCGACAGGCCGTCTTCGCCGGGCAGCATCAGATCGAGCACGAGCAGATCGAAGCGCTCCATGTTGAGCGCCTTGTCCATGCCGGGGGCCTCGGAGACGACCTTGACGGCGAAGCCATGCTCGGTGAGGTAGCGGCTGAGCAGATCACGCAGCCGCAGATCATCATCGACGACGAGAATCTTCTTTTTCGGGTCTGCCATGCGCGGTATGGTATCGGTTCGATGCGACTTGAGAATCACTGAGTTGCGACCGTCCGAGCGGACAGCGCAGCGCGAATCATGACGGAATTGACAGCCTGATGGGGCTGGCCGTCACGGGCCTCGCGGGGCCATCGGTCGCCAAAGCGGTCGCTGGAACGTCTGGGATACATCCGGTTACAAAAGCGCCGCGTGACGGACATAGACGACTTACAGGTTGCCGGCATAGTGGCGGACGTATGAATGGCGGTGTGGGGTTGCTCGACGCCGGGCAATGACCAACGAGGAACGAGCGATGCGCGGAGCCGCAGGAAAAGTTTGGGGCCAAGTCCCCTCGATCCGGAGATTGCGCCGCCTGACGGTATTGCTGTCGGGTGCGCACGGACGGATCGGGAAGGGATTAGTGGCGCTCGTCCTCAGCGCGGCAATCACCATGCCCGTGCTGGCTCAGCAGGGGCCGGGCAAGGGCCAGTGGCGCGAGCGGCAGATGCAGCGCCAGGAAATGCGCGAGCAGTCTCGTGGCCGCGATCCGCGCGGACCGCAGATGTCACCCGAAGAGCGTCGCGATCTGCGCCGCGACATCATCACCCACGGCCGCGAGCACTATCGTGGGCCCGGTCGGCCGCCACCGCCGCCGCCGCGTCGGCCGTAACGGTGGGTTATCACCGACTCCAAGAGCGGTCATCATGACAATAGCGGCGCGATCGTCGGAGGTCGATTCCCGCGTCATCGGCAGCAGCGCGGCTCCTGAGCCTGGCCTTCGCGCAGCATCGCGGATGGTCGCCGCCGCTTGCGCGATTGGGATCGTGTTGGCCGGCGTGAGTGGCTGTGCGCCGCACGCTCCCGCTGTGGCGGTAACTGCCGCAGCCGATTCGGACGTGGGCAGTCGTGTGCGCGCCTCGCCGCGATGGGAGATCGACGATGCCCGCCATCTGCTCGCGCGTACCGGATTCGGTCCGACGAGTCGTGACATCGCTGCATTGAGCGGTGAGATGAGCGGTCAAATGAGCGGCATCACGCGCGCCCAGGCGATCGAACGCGTGCTGCGCGAGCCGCGGCGCAGTGCAATCACGCCCGCCCCGGGGTGGGTCGAAGAGCCGATCGTGCCGATATCGAAGGTGCGGCAGATGTCCGACGAAGAGCGCCGGGCGTTTCGCGCCGAGCAGCTTCGACAGGCCGTCGAGTTGCGCGCGTGGTGGGTGAGCGAAATGCTCGACACCAACTCGCCGCTCACCGAACGCATGACCCTGTTCTGGCACAACCACTTCGTGTCGAGTCAGGTGAAGGTGCGCGCCAATCAACTCATGTACCGGCAGAACGTGCTGTTTCGCCAGCACGCACTCGGCAGTTTCGCCGAGCTGTTGCGCGCGGTCGCGCGCGATCCGGCGATGGTCGTCTACCTGGACTCCTCGACCAATCGCAAGGGCCGCCCGAACGAGAACTTCGCGCGCGAGCTGATGGAGCTGTTCACCCTCGGCGAAGGACAGTTCACCGAACGCGATGTGCGCGAAGCCGCGCGAGCCTTCACCGGCTGGAGCATCGATCCGGAAAACGGGCGGTTCCTCTACCGCCCGTTCGCGCACGACGAAGGCGCCAAGACGGTCCTTGGTCGCTCGGGCAATCTGAATGGCGATGAGGTCCTTGACGTGCTGCTCGCGCATCCCCGCACCGCGGAGTGGATCACGGCCAAACTGTGGCGCGAGTTCGTTTCACCCACGCCCGATGAGGTTGAGGTCAGACGCATTGCGGCTCAATTCCGCTCGAGTGGCTATCAGGTGAAGGTGGCGCTGCGCGAGTTGCTCAATGCCCCCGCTTTCTGGGCCGTGGAGAACCGCGCGGCGTTGATCAAGTCGCCGGTCGATGTCGTAGTGGGAGCGGTGCGTCAGCTCGGCGTCGACGTTCCCGATCGCACGGCGCTCGCGCTCGCGGCGGCAGGGCTTGGTCAGAATCTGTTCGCCCCGCCCAATGTGAAAGGCTGGCCCGGCGGGGAGGTGTGGATCAACAGCACCACGCTGCTCGCACGCAAACAGTTCGTCGAGCGATTGCTGCGCGCCGACGTCGGGGCCAACGCCGTTGCGATGAGCGACGCGAGGGCGGCGCGTGTTGCGCGCGAATCGAGCCTGACCAACGTGCGCCGGGTTCCGGCTGACGTTCGCGCCGACGCCGTGCGCTCGATGCAGGCGGCGCGCTTCGACTCGCAACGGTGGCAGGCCGACGTCGATCGCGTGCGTGGATTGACGGCGCGACAACTGCTGCTGGCGGGCGCACCGGCGCATCCGCTCCCCGAAGGCGGTCCGAGCGCAAGCGACGTGCTGCGCGGGCTGCTCTTCGATCCCATGTATCAGCTCAAGTGAGGCGCGCATGGATCGACGCGCATTTCTCAGGTCGACAGCTTCCGGCACTGCGTCCGTAGCAATGGGTGCCTGGCTTCCCGCTTCTGCGCTCGCACAGGCGGAACGGGGCTATCGCCACACGTTGGTGCTGATCGAGCTCAAAGGCGGCAACGACGGCCTGAACACCGTGGTGCCCTATCAGAACGATGCGTACTATCGCCTGCGTCCACGGATCGCGATCCGCCGTGACGACGTCGTGAAGCTTGATGCGTCGCTCGGCTTGCATCCGTCGCTCGTGCCGTTGATGCCGCTTTGGGAGCAGCGCGAACTGGCCGTGGTGCAGGGCCTGGGCTATCCACGGCCGAATCTGTCGCACTTCCGCTCGATCGAGATCTGGGACACCGCCTCGAAGAGCGACGAGGTGCTGCAAGAGGGTTGGCTCGCGCGGCAATTCAAGCGTCAGCCGGCGCCGAGTGCGTACGCCGCCGACGGTGTCCTTGTGGGCTCCAACGATCTCGGTCCTTTGTCCGGGGCGGGCGCTCGTGCGATTGCGCTGGCCAATCCCGAACAGTTCCTGCAGCAGGCGCGCCTGGCCAAACCCCTGCCCGTACACGGCAACGCGGCGCTCGCGCACGTCATGCAGGTGGAAGCGAACATCGCCCAGGCGGCCTTCGGTCTGCGTGACCGGCACGCGTTCAAGAGCGAGTTTCCGGGCGGGCCGTTCGGCAACGCGGTCCGCGCGGCCTCGCAGGTGCTGGCGGCTCGCAGCGGCGTGGCGGTGGTGCGCATCACCCAAGGTGGATACGACACGCACCAGAACCAGCCGGGCGTGCACGCGAATCTGCTCAGGCAATTGGCCGAGGGTCTCGTCGCGCTCAAGGCCGCGCTGGTTGAACTCGGTCGGTGGGATTCGACGCTGGTGATGACTTATTCGGAGTTCGGTCGTCGCGCCGCCGAGAACGGCTCGAACGGCACCGACCACGGCACGGCCAACGTGCATTTCGCGTTCGGCGGGCGGGTCCGCGGCGGCATGTTCGGACGCGCGCCCGACCTCGATCGCCTCGACAACGGCAATCTTCAGCACACGACCGACTTTCGCAGCTACTTCGCGACGGCGGTGGAGCGCTGGTGGGGATTCGCGGCCGATCCGGTCGTCGGCGGGCGCTACCCGTTGCTCGATTTCATCCGCGCCTGAGCGCCGGGAGTTGTTATGAAACAAAACGTATCCGTCGTAGGCGGCTCGGCGGGCGAGTCGTTATCGGCAGGGAAAGGGCTACGCAGGTGAATCCAGAGCTGAAGATGGACCGCAGGAATATCACGCGAGCACTGCTCGGCGGTTTGGTGTTGAGCACCCTCGGCGGTTGCTACGTCGCGCCACCACCGCCGCGCGCCCCGCGAGCCGATGTCGCGATCACGCAGCCGCCGCCGGCCGATCTCAACGAGGCCCCGCCGTCCGCGCCGGCCGCGGAGATGTACTGGGTACCCGGACACTGGGTGTGGCAAGGCAACGGCTACGTGTGGCGCGCGGGGCATTGGGTGTCGCCACGCCCCGACCAGGTGTTCGTGCGCGCCTACTGGACCAACGAGAACGGTTATTGGGTCTACCACCCGGGGCGTTGGGAGCGTGTCGGTGCGGCTCCGGTTGACCCGCGCGACATCGTCGTAGCGGAGGCACCGCCCCCGCCGCGGGTCGAAGTCATCGGCGTGGCGCCCGGGCCGGGGTTTTTCTGGGTACCCGGCTATTGGCGCTGGGGACCGGGCCGTCATGTCTGGGTCGGCGGTCACTGGGCGCCGCACCGTCCCGGCCACTACTGGGTCGCGCCGCACTGGGCGCGGGTCGGCGTGTCGTTCCATTTTCGTGGTGGGTATTGGCGGCGGCACTGAGGGCGGCGGCACTGGGAGTTGTAGTTGTATATCGATGAGGGCTACGACATGAGCACGTTGACGCGACATTGGCTGCTGGCAGATGCGGCGCGCTGGTTGAGCGGCGCGCTGATTGCGCTGGTCAGTGTTGCGGCGCTTGCCGATCCGCCGGGGCGGGTGGGGCGGATCAGTCACGCGAGCGGCGACGTGTCGTTCCAGAACAGCGCCAATCACGAACCCTCGGAAGCGCAACAGAACTGGCCCATCACCGGCGCCAACGTGCTGATGACCGGCCCTTCGGGTCGCGCGGAGGTGCAGATCGGCTCGACTGCCGTGCGCCTCGATGGCGACAGCGAGATCGAGTTCACGCGTCTTGACGATGAGCAGGTGCACCTGCGCGTGGTCGCCGGACGCGCTGCCATCCGCGTGCGTCATCGCGATCAGGCCGAAGACTTCGTCGTGACCACCACGCATGGCCGCGTCCTGCTCGACGATGTCGGGCGCTATCGCATCGACGTGCGTGGTGATCAGTCGCTCACGGCGTTCACGGTGCACGAAGGCGTGGCGCGTTTCGATCTGCCGGACACTTCGCTGGTCGTGCAAGGCGGCTCGCGTGTCGAAGCCTGGGGCGGGCAGGGCGGCAGCAATCATCAGAGCGCGCGAGCGTATCGCGACAACTTCGATGAGTGGAGTCTGGCGCGAGATCGTCGCACCGACGCGACGCGCACCGCGAACTACGTGTCGCCCGACATGACCGGTCACGACGATCTCGATGAGCACGGACAGTGGCGGCAGGTCGAGGAGTACGGCGCGGTGTGGGTGCCGCATTCACATGCAGTGCCGGTCGGTTGGGCGCCGTATCGATGGGGCCGCTGGGTCTGGGTCGAGCCGTGGGGCTGGACCTGGGTCGATCGTGCGCCGTGGGGCTTCGCGCCCTTCCACTACGGCCGCTGGGTGCACCACGGCGGGGCTTGGGCCTGGGCCCCTGGCGTCGTCGTGCGTCGACCGGTCTACGCGCCGGCATTGGTGGGCTGGGTCGGGCGCCCAGGCGCGAGCGTGACGATCACCAGCGGACCGGCGGTCGGCTGGTTTCCGCTGGGCCCACGCGAGGTGTACTACCCGGCGCATCCGTGTACGCCGCGGTACGTCCAGCACGTGAACGTGACGCACGTGGCCAATCCGGCCGCCATCGCGCATCCGGCGCATGGCCGGCATGATCCGTCGCATCGCATGCATTACCGCAATGCCGATCTGCCCCACGCCGTGACGATGGTGCCCGCGCACGTGATGTCACGCGGCGGCGGCGCGATCACGCCCAACATTGCCGCGCGACCCGACGCACGCACGCTTGCAGCATTGCCGGTCGCCACGGCGGCGAGCGTGCATGCGCCTTCGCGCCCACAGGGTGCCATGCCCGAGCATCGACCGGGGCAGGTCTGGTCGCCGCATCGTCGCGGTGATCGTCCGGCCGCGACCGTGGGTGTTGCCCCGCAGAATCCGGCGACGCCCACGCCGCAAGGCAACGGCTGGTCTCGCGTCGAGCGGCGCGAGGCGAACGATCAAAACGGATCGGGCAGCGGATCAGGCGGTGGATCGGTCGGCGGACCAGGCGGGCGCGATCGACGCGTCGATCCTCCCACGCCGCGCGGGTATCCACCGGTGCCGGCTGGTCCTTTGGGTGCCCCGGGTGCGACACCTGGATCGCCTGTGCGGGCCGCGCCACCGGTGCAACAGCAACCCGCGCCGCAGGTGCAACAGCAACCAGCGCAGCAACCCGCACCCGCCACGCCGCCGATGGTGCGTGAGCCACGTCGCGACCAGGGGCCCGATCGTGCACATGGCAATGATCGGCGCGAGGGTCCGAGGCAGGAGCCACCGCGTATCGAGCGCCCGCGGGTCGAAGTGCCGCGGATGGATCCGCCGCGCGCGGAGCCGCCCCGGGTCGAAGCGCCGCGTGCTCCGCAGCCGAGGGTCGAACCGCCGCGTAACGAACCGCCGCGCATGGATCGTCCGCGTGAGCCTCAACCCGAGCGGCGCGTGCAGCAGCCTGCACAAGCGCCAGCGCCGATGCCGCAGATGGAGCGTCGCCCCGCACCTGCGCCGATGCCGCAGGTCGAACGCAGACCGGCGCCTGCACCGATGCCGGCCATGTCAGCAGCGCCGGCGCCACGCGCAGAACCGGCACGCAACCATGGCGGCGGCCATCCGGGGAACCAGGGCCAGCCGCAGCAGCAGCGCCGCGGTCCCAACGACCAGAAGCGTTGAACGAGGCCTACGACGTCGCCTGATCGCGCAGCACGCGCTTGAGTACCTTGCCGGTGGCGCTCTTGGGTAATTCGGCGACGACGTCGACGCGTTCCGGCGCCTTGTATGCGGCCAGCTTGGCGCGGCAATAGGCGGTGACTTCGTCGGCGGTGAGCGTGACCCCGGGTTTGGCGACGATGGCGATGCGCACCGCTTCGCCCTTCTCCGGATGCGGCACGCCGTACACCGCAACCTCCTTCACCGCTTCGTGCTGGTAGAGCACGTTCTCGACCTCGGCCGGCCACACCTTGAAGCCCGACACGTTGATCATGTCCTTCACGCGATCGACGATGAATACGTAGCCCTGCTCGTCCATCGTGCCGATGTCGCCCGAGTGCAGCCAGCCGCCGCGCAGCGCACGTGCGGTGTCTTCCGGTTTGCCCCAGTAACCCTTCATCACGCCGGGGCCGCGGATGACGATCTCGCCCCAGCTCCCGCGCGGTACCTCGCGGTCGTTCTCGTCGAAGATCGCCAGTTCGAATTTGTCGACCGCGGTACCGACGCTGCCGAAGCGGTGCTCCCTCAAATGGTTGTAGGCAGCAAACGGCGAGCACTCGGTCAGCCCATAGCCTTCGTAGATCGGTGCGCCGAGCCGTTCATGCCAGCGCCGTGAGATCTCCTGCGGCATGGTGGCGGCGGCCGAGAACCAGTAGTCGACCGATTCGAGCGCCTTCTCGATGTCCGGAGCGTTGAGCAGCGCGATGTAGATGGTCGGCACCGCGAAGAAATGCGTGACGCGCTCGCGCGCCACCGCCGGCACCACCACGTCGGGAACGAAGCGACGGAACAGCACCAACGTCGAGCCGGCTTGGAAGCCGCCGTTCATGATGTAGTTCTGCGCGAACACATGAAACAGCGGCAGGAACACGACCAGCCGGTCGGGCGGCGTGAAGTGCGAGTACTTGGCCGAGACCCGGGTGTTGGAGTCGATGTTGGCGTGACTGAGCATCACGCCCTTGGGAAAACCGGTGGTGCCCGACGAGTAGAGGATCGCGGCGATCTCCTCGGGCTTCATCTCCGCGGTCGGGAAGCCCGGGGCACCCGCGTCGAGCCAGGCCTCCAGAGGTGTCTCCCCGGATCGCTCGCCTTCGCACAACACCACGTGCTGCAGAGCCGGGCAGGCATCGCGCGGCACCTGGTCGAGCAACTCGGCAGTCGTGAACAGCATCCGCGCGCCCGAGTCGTTGAGGATGTACTTCACCTCGTCGGCCTTGAAGATCGCGTTGATCGACACCGCGATCGCGCCGGCCTTGAGCGTGGCGAGATAGGTGAGGGCGAACGCCGGGATGTTCGGCAGGAACAGCGCCACGCGATCGCCACGACGCACGCCGTGCTGATAGAGCGCGTCGGCCAGCGCGCTGGAACACAGCTCGAGCACGCCGTAACTGACGGCGCGTTCCTCGAACAGGATGGCGGGATGATCGGGCGTGCGCTTGGCGATGCGGGTGACGTGATTGGCCAGGTTCATGGCGTGGCTCGTAGCGCGTGCGGCGGGCTCAGAAGTTGACGGCGTTGCGGCCCTTGAGCTTGAGCATCTGCCGCGCCTCGTCGGGCGTGGCGACCTGCAGCCCGAGTTCCTCGAGGATGCGCCGGATCTTGGTGACCTGATCGGCGTTCGATTTGGCGAGCTGTCCGCGACCGAGCCACAGGCTGTCTTCCATGCCCACGCGCACGTTGCCGCCCATCACGGCTGACTGCGCGGCGATGAACATCTGATTGCGGCCTGCGCCCAGCACCGACCACAGATACAGATCGCCGAACAGACGATCGGCGGTGCGCTTCATGTGCAGCACGTCTTCCGGGTGCGGGCCGATGCCACCGCGGATACCGAATACCGACTGGATGAGCAGCGGTGGCTTGATCAGGCCGCGATCGAGGAAGTGCGCGCAGGTGTACAGGTGGCCGATGTCGTAGCACTCGATCTCGAAGCGCGTGTCGTTGCCGCTGCACGACTTGAGAATGTGCTCGATGTCGCGGAACGTGTTCTTGAAGATGCGTTCGTCGCTGCCGGCGAGATAGGGCTTTTCCCAGTCGTACTTGAACTCCTTGTAGCGACCGAGCATCTCGTACAGGCCGAAGTTCATCGAGCCCATGTTGAGCGAGGCCACCTCTGGCTTCAACTTGAGCGCGGGCTGCAGACGTTCTTCGGTGGTCATCGTCGGTGCGCCGCCGGTGGTGAGGTTGATCACCGCGTCGCAGCCGGCCTTGATCGCAGGCAGGAACTCGAGGAACACGTTCGGATCCTGCGTGGGACTGCCGTCGCGACGGTTGCGCGCGTGCAGATGCACGATGGCCGCGCCCGCCTTGCACGCGCCGATCGAGGCTTCGGCGATCTCCTCGGGTGTGATCGGCAGATGCGGCGACATCGTCGGCGTGTGAATCGCGCCGGTGACGGCGCAGGTGATGATCACTTTTCCTTGGGCGGCGGCCATGTCGGGCTCCTGTTGTCCTGCGGTGGTCTGGTAATTGGGGGCGGTGCTGCTTGCTACCGGGTCGATTGGAATCTTGGTGCCGCAACCGGGCATCACATCGCGACGATTGTTCGATGCCGGTGTGTCTGGCGTCAAGCGACCCGGATCGGGACGCTGCAGGGCGCTCCGTTAGAATCGGCTCGCGATGTCTGCCTCCCTCACTTCATTCAACATCCTCGCGTTCGAGACGTCCACCGAGCGGCTGTCGGTGGCGCTGGCGATCGACGGCCGGGTGCGCGTCGAGCACTTCGCCGATGCCCCGCATAGTGAACGCATTCTGCATGTCGTGCGCATATTGCTCGACTCGGCAGGCGCCACCACCACAGCCTTGCACGGCGTCGCGTTTGGTGCCGGCCCTGGTGCGTTTACCGGTGTGCGACTCGGTTGCGGCGTCGCGCAGGGGATCGCGCTCGCGCATGATCTGCCTGTCGTCGCGGTGAATTCACTGCACGCTCTCGCGCAATCCTATGTGACCGCGACGAACGCATCGTCACCATCGTCACCATGGTCCGAAGCATCCGCATCGTCCGACGCCGCGATCCTCGCGATCAGCGACGCGCGACTGCACGAGGTGTATTACGCCGGATGGGAACTGGCGGGCGACACCTGGCGGGAGTCGCTGCCGACCGCATTGGCGCGTCCTGCGGAGATCGCCGTTCCGTCGGCTGGACAGTGGATCGGATGCGGGAGCGGTTTTGGTGTCTATCGCGACACGCTGTGCGCGCGCCTCGGTCCGCGCCTGGCGAGCATTGCCGACGTGACCCATCCCGATGCCGGGGCCGTGCTGGCGATCGCTGCGGCTGCACTGCGTCGTGGCGAAGGCGTCGCCCCCGAACACGCGCTGCCGATCTATGTGCGCGACAAGGTCGCGCTCACCTCGGCTGAGCGTGCAGCGAAGGTGGCAGCGCAATGAGTGCGGTGCCCAAGCCGCTGGTGACGATGGTGCCGATGCAGTCGGCGAACCTGGCGGCGATCGAGTCGATCGAGCGCGACTGCTATGAATTCCCATGGACGATCGGCAACTTTCGCGATTCGATCGAAGCAGGTTATGCGTGCTGGGAGTATCGCGAGAACGCGCAACTGATCGGCTACGCGGTGATGATGATGGCGGTGGACGAAGCGCATCTGCTCAACCTGACGATCGCTTCGGCGCACCAGCGGCGGGGCCATGGCTCGCGGTTGCTCGAGGCGCTGTTCAATTCAGCCCGGCGCGCCGGTGCGAACGCGATGTTGCTGGAGGTGCGGCCGTCCAACGCCGGTGCGCTGGCGATGTACGCAAGAGAGGGATTCGAACGGATCGGCGCCCGCCGTGGTTACTATCCGGCGCTACGGGGACGTGAAGACGCGTTGGTCCTGCGTCGCGCGCTATGAGCGAACGATTGATTCGCGAGCTGGGACTGGGTCCGGTGTGGCGGTTGCGCAGCCGGCCGCAGGCGAGTGCGTCTGCGCACGATGTGGCCGCGGAAGAGGGGCGTGCTCCGGCGGCGTCATCGCGGTCCGCACAGACACCTGTCTCACAGGATATGGTCGAACCGACGCGGGCGGAGGCGCTGCTCCCTGCGCATGATCGCGCTGCGCGCATCGCCGACATGGATTGGCAGTCCCTGGAGTCGAATGTCGCGCAATGCACGGCTTGCGGTCTGTGCAAGTCGCGCACCAACACGGTGTTCGGGGTCGGTGATCGCCAAGCGCAGTGGATGCTCGTGGGCGAGGCGCCCGGCGCTGAAGAAGATGCGCGTGGCGAGCCGTTCGTAGGCCAGGCCGGCCGATTGCTCGACAACATGCTTGCCGCCATCACGCTCGAGCGCGGCGCGAATGTCTACATTGCCAATGTCCTGAAGTGCCGGCCTCCGAACAATCGCAACCCCGAACCGAACGAAGTCTCGCAATGCAGCCCGTATCTCATCCGCCAGATCGCGCTGATCCAGCCCAGGATCATCGTCGCGATGGGCCGATTCGCCGCGCAGACCTTGCTCAACTCCGATGCGAGCATCTCGAGCATGCGCGGCAAGGTGTTTCGCTATCAAGGCGTGCCCACGGTGGTGACGTATCATCCGGCCTATCTGCTGCGCAGCCTTCCTGACAAAGCCAAAGCCTGGGAAGACCTGTTGTTTGCCGTGAAGACCATGCGCGAACTCCCCTGAATCGGTGGCGCTCGGTGCGGTGCGCGTCGGCTCAGGAACTCCAGCGACATCCGGGTTCCCGATCGAGCTTGAATTGCGGATATCCGTCCCGATATTGCGGGGCGTCGGACCAACAAAAGGAGTAGGAACATGCGGCGTTTGCTCGGATCGATGTTGGCGGTGGTTGCGCTCTCTCTGGCCGGTTGCGGCTACAACGACATTCAGCGCGGCGATGAGGGCGTCAAGGCGGCGTGGTCGGAAGTCCTGAATCAATATCAGCGTCGCGCCGACCTCGTTCCCAATCTGGTCGAGACGGTGAAGGGCGCGGCGGCCTCCGAACAACAGATCCTCACGCAGGTCGTCGAAGCGCGCGCCAAGGCCACCAGCATCCAGGTGACGCCTGAAACGTTGAACAATCCCGAGGCGCTCAAGCGTTTTCAGGATGCGCAATCAGGACTGACCAGCGCCTTGTCGCGGTTGCTCGCCGTGGTGGAGAACTATCCCGACCTGAAGTCGCAGAAGACGTTCCAGGATCTGATGGCGCAGCTGGAGGGCACGGAGAACCGCATCTCGGTCGGGCGCACGCGCTATATCAAGACGGTGAGCGACTACAACGTGCTGGTGCGGCAGTTCCCCGTTAATCTCACCGCGATGATGTTCGGCTATTCGGCCAAGCCGAACTTCTCGGTGGAGAACGAAAGCGCGATCACTACCGCGCCCAAGATCGACTTCGGCAAGAAAGCCGAACCGGCGAAGTAGCGTGCCCATCGGAGCGACGGTACCCGGCCTCAACTGCCGGGTCCGCGCGTCGCGTCATTCCGCGCCGCTTCTGATCGCGAACATTCGCTGATGGCCGTGTCGATCCTCCCAGTGTTGATTCTTCGCTTCGCCCGCGTCGCTGCGCCGGTCGCGAAACGCGTGCGGTCGCGCGTGCGCGGGTTGATGCGCCCGCGTTCGTGGGGCGTGATCGGCGTGCTGGTGCTGGCCTTGGCGGTTGCGGGACTCGCGCGCGCGCAAGACCTGCAGCCGCTGCCTGAGCTCAACTCACCGGTCGTCGATACCACCGGCACGCTGACCGCCGATCAGATCGAGCGGCTCGCCACCGAATTGCGCGCGTTCGAGGCGAAGAAGGGCAGCCAGATCGCGGTCGTATTCGTGCCGACCACGCTGCCCGAAGCGATCGAACAGTACTCGATCCGGTTGGCGGAGAAAGCGAAGGTCGGCCGCAAGAAGGCCGACGACGGCGTCATCGTGCTGGTGGTCACCAAGGACCGCAAGACGCGCATTGAAGTCGGCCACGGACTGGAAGGTGCGATTCCAGACATCGTCGCCAATCAGATCCGGCGCGACGTCATGAACCCGTATTTTCGCAACGGCGATTTCCATGGCGGGGTGCGGGCCGGAACGCAGGCGCTGGTCAAACGCATCGAGGGCGAGGATCTGCCCCCGCCCTGGCAGCCGGGTGAGCAACGCGGCACCGAGGTCGGTACCGACTACTTCGAGCTGCTGCTGATCGGCATCGTGCTGGTGGTGGTCTTGGGTGGTGTGCTCAAGGCGATCTTCGGGCGCTTTCTGGGCTCGGCGATGGTGGGGGGCGTCGCTGGCACCGGCGCGGGGTTGATCTCGGGCATCACCTTTCTGGGTGTTGCGGTCGGCGTGCTTGCGTTCGTGTTCTCGCTGATGCTCGCGGGCATGCTCGGCGGATTCAGCAACCGGCGTGGCCGCTATCGTGGTCCGTGGACCGGTGGCTGGGGCGGCGGGGGTTGGTCGAGCGGCGGCGGTGGCTGGGGCGGTGGGGACATCGGCGGCTGGTCCGGCGGAGGCGGCAGCTTCGGCGGCGGCGGCGCCTCGGGCAGTTGGGACGACTGATCGGACGCGAGCCATGCGACGCTTCTTTCGACATCTCATCACCGACTACTGGTCGGTGCACAGCGCGTTTCCCAATCGCACGCTTACGGCGATCGAGCAGGCCGTGCACGAGGGCGAGCGTGCTCACATGGGCGAGCTGCGATTCGTCGTCGAATCGGCGCTGCCGTTGCCGCTACTGCTGCGTGGCGTCAGTTCGCGCGAGCGCGCGGTGCGTTTGTTCGGCTCGATGGGTGTGTGGGATACCGAGCACAACTCGGGCGTGCTGATCTACGTATTGCTCGCTGATCGCCACGTCGAAATCGTTGCCGATCGCGGCATTCATCGCCGCGTGGGCGAGTCGGGCTGGACCGGCATCTGCGCGGCGATGCGGCGCGCGTTTCGCGAGGGGCGTTATGAATCCGGCGCGCTCGAGGGTGTGCGTGCAGTGAGCGCGCTGCTTGCTCAGCACTTTCCGCCCGACCGCGACAACCCCGACAACCCCAACGAATTGCCGAACCGGCCCGTGGTGCTGCGCTAGAGCGGTCCGCGCTGCGGTCAGTGCCGCTTGTCTTCGCCGATCAGGTGCAGCGAGTCGCCCTGGGCCTGGTTGTACGCGTGGCGTTTGCGCACGAAGTGCATGGTGACCGCGACAAACACCCCGAACATCACGATGACCGTATAGATCGACACCTCGCCCCAGATCATGCCGGCATAGAGCGCGAGCATGATCAGGATCGACAGATTCTCGTTGAAGTTCTGCACCGCGATCGAACGCCCTGCGCCCATGAGGATGTGGCCGCGGTGCTGCAGCAGAGCGTTCATCGGCACCACGAAAAAGCCGGCCAGTGCGCCGATCAGCACCATCAGCGGCATGGCGACCCAGATGTTGGTCACGAATACCATGATGATCACGATGACGCCCATGGCGATGCCCATCGGCAACACGTTCACCGATCGCCGCAGCGGCACTACCTTCGCCGCAGCGACCGCGCCGATGGCAATCCCCAGCGCGACCACACCCTGAAGCTTCGCGGCGTCGCTGAGCGTCATGCCGAGCGCGGTCTCGGCCCACTTGAGCACGATGAACTGCAGCGTCGCACCCGCACCCCAGAACAGCGTGGTGGTGGCCAGGGAGATCTGTCCGAGCTTGTCCCGCCACAGCAGTCTGAAACAGTGCGCGAAGTCGTGAACCAGGTACGCAGGGTTCTTCTTCATGGCGCGCCGATCCACCCCGGTGTCGGGAATGAACAGATTGAAGATCGCGGCGACGAGATAGACCAGCGCGATGACCACGATCGCCGCCTCGGGGCCGGTGTCGATGCCGGTGTCGATGCTCGGCAGATCGAAGGCGAGCAGTTTCGTCGAGATCGCCGGGCTGACCAGCATGCCGCCGAGCACCGTACCCAGGATGATCGATGCCACGGTCAGACCTTCGATCCAGCCGTTGGCCACGACCAGCTGATGAGCGGGCAGCAGCTCGGTGAGGATGCCGTACTTGGCGGGCGAGTACGCGGCAGCGCCCAGGCCGGTGATCGCGTACGCGAGGATCACGATGAAATAGGGCTCGATCGTACTGGGCGTGAGAAACGCGTAGCACAGCATCGAGATGCAACCGGCGATCTTGATGGTGTTGGTGATGAACATCACCCGGCCCTTGGCCATCGAGTCGGCGAACGCCCCGACGAATGCGGCGAGCGCCACATACGACACCGTGAAGAAGAACTTCAGCAGCGGAATGATCCACTCCGGGCCGGAGAGCTCGCGCAGCAGCGCGATCGCGGCGATGAGCAGCGCGTTGTCGGCGAGCGACGAGAAGAACTGCGCCGCCATGATCGTGTAGAAACCGCGCTTCATCCTCGGCAGATCCTCGATGCTCGGGGGCGTGAATTCGGACGTCGTCGACCGGAGCCGCGCCGGCCGGTTTTGAGTATGTGGTTGTCCGCGCTGCCAGCGCCGATCGTGTGTTCGTCAGCGCTGTTTGCGCTGGCTGATGAAGGGCGCGTCCACCAGGTACTCCGGTCATGTCGCCGGGGCACGCTGACGTTCTCCTCGATTACCGCTGTTGTGTTTGAATACCGCTCGCGAAGGTTAGCACACGGATTGCGTCGTTCATGCTGATCGGCGCCCCGTCAACCATCCCGTGTCGTTACCTCGTAACCAACTGCGCAGCGCAACGTGAGTCGCCCGCCCCTGTCAGGATCCGTCCATGCCAAGACCGATTAGCGCATGGATCGACGCAAAGGCAATCGCCCACAATCTATCCGTAGCCAGGGCGCGGGCGGGGTCGGCGAAACTGTGGGCCGTCATGAAAGCCAACGCGTACGGCCATGGTCTGATGCGCGCGGCACGCGCGGCGCAAGCCGCCGATGGCTTCGCAGTGCTCGATCTGCATGAAGCGCTGCAGTTGCGCGAGGCTTACCGCGACAAACCGGTGCTGTTGCTCGAGGGGTTCTTCGAGCCGGGGGATCTTTCCCTCCTCGCGCAGCACGACATCGCAGCAGTCGTTCATGGGCTCGAGCAGGTGCGCATGCTCGAGCTCGCGCGCGGGCCGATGCCGCCGCGCGTGTTCCTCAAGATGAACAGCGGCATGAACCGGCTGGGAATTGCTCCCGGTGATTATCGTGCGGCGCATGCCCGACTCGCGGCCATCCCCGCGCTGCGCGAGATCGGACTCATGACCCATTTCGCCGACGCCGACGGTGCGAGCGGCATCGCCGCGCAACTGGAGCGGTTCCAGGCGCACACGGCGGGTTTGCCAGGCCAGCGCTCGTTGGCGAATTCGGCGACGGTGCTGCGCTATCCGCAGGCAGCGGGCGACTGGGCGCGCCCGGGCATCATGCTGTACGGCGGCTCGCCGTTCGCCGATCAGAGCGCCGCCTCACTCGGCTTGCGCGCGGCCATGACGCTGTCAAGCGAGATCATCGGCGTGCAGACGCTTGCTGCCGGCGAGCGCGTGGGTTACGCGGGCACGTTCGTCGCTGACAGACCGATGCGAGTGGGCGTGGTGGCGTGTGGCTATGCCGATGGTTATCCGCGCCACGCGCCGACAGGCACGCCAGTCCTGGTCGGTGGCGTGCGCACCCGACTGGTCGGGCGTGTGTCGATGGACATGATCGCGGTCGATCTGACCGATCTGCGCGAAGCGCGAGTGGGATCGCCGGTGGTCTTGTGGGGCGAGGATCTGCCCGCCGACGAGGTGGCCGCTGCCGCGGGCACAATCTCTTACGAGCTGCTGTGCGCGCTTGCGCCGCGCGTGCCGGTGCGCGAGCGACCATGAGCAAAGCCAAGGCCGCGAAAACGACTCACGTCTGCAGCGAGTGCGGCGGCGAATCACCGAAGTGGCAGGGCCAGTGCCCGCATTGCCATGCCTGGAACACGCTGGTGGAAGCCATCGCGGAGCGACCCAGCCAGAACCGGTTCGCGGGCGCAGCCAAGCGCGCGCCGGTCGTCAACCTCGCCGAGATCAGCGCTACCACACCCGATCGGATCGACACCGGCATCGAAGAGTTCAATCGCGCCCTCGGTGGCGGCTTCGTCGCCGGGCAGGTCGTACTGATCGGCGGTGATCCGGGCATCGGCAAGTCGACGCTGCTGCTGCAGTCGCTCGGGTCCCTGGGCGAGCGGCGCAAGGTGCTGTACGTGAGCGGCGAGGAATCCGCCGAACAAGTCGCGCTGCGGGCGCAGCGATTGCAACTGGCGAAGATAGCGGTGCAACTGCTCGCGGAGATCCAGCTCGAGCGCATCATCGCCACGCTCGAGAGCGAGCGCCCGGAAGTCGCGGTGGTCGATTCGATCCAGACCGTCTATTCCGAGGCACTGACCTCCGCGCCCGGCTCGGTCGCGCAGGTACGCGAGTGCGCCGCGCAGCTTGTGCGCCTGGCCAAGCATCAGGGGATGGCGCTGGTGTTCGTCGGCCACGTCACCAAGGAGGGTGCGCTGGCGGGTCCGCGCGTGCTCGAGCACATGGTCGACTCGGTGTTGTATTTCGAGGGCGACACCAACTCCAGTCACCGCATCATCCGTGCGTTCAAGAATCGCTTCGGGCCGGTGAACGAGCTGGGCGTGTTCGCGATGACCGAGCGTGGGTTGCGCGGGGTGTCCAATCCTTCCGCGCTGTTCCTGGCCGAGCATCGCGAAGGCGTGCCCGGATCGTGCGTGCTGGTGACCAACGAAGGCACGCGTCCGCTGCTGGTTGAAGTGCAGGCGCTCGCCGATCAGGTGCAGGGGTCGAATCCGCGTCGTCTCACGGTCGGGTTGGAGCACAACCGGCTGGCGATGCTGCTCGCCGTGCTGCACCGACATGCAGGGGTGTCGTGCGCCGATCAGGATGTGTTCGTGAATGCCGTGGGCGGCGTGCGCATCAGCGAGCCGGCATCCGATCTGGCGGTGCTGCTGGCGATCGTATCGTCGCTACGCAACCGCGCCTTGCCCGACAAGACCGTGGTGTTCGGCGAGATCGGCCTGGGGGGCGAGGTACGGCCCGCGCCGCGCGGTCAGGAGCGTCTGCGCGAGGCTTCGAAACTCGGCTTCCGGCGCGCCATCGTGCCGCGTGCGAATGCACCGCGGACACCGATACAAGGCATGGAAGTGTTCGCCGTCGAGCGCATCACCGAGGCTGTGGAAGTGGCGCGCTCACTGGATGCATGATGGCGTGCGCTGCGGCCACGCCGCTGCGCACTGCGCTTTCCAGCGTGCAGGGATAGTCGCTGGCGGTGTAGTCCCCCGCGAGGACCAGACCGGTCGATTCGGTGCGATTGGTCGGCCGGAACACGTTCGGACGACACGCCACCGTTGCGCGGCGCTCGGCGATCACCTGTCGCCACGATGGTTTCGCCGGCGCGCCCAGTTGTTTGTGCAGTTGCTGTGAGACCGCGTTGGCGAAATCGCCGTGCGCCATGCCGTCGGCGGTCTGCGAGGCGCTGCTGACCGCTGCGATCAATCCCTTCTGGCCGCCGAGCTGGCCGCGATCGAACGCCCACTGCGCCAGGCCGTCGGTCAATCCGATCATCGGCAGCGGCAGCTTGTAGTCGGCCGGATACTGCAGATAGCAGGTGTGGATCGGCAGATACGAGAACCCGGCAAGCCGTGCGCGCGTGGCCTCGATGTCTTCGACTTCGTCGAGCAGGGCGAGCGCGTTATGCGGCGCGCAGGCGATGACGACCGCAGAGAATGGCGTGGTGATGCCGTCGATATACCAGCCATCGCCCGCCCAGTAGAGCCGCCGGACCAGCGTTGCGGTGCGCACCAGCCCGCCGCGATCGCCGACGTACTTCGCGGCGGGGTCGGGAAACATTCGCGTCAGATCGACCCGCGGCAGCAATAGGTCGCTATGCCCGGGCTGGCCGAACAACCCGTCGCGCAGCACGTTGAGGAACACCTGCGCGGAGGCCGTGTCGGGCGGAGTGTTCAGCGCCGCGATGCATAGCGGGCCCCACAGGTAATTGATCAGCGGCTCGGATTGCCGGTGCTCGAACAGCAGGTTGTTGACCGAAGTGTCCGACTTCAGTTTGAAGTCGGCCTTGCGCACCGACTGCACGAACTTCACTGCCTTGAGCGCGTCACGCCAGCCGATGCCCTTGGCGCGCAGCAGGCCGATCACCATGTCCCAGGGCGCGCGCCACGGTGCCCGTTCGAACGAGAATTCCGGGAGCACCTTGAAGAAGAGCGGCAGGCGAATCAGTGCCTGGGCGGGATCGACTCCCACTTTGCGCATGATCGTGAGCAGCTCGGTGTAGGCGCCCACCAGAATATGCTGGCCGTTGTCGAGCGTGCGGCCTTCGACCGACACCCGCCGGGCGCGACCGCCCAACGTACGCGAAGCCTCGAACACGGTCACCGCATAGCGCGCCTCGGCCAGCGTAACCGCGGCCGCCAGACCGGCGTAACCGGCACCGATCACCGCGACCTGTTGGCCCAGGGCGGTGGAGGGTTGTGCGTAGTAGGGGTAGTCGATTGCCATGAGGAATCTGAACGGGCTAGCGGGTCGCTGCCCAGGTGCGCCATGCTATCCACAACTTGCGGATCGGCGTGAGCGAAGTGCGATGGGTGAGAACGCGGGCCGGGTCGCGCCGGATCTCTTCCAGCAGTCGTCGATAGATCGCAGCCATGATCAGCCCTGGTCGCTGCGTGCGCCGATCTTCGGGCGGCAGGCGCCGCAAGGCTTCGTCGTAGGCCGCGATCGCGCGTTCGATCTGGAAGTCCATCAGGCGATTGAAGTTCTCGGTGGGTTGCGCCGCGAGGATCTGCGAGGCCGGCACGTTGAACCGCTCGAGCTCATCGGCGGGCAGGTAGATGCGGTTGCGGCGTGCATCTTCGCCGACGTCGCGGATGATGTTCGTGAGCTGGAACGCGAGCCCGAGGCGATTGGCGTAGTCGAGCGTCTGCGCATCGCGGTAACCGAAGATGCGCGCCGCCAGATCGCCCACCGCGCCGGCGACGCGCCGGCAATACAGGCTCAGCGCCTCGAAGCTGGGGTAGCGGTGCTGATGCAGATCCATCGCCATGCCGTCGATGATCTCCTGCATCAGCTCGCGGCGCAGATCGAAGCGTTCGAGTGCAGGTTGCAGCGCCTGCGAGACCGGATGCTGCGGCCGGCCGTCGTAGAGATTGGCAAGCTCCGCCTGCCACCATTGCAATCGCGCGTGCGCCACCGCCGGATCGGTCGGTTCGTCCACCGCGTCGTCGACTTCGCGGCAGTAGGCGTAGAGCGCGGTGATGGCCCGGCGGCGCTCCGCGGGAAGGAACAGGAATGAGTAATAAAAGCTCGACCCGCTGGCGGCAGCTTTCTGCTGGCAATACTGGTCGGGCGTCATGCTGAACGTGGGCCAGGTGAGGGCTGCGATGCAGTAGCAATGCGCCGGAGCGAAGTCATTCGCGCAACGCGCGCGCCAGCATTACCAGCCAATCGCGCTTCACCAGAACCGGGCGGTGCTTGTAGACGTCACCGCCGACGCGGTCGATTTTTTCCAGAATGCGCAGCCCGCCTTGCACGACCATCGCGATTTCGAGGCGGACGCGCCCGGACAAAGCGCGGGTCAAGGGTTGGCCGGATCTTAGCATCGCTCTTGCGCGCTCCACTTCGAACGCGATGAGCGATCGCCATTCAGGCGTAATCTGGGCCTGCGTGATCGCGGATTCCTCGATACCGAACCGGCCCATGTCCTCGCGCGGAATGTAGATCCGATCCTTGGCGATATCGATACGCACGTCCTGCCAGAAGTTGATCAGTTGCAGCGCGGTGCATATCGAATCGGACTGCGCGAGCGTCGCGGGCGTATTCGCGCCGAACAGATGCAGCAGCAAGCGTCCGATCGGGTTGGCCGATCGCCTGCAGTAGTCGAGCAACTCGGTAAAAGTGTCGTAGCGCTTGTGCGTAACGTCCTGGGCAAACGCCGAGAGCAGATCGGCGAACAGGCCGATCGGCAGTCGATGCTCCGCGATGACGCCCGCCAGTGCCCGGAACATCGGTTCGGACTGCGCCTTGCCGGCCGCGATCGCGTCGAGGTTGCATTTGTAGCGGTCGAGACCGGCCAGGCGCTCGGCGTCGCTCGCATCGCCTTCATCGGCGATATCGTCGGCGCTGCGGGCGAAGTGGTAGATGACCGCGATCGGCCGGCGCAGCCGCGCTGGCATGAGCCACGATGCGACCGGGAAATTCTCGTAGTGATCGACGCCCACGAAGTGGAAAATCCAGAGGCGAATCAAGCGATTGAACATGACAGTTTAGAGGCACTCCGCTAAACTTTGCGCGTCGGTTGTCCGCGCCATTCGTTCGCGCCATGTGTCCGATGTCTGTGATTGGTATGCGATACGTCTGCGATACATCGGCGATTCGACCGCAATATGGCCGCGACGCCGTGGGTTGGTCGCAGCGTCAGTCGCACTGCCCGTCATCGGTGGCACCGCCCGAACCTTGGTTGGATCGCACGCCGCGCGAAGGTGGCGGAATTGGTAGACGCACTGGATTTAGGTTCCAGCGCCGCAAGGCGTGGGGGTTCGAGTCCCTTCCTTCGCACCATGCTGACGGGGTTGGTCCGGCGCTTGTTTCGTTCACTGCATCCTTTCTCCATTTCTCCTCATGACTAACGTAGAAACGCTGAGCGGGCTGGAACGCCGCCTGACGATGTCTGTTCCGGTGACGCAGATCGACGAGCAGGTCGGCGAGCGGCTGAAAAACCTGGCACGCACCGTGCGCATGTCCGGATTTCGGCCAGGCAAAGTGCCGATGAAACTGGTCGCGCAACAGTACGGTCCGCAGGTCCGCGGCGAGGTGATCGGCGATGCGGTGCAGAAGGCCTTCTCATCGGCCGTCGATGAACAGAAACTGCGCGTAGCCGGCTATCCGAAGATCGAGCGCAAGGAAAGCGCCGCCACCGATCAGCTCGAGTTCAGCGCGACGTTCGAGGTGTATCCGGAATTCGCGCTGGGCGACATCGGCTCGGTCACCCTGGACCGGCCCACGCTCACGGTCGGCGAAGCCGAGGTCGATCGCACCATCGAGTCGCTGCGCAAGCAGCGGGTGAAGTATCAAGCGGTCGATCGCGCGGCGCAGGCGGACGATCAGGTGACGATCGATTTCGTCGGCACGATCGATGGCGTGGAGTTCTCGGGCGGCAAAGCCGAAAACTATCCGTTCGTACTGGGCGCGGGTCGCATGCTTGCCGAATTCGAACAGAACGTCACCGGCGCCAAAGCCGATGAGGCCAAGACGTTCGATCTGCGCTTTCCCGACGATTACGGCGGTAAGGACGTGGCCGGCAAGACCGCGCAGTTCACCGTCACGGTGAAAAAGGTCGAGGGGCCCGAGCTGCCGCAGATCGACGCCGCATTCGCGCAAACGCTGGGCGTCGCTGATGGCGACATCGCGAAGATGCGCACCGAGATCAAGGAGAACGTCGAGCGCGAGGTCAAGCAGCGTCTGACCGGCAGGACCAAACAGCATGTCATGCAGGCGCTGCTCGACACCAACAAGCCCGACGTGCCCAACGCGCTGGTCGAGATCGAGCAATCACGGCTGGTGGATGCGGCGCGCGCCGATCTGCAGCAGCGCGGCATGAAGGATGTCGACAAGGTTCCGATCGATCCGGCGATTTTTCGCGAGCAGGCGGTACGCCGTGTCACGCTCGGATTGATCCTGGCCGAGGTTGTCAAGCAGAATCAGTTGAGCGCGAAGCCCGAGCAGGTCAGAAAGCTCGTCGAGGACTACGCGCGCGGGTTCGAGCAGCCTTTCGAGGTGGTAAAATGGGTGTATTCGCAGTCAGAACGTCTTGCCGAATTCGAAGGGTTGGCGGTCGAGGAGAACGTCGTCAGCTGGGTGCTTGAAAAAGCCAAGGTGCAGGACAGTCCGGTTGCCTTCGAAGAACTGATGGGTAGCGCCACATGAGCGATGCTGTCTGGCGGTCAAATGCAAGCGGATGGACTGGAGCCTGGTCGAGCGGGTCATGGATGCATGACAGCCCGGGCGCCGGGCCCGCGGCGATGAGCAGCGGCTGGAATCCGCCCACCGGACTTGGTCTGGTGCCGATGGTCATCGAGCAAAGCGGCCGCGGCGAGCGCGCGTACGACATCTATTCGCGCCTGCTCAAGGAGCGCGTGGTGTTCCTGGTCGGGCCGGTCAACGACGTCACGGCCAACCTGATCGTCGCGCAGCTGCTGTTCCTCGAGTCCGAAAATCCCGACAAGGACATCTTCTTTTATATCAACTCGCCGGGCGGATCGGTGTCGGCGGGCTTGGCGATCTACGACACCATGCAGTTCATCAAGCCCGACGTGAGCACCCTGTGCACCGGACTGGCGGCGAGCATGGGTGCATTTCTGCTCGGTGCTGGCACCAAGGGCAAGCGCTTCTGCCTGCCCAACTCGCGCGTGATGATCCACCAGCCCAGTGGCGGCTTCCACGGGCAGGCCTCCGACATCGAGATCCACGCCAAGGAAATCCTCTATCTGCGTGGGCGCCTGAACGAGCTGATGGCCCGACACACCGGGCAATCCATCGAGCAGATCGCGCGTGATACCGAGCGTGACAACTTCCTTTCCGCCGACGAAGCGTTGAAATATGGTTTGATCGATCGCGTGCTCAGCTCGCGCTCCGAAGCCTGAGTTTCGTCTCGACCCCCCTGCGAGGACCACTGAATGTCGGATCGGTCAGGCAGCGAAAAGCTTCTGTATTGCTCGTTTTGCGGCAAGAGCCAGCACGAGGTGCGCAAGCTCATCGCCGGGCCGTCGGTATTTATCTGCGACGAGTGCATCGATCTGTGCAACGACATCATTCGCGAGGAGCACGCGGGTGACAAGACCGGCAAGGGCGTCAAATCCGATCTGCCCACGCCGCAGGAAATCTGCACGATCCTCGACGATTACGTCATCGGCCAGCATCAGGCGAAGAAGATCCTGTCGGTCGCGGTCTACAACCACTACAAGCGCCTCAAGCATCTGTCGAAGAACGACGACGTCGAACTGGCGAAGTCGAACATTCTGATGATCGGGCCCACCGGCTCGGGCAAGACGCTGCTCGCGCAAACCCTGGCGCGCCTGCTGAACGTGCCTTTCGTCATCGCCGATGCGACCACGCTTACCGAAGCCGGCTACGTCGGTGAAGACGTCGAGAACATCATCCAGAAGCTGCTGCAGAACTGCGACTACGACGTCGACAAGGCCAAGCGCGGCATCGTCTACATCGACGAGATCGACAAGATCTCGCGCAAATCCGACAATCCGTCGATCACCCGCGATGTATCGGGCGAAGGCGTGCAGCAGGCGCTGTTGAAGCTGATCGAGGGGACGGTCGCCTCGGTACCACCGCAAGGCGGACGCAAGCACCCTAATCAGGATTTTGTCCAGGTCGACACGACCAACATCCTGTTCGTGTGCGGAGGAGCGTTCGACGGCCTGGAAAAGATCATCCGGCAGCGCAGCGAAAAGGCCGGCATCGGCTTCGGTGCCGACGTGCGCAGCCTGAAGAGCAGCAAAGACGTCAACGCGATCCTGCGCGGCGTGGAGCCTGAAGACCTGATCAAGTACGGGCTCATCCCCGAGTTCGTCGGGCGGCTGCCGGTGGTGGCCAACCTCGAAGAGCTCGACGAGAAGGCGCTCATCCAGATCCTCACCGAACCGAAGAACGCGCTGATCAAGCAGTACCAGCGGTTGTTCGCGATGGAAGGCGCGGAACTGGAAGTGCGGCCGACCGGTCTCACTGCCATCGCGCGCAAAGCATTGGCGCGCAAAACAGGCGCGCGCGGTCTGCGCTCGATCCTGGAGCAGACGCTGCTCGACATCATGTACGAGCTGCCCAATCGCGAGAATGTCAGCAAAGTAGTTGTCGACGAAGCGACGATTCTCGGTGAGGGCAAGCCGCTGCTGATCTACAGTGATCAGCCGAAAGTCGCCGGCAGCGCCTGAATCAGCCTCTGAGCGCATCGAGGCTGGCGCTCGCCACCTAATCCTCTATTGCAGGGAATGACCATGCCTGGCTCCCCCGAGCACTCCAACTCTTCGCAATATCCGCTGTTGCCATTGCGCGACGTGGTGGTGTTTCCGCACATGGTGATTCCGCTGTTCGTCGGTCGTGCCAAGTCGATCAAGGCGATGGAAGTCGCCATGGAAGCCGGCAAGAGCATCCTGCTGGTGGCACAGAAATCGGCCGCGAAGGACGAGCCCTCGGCCGAGGACATGTACAGCATCGGCTGCGTGTCGAACATCCTGCAGATGCTCAAGCTGCCCGATGGCACGGTGAAGGTTCTGGTCGAAGGCGTCAGCCGCGCGCGCATCCAAGACATCACCGACCAGCGCACCCACTTCGTCGCCAGCGCGCAGCCGGTGTCCGAGGAGATCTCGGGCGTCGAGTTGACCGAAGCCGAGGCGATGCGTCGCGCGCTGGTCACGCAATTCGATCAGTACGTGAAGCTGAACAAGAAGATCCCGCCGGAGATCCTCACCTCGCTGGGCGGCATCGAAGATCCGGGCCGGCTCGCCGATACGGTCGCTGCGCATCTTCCGCTCAAGCTCGAGCAGAAGCAGAAGGTGCTCGAGATGTTCGGCGTCAAGACGCGGCTGGAGCACCTGCTGTCGCAGCTCGAAGGCGAGATCGACATCCTGCAGGTCGAGAAGCGCATCCGCGGTCGCGTCAAGCGGCAGATGGAGAAGAGCCAGCGCGAGTACTACCTGAACGAACAGGTCAAGGCGATCCAGAAGGAGCT
>CADEDU010000024.1:0-1569 GCA_902826155.1 uncultured beta proteobacterium
GTTAGACCGGATGGCGCGCCCGACAGGAGTCGAACCTGTGACCTTTGGCTTCGGACTAAACGACCGGCTTCGCGCTCCGCACCCTCGCTCAGCCTGTTAGACCGGATGGCGCGCCCGACAGGAGTCGAACCTGTGACCTTTGGCTTCGGACTAAACGACCGGCTTCGCGCTCCGCACCCTCGCTCAGCCTGTTAGACCGGATGGCGCGCCCGACAGGAGTCGAACCTGTGACCTTTGGCTTCGGAAACCAACACTCTATCCAGCTGAGCTACGGGCGCGCGGGGAACAGCGGGCGCGAAGAATAGCGCTTGCGCGCAGCACCGTCCATGCGCGAGAGCGTCGTGGCGCGCATTGCGTTTTCCCCTGAATCCGTTGGGTATAATCCCGCGCTGCTCTCGTGCGCCGCGCGTCCGACCGATCGAGCCGATCCCGCGCACACCACAATCAATCCATAGCAATAAAACGCTCCGAGGTCCCTATGGCTCAGGTTCAGCACGACCCTCACGAACACTCCAGCTTCATCAAGACCTGGCAGCAGCTGGTTGCGGTGGTGGTGCTGTCGTTCGTGGTGCCGGTACTGGCGATCATCTTCCTGACGCAACTGGTCGTCGGCGGTTTGAAGGTCGACAGCACCTCCGGCGCCTCCGACGCAGCCAAGGTCGCCGATCGCATCAAGCCGGTCGCCTCGTATTCGCTGGTCGACGCGTCGAAGCCACGCGTGGCGCAGTCCGGTGAAGCGGTCTACAAGAGCGTGTGCCTGGCTTGCCACGCCGCCGGTGTGGCGAACGCGCCGAAGCTGGGCGATCGCGCCGCCTGGGCCCCGCTGATCAAGGAAGGCTTGCCGACACTGCTCGCCGATGCCATCAAAGGGATTCGCGGTATGCCGGCACGCGGTGGAAATCCCGATCTGAGCGATGTCGAGATGGCGCGCGCCATCGTCTACATGGCCAACCAGGCCGGCGCCAACTGGAAAGAACCCGCCGACGCTCCAGCGGCAGCGGCACCTGCTGCGGCACCGGCACCCGTTGCGGCTGCACCAGCGCCCGCTGCGCCAGTAACGACGGCCGGTGGCACGTTGCCCGCCAAACTCTACTTCGAAGTCGGCAAAGCGGAGCTCTCTTCGGCGGCTAACGACGCGATCAAAAGTGCGATCGCTTCACTCAAGGCCGATGCGGCGCGCGGCGTCGACATCACCGGCTACACCGACAAGACCGGCAACGTCGCACAGAACCTGGAGCTGGCCAAACAACGTGCGGTGAACGTGCGCACGGCATTGGAGTCGGCGGGCATCGCGCGCGATCGCATCAACATGAAGCCTCCGGTCGAGACCACCGGCAGCGGCAGCGATGCCGAGGCGCGGCGCGTCGAGATCAACTTGGCAACAGCCACGGCCGGCGCCGTGCTGGCCACTGCCGACAAGGGCGAGAAGGGCAAGAGCGTGTACGACACCGCCTGCTTCGTGTGCCACAAGGAAGGCGTCGCCAACGCGCCCAAGCTCGGCGACAAAGCGGCCTGGGCACCGCGCATTGCCACCGGCGTGAACGCGCTCTACGAGTCGTCGCTCAAGGG
>CADEDU010000024.1:1669-14260 GCA_902826155.1 uncultured beta proteobacterium
ACAGGCGGGGCGCGACCGCAACGGTTCGATCCGTCATCACCACCGAAGGAGGCCTTCATGCAAGCACGTGTGCTCGCGCGCGTACGGTGTGTATTCGTCGCCGCGCTCGCTCTTCTTAGCGGTTCCAGCTTCGCGGCATTTCCGGATCGCCCGATCACGTTCATCGTGCCCTGGGGCGCCGGCGGCGGCACCGACGCGACCGCGCGCATTCTCGGCGCGCTGCTGGAGAAGGAATTCAAGCAGCCGGTCAACGTGGTGAATCGCACCGGCGGCAGCGGCGTGGTCGGTCATTCGGCGATATCACAGGCGCAGCCCGACGGCTACACGATCGGCATGATCACCGTCGAGATCGGCATGATGCATCACCAGGGCCTGACCAAGCTCAATGGCACTTCGTACACGCCGCTTGCGCTGGTGAATTCCGATCCGGCCGGCGTGCAAGTCAAAGCCGATTCGCCGTACAAAACGCTTGCTGACCTGGTGAACGCCATCAAGGCCAATCCGGGCAAGCTCAAGGCTTCGGGCACCGGCCAGGGCGGCATCTGGCACCTGGCGCTCGCGGGCATGTTGCGCGACCTGAAAATCGACAGCGCCGCGGTGCCGTGGGTGCCTTCCAACGGCGCGGCCCCGGCGATGAACGACCTGGCCGCCGGCGGGGTCGACATCGTGACCTGCTCGGTGCCCGAAGCACGCGCGCTGATCGATGCGGGCAAGGCGCGCAGCCTCGCGATCATGGCCGAGCAGCCTTCGTCGCTCTACCCGGACTTGCCGACGGTGAAAGCCGCGATCGGCAGCGGCTGGACCGTGGCGGCGTGGCGCGGCGTGGCCGGACCGAAAGGCCTGCCGAAAGACGTGCAGGACCGGCTCGTCGCCGGCATCAAGAAAGCGCACGACAGCAGCGAGTTCCGCGACTTCATGAAGCAGCGCGGCTTCGGCGTGGTGTGGGGCAATCCGCAGGAATTCTCTGCTTACATGGCCAAAGACGACGCCAACATGGGACAGGTGATGAAGGCGCTTGGCCTGGCGAAATAGCACGCGTCGCGGCAACGCGTGTTCCGGTGTCCGGACTGGCGCCGTGAGCGCGCTCCTCGCCCCGCGCAGCGCCGTGGCGTTCCCTACGCTGCGGCGCTTGTCTGCTCGCTGCCAATCTGCATGAAGATCAACGACGCGTTGGTCGGTGCCGCGATCGCCGTGCTCGGCATCGCGATCCTGGTGCACATCCAGGGCTATCCGACGATTCCCGGCCAGAAATATGGCCCGGCGATATTCCCTGGCGTCATCGCCGCGGGACTGGTGATCTGCGGCGCGCTGCTGATTCGTACCGGACTGCGCTCGGGCGCGCCGCTGGTGACGCTTGGCGCCTGGATGCGCTCGCCGCGCCATGTCGCCAATTTCCTGTTCGTGCTCGGCGCGCTGTTGTTCTACATCGTTGCGTCGGACTGGCTGGGCTTCGTCCTCACCGGCATGCTGATGCTGATCGCGCTGTTCTGGCAGTTCGGCGTACGCCTGCGATTCGCAGTGCCGGTGGCCATCGTCGCCACGCTGCTGGTGCACATGCTGTTCTATAAATTGATGCGGGTGCCGCTGCCCTGGGGCGTGCTGCAGTCGGTGTCCTGGTAGCCATCCATGAACGAGATCGCCGCCGCGTTCGGACTGGTGTTCCAGCCTTACGTGCTGGCAGTCATCTTCGGCTCGGCGCTGTTCGGTCTGTTCGTCGGCGCGATTCCCGGCCTGACCGCAACCATGGCCACGGCGCTGCTGGTGCCGGTCACGTTCTTCATGCCACCGGTGCCGGCGATCGCGGCGATCGTCACCGCCACCGCGATGGCGATCTTCGCCGGCGATATCCCCGGAGCGCTGATGCGCATCCCCGGTACGCCGGCGTCGGCCGCGTATGTCGACGAGGCCTACGCGATGACGCGCAAGGGGCAGGCGGAACTCGCGCTGGGCTCGGGGCTCGTGTTCTCGGTGATCGGCGGCATCTTCGGCACCATCGTGCTGATGACCGCGGCGCCGTGGCTGGCCGAGTTCGCTATCCGCTTCAGCTCGTTCGAGTACTTCTGGCTGGTGCTGCTGGGACTCACCTGCGCGGTGTTCATCACCATCGACAATCCGTTGAAGGGCGTGGTGGCGTTGCTGTTCGGGTTGTTGATCTCCACCATCGGCCTGGATAACCCCGCAGGGCATCCGCGCTTCACCTTCGGCGTGATCGAGCTGCTCGGCTCGGTGGGACTGATTCCGATGATGATCGGCATGTTCGCGATCTCGGAGATCCTGCGATTTTCGGTTTCAATGGAAGGCAAGGCGCAGGTGGTCGGCGCGGCCGTGGGCAACGTGTTTCGCGGCATGTGGACGCTCACCAAGCGCTATCCCGGGCCGATCATGCGCGGCAACGTGGTGGGCACCGCAATCGGCGCGCTGCCCGGTGCGGGCGCCGACATCGCCGCATGGATCTCATACGCCCTGTCGAAGCGCTTCTCCAAGGAGCCGGAGAAATTCGGCACCGGGCATGTCGAAGGGATCATCGAATCGGGCGCCTCGAACAACAGTGCGTTGGCGGGCGCATGGATTCCGGCACTGGTGTTCGGCATTCCGGGCGATTCGATCACCGCGATCGTGATCGGCGTGCTCTACCTGAAGGGCATGAACCCCGGACCGACGATCTTCCTCAACAACGTGAGCAACGTCTACGCGATCTTCATCGTGTTTCTGCTCGCCAACCTGATCATGATTCCGCTCGGACTGCTGGCGATCAAGGCCGCCAAACAGATCCTGCGCATGCCGCGTGACGTGCTCATGCCGATCATTCTGCTGTTCTGCATCGTCGGCGCGTTCGCGATCAACAACTCGATCTTCGCGGTCGGCGTGCTGCTGGTGTTCGGCGTGCTGGCCTACTTCATGGAGGAGAACGGCTATCCGGTTGCGCCGGCGATCCTCGGAGTGATTCTGGGCACGATGCTGGAGGAACACTTCGTCACCTCGATGATCAAGGCCGACGGCAGCTGGTTCGCCTTCTTCGAACGTCCGATCGCCGGCGTGCTCGGCGTAGCCACGCTGGCGATCTGGCTGTGGCCGCTCTATCGCGGGATGCGCACGCGTGCAGCGCGTTGAGCCTGCGCGCAACGATTCGATTTCACCACGTACGTTCGGGCGCCGATGAACGCCACAGCAACCGGACCGGCACTCATCCTGATCGCTGGACCGGCCGGCGCGGGCAAGACGCAAGTTGCGCATGCAATCGCACGTGCGCTGCCCGCCGCAGTCGTGCTCGACAAAGACACGCTGACCAGCCCGTTAGTCGAGGCACTGCTGGTCCGGCTTGGTCAACTCGCGACCGATCGCGAATCGGCGGCGTACCTCGAGCACGTTCGCCCACTGGAATATCGGACGCTGCTCGATGCGGCGTTCGAGGTGATGCGAACCGGTCGGATCGCGTTGGCGGTCGCGCCGTTCGCGCGCGAACTCGCCGATCCGGCATGGATCGACTCGATGCGCGAACACGCACGGTCGCACGGCGGCGGCTTCGGTGTCGTCTGGGTGCACGCCGACGCCGAGGCCACGCGCGCGCGGATGATTCAGCGCGGCGAGTCTCGCGACGCGCACAAGCTTGCACGTTGGGCCGACTATGCCGCGCGCACCGGCTTCGCCGCGCCTTCGGTGCAGCCGGTGCATGTCTTCGACAACCGCGCTCCGGTCGCCCGACTGGCTCCGACCCGCCACGGCGGCAATCAGGATGGCAGTGACGACGCATTCGCGACGCAGTTGCGCGCGGCCCTCGCATTCATTCACGGCTGTGCGGTGGCGACATCGCTGGCTGCGAAATAGCGCGGTCGGGTTGCCTGCGCGAAGTCGACGTGTCAGCTCGGTCGTCGGCTCAATGCCGGCTCACCATCCGTCGGAAATCACGCCGTGACACACGCATCTGGCACAGCCGGGGATAGAACATCATTGTTGATCGAGCGGTGATGGTCATGGTTTAGAATCGCGCGCTCGCTTTGCAGCACGTCGTCAGCCCGACGTAACCCCGGGGCCGATGCTCCCAGGTAGCCAAGGTCTCGATCTCGCCGATACGGCAGCGACGGGACAAGGAGCACAGGCGCCCCCGCCATCGAACTCGCAGGCACCGGCCGGTGGAGTTTCCCCGACCGGACATCGCACCCACTTTCCGGACCGACCCATGGTTCCACACCTTTCTTCCGCTCTGGCCGCACCATTGCTCGATCTAGAGCGGCGCTTCATCTCCTCCAGCGCCGACATCGAACATTGGTTTCGCGCGAAGTGGCAGGAAATGACCCCACCGTTCTACGGCTCGGTCGATCTGCGCAACAGCGGCTTCAAGCTCGCGCCGGTGGACATGAATCTGTTTCCGGGCGGCTTCAACAACCTGAACTCGACGTTCGAGGCGCTGTGCGTGCAGGCCGTGGGCGGGGTGATCGAGCGTGCTTGCCCCGACGCCCGCAACCTGCTGCTGATTCCGGAGAATCACACCCGCAACACGTACTATCTGCAGAACGTGGCGAGGCTGTACACGATCCTGCGTCAGGCTGGCCTGAACGTTCGCCTGGGTACGCTCAATCCGGAGATCACCGCGGCCACCACGCTCGAGGTGCCCGATGCGCAGCCCCTGGTGATCGAGCCTCTTGTGCGGCAGGGCGATCGCGTCGGCGTGAAGGACTTCGATCCGTGCATGATCCTGCTCAACAACGACCTGTCGAGCGGTCTGCCCGATATCCTGCGCAATCTCACCAGCCAGTATCTGGTGCCACCGCTGCATGCCGGCTGGGCGGTGCGACGCAAGAGCAATCACTTCAACGCCTACGACACGGTGGTCGACGAGTTTGCGCAGCAGCTGGCGATCGATCCGTGGCTGATCAATCCCTATCACGCGCGCTGCGGTCAGGTGAATTTCCAGGACCGCGCGGGCGAAGAGTGCCTCGCCTCGAACGTGTCGATGCTGCTCGAGCGCATCCGCACCAAGTATCTGGAGTACGGCATCAAGGACGAGCCGTTCGTGGTGGTGAAGGCCGATGCCGGCACCTACGGCATGGGGATCCTCATGGCCAAGACGGTCGATGACGTCGTCGGCCTCAACCGCAAGCAGCGCAACAAGATGGCGGTGGTGAAGGAAGGGCTGCAGGTGCACGAGGTGATCCTGCAGGAGGGCGTGCACACGCATGAGCGCATCGACGGTGCGCCGGGCGAACCGGTCGTGTACATGATCGATCGCAACGTGGTGGGCGGCTTCTACCGGGTGCACGCCTCACGCGGCATCGACGAGAACCTCAATGCCCCGGGCATGAGCTTCGCGCAGATCGCGTTCAATGACTGCTGCATCCGGCCCGATTTCAACGCCGCGCCCGATTCCGATGCCAACCGCTTCTACGCATACGGCATCGTCGCACGGCTGGCGCACGTCGCGGCTGCACTGGAACTCGAGCAGACCGCTCCTGCCGCCTGAAGGGCCGCACCCATGCGCATCGGCATCGTTCTCGATCCGCTGGATTCGCTCAAGATCTACAAGGATTCGACCTTCGCGATGATGGCCGAGGCCGCGTCGCGCGGCCACGAGCTGCACGTGGCGATGCAGGAAGGGCTGATGTGGAAGAACGGCTGGGTCTGCGCCGAAATGTCCCGGCTGCATCTCACCGGCGCGGACGACGTCTGGTACCGGCTGGAAGCCACGCGCGAGGAGCGCCTGTGCGATCTGGACTGCGTGCTCAACCGCAAGGATCCGCCGTTCGACATCGAGTACATCACCTCGACCTGGATGCTCGAACACGCCGCTCGACAGGGCGCGCGCGTGTTCAACGAACCGGGCGCGGTGCGCGATCACAACGAGAAGTTCACCATCGCGCAGTTCACGCAGTTCACCTCGCCCACACTGGTGTCGCGCCTGGACCATCAGATCCAGCGCTTCATCGACGAGCACGCCGATGTGGTGTTGAAGCCGTTAGAGGGCATGGGCGGCTCGAGCGTGTTCCGCGTCACCGATCGCGATCCGAACCGCAACGTGATCATCGAGACGCTCACCCATCACGGCGCGCGCATGATCATGGCGCAGCGCTACATCCCCGAGATCCGCAACGGCGACAAGCGTGTGCTGCTGATCGAAGGCAAGCCGGTGCCGTACTGCCTGGCGCGCATTCCGAAGGCGGGTGAATCGCGCGGCAACCTGGCCGCTGGAGGCACCGGCGTGGCACGGCCACTCACCGCGCGCGATGAGGAAATCGCACGCGCGCTCGGCCCCGAACTGGCCAGGCGCGGGCTGCTGCTGGTCGGGCTGGATGTGATCGGCGACTATCTGACCGAAGTCAACGTGACCAGCCCGACGTGCTTTCGCGAGATCACCGATCAGACCGGATTCAACGTCGCCGGCATGTTCATCGATGCGCTGGAGCGCGCGGTCGCAGGCGCGAAGCGTTAGGGCACCGCTGCCTCGTCATCGTGATCGGGATCCTCGTCATTACGCACGGCGCGCTCGGCGAAGCGCTCATCGACGGCGCCACGCACGTACTGGGCAAGCGTCCGGCGCAACTGGAGAGCATTGCCGTCGGCGGCAAGAGCGACCCGGATACCCTGCTCGCCACGACCCGCGCGGCCATCGCCGGACTGGACCAGGGCGAAGGCGTGCTGATCCTCACCGACATGGTCGGCGGCACACCATCGAACGTCGCCACTCGCGCACTGGTGGCCGGACGGGTGGCTGGCGTGAGCGGAGTGAATCTGCCGATGCTCGTGCGCGCGCTCACCTATCGAAACGGCTCGTTGCCGGATCTGGTGCAGAAGACGATTGCCGGTGGCCAGCAGTCGGTCGCAATACTCGAACCGTAGACAGGGCGACGATGCCGCAAGCCGAAATCGAGATCATCAACAAGCTCGGCCTGCACGCGCGCGCCTCGGCCAAGCTCACCCAGCTCGCCAGCCAGTTCCGCAGCGAGGTGTGGATGTCGCGCAACCAGCGCCGGGTCAACGCCAAGAGCATCATGGGTGTCATGATGCTCGCCGCCGGCAAGGGATCGCGGGTCGTGGTCGAGACCACGGGCGACGACGCCGATGCCGCGCTCGAATCGATCCGCCAGCTCATCGCCGATCGATTCGGCGAAGATGAATAAACCAAGCGCAGTGAATCACGCGGATCCGATCATCCGCAGCAGATCAGCCGACCGACACCGATCGCGATGAGCCAATCGGCATGAATCAACCAGCCAGCGCCAACGGACTCGCACAAACGCTCACCCCCAGCTTCACGCTGCTGGGTGCCGGGGTGTCGGCGGGCATCGCCATCGGCTACGCCCACCTGGTGAGCACCGCGCGCCTGGAGGTGCCGCAGTACGAAATCGCCGCGAACGAAGTGGACGCCGAGGTGTCGCGGTTCGACAACGCGATGGCGCAGACACAGCAGGCGTTGGCCGATCTCGCCGCCAGCGCGACGCAAGGCGTGGCCGGCGAGTTGGGCGCGTTCGTGAGCCTGCATCGCATGCTGCTCGCCGACTCGACGCTGTCGCAGACACCGCGCGACATCATCCGCGAACATCGCGCCAACGCCGAATGGGCGCTGGTGCAGCAGATGGACCGGCTGGTCGAGCAGTTCGAGCAATTCGAAGACGCCTACCTGCGCGAACGCAAGCACGACGTCGAGCAAGCGGTCGAGCGGGTGCTGAAGGCGTTGCTCGGCACGGCGCATACGCCGAGCGGGCCCAGCCACGAGGAGGATGTCATCGTCGTGGCGCACGACCTGTCGCCCGCCGACATGATCCTGTTCAAGCAGCACAAGTTCGCCGGCTTCGTCACTGATGTGGGCGGCGTGACCTCGCACACCGCGATCGTGGCGCGCAGCCTCTCTCTACCGGCCATCGTCGGGCTGCACCATGCGCGCGAACTGATTCGCGAGAACGAGCTGGTGATCGTCGACGGCGCCGAGGGCACGCTGATCGTCAATCCCGACGCGCAAGTGCTCACCGAGTACCAGCTCAAGAAGCGCTCCTACGAGCTCGACCGGCAGAAACTCAAGCGGCTCAAGACCACGCCGGCGGCCACGCTTGATGGCACGCCGATCGAGCTGCACGCCAACATCGAGCTGCCCTCCGACATCGAAACGGTGGTCGAGGCCGGCGCTACCGGGATCGGGCTGTTCCGCAGCGAGTTCCTGTTTCTGAATCGCGAGGATCTGCCCACCGAGGACGAGCAGTTCGAAGCATATCGGCAGGTGCTGGAAGCCATGAACGGCATGCCGGTCACGATCCGCACGCTCGATCTGGGCGCCGACAAGGTGCTCCCCGGCGGCGAACGCACTGCCGGACCCAATCCGGCGTTGGGGTTGCGCGCGATCCGCTTCTGTCTGGCCGAACCCGGGGTGTTCCTCACGCAGCTGCGCGCGATGCTGCGCGCCTCGCGCTACGGCAAGCTGCGCATCCTGATCCCGATGCTCGCGCACGCCCACGAGATCGATGGTGCGCTCGGCCTGCTCGAGCACGCCAAACGTTCATTGCAGGGCGAAGGCACCGCATTCGACACCGACGTGCCGGTTGGCGGAATGATCGAGGTGCCGGCTGCCGCGCTGTCACTGCCGATGTTCCTGCACCGGTTGCAGTTCCTGTCGATCGGCACCAACGATCTGATCCAGTACACGCTCGCCATCGACCGCGCCGACGAGACCGTCGCCCATCTCTACGATCCGTTGCACCCGGCGGTGCTGCAGCTGGTGGCGCAGACCATCCGCGCGTGCGACAAGGCCGGCAAGCCGGTGGCGGTGTGCGGCGAGATGGCCGGTGAGGTGGAAATGACCCGATTGCTGCTCGGCTTCGGTCTGCGGCAGTTCTCGATGCACGCCAGTCAGCTCCTCGAGGTCAAGCAGCAGGTGCTGCGATCCGATCTGGGCGAGGTCACACCGCTTGCCACGCGCATCCTGCGCAATACCGAATCGAGCAAGGTGCACACGCTGCTCGAACGCCTGAACACCTAGAGACGCCACCGCTTCTCGCGGTGAATGCCGTCCTGCCGCGGAATCGCCGCGCATCGGTTCGACTTGACTCGCAAGCAAGTCGCCCCGGACCCCTCTGATATACTGCCCCTAGCGCTGATTTGATTATCAGCTTGCGAGCGCCGGAGCGGTTCGGAAGGTCGATTGGCCACCGGACGCGGCTTCAAAATCCGCTAAAGCGAGGCTATTCGCTCAGGTGTCGTCCGCGGCGTGTCTTTCGGACCCCGCTTCCCCGGACCGCTTCTCCGGACACCCTGTGGCCCGACATCCAGCCCGTTCCGGCCCTCGCTGCAACGGGCTTTTTTGCGGCCATCGAACGACCTGAGCAGGACATCGCACAGCATGAACACCGGTCGATCAGTAGGCGCGGTCACCGCGCGCTCGATGCAGTTCGACACCCCACTCCGCTGCAAGAGCGGCGGCGTACTCGAACGCTACGAGCTGATGTACGAAACCTACGGCACGCTCAACGCCGAGCGCTCGAATGCGGTGTTGATCTGTCATGCGCTCAACGCATCGCATCACGTCGCCGGCTACTACGCCGACAATCCGCGCAACATCGGCTGGTGGGACAACATGATCGGCCCGGGCAAGCCGGTCGACACCGACAAGTTCTTCGTCATCGGCGTGAACAACCTCGGCGGCTGCTTCGGCTCGACCGGACCCGCGAGCATCGATCCGCGCACCGGCAAACCCTACGGCTCGAGCTTTCCGGTGGTGACGGTGGAAGACTGGGTCGAAGCGCAGGTGCGGCTCGTCGACCGGCTCGGCATTCAGAAACTCGCCGCGGTAATGGGTGGCAGCCTGGGCGCGATGCAGGCGCTGCAATGGACGCTCGCGTTTCCCGATCGGCTCGCGAACTCGGTCGTGATCGCGGCCGCGCCCAAACTCTCGGCGCAGAACATCGCGTTCAACGAAGTCGCGCGTCAGGCCATCACCACCGACCCGGACTTTCACGGCGGCGATTTCTACGAGCACGGCGTCAAGCCGATCCGCGGCCTGCGGCTGGCGCGCATGATCGGCCATATCACGTATCTCTCGGACGACGCGATGATGGAACGCTTCGGGCGCGCGCTACGCTCGGGCACGGTGGGCTATCACTTCGAGGTCGATTTCGAGATCGAGTCGTACCTGCGCTATCAGGGCGACAAGTTCGCCGAGTATTTCGATGCCAACACCTACCTGCTGATCACCCGGGCGCTCGATTATTTCGATCCGGCGATGGACTTCAACGGCAATCTGAGCGCGGCATTGCAGCGCGCCACGGCACGATTCCTGGTGGTGTCGTTCACCTCCGACTGGCGTTTCGCGCCGTCGCGCTCGCGTGAGATCGTCAAGGCGCTGCTCGACAACCGGCGCGACGTTTCCTACGCCGAGATCGACGCCCCGCACGGCCACGATGCGTTCCTGCTGGAGGATCCGCGCTATTTAAGGCTGGTGCGCGCGTACTTCGACAACATCGCCATCTCGCTCTCGGGCGATCAGTCACGCGGTGGATCGCGCAGCAACGTGATCCCACTCAGCGTGGCCACGCAGCAGCGAGCCGCAGCATGACTTCACGCTTCCCGCGTATTAACGCTCCAGCCGACAGATCGTTTCCAACGGAGCACGTGCGATGAGTGCTGCCGCGCAAGTGGGGCTGACCGATCGGCCCGATTTCGACGCGATCGCCCAGTGGATCAAACCGGATGCGTCGGTGCTCGACCTGGGTTGCGGCGACGGCGGGCTGCTGCGCCACCTGCAGCGGGCGCGCAACGCCCGCGGCTACGGCATCGATATCAGCGACGAGAACGTACTCGCCTGCGTGGAGAACGGCGTGAACGTCATCCAGAGCAATCTGGAAGCGGGCCTGTCCGGCTTCGATGCGAACTCGTTCGACTGCGTGATCCTGTCGCAGACGCTGCAGGCAGTGCGCCACACCGAGCCGATCGTGCTGGAGATGCTGCGGGTGGGGCGCGAGGCGATCGTGACGTTTCCCAACTTCGGTTATTGGCGCCATCGGGTGCGCCTGTTCCTCGGCCGCATGCCGGTCGCCGAAGGCGCGCCCACGCAGTGGTACGACACGCCCAACGTGCGACTGTTCACCATCGGCGACTTCGAGCAATTCTGCGCAGCGCGCGGCATCCGCGTGCTCGAACGCATCGTCATGCATCGCGGGCAGGCGATACGATTGCTGCGCCGGTTGCGAGGCAGCCTCGCGGTCTACCGGATCGAGAAGGCCGCGCGCTGACGCGCCGATCCCCGCCGGGATCGAAGCCGCGGCCAGCGGAGTGACCAGCAACCTGCGCTAATCTGCCGATCGGCGCACTTGAAGAAACGGACGCATCGCCCATGGCCACCGCCATCGCATTGGTCGAATCGCTCAAGCGCGAACTGCGCGCTCGCAAGATCACTTATGCCGAAGTCGGCAAGGCGATCGAATTGTCGGAGGCGAGCGTGAAGCGGCTGTTCTCGCAGCGCGATTTCACGCTGGAGCGGATCGACCAGATCTGCGCCCTGGCCGGCATCGAGTTCACCGAACTGGCGCGCGCGCTCGAGCGCGACGAGCATTTCATCTCGCAGCTCACGCTGGAACAGGAGCAGGAGATCGTCGCCAACAAGAAGCTGCTGGTGGTTGCAGTGTGCGCGCTGGGGCACTGGAGCTTCGAGCAGATCATCGACACGTACCTGTTCACCGAAGCCGAGTTGGTGAAGCTGCTCGCTCAACTCGATCGGCTCAAGCTGATCGAGCTGCTGCCCAACAACAAGATCCGGCCGCTCATCACGCGCGCGTTCACCTGGATTCCCGACGGGCCGATCCAGCGCTACTTCAAGAACGAGGTCGCGCGCGACTATCTCGACACCAGCTTCGATGCGGGCGGTGAGCTGATGGTGCTGGTAAACGGCATGCTCTCGGAGAGTTCGCGTGGCGCAGTGCAGGCGCGGCTGCGGCAGATCGCCAACGAAATGCGCGAACTCCATCACAACGATATCCACCTGCCGCAACAGGATCGGTTCGGCACCAGCATGCTGGTGGCGGTGCGACGCTGGGAGCCGAAGTTCTTCGTCGAACTTCGCCGTCCCAAGGTCACCGAACATCGCGCCTCTCGCGCGGCCAAGCGCGGCTAGCGTGCCTTGGCGCAACCAGATTTCGCGATGCGCTGCCCCCATACACGCCGAGGATCGATGAGAAGTCGAAGACCGCTCTTAGCGACACGGCGCAGCGCTCATCTGCCACGCTCATGACGGGCACCGCCGCGACCGTTTCGGTGTTGCGCTCGAAATTGTTCTGGGTCGGGGTGCTGTACTTCGCGCAGGGCCTGCCGTTCGGCATCTTCTACGACGTCTTCCCGGTCTGGTTTCGCCAGCAGGGCGTCGATCTGCGCTCGATCGGGTTGCTCAGTCTGCTCGGGCTGGCGTGGACGCTCAAGTTCCTGTGGGCACCGGCGGTCGATCACTACCGCCATCACCGCGTGTGGATGGCGCTGGTCGATCTGGGCATGGGCGCGGTGATGCTGGTGTTCGCCATCTACGCCGGTCTGGGTGTGTGGGTGTGGGCGGGCATCGCGCTGTTCACCATTCTCTCGGCCACCAACGACATCGCCATCGACGGCGACACGATCGAGTACCTC
>CADEDU010000024.1:14270-26297 GCA_902826155.1 uncultured beta proteobacterium
ACAAGGATGAACTCGGGCTGGCCAATGGCATCCGCATCGGCCTCGCGCGCGTTGGTCTGCTCACGGCCGGCATGATGCTGGTGCTGGTGCACTACGTCGACTGGCAGGGCGCGTTCCTGTTCGGCGCGATGATGTTCGCGGTGCTGGCGGTCGTGATGCTGACCGCACCCAAGGAAAAGCCACCTCCGGCGCTGAAGCAATTGTCATTGGCGACCGAACTGGCCGCGATCGTGCGCAAGCCGCGATTGGTGACGACGGTCGTGCTGCTCGCGCTGGGCGTGCTCGGGCTCGTCTATCGCGACATCAAGGCGTTGCACGGAGTGAGCTGGTTGTGGCCCGCGGCGTTCGCGATCGCGGCTGCGTTGATCGGCGCGGCGTGGCTCGGCAAACGCAGTCATCCGGCGCCCACCGCAGCCGACGAGAAGCGCGGACCGATGTTCGGCGCGCTGTTCGAATTGCTCGGCCGGCCGGGGATGATGCCAGTGGCGCTGTTCGTGCTGACGTTCAAGCTGGGCGATGCGGCGATGGGCTTCATGGTCAAACCGTTCTGGGTCGATCGTGGTTTCACGCCCGCCGAGATCGGCCTGGTGTCGGTCAACATCGGCCTGGGACTATCGATCCTGGGCGGCCTGATCGGCGGCTGGTACGTCGATCGCGTCGGCGTGTTTCGTGCCTTGTGGGTGCTCGGGATATGGCAGGCGCTCTCCAACCTGGGCTACGTCGCTGCCGCCGCCTTGTTGCCTGCCGGCGGCGAACTCGAACCCTGGCATCGCGCGCTCCTGTACGGCGCGAGCGCGGGTGAATCGATCACCGGCGGATTGGGCACCGGCGCGTTTCTCGCCTTCCTGATGTCCATCGTCGACAAGAATCGTGCAGCGGCCGAGTACGCGCTGCTGTCATCGCTCTTCGCGCTCACGCGCTCAGTGGCCGGCTGGGCCAGCGGTCATGGCGCCGAATCGATGGGCTATGCACCGTACTTTCTGCTGACGTTCGTGTTGTCGTTTCCCGCCTATCTGCTGCTGCCCTGGGTACGCGGCATGCTCGCGCAGTTGTCGGTATCACAATCGACAACAACACCGAGTGCTCGAAGTGGCTGAGCGTCAGGAATTTCCGCGCCGCGGGTCTTGACCTGTTGTCCTGAGATTCCGCAGCCGCTAACCGGCAATTCGCGCGTGCGTGTGCACGGTCATCTCACGCACTCCGTCGTCGGTCACGTGCTCGCTGCCCGCAACGGATGCGAGTGCTAGACTAAATTTCAGCCAGTACCAAGATGCTGTGGCGGACTGCAGGCTCGCGTGTCACCGAGCTCAACGTGTTCGTACACACACAACACAAAAGGAGCGAGTTCATGAAACTGGTGACCTTCCGCAAAGGGCGCGCGCAGCCACGCGCCGGCGCCCTCATCGATGATGGCCGCACTGTGGTCGATCTGCAGGTGGCGCACCGGGGAAAGCACGGCAAGTCGTCCAAGCTGCTGACCAGCGTGCTGTCGATCATCGAAGGTGGTGATGATGCGCTCGCACTGGCCCGCGCGGTCTGCGTGGACGTGCCTCAAGACAACGCGGCGCGGCTCGACGCGAGCAAGGTGAAGCTGCTGGCGCCGGTGCCACAGCCGCCCCAGTTGCGCGATTTCCTGTGCTTCGAGACGCATCTGGTGCAGGCGTTCGCGGCCACACGGCGAGTGCGCGCGCAGGAATCTCCCGATCCCGCCGCGGCGCTGGCGGAGATGGAAGCCAAGGGCATGTTTGCCGTGCCGAAGGTGTGGTACGAGCGGCCGCTCTTCTATCACCCGAATCGCCTGACCGTATGCGGCAACGACGTGGACGTCCCCTGGCCCGAGTACTCCAACGCGCTCGATTTCGAACTGGAGTTCGGCTGCTACATCGGCAAGGCCGGCAAGGACATTGCCCGCGATGCCGCGCGCCCACACATCTTCGGCTACACGATCTACAACGACTTCTCGGCGCGTGACGAGCAGGGCAAGGATATGGCCGGTCAGCTCGGGCCGGGCAAGGGCAAGGACTTCGACAACTCCAACTCGATGGGTCCGTGCCTGGTCACCGCCGACGAAATCCCGGATCCTTACAACCTGGCGATGGTGGTGCGCGTCAATGGCGAGGAGTGGGGGCGCGGCAACTCGGGCACCATGCATTGGAAGTTCGAAGACTGCATCGCGCACATCAGCCGCTCCGAAACGCTGCATCCGGGCGAGTTTCTCGGTTCGGGCACGGTGGGCAACGGTTGCGGACTTGAGCACATGCGCTTCCTCAAGCCCGGCGACACGATCGAGCTGGAGGTGGAGCGCATCGGCGTGCTGCGCAATCGCGTGGTGAGGAAACGCGCACGCAGCTGATCGGTTCACCCCACGCGCAGTCCGCTTTACGCCGGCGCGAGCATCTATCGCATTCGTATCGTTGGTATCTTTTCTCGATCTCCATCATTTCAGCGCGCTATCGGAGCACACGCATGGCACGACGATTCGTCGATCTATCGATCTTCCTGGAGAACGACGTGGCCTCCGATCCGCCGGCATTCCGGCCGAAGATCGAATACGTCAACCACGATCATTCGGTGCAGGAAGTGCTCGATTTCTTCCCCGGATTGCGCAAGGGCGACCTGCCCGACGGCGAAGGCTGGGCGGTGGAGAAGATCCAGCTGATCACCCACAGCGGCACGCATCTGGATGCGCCGTACCACTTCCACTCGACGATGAATCACGGCGAGCGCGCGATCACGATCGATGAGGTGCCGCTCGAGTGGTGCTTCCAGCCGGGTGTGAAGCTCGATTTCCGCCATCTGCCCGACGGCTACGTGGTGAAGGCCGAAGATGTCGAGGCGGAGTTGAAGCGCATCGGTCATACGCTCGCGCCGCTCGAGATCGTCGTGGTCAACACACGAGCGGGCAAGCGCTACGGCCACGACGACTACGTGAGCGCAGGATGCGGCATGGGCTACGAGGCGACCATGTACCTGCTGGAGCGCGGCGTGCGGCTCACCGGCATCGACGGCTGGAGCTGGGACGCACCGTTCGTGCACACCGCGCAGAAGTACCAGCAGACCAAGGACGCTTCACTGATCTGGGAAGGTCACAAGGCCGGTCGCCATATCGGCTACTGCCATCTGGAAAAGCTGCACAACCTCGAGGTGCTGCCGCCCACCGGCTTCATGATCTCGTGTTTCCCTCACAAGATCCGCGGTGCCTCAGCCGGGTGGACTCGCGCGGTAGCGATCTTCGACGACACGATCCTGGAAGCCACGCGGCGCGAGAACGCCAGCAGGGCGTAACACTCGCACCTGGATCGTGAGCGGCGATCAGTCGATCGCCCAGTCGTAGTCGATCGTGAGCGGCGCGTGATCGGAAAAGCGCTTGCTGGTGTAGATGGTCGCGCGCGTGGCCTTGGCAGCGATTCCCGGTGTGGCGATCTGATAGTCCAGACGCCAGCCGACGTTCTTGGCCCATGCCTGGCCGCGATTCGACCACCAGGTGTACTGCTCCGGCCGTGGATCGAGGCGACGGAACACATCGACGAAGCCGATCTCGTCGAATACGCGGGTGAGCCAGGCGCGTTCCTCGGGCAGAAATCCCGAATTCTTCTGATTCGAGCGCCAGTTCTTCAGATCGATCTCCTTGTGCGCGATGTTCCAGTCGCCGCACAGCACGATCTCGCGACCCGAGGCGCGCAGCTTCTTCAGCACCGGCAGGAACGCGCCCATGAAACGGAACTTGGCCTGCAGGCGTTCGTCCGAACTCGTGCCCGACGGGACATACACCGACACGATCGAGAGCGCGCCGAAATCGGCTTGCAGGTAACGGCCCTCGGCGTCGAATTCGGCGTTGCCGATACCGGTCAGCACTCGATCGGGCGTGCGGCGCGAATACATCGCCACGCCGGAGTAGCCTTTTTTCTGCGCGGTATGGAAATGCGCGGCGTGATTCTTCGGTGCGACGATCGCGGCATCGAGATCGGCCTCGTGTGCCTTGACCTCCTGCATGCACAGCACGTCGGCCTTGTGTTTGCTCCACCACGCGGGTAGCCCCTTGCTGAAGGCGGAGCGGATGCCATTCACATTCAAGCTCACGATGCGCAGCATGGTCGTCATTCGGTTGTTATGGGTTATCGCGACGTGCGTGGGCGAGATTTTACGCAAACCAGGCTGGACACAATCCACGCGCGCGACCCGTGCCGCCCCGCCCGCGGACGATCCAAGCACGTGCGGTAACAGTTCTCAGCGCGCGGATGCCGTGGCTTCAGGGCGGGTGTTCGCCGGCCGATATCTCCCCGTACCCACGCCATTCCCGGAACGAATCCATGCGCTCGCCCATTCGATCCTTCCGCCGCCCGCTGATCGCCGTCGCCTTGCTTGCTGTCGCGCCGCTAGCCGCGGGCCAGACGCTCTACCGCTACGTCGACCAGAACGGCAAGGTGCACTACAGCGAGCGCCCGCCGATCGAGGCCACCGGACGGACAACCGACAAGCTGGGGCCGAGCGGAACCTTGCGTGCCCGCACCAACGCGGCGCCGACCGCCGAGGAACGCGCCGCGGCTGAAGCCGAGCGCAAGCGCAAGGAGCAGGAGGAAGCCGAATCCCGTGTGGAGAACCGCCGCACACAGGCCATTCTCAATGCCTACGCCAGCGAGAACGATCTCGAGAAGGCGCGGGCCGAATCGCTGCGACCGGTGCGCGAGATCATCAGCGAGACCGAGGCGAAAGTGGCGCGGCTCGATGCGCGCTGGACCGAGCTCGATGCCGAAGCGAAGGCACTGCAAGGCAAACCGCTCCCGCCGAAGCTGCGCGCCGATCTGCGCCAGGTCGAGAGCGAACGCAACGCGCTGCGGCTGTTGTTGGAAGCCAAGCAGAAGGAAGAGCGCGCGATCATTTCGCGCTTCGATGAGGACAAGCGCCGCTATGTCGAGGGCCGGCGCGCGCGCGCCAACAACGCCAAGCAGGCGGGCGTACAGTAGGCGCGCCTCAACCGCCCAGCTTTTGTTTCAGTAGCGCGGTGATCTGGGCGGGATTGCCCTTGCCCTTGGTCGCCTTCATCGCCTGGCCAACCAGGAAGTTGAAGGCTTTCTCCTTGCCCGAGCGGAACTCGGCCACCTGCGCCTGGTTGGCGGCGAGCACCTGATCGATCGCCGCACCGAGAGCGCCGCTGTCGGTGATCTGCTTCAGGCCTTTCTTGTCGATGATCGCATCGGCAGCACCCGCACCGCTTGCCTCGCCGGCCCAGATCGCATCGAACACGTCCTTGGCGATCTTGCCCGAGATGGTGTTGTCGCGAATTCGCATCAGCAGTCCGGCGAGTTGCTCGCTGTTTACCGGCGCCTGCGCGAGTTCGAGATCGGCGCGGTTGAGCGCACCGGACAACTCGCCCATCACCCAGTTCGCGACCAGCTTGGCGCTGGCAGCATCCGGAGCACCAGACCCGCTGAGCCGCGTCAATACGTCTTCGAAATAAGCCGCCATCTCGCGCGACTGTGTGATCGTCGCGGCGTCGTAGGCCGACAACCCCAACGTCGACTGGAATCGTGAGCGCTTGGCCGCGGGAAGCTCGGGCAGTGCTGCGCGCACCTGCTCGAGCATCGCCTCGGTGACCACCAGCGGCGGCAGATCGGGATCGGGGAAGTAGCGGTAGTCGTGCGCGTCCTCTTTCGATCGCATCGCACGGGTGTGATCGCGCTCTGCGTCGTACAGGCGCGTCTCCTGCACGATGCGCTTGCCGTCTTCGAGCAGTTCGATCTGTCGCGCCGCCTCGAACTCGATAGCCCGCTCCAGAAAGCGAAACGAGTTGAGGTTCTTGATCTCGCAGCGTGTGCCAAGCGGCTCGCCTTTGCGTCGCACCGACACGTTGGCATCGCAGCGGAACGACCCTTCCTGCAGGTTGCCGTCGCAGATGTCGATCCAGCGCACCAGTCCATGCAGCGTCTTGGCGTAGGCGACCGCTTCTGCGGCCGATCGCATTTCGGGCTCGGTGACGATCTCCAGCAGCGGCGTGCCGGCGCGATTGAGGTCGATCCCGCTCATGCCATGGAAGTCCTCATGCAGCGACTTGCCGGCATCTTCCTCGAGGTGAGCGCGAGTAAGGTGAATGATTTTCTCGCCGTCCGCCGTGGCGATGGTGATCGATCCGCCAGCGACGATCGGCAGCTCGTACTGACTGATCTGGTAGCCCTTCGGCAGATCGGGATAGAAGTAGTTCTTGCGTGCGAACACCGAGCGTTTGTTGATCGTGCCGCCGACCGCGATGCCGAAGCGGATCGCACGCTCGATCGCGCCGGCGTTGGGTACGGGGAGGACACCGGGCAATGCGATGTCGACCGCGCAGGCTTGCGAGTTCGGTGCGGCGCCGAACCGGGTCGAGGCGCCGGAGAAGATCTTCGAGGCGGTGGACAACTGCGCGTGGGTTTCCAGCCCTATGACGATCTCCCAGTCCTTGCCGAGCGTCATGTTCAGTTGCCTCCCCATGCGGGTGGGCGGCGCGTATGCCAATCGGTCGCGCGTTGAAACTGGTGCGCGACATTGAGCATGCGCGCCTCGCCGAAATAGTTGCCCACCAGTTGCATCCCGATCGGCAATCCGCCGGCGCTCATCCCGCACGGAATCGACGCGGCGGGCAAGCCCGCAAGGTTCGCGGGCACCGTGTAGATGTCACCCAGATACATCTGCACCGGATCGGCCGTTTTCTCGCCGAGTTTGAACGCGACGCTCGGTGTGACCGGCCCGATGATCAGATCGCAGGAGTGAAAGGCCTGCGCGTAATCGTCGGCGATGAGGCGGCGCACGCGTTGAGCCTGCAGGTAGTAGGCGTCGTAGTAGCCGTGCGACAGCACGTACGTGCCGATCAGGATGCGGCGCTTGACCTCGCTGCCGAACCCTTCAGCGCGGGAGCGCTCGTACATGTCGCGCAGATCGGCGTACTGTGAAGCGCGGTGACCGTACCGCACGCCGTCGTAGCGCGACAGATTGGACGACGCTTCGGCCGGCGCGATGACGTAGTACGCCGGGACCGACAGGTTCGTGCGCGGCAGCGAGACGTCGCACAGCGTGGCACCCAGCCGCTCCAGTTCATCGAGCGCCTTGCGCACCGCGTCGCCGACTTCCGGCTCGAGTCCGGCAGCGAAATGTTCTCGCGCGATGCCGATGCGCACACCGGCAAGCGGCTGCTCCAGCATGCGCGCGTAGTCCTCCGGCTGCCGTTCCAGGCTGGTGGCATCACGCGCGTCGAACCCAACCATGGCATTGAGTAGAACCGCCAGCTCTTGCGCCGAATGGGCGAACGGCCCGCCCTGATCGAGGCTCGAGGCGTACGCGACCATGCCGTAGCGTGACACCAGCCCGTACGTCGGCTTGATGCCGCACACACCGGTGAACGCGGCGGGCTGACGGATCGAGCCGCCGGTGTCGGTGCCGGTCGCCGCCGGTGCCAGGCCCGCTGCCACTGCCGCGGCCGATCCGCCGGAAGAGCCACCGGGAACGTACTCGGTATGCCAGGGGTTACGCACCGGACCGAAGTACGAGTTCTCGTTCGACGAGCCCATCGCAAACTCGTCCATGTTTGTCTTGCCCAGCACCACTGCGCCCGCGCGTGCGAACTGCTCGATCACGTGCGCATCGTACGGACTGACGAAGTCGGCGAGCATGCGCGAGCCGCACGTGCTGCGCCAGTCACGCGCAACGAACACGTCCTTGTGTGCGATTGGAATGCCGGTGAGCGGGTGCGCGTCTCCCGCGGCCAGGCGCGCATCGGCCAGGCGCGCTTGCATGAGACTGCGCTCGGCGTCGAGGGTGATGAATGCGTTGAGCCGCGGATTGGCGCGCTCGATACGCTGCAGGAACGCCTGCGTAAGCTCGACGCTGGAGAGCTTGCGCTCGCTGAGCGCGCGCGCGAGCTCGGAAAGTGTTGCGTCGATCATGCGCGTTACTCGATCACGCGCGGAACCAGATACAGGCCCTGCTCCACCTGTGGCGCCACGGCCTGGAATGCATCGCGCTGATCGGGTTCGGTCGCCTCGTCGGGTCGCAGGCGTGCCGCAACGTCCAGGGCATGCGCCATCGGTTCGACACCGGTGGTATCAACGTTTTGCATCTGTTCGATCAACGTCAAGATGCCGTTCAGCTCATCACGCGTGCGCTGTGCCTCGTCATCCGTGATGGCGATTCGAGCCAGCGCTGCGATGCGGCGAACTGTTGCGTCGTCCAGTGACATTTGCCGATAAGTCCCGAGATTTCTTGAGATTTCTCTCGAACTGCACATTGCTTCGAAGTATTATAGGGACTTATTTAACAGGGGGACTCGTGCCCCCTTTTGATGCATCGACGCTTCCCGCCCGACACGCCGTCACGTCGAGATTTCGGCAGTGAGCACACCGCCCGCGGAGCGCGGCCATCCGCGCTTGCTACGGCTCGCGAACCGGCCGACACGGCAGGTGAAGTCCAGGAAGCACACTGACGGACGCACACCATGCTCGGTTTCCTGCGCGCTTACTTTTCCGACGACTTGGCCATTGATCTGGGCACGGCCAACACCCTGATCTACGTGCGCGGCAAAGGCATCGTGCTCGACGAGCCTTCGGTTGTCGCCATTCGTGAAGAGGGCGGTCCCAATGGCCGCCGATCCATCGCTGCGGTAGGCAAGGAAGCGAAGGTGATGCTGGGCAAGGCGCCCGGCAACATCAACGTCATCCGGCCGATGAAGGACGGCGTGATCGCCGACTTCACCATGACCGAGCAGATGCTCAAGCAGTTCATCAAGAAAGTGCACGTGTCGCGGCTGCTCAGTCCGAGCCCGCGCATCATCATCTGCGTGCCGTCGGGCTCCACGCAGGTCGAGCGCCGCGCGATTCGTGAATCGGCCGAACGCGCGGGCGCATCGCAGGTGTATCTGATCGAAGAACCGATGGCCGCGGCGATCGGCGCCGAACTGCCGGTGTCGGAAGCCACCGGCTCGATGGTGGTCGACATCGGCGGGGGCACCACGGAAGTCGGCGTGGTGTCGCTCGGCGGCATGGTCTATGCGGGCTCGGTGCGGGTCGGCGGCGACAAGTTCGACGAAGCAATCGTCAACTACATCCGCCGCAACTACGGCATGCTGATCGGCGAAGCCACCGCCGAGCACATCAAGAAGCAGATCGGCTCTGCGTTCCCCGGTTCGGAAGTCCGTGAGATCGAGGTGAAGGGCCGCAACCTCGCCGAAGGGATCCCGCGCAGCTTCACGATCTCGTCGAACGAGGTCCTTGAGGCGCTCACCGAGCCGCTCAACCAGATCGTGTCGGCGGTGAAGATCGCGCTGGAGCAGACGCCACCCGAACTCGGTGCCGACATCGCCGATCGCGGCCTCGTACTGACTGGCGGCGGCGCGTTGCTGCGCGACATGGATCGGTTGCTCACCGAGGAGACCGGATTGCCGGTGGTGATCGCCGAGGATCCGCTCACCTGCGTGGTCCGCGGCTCGGGTCGTGCGCTCGAAGAGATGAACAAGCTCTCGAGCATTCTGGCGATCGAGTAGGCACGACCTGCGATGCTGGTTCGACCGGAACAGCATCGCGGCACGCCACCCGGCGCGGCACGATTCGGACTGCCTCTCCCCACCCCGGTCCGCTGAGTCGCTAGCGCCATGGAGCACTTGCCGCCGCCACTGTTCGAGCGCGGACCGGCACCAGTGGTGCGGCTGGTGTTCTTCGTTACCGCCGCGATCGTGCTGATGGTGCTCGACTCGCGTTTCCGCTACGCCGAAGCGTTGCGCCAGGGATTCGTGCTCGCGGCCTACCCGCTGCAGCGTGCGGCGGTTGCGCCGATATCGCTTGCCGAACAGGTGGGCGAGTTCTTCGTGTCGCAGGCGACGCTGCAACGCGAGGTAGCCCAGCTGCGCGACGAGAAGCTGCGTGCGGCCAAGGATCTGCTCACCATGCAGTCACTGCAGGCCGAGAACGAGAAACTGCGCCAGTTGCTCCACGCTCGCACCCGACTCCCGGGCAACGCGCAGTTCGCCGAGGTGATCTATCTGGGTCGCGACCCGTTCAGCCGCAAGGTGATCATCGACAAGGGCACCCAGCATGGCATCGAAGCCGGACAACCCGCGATCGACGCGTATGGACTGATCGGACAGGTCACGCGCGCGCATCCGCTGGTGTCCGAGATCACGCTCATCATCGACAAGGACCACGCCATTCCGGTGGAGGTGGTGCGCAACGGCGTGCGCGGCGTGGCATTCGGCTCGGGCGACGGCGAGACGATCGAGTTGCGCTTCATGGCCGCCAACGCTGACGTGCAGATCGGCGATGCGCTCGTCACCTCCGGCCTCGATGGCGTGTACCCGGTCGGCCTGCCGGTGGCACGGGTATCGCGCATCGACAAGGACTCGGCGTTCACGTTCGCGCGCATTCTGTGCACACCGGTCGGCGGACCAGGACAGAACCGCGAGTTGCTCGTACTGTCCAAACCGCAAGCCGCGCCGGCCTATCCGGAGGAGGAACCGGCCGCGCCGAAACGGCCGCAACGCGGTCGCAAAGCGCGATAGCGCTTTACATCAGCCCGCGTTAGCTCCACATCGGCCGATCCCCCTGTTCCCTGCGCGATGGTGTTCGATCCCCGCTCCGATTCACAGCAACTGCTCGCGCCCGCGAAGGTCGGATTCGTTGCGCTGTCGGTGATCGTCGCGCTCGTATTCAACCTGCTGCCATGGCGCGATCTACGCGGCGTGCCCGATCTCGTCGCGCTGGTGATCACATTCTGGGCGATCCACCAGCCTCGATTCATGGGTATCGGCATACCGTTCCTCGTCGGGTTGCTGATGGATGCGGCCAACGGCGTATTGTTCGGCCAGCATGCGCTGGCCTACGCGGTGCTTGCGTTTCTGGCCAACGCGTTGCACCGGCGCCTGTTGTGGTTTCCGGCCTGGGCCCAGGCGATCCATGTACTGGTCCTGTTCATGCTCGCGCAAGTGCTGATGCTGTTCGTTCGCATGTTCGCCGGCAGCACGTTTCCCGGCTGGAGCTACTTTCTGGGCAGTGTCGTGGCCGCCGCACTCTGGCCGATGGCGACATTCGTGCTGCTTGCACCGCAGCGCGCCGCGCAGACCGAAGACGAAGCACGTTAGCCGCATCTATCGACGATGGCGCTCGGCGAAATCCACAACACGCAACGCGACATGCAGCGATTCACCTCGCGGCTGGCGATCGCCGGCGCGGTGGTGTTGATCTGCTTCGGCCTGCTGGCGGCGCGCTTCGTGTACTTGCAGGTAGTGCAGCACGACTACTACCGCACACGCGCCGAAGACAATCGCATCTCGGTCATACCGGTGCAGCCCTCGCGCGGGCTGATCACCGATCGCAACGGCGTTGTGCTGGCGCGCAACTTCTCGGCGTACACGCTGGAGATCAGTCCGAATCGGCTCACCGATCTGGAAGCGACCATCAACGGCCTGTCGACCCTGATCAACATCGACGCGCGCGACCGGCGCCGCTTCAAGCGATTGATGGACGAAATGCGCGGCGCCGAGTCGGTGCCGATCCGCACCCGACTGGCCGACGATGAGGTGGCGCGCTTCGCGGCCAATCGCTATCGCTTTCCTGGCGTCGAGATCCGCGCGCGCCTGTTCCGCGAGTATCCGCTCGGTGAGATCGCCGCACACATCGTCGGCTACATCGGGCGCATCGCCGAAAAGGATATCGAACGGCTCGACGAGGAAGGGCGCCTGTCCAACTACCGCGGTGCCGACCAGATCGGGCGCGTGGGCATCGAGCACTCCTACGAGAACGAACTGCGCGGCACGCTCGGTTCGGCGCAGGTCGAAATCGACGCCGGCGGCCGCGCGTTGCGCACGTTGTCGTCAACGCCTGCCATTCCCGGCAACAACCTGGTGCTCACGGTCGACATCCGGCTGCAGGAAATCGCCGAGCGCGCGTTCGGCAAGTTCCGCGGCGGACTGGTGGCGATCGAACCTTCCACCGGCGGCATCCTGGCGCTGGTGTCGAAGCCGAATTTCGATCCGAACCTGTTCGTCGACGGCATCGATCCGCAGAACTGGGA
>CADEDU010000024.1:26397-29272 GCA_902826155.1 uncultured beta proteobacterium
ATCGTCATCTCCTGCGATACGTACTACTACGGCCTGGGCAACGATCTGGGCATCGACAACATCCACAACTTCATCGGCCAATTCGGCTACGGCAAGGTCACCGGCATCGACATTCCCGGCGAACGCCCCGGACTGCTGCCCTCGCAGGAGTGGAAGCTCAAGCGCTACAAGCAGAAGTGGTTCGCCGGCGACACGATCTCGGTCTCGATCGGGCAGGGCTACAACCTCGCCACGCCGCTGCAGCTTGCCCACTCGACCGCGGTGTTGGCCAACGGCGGAATCGTGTATCGGCCGCATCTGGTGCGGCACATCCACGACCCGCGCAGCAACACGCCTCCGCGCGCGGTGGTACCGCAGCCGGAGCGCACGCTGCAACTCAGCACGCAGCACGTCGAACTGGTCAAGAAAGCAATGGTGGATGTGACCCGACCCGGTGGAACCGCTGTGGTTGCAGGGCAGGGCGCTGCCTATACCTTCGCGGGCAAGACCGGCACTGCGCAGGTCGTGGCGATCAAGCAGGGCGAACGCTACGATGCCAGCAAGCTCGCCGAACGGCATCGTGACCATGCGCTGTTCATCGCGTTCGCACCGGCCGAGAACCCGCGGATCGCACTGGGCATCCTGGTGGAAAACGGCGGCAGCGGCAGCGGCACGGCTGCGCCGATCGCACGCACCGTGCTCGACTACTATCTGCTGGGCAAGGTGCCGGCAAGCATGCCCGACCTCAATCCCGAAATCGGCGACAACGACTGATGGCCTCGTTCGATACCGCCGTCGGTGTGCGCGGCGTTGGCCGGCGGGTGTCGGTACGCATGTTCGCGAACCTCGACGGTCCGCTGTTGTTCATCACGTTGCTCCTGGTGCTGGTGGGGCTGGTAACGCTCTTCAGCGCGACCAAGGATTCGCCGGCCCGCTTCAACGCGCAGTTGGTCAACATCGGTGTCGCCGTCGCGGCGATGTGGGTCGTCGCGCAGGTATCGCCGCAGTTTCTGGCGCGCTTGGCCGTGCCGATCTACGCAATCGGGCTGGCGCTGCTGATCGGCGTTGCTACCTCGGGCGAGGTGGTCAACGGTGCGCGGCGATGGCTGAACATCGGGGTGACGCGCATTCAGCCTTCTGAAGTCATGAAGATCGCGATGCCACTGATGCTGGCCTGGTTCTTCCAGCGCTACAGCGGGTCGCTCAAGTGGCGAGAGTTCCTCGCAGCGGCGATCATCCTGATCGTGCCCACCGCCCTGATCGCACGACAACCCGATCTGGGCACGGCGCTGCTGGTGGCCGCGGTGGGCTTTTATACGATCTTCCTGGCCGGGCTATCGTGGCGCGTGATCGGCTGGCTGGTGGTACTGGGCGCGGCGAGTCTGCCGTTCCTGTGGTCGGCCATGCATGGCTATCAGCGGCGGCGCATCCTGACCCTGCTCGATCCCACGCAGGACCCGCTCGGCTCGGGCTACCACATCATCCAATCCACCATCGCCGTCGGATCAGGCGGGATGATCGGCAAGGGTTGGCTCAAGGGCACGCAGACGCACCTGGAGTTCATACCGGAGCGGCACACCGACTTCATCTTTGCGGTGTTCTCCGAGGAATTCGGCCTGGTGGGCAATCTGGTACTGATCGCGCTCTATCTCGCGCTCATCACCCGAGGCATGGTGATCGCCTCGAACGCGACCACGTTCTTCGCGCGCCTGCTGGCCGGCGCGATCGCCCTGTCCTTCTTCACCTACGCGTTCGTCAACATCGGCATGGTGAGCGGCGTGCTGCCGGTCGTGGGTGTGCCACTGCCGCTGGTGAGCTACGGCGGCACGGCGTTCGTGACGTTGCTGATCGGCATCGGCATCCTCATGAGCGTAGCCAGCCGTCGCTCGCTGGTGCAAACGTGAATACGCAATTCCATGGCGCGGCCGACATGAACATTCGGACCCTGATGCAGCTTGCGCTGACTATCGGCGCGTTTGGCCTCACTGGATGCGCAACCGGACCGTCCGGCGACACGCCTGGGAGCGCATCCACCCAAACGCGCAACCCGATCCCGCGGGCCGAAGCACCCGCAACTGGGCCGGCGCCGAAGCCCGGCGCGCCAGCCAAGCCCGGCGCGTTCTACCTCGACGATGGCCCGGGAAACAGGGCTCCGGCTGATATGGAGGCGCTGCCCGACGCGCAGCCCAAACCCGAGCCGCTGCACCGATTCGCCAATCGACCCTATTCGGTGTTCGGTCAGGAGTTCGTGCCCGAGCAAGCGGTGATCACGTTCCGCCAGCGCGGCATGGCGAGCTGGTACGGTCGGCGCTTCCACGGCAACAAGACCGCCATCGGCGAGATCTACGACATGTATCAGCTGAGCGCCGCGCATCCGACGCTCGCGCTGCCGAGCTACGCGCGCGTCACCAACGTAAGCAACGGCCGGCAGGTCATCGTGCGCATCAACGATCGCGGACCTTTCCTGCGCGGGCGTGTCATCGACCTCTCGTACGCCGCGGCCGCGAAGCTCGGATACGTCGAGCAGGGATCGACCATGGTGGAAATCGAAGCGATCACTCCCGAGACGATGGATGCGCTCGCAGTGCGCGGCACGCCGGCGCCGGTTGGCGGTCCGCAGACGATGCTCGAGCCGCGTGGAAATCAGCGCGGCTTTCCGTTGTTCACCGAGCGCGAAGGCGTGTTCGTGCAGCTGGGCGCATTCGCCATGCCCGACAATGCCGAATCGCTGCGCGCGCGTCTGGCGCTGGAGATGTCGGCGGTGGTGCGCTCGGTGCAGGTCGTGTTGCGCAACGGGCTGCATCGCATCTGGGCCGGGCCCTTTGGCAACCAGAACGAGGCGCGTCTGGCTGCCGAGCGCATCGCGGCACAACTGCGCTGAATCGGACGAAGCTCG
>CADEDU010000024.1:29372-61120 GCA_902826155.1 uncultured beta proteobacterium
TGCGACTCCTCTAGAATTCCCGATTGCTGATCTTCCACAGGTGCTGCTTGATGAGGGCTTGCTTCATGAGGTCTTACTTCATGTATTCCCCGACACTTGAATCGATGCGCCCGCACATCGTGCCGCGGCTGCGTGTGGGTGCTATGGCACTGGCCCTGCTGCTCGTGTGCGCACTCGCCCAGGCCCAGGCGCCGGTGCTGCCGGCGATGAGCGCGCGCTCGTGGCTGCTGATGGACGTCACCGCGAATCACCTGATTGCCGGATTCAGCCAGGAGGAGCGCGTCGAGCCGGCCTCGCTCACCAAGCTGATGACCGCGTACGTGGTGTTCCAGGCGATGCGCGAGAAGCGCGTCGAGAACGACCAGAATGTCAGCGTTTCGGAGAAGGCGTGGAAAACAGGGGGCTCGAAGATGTTCATCGAGCCCAACAAGAAGGTAAGCGTCAGCGAGTTGCTGCACGGGATGATCGTGCAGTCGGGCAACGATGCCGCGGTCGCTCTGGCCGAACTGGTCGGCGGGAGCGAAGATGCCTTCGTGCGGCGCATGAACGAGGCGGCCAAGCGCCTCGCTCTCACCAACACCAGCTTCGCCAACGCGAGCGGACTGCCCGATCCGAAGAACTATTCGACCGCCTACGACGTGGCGCTGCTCACCAGCGCGCTGATTCGCGATTTCCCGGAACAGTACGAGCTGTATCGAGTCAAGGAGTACCGCTACAACAACATCACCCAACCCAATCGCAACCGGTTGCTGTGGCTCGATGCCAATGTCGATGGCGTAAAGACCGGTCATACCGAGAAGGCGGGGTACTGCCTGGTGGCCTCTGCCAAGCGCGGCGAACGACGACTGCTGTCGGTCGTGATGGGAACCGCGTCGGACTCGGCCCGCATCCAGGAAAGCCAGACCCTGCTCAATTTCGGCTTCCAGTTCTACGACACAGTGCGCGTCCATGAGAGGAACGCGGTGATCGCCAAGCTGCGGCTTTGGAAGGGAACGGAGAACGAAGTGGGCGTGGGAATCGATTCGCCGGTGTTCGTGGCCATCCCCAAGGGCACCAATGACAAGATCAAGGCCGATTTGGTGTCGCAGCAGCCGCTGGTTGCGCCGATCACCAAGGGACAGCGCGTCGGCGTGATGAAGATCAGCTACGACGGCCGGCAAATGAGCGAATATCCGGTCATCGCGCTTGGCGATGTCGTCCAGGCGAGTTTCTTCGGCCGCACCTGGGATACGGTGCGCCTGTGGTTCAAATAACGCCTCGGTTCAAGTAACCATTCCAAGGAGTCAATGCCATGTCGACGGTCTATCTGAACGGTGAATTCGTTCCGCTCGAGCGCGCCAGCGTCTCGGTTCTGGACCGTGGCTTCATCTTCGGTGACGGTGTCTACGAAGTGATTCCGGTGTACGGGCGCCAGCCGTTTCGCCTGCGCGAGCATCTGGCCCGGCTGCAGTCGAGCCTGGACGGCATCCGGCTGGTCAATCCGCTGACGGTCGACACCTGGGGCGGGCTGATCCTGCAACTCATCGCCAAGCACGAGCCGGCCGATCAGTCGGTGTATCTGCAGGTCACGCGCGGTGTCGCGGCGCGTAACCACGCGTTTCCGAAGGAAGTGAAGCCGACCGTATTCATGATGACCGGACCGCTGGTGACGCCCACGCGCGAGGAGCGCGATGATGGCGTAGCCGCGATCACGCTGACGGACTATCGCTGGCTGCGCGGCAACATCAAGTCGACCGCACTGTTGGCCAACTGCCTGCTCAAGCAGGCCGCCGCCGACGCCGGCTGCACAGAAGCGATCCTGCTGCGCGATGGCTTCCTCACCGAGGGCTCGTCGACCAACATCTTCGTGGTCAAGGGCGGCATGATCCTGTGTCCGCCCAAGAGCAATCTGATCCTCTCGGGCATCACTTACGACGTGGTGATCGAACTGGCGCGCGCCAACGGCCTGCCGATCGAAGTGCGTCCGGTGAGCGAGAGCGAAGTGCGCTCGGCCGACGAACTGTGGCTCACCTCGTCCACCAAAGAGGTGCTGGCGATCACCACGCTCGATGGCCGTCCGGTCGGCAACGGTAAGCCCGGCCCGATGGTGCGGCGCATGGCTGCACTGTTCGATGCCTGCAAGACCGCGCGTGCCGGTACGCCCGCCTATGCCTGAAGCGCCGTCGGAATCGCTGCTGACGTTTCCCACCGAGTTCCCGGTCAAGGTGCTCGGCAAGATGCAGCACGATTTCGCGCAGCAGATGTTGGCGGTAGTGATGAAACACGCCCCTGATTTCGATGCCACCACGATGCAGATGCGTCCGAGCCGCGAGGGGCATTACTTGAGCCTCACGTTCAACATCAATGCGGTTTCGCGCGACCAGCTCGATGGACTGTATCGCGAGCTGAGCGCGCATCCGATGGTGTCGATGGCGTTGTGACGCATCTGGCCACCCCTCTCGCCACGACCGGAACGAATTCCGTGGAGTCGCCCGGGTTCGAGGCAGGCAGTGCATCCGCGTCGCAGTGGGGTGGCGCGATCGCATCGCAACGATCGAACGGAGCGCTGCCCGAGGCCGTTGCCGTTGTCCGCGCGCTCGGCCGCGTCGCCTATCGACCATGCCTGGAGGCGATGCGCGGCTTCACCGCGGCGCGCACCCCGACCACCGCGGACGAGGTGTGGCTGGTCGAGCACGATCCGGTGTACACGGTTGGAGTCGCCGGTCGGCCCGAACACTTTCCACGCAGCGGCGCCGTGCCGCTGGAGCACGTCGATCGTGGCGGGCAGATCACGTATCACGGCCCCGGCCAAGCCATCGTCTACTTTCTCATCGATCTGCGCCGCCGTGGCATCACCGTGCGAGCGATGGTGTGCGCGATGGAACAGGCGGTGATCGACGTGCTGGCCGACTGCGGCGTAACAGCCGCGCGGCGAAGCGGGTCGCCTGGCGTGTACGTCGAAGGGGCGAAGATCGCCGCGCTGGGGTTGCGCGTGCGTAACGGCGCCTGCTATCACGGCCTCGCACTCAACGTGTCGGTCGACCTCGCGCCGTTCGCGGTGATCGATCCGTGCGGCTATCCCGGCATGCGGGTTACGCGCACTGCCGATCTGGGCGTGTCGGTCGATGAATCGGCGCTCGGCGCGCGCATCGCCAACCGGCTCATCACCGCGCTCGACGTGAACCGCTAACGCCGACAGCCCGAGTCCCAGCGATGGAATCGAACACCGACAAGCAGAAGTCCGCCGCCAAGACCGGTCGCAATCCGGTGCGGATCATCCCGATCACGCCATTGCGCAAACCCGAGTGGATTCGCGTTCGGGCGCCGGGCGTGAATTCGCGATTCACCGAGATCAAGCAGATCCTGCGTGCGAATGGCCTGCACACGGTTTGCGAGGAAGCCTCCTGCCCGAACATCGGCGAGTGCTTCGGCAAGGGGACGGCAACGTTCATGATCCTGGGCGATCTGTGCACGCGGCGCTGCCCGTTCTGCGACGTCGCGCACGGCCGGCCCAAGCCCCCCGACCCCGACGAGCCTGCGCATCTGGCGCAGACGATTGCCGCGCTGAAGCTGCGCTACGTGGTCATCACCAGCGTCGATCGTGACGATCTGCGCGACGGCGGTGCGCAGCACTTCGCCGCTTGCATTGCGAAGGTCCGGGAAGTCTCGCCGGCCACACGCATCGAGGTACTCGTACCGGATTTCCGCGGTCGCCTCGACAAGGCGCTCGATGTGCTTGCAGCGACGCCACCCGATGTCATGAATCACAACCTGGAGACCGTGCCACGGCTGTATCGCCAGGCCCGACCCGGCGCCGACTACGCGCATTCGCTGCAGCTGCTGTCGCAGTACAAGCAGCGCCGCCCCGAAGTGCTCACCAAGTCAGGCTTGATGGTGGGGTTAGGCGAGACCGACGACGAGATCGTCGCCGTCATGCGCGACCTGCGCGCGCATCAGGTCGACATGATCACGATCGGCCAGTATCTGCAGCCCTCCGCACACCACCTGCCGGTGTTGCGCTACGTGCATCCGGACCAGTTCGTTCGATTCGAGCGTGACGCCGAATCGCTGGGATTCGTGCATGCCGCGGTCGGGCCGATGGTGCGTTCGAGCTATCACGCCGATCAGCAGGCGCATCAAGCCGGCGTGACTGGATGAGCGCGGGGCGCGCTCAGCCCGGCTCGGCCAGCTTGCGCTCGAGCAACGCGTGCAGTTCAGCGAAGTTGGGCTCGCCCAGATAGCGCTTCACGATCTGGCCGCGCTTGTCGAGAACGAACGTGGTGGGCGTAAGCTTGACATCGCCGAAGCCGCGTGCGACATCGCCCTTCACATCGAGGGCCACCTTGAACGGCAGCGCGCGCGACTGTGCGAAGTTGAGCACGTAGTTGGGCGGGTCATAGCTCATGGCGACCGCAACCGTATCGAAGCCTTTGTCGCGGAACTTGTTGTACGTGTCGATGAGCGCGGGCATTTCCTTCACACACGTCACGCACGTGGTCGCCCAGAAATTAACCAGCACCACCTTGCCGCGCAGGTCAACGGTGGACAGCTTCTCCCCGTTTAGCGTGGCGAATTGCACTTCCGGCGCCGCGGGCGCGGGAGCGAAGGCCAGGTAGGTGCCGGCGCCGATTGCGATGGCCACCACCAGACCGATCACGAGTTTGGGCAAGGATTTCATGAGTTTCCTGCGGGGCGGGCCCCGGCCCCCTTGTGCGGACACTTCCTGTACTGAATGTACTGAAAATTTCCAGGAGAACCGGGCATGGATAGACGCAGCATTCTCGTCGGTTTGGCGCTGGCTGTCACCGGGCGTACCGCACTGGCGCAGTCGTTCGCCGGTCTTTCGAACCAGGACGCGACGAACGGCCTGCGCGAGGCGCTGGTGCAGGGCGCCAACCACGCGGTTTCATTGCTGGGTCGTCAGGATGGGTTTCTGGGCAATGGCAAGGTCCGCATCCCGCTGCCGCCGAGCCTGCAGCGTGTCGAGGGCATGCTGCGCAGCGTCGGAATGGGCCGGCAGGCCGACGAGCTGATCACCACGATGAACCGCGCCGCCGAGGCGGCCGTACCCGAGGCGAAAACGCTGTTGGTCGACGCGGTGAAGAAGATGTCGATCACCGACGCGAAGAACGTGCTCTCCGGCCCCGAAGACGCGGCAACGCAGTACTTCAAGCGCACCACTTCGGCGGCGCTCACGCAACGGTTCATGCCGATCGTGCAGCGCGCGACCGCGCGCCTGCAACTGGCCGAGACCTACAACAACTTCGCAGGCAAGGCCGCGAGCTTCGGTCTGATCAAAGCCGAGGACGCGAATCTGGACAGCTACGTCACGCAGCGCGCGCTCGACGGGTTGTTCCTGATGATCGCCGAGGAGGAGAAATCGATCCGCCAGAACCCGGCCGGCGCGGCGGTGAGCATCGTGCGGCGCGTGTTCGGCGCGATCAAGTAGGCTTGAGTGCCTGCGCACATTGCCCCATGCACTGACTAGTGCGCCTGCTCCCAGTTCTCGCCCACGCCCACTTCCACCAACAGCGGCACCTTCAGCTTCGCCACCCCGGTCATAAACCCGGGCAGTTCACGCTTGACCTGCTCTAGCTCTTTGTTGGGCACTTCGAGGACCAGCTCGTCATGCACCTGCATTACCAGCTTGGTCGCCAGTTTCTCTTCATCGATCCAGCGCTGCACCGCGATCATCGAAAGCTTGATCAGATCGGCCGCAGTGCCTTGCATCGGCGCGTTGATCGCGGCGCGCTCGGCACCGCCCCGGCGTGCCGGATTGCTCGAGCGGATCTCCGCCAGCCACAGCCGCCGGCCGAACACGGTTTCGACATAGCCGTGCTCGCGCGCATCGCGACGCGTCTCATCCATGAACTGCTTGACCCCGGGAAAGCGTGCGAAGTACCGCTCGATATAAGCCTGCGCGGTGCCGCGCTCGACGCCCAGTTGCTGCGCCAGTCCGAACGCCGACATGCCGTAGATCAGGCCGAAGTTGATCGCCTTCGCGTAGCGGCGCTCCTCGGCACTCACTTCGGTGAGCGCGCGACTGAACACGTCGGCCGCGGTGGCACGATGGATGTCTTCGCCGCGCGCGAACGCAGCGAGCAACCCTTCGTCGCCCGACAGATGCGCCATGATGCGCAGTTCGATCTGCGAGTAGTCGGCCGAGACGATCATCGAACCCGCGGGCGCGACGAACGCCTCGCGCACCCGTCGCCCCTCGGGCGTGCGCACCGGAATGTTCTGCAGATTCGGGTCGGTACTGGCGAGCCGGCCGGTCACCGCGGTCGCCTGGCCGTAGTTGGTATGCACCCGACCGGTCTGCGCGTTGATCATCTTCGGCAGTTTGTCGGTGTAGGTCGACTTCAGCTTGGCGAGCGCACGGAATTCAAGCAGCGTCTTGGGTAGCGGGTAGTCGAGCGCAAGTTTCTCCAGCACGTCTTCGTCGGTGGACGGTGCACCGCTGGGCGTCTTCTTCACCACCGGAAGCTTCAATCGCTCGAAGAAGATCTCGCCGATCTGTTTGGGCGAGTTCAGATTGAACGGCTGACCCGCCTCGCCGTATGCGCGCTGCTCCAGCTCGATCAGCTTGCGACCGATCGCGTGGCTCTGCGCTTCGAGCTGCACCGCGTCGATCAGCACGCCGTTGCGCTCCATCCGAAACAGCACTTCGCGCACCGGCAATTCGATGTGCGCGTAGACGTGCTCGAGCTTGTCATCGGCTTGCACCTGCGGTCGCATCACCTGATGCAGCCGCAAGGTGATGTCGGCGTCTTCGGCCGAATACTCGGTGGCGCGCTGCACGTCGACCTGCTCGAAGCCGATGCGGTTCGCGCCCTTGCCGGTGACCTCGTCGTAGCTGATCGTCTTGACGCCGAGGAACCGCTCGGCGAGCGTATCCATGTCGTGGCGCTGGTGGCTCTCGAGCACGTACGACTGCAGCAGCGTGTCGTCGGTGATACCGGCAAGCTCGATACCGTGGTTAGCCAGCACGTGCTGGTCGTACTTGATGTTCTGACCGAGCTTGTGCCGCTTGGGATCTTCCAGCCAGGGTTTGAGCAGCGCCAACGCGCGTTCGGCCCCCAGCTGTGCCGGGGCGTCCGGATACTGATGATCCACCGCGAGGTAGTACGCATGGCCGGCCTTCGCCGCGAACGACAGGCCCACCACTCGCGCGGCGAACGGATCGAGGCTGGTGGTCTCGGTGTCGAACGCGACCAGCTCGGCGCGGTCGAGCACGGCGAGCAGCCGCTTCACGTCGGCTTCGGTGAGCAGCATTTCGTAGTGGCGCGCAATGTCCTCTGGCGCGGCCGGCATCGAATCGGCCAGCCGGACCGGCTGCGCTACGTCGCTCTTCGTCGTTCCGCCGGTCGCGCCCGCCGCCGCACCGGCCGTTACGCCCTCGAGATCACGCAGCCACGTCTTGAAACCGAAGCGCGAAAACAGGGCTTTGAGTTTGGCGCTGTCCGCAGCTTGCGGCGCCATCGCTTCGAGCTTGACCGGCAGTTCGACGTCGGTCTTGACCGTCACCAGCGTACGCGCCGTCGGTAGCCAGTCGAGCGCCTTGCGCAGGTTCTCGCCGACCACACCGGTCACGTCACTGGCATGCGCGATCACCGCGTCGAGCGAACCGTACTGACCGAGCCACTTCACGGCGGTTTTCGGTCCGACCTTGTCGACGCCGGGCACGTTGTCGACGGCATCGCCTACCAGGGTGAGATAGTCGACGATGCGCGCGGGCGGCACTCCGAACTTGGTCTGCACGCCGGTTTCGTCGAGACGCTCGTTCGACATGGTGTTGATGAGCGTCACCGACGGATTGACCAGCTGCGCGAGATCCTTGTCGCCGGTGGAGATGATCACCTGGCAGTCGTGTGCGGCGGCAGTGACGGCGAGCGTGCCGATCACATCATCGGCCTCGACACCATCGACGACGAGCAGCGGCCAGCCCATCGCTTCGATCGCCTCGAACAGCGGTGGAATCTGCACCGACAGATCGTCGGGCATCGGCGGGCGATTGGCCTTGTACTGATCGTAGATGTCGTCGCGAAACGTCTTGCCCTTGGGGTCGAAAACACAGCCGAGGAAATCCGCCTTGTAGTCGATCACCAGCCGTCGTAGCATGCTGAGCACACCGTAGATCGTGCCCGTGGGCTCACCGTGCGCATTGCGCAGATCGGGCAGCGCGTGAAACGCGCGATACAGATAAGACGATCCGTCGACGAGCACCAGCGTCTTCTTGCCGCTCATAACGCTCACTGTCTTGTGCTGATTCTTGTGCCGGGTATCGGCTTGCCTGAAGTCCGCAGGATGTGTGGGCACCGGTCTGGCCAAGCGCTCTGGTCGCCGCGGCGACGTCGTTTCGTACGCGCCCGGACGACGCGCACCAGTCAACACCAACCCTGACGAGAACCGATGCGAGAACGAACCGCGAAACTTCCACCACTGGCTGCGACGGGAACGGATACGCGCGATGCGGGTGCGCGCGAAGCCTGGCAGCTATTCGGAATTATGTCAGAGTTCGTCGAGGCGACCGATCGGCTCACGCGCGTGCGTCCTGCCGTATCGATCTTCGGCAGCGCGCGCGTGCCGGTCGGCCATCCGTACTATGCGCTGTCGGAGCGGATCGCTCGGCTGTTGTCCGATGCCGGCTTCGCCGTGATCTCCGGCGGCGGGCCCGGCATCATGGAAGCGTCGAACAAGGGTGCGCACTTCGGTCGCTCGCCTTCCATCGGCCTGAACATCGAGCTGCCGCGCGAGCAGTTCGGCAACACGTATCAGGACATCAGCCTGGCGTTCCGACATTTCTTCGCGCGCAAGTACACGTTCATCCGCTTTTCCACCGCGTACGTCGTGATGCCCGGCGGCTTCGGCACGCTCGATGAGCTCACCGAGGCGCTCACACTGATGCAGACCGGCAAGATCCGCCGCATGCCGATCATCCTGGTGCACGCGCCGTTCTGGCGCGGCATGCTCGATTGGATGCGCGACCGCCTGGTGCAGGAGCGCATGATCAATCCCGAGGACGTCGATCTAATGCGTGTCATCGACGAACCGGAGCAGGTGGTCGAGGCGATCTTCAACTACTACGAAAAACGCGGCTTTGCGCCGCTGCCCGAGGAGCTGAAAGGCTTCCTCAATCTGTGATCGCGCCATAGCGTTTGGGCTACCATTGCCGGCATTCCGAGACGTCTGCGGTTCGCCTCGCGCAGACGCCAACATCGAGCGGAGTCGGCATCATGGTCAGCCCAATACGTACTACCTGCGCGATCCTCGCGCTGGTGCTCAGTGCGGGTGTCTGCGCACAGGCACCCGTGCCGAAGCTCGAGCCCGTGCCCGAGCCGCCGCCTGCCATCGGACTGGATCAGGACAGTTCGATCGAGCACGGTGTACGCCTGAGCCCGCGCGGGGACGAAATCATCGAAGAGTCGATCAAAAACGGCTTCCACACCGTACGGGTACGCACCGCGAGCGGCTGGGAATACGTACTCGTCGAAGACCTGGGCGATGGCCAATACGCACGCCAGCGCCCGCATGATTCGGGCGTGCGCATCCCGATGTGGGTGATCCGCCGCTTCTGAGCCGTTGCACTTGCGTCGCGCTGCCCGGGTGAGTTGCGAACGGTCTATCGCTCCAAATCGCCCTTGAAGGCCGGCTCCTCCGAACGATCACACCCGCATGTCCGTCTTCACCTCGGTGACCCGTGCTGAAGCTAGCGCCTGGCTCAAGCGCTATTCAGTCGGTACGCTCGTCGAGCTGCAAGGCATCGCCGCCGGGATCGAGAACACCAACTACTTCGTCACCACGTCGCTTGGCCGTTTCGTGCTGACGATCTTCGAGAAACTCACGGTTGCCGAGCTCCCGTTCTATCTGAACCTGATGTCGCATCTGGCACGCCACGCGGTACCTTGCCCGGCGCCGGTTGCCGACAACGAGAACCGCCTGCTCGGCGAGCTCAAGGGTAAGCCTGCGTCGCTGGTCACGCGCCTGCCGGGCACGGTGATCACCAATCCATCGCCCGCGCACTGCGCGCAGGTCGGCGCAACGCTGGCAAGCATGCACCTTGCGGGCCGGTCCTACGACGGATCGCTTGAGAACCCGCGCGGTCCGCGCTGGTGGCACCAAACCGCCCCCAAGGTCATGCCGTTCCTGGATGCGGCGGCGCAGGCGTTGCTGCGCGACGAACTTGCATACCAAAGCGCTCAACGGAGCGACGGCCTGCCACTCGGTGCGATCCACGCCGACCTGTTTCGCGACAACGTGCTGTTCGAAGGTGAACGACTCGGTGGCGTGATCGATTTCTACTTCGCCGGTGTCGACACGTGGTTGTTCGATGTCGCCGTCACGCTCAACGATTGGTGTGTGCACGCCGACGGCGCGATCGACACGCCACGGGCGCGCGCGATGCTCGATGCGTATGCCAGCGTGCGCGCGTTCGAAGCAGCCGAACGCCAGGCCTGGCCGACGCTGCTGCGCGCTGCGGCGTTGCGCTTCTGGCTGTCGCGCCTGTTCGATTTCCACTTGCCGCGCGCCGGTGAACTGGTGCACGCACACGACCCCGAGCATTTCCGCCGCATCCTAGCGCTTCGCATCGCCGAAGCGGCACAGCCACCCGCACTCGGATGAATCCCGTCCCTCCCATGAACGTGGTGCCCGCCGGCCAGGGTTGGCTGTGGCTGCGCAATGCGTTTCCGATCCTCGGCCGCTACGTCATGGTGTGGCTGCTGCTGGTATTCGTCTATTGGACCGCCGTGTCGCTGATCTACGGGCTGCCGTACCTCGGACCGACCGCGTTCCTGCTCACCACGCCGGCATTCACGCTGAGCTTCATGACCATGGCGCGCGAGGTCGATGCCGGACGACCATTGCATCCGCGCCTGCTGTGGTCGGGATTTCGCGGCAATCTGCCAGCGATGCTCACGCTCGGCGGGGCGTACCTGATAGGCGTGCTGGTGGCGATGGGCGTAACCAATGCCTGGCACGGCGATGTGATCGGCGCATTCCTGCGATCGCGCCCCAAGTCACTCGAGCCACTCATTTCGGCCGGCCTCACCTTCGCCGCTCTGTACACCCCGGTGACGGCTGCCCTGTGGTTCGCGCCGGCGCTGGTCGGATGGCACAACATGCCGGCGGGCAAGGCGCTGTTCTTCAGTTTCTTCGCGGCATGGCGCAATTGGCGTGCACTGCTCGTCTACTTCATCGGGTTGTTCGCACTGTGGGCGATCGCGCTTGGCCTGCTCACCCTGGCGCTGCGCTTGTTCGCCCCTTCGTTCGGCGTGGGCGGTTCGCCCGAAGCATTTCGCCAATCAGTGGCGATGCTGAGCGTGGTGGCGCTGCCGGTGGTGCTCGCGGGGTTCGCGCTGCAATTCATCAGCTACTACCTGAGCTACCGCACGGTCTTTCCAGAGACATCGGCGGCCGATCGCTCGCCGCCGGTCTGACCACAGGCACCCTCGGGCATCGTTCGGATTGGCCGCCGCTTCAACGCGGTGCTAGCGTGCCTCGGGTTCGCTGATCGCCTTAACAAACCGCCGACCGCCACCATGCTCCTGCCATCTGCCATTGCGCGCGTCGCATCGCGTGCCGTCGTACTGCTGCGGTTGTGCGTGCTGCTTAGCGCCGCAACATTGCTGGGCTGCTCCAACTCGAACGATGGCGACGGCAGTGCGAACAACAGCGCTTCGCCGAGCGCCCCACCGCCCACTGCCACGACCGGTTCACTTGCTCTGACGATCAACGGCCTGCCGGTCAACGCCGATGGCAACGTCGTGATCAGCGGGCCGAGCGGACCGCTGGTAGCCGCGAAGACACAGGGCTTCGGTGGCCTGGCGCCGGGCACCTATCAAATCAATGCGAGCAGCGTGTTGACTGGAACGGCGATGGCCGCGCCGATGCAAGCGGCGCAATCGATCACCATAGCCGCGAACTCGACGGCAAGCGCGACCGTCACCTACACGGTCGGGAGCGCTTTCACGCTCAGGCTGCAGGACGTGCTTGCTCCAGGTGTACTCGCCGGACCAATGCACCTCGATGCCCCACCCAACGACGCGCGGTTGTTCGTCGCCGAACGCGCCGGACGCATCCGCATCATTCAGAACGGCGCGTTGCTCGCCACGCCATTTCTGGATATCTCCAGCCGCGTTGCCACCGCCGGCGAGGGCGGTCTGCTGTCGTTCGCGTTCCATCCAAGTTATGCGTCCAATCGGCAGTTCTACGTGCACTTCATCGACGCCGGCGGAAACATCGTAGTCGAGCGTTTCCTCGCCTCGACCGCCGACGCGAACGTCGCGGTTAACACGCCGATGCAGGTGATTTCCATTCCCCATCCGACGTACACGAACCACTACGGCGGACGCGTCGCGTTCGGCGCCGACGGTCTGCTGTACCTGAGTACCGGCGACGGCGGGGGCGGCGGCGACCCTAATCGCAACGGCCAGAATCTGAACGCGTTGCTGGGCAAGCTGCTGCGCATCGATGTCACCAATCTTCCGTACACGATCCCCTCGACCAATCCGTTCGCGGGTCAGGCAGGACGCCGCGGCGAGATTTGGGCGTACGGGCTGCGCAATCCGTTCCGGTTCGCGTTCGACAACGCGGCAACGCTGCTCTATGTCGCCGATGTCGGTCAGGGCGATCGGGAAGAAATCAATGCAGTCGCCACGACCGCCGCAGGCTTGAACTACGGCTGGCCGATCACCGAGGGTTCGCTCTGCTTTCCGCAAAGCGCGTCGTGCTCACGCACCGGCTTGACCGCGCCGGTGCACGACTACGATCACACGCAGGGCTGCTCGGTCACCGGTGGCTACGTGTATCGCGGCAGCGCTATCCCTGAGATCGTCGGGCGTTATTTCTACTCCGACTACTGCGGCGGCTGGCTGCGCAGCGTGCGCTATGCGCAAGGCGGAGTCGTCGAGCGGGTCGACTGGGCGATTGCCAGCATCGGCCGCGTTTTGTCGATCGGCCAGGATGGCAACGGCGAGCTGTACCTGCTCGCCGAGAACGGCCGGGTCGCACGTGTGTCGAAGTAGGCGCCGTTCACGATACTTACTGATGGCCGCAACGCTTCACGGCGCGGTGCCCCGCCGAATCCCCTTTCGGCGCAGCATGGCGCGCGTAACGCGCGCGGACGCGATCGAACTCGGCCCTGATCGCAGATCCCGTTCAGCGCTGCAGTCGATGGCGATGTGCATTTTTTCCAAACGCGCTTCCGCACGCTCCTTGAGCGTCGGTCCAGCTGCGTTGCGTGACTTCCATCTCGCTCAGCATCGCGATCCGATCCGCCGGCCGGCTGAGCATCTGATGGGGTGACGTCTTTGACGGCGCCGGCCCCGAGCCTGTGCAAAGCTCGCCTTCGACCGCGTCGCGGCGGATTCCACTGGGGCCATGCAGTCCTGCCGCCGCCACCTTCCGAACACCACGGAGTACCCAATTGAGTTCGCTCGACACGGCAATCCCCTCGCCAGTGCGCGTCCGCCATCATGGCGAAGCAGATTCAGGTGCGCCTGCGGCCTGCGCGTTTTCCGATCCGGCCAGCGCGCATCGCTGGCTCGACGACGTGCCGCTGGTCAACGTGCGCGCCGCGAGTTCGATGCTCACGACCCAGCTCGAACGCTTCGCGCGAATCGCATGCGATCCGGAAACTCGGTTCGAGACGCTCGAGACCCTGCGGCCCGCGCTCATCTCGGTCCAGCACGAGCACGCCAAGCGTTTTCGCGGCAAGCAGCTGCCGCTCTCACCACAGCGGCGCCAGAGCCTGGATGAGGTAGGCAATCTGTGGGATGCGCTGCTGGTCGGATACTGGAGCTGCATCGACAAGACGCCCACCGGCACCGAGTCGGAACGCCGGCTGTACGCCAAGATGTGCCATCGCAGCCTCGACACGCTGATCCGCAAGATGCGAGACCAGCAACACGCGTATCTGCAGGTTGCGCCGGTGGATATCGCCGCGCTGCATACGCTCTACGGGCTCGCCGAACGCGCCGAGATCCATCGCAAGCGCGTGCGCGACCCGATCACCGGCTCGAAAGAAGACGCGGTCTCATGCGAGCGGCTCTACGTCATCGCTTTGATGTTCGACGCCGCCACGCCGCGCGAACATCGTCCGCTCGCGCTGCAGGCGATCGAGCGCTGGTTGGAGCGCTGGGCGAACAAGATCACCATCGATCATGTGCCCGCTGTAGCGAGCAAGGTGTCGCCGCTATGGGTGAACCTGATGGGTTCTGAGAGTGTTCAGCGCGGTCCGGCACCCGATGGCGACGGCCTGGTCCGCTATCTAAACGTGGCGGAGCTTTCGCACAGTCTGGAGAAGCGGATCCACGCGTTGCGACGTGGCACGCGCCTGGAGGAGATCGATCTGGGCGTCGAGCTGTCGCGGCGCGATCTGGAAGTACTGGTGACCGGGTTGCATCGACAATGGTGCGGGGGCACCACCCGACGCGAAAGCGAACGGCGCGAGATCAACGCGATCGCTCACGTGAGCGTGGGCATCCAGGCGGCGCACTTCTTCCTGTCGAAACGGCCGTTCGAGCAACCGGTGCTGGATTCCGCGGACGGACCGCCCGCGATGACCGAACCGGGCGAAGCGCGCATCAAGGCGGCGACCGAGTACATGCTCATGAACGGGATCAGCGCCGAGCAATGGGTGTTGCGCGACGAGAGCATCGGCGGCATGGGACTGATCCGGCCGCGCGACGAAATCGAGAGCACGCGACTGGGCCATGGACAGCTCGTATCGGTGCGACCCCGCGGCGGACACACCGTCACGGTAGGCACGATGCAATGGCTGCAGGAGGCGCAGGACGGTGATCTGCACGTCGGCGTCAAACTCGTTCCGGGGCAGCCCAGCCCCGTCGCGGTCCGTCTCGACGAGGGCGCGAAGTTTCTCGCTGCGCTGATGCTGCCGACCGTTGCCGCGCTCAATGCGCCCACCTCGCTGCTTCTTCCGCTTGGCACCTACGCGATCAATCGCGCCATCGAGCTGGTCACCAGTCGGCGCGAGTTCGTGCAACTCACCGGACTGCTGGAAGTCGGCGCCGATTTCGAGCGTGTGGCGTTCGTGCCGTTGGGACCTGGCGATGCCTCTGTCGCCCAGTGAGGCGCTTTCGCCGCTCGAAGTCACCGATCTGCGCAGTTGCGATCGGTGGCTGGAGCGTGCACCGCTGGCCGATCCCCAGCAGGCCATCGACGAGCTGTGCGCGCTGGTGGCAGCGGTCGGCGACCGTCGCCTTGCGCCGCGCGTCCACTTCGACATCCTCGAGCGTGTGCGCAGTCCCGCCCAAGCCACCTGCGAGGAACGCACCAAGCGCTTCGCGGGCAAGCCGTTGCCGTTACGCGAAGCCGAGTCTCAGGCCCTGGCTCAGGTCGTGGCGCTCTTGCGACAGTTGTGGACCGGCTACTACACGCTGCTGAGCGATGGCGTGCAGCATGGCTTCGGTGTGTTCGATCGCAAACAGCATGTGCTGGCCGCCCGCTGCCTGGAAACCGGTGCGGAGATTGCGCTTGCCTACTATCGCGCCCGCCAGGAAGTGCCTTCATACGTGTGGAAGGAACTGAACGAGGTCTTCGCCCTCGCCGAGAACCGCGAGTTCGCGACCGAACCGCTACCGGCCGAGGGCAATCGCACCGGCCCGACATGCAAGGCGTTGTTCGTGCGTGCGCTGCTCCTTCAGACAGCACGGCCATACGGTTTGACCGGGCGTGAGCTGGAGCTCGCGCGGCGCTGGATCCGCGGCTGGGGCGAGCACGTTGAACTGAACGTGGTGCCGACGAACTACGAAGGGCCGGTGGTCGACTTGCGCAGCGATACCCCGCCAACGCACCGGGCCGTGACCGCCCAGACCGTACAGCCGGCATGGCGTGCGATCGAGAACCTGCTGCTCAAGCGCAGCGTTCAAAAACGACTTTCCGCACTTCGCAAGGGCACTGCCACCCCGGCCGAACTCGGCTTGGGACGCGACTGTCCGGCGCGCGAAGCCGAAGCGCTGCTCACCCATCTGTACAACGCCTGGTTCTTTCCGCCGCACGTGCGTCAGTTCAATCGCCGCGCTGTCCGCGAGGATATCGAGTTGCTGGTCGGCTTCGAATCGATCCACTCGATGTTGCAGGCGCAGGTGAGCCAGACGAAGCAGAGCGAGCCGTCTCATGCGGCGCAGAAATGGAAGCTGCTCGAAGACAGTCCGGCCGGATTTCGCGTCCGTCGCCCCGAGCAGGGTGATCGGCTCAATCACCTGCAACTCGTCGCGATCCGTCCGCCGGGCAGCGCGCAATACATCCTCACCGAAACACGCTGGCTGATGCTCGATCAGCGCAACCTGATGAGCGCCGGCCTGCAAGCGTTGCCGGGCCTCGCGCACGCCGTCTACGCGCGGGTCGCGTCGCTGGAAGACACCAACGACGAACCGCATCACCGCGTATTTGTCCTTGGCGGGAGTAAGGGGACCGATCAGTTGATCGTCGTACCCGGCGCGTTTCTCGAGGGTTGTTTCATCGAGTTGCTCGATGGCGAGCGGCGGCAGCGGGTACGGATCGCAGCGATTACTCGGCGCGGCACCGACTACGACTGCGTGTCGATCGAGGCGTTGCTCTAAGCATCCACGACTGACGAGCAGACCGCGTCCAGTGCGGGCCGTGCTTGTGCAGCACCCGCTCGCAGATCATCCGGTCCCATCGCCGCGCGAAGATGGCGATCATGCCGCCGGATGCTGCTGCTAAGATTCGGCCCCCTGTGCCAAGTCGAGATGCACCGCATGGTCGGCAGCGCCACGCCGCTCGAGATCAAGGTCCACCAGAAATCGCGCGTATTGGAGGTTTCGTTCTCCGACAACGCCCGCTTCGAGCTGCCGTTCGAATTCCTGCGCGTGTATTCCCCTTCGGCGGAAGTGCGCGGGCACGGCCCGGGCCAGGAGGTGCTTCAGGTCGGCAAGCGCGAGGTGAACATCGTCGGCATCGAGCCAGTCGGGGCTTACGCGATCCAGCCGCGGTTCTCCGACGGGCATGACACCGGGATCTACTCGTGGGACTACCTGTATGAGCTTGGCTCGAATCGCGAGCGGATGTGGAAGGACTACCTCACGCGGCTGAGCGCAGCGGGCGCTTCGCGCGATCCGGCCCCGTCGACGTCTTGAAGATCCGGCAGCTTCCGACACTCGCCATGAACGAACCACACGAGCAACACGGGCGCACGCATTTCGGCTACGAGTCGGTGCACGCGGCCAACAAGTCCAAGCGTGTCGGGCGCGTGTTCGACTCGGTGGCGCGCCGCTACGATCTGATGAATGACCTGATGTCGCTCGGGTTGCATCGCGCCTGGAAGGCTTTCGCCGTCAACATGTGCGCGGCGCGGCCTGGGCAACGCGTGTTGGACGTGGCGGGCGGCAGCGGGGATCTATCGCGCGCGCTTGCCAGCGCGGTGGGCCAAAGCGGCCAAGTGTGGCTTACCGACATCAACGGGGCGATGTTGGGCGTCGGGCGAGACCGACTGCTCGACCGAGGCGTGGTGTTGCCTACGGCGCAATGTGACGCTGAGAGACTACCGTTCCCCGACCGGCATTTCGACTGCGTGATCGTCGGGTTCGGGCTGCGGAACATGACCCACAAGGAGCAGGCCCTTAGCGAAATGTTTCGCGTGACGCGCCCGGGCGGCCGTTGCTTGGTGCTGGAATTCTCGAAGGTTTGGGCGCCGCTGGAAAAAGCGTACGATAAGTACTCCTTCGAGGTTCTGCCCTGGCTGGGCCGGAAAGTTGCTGGCGATGAGGCCGCCTACCGGTACTTGGCTGAATCGATCCGGATGCATCCGGATCAGCGAACCTTGTCCCGGATGATGGAACAATGCGGGTTCGAGGACGTCCAATACTGGAACTTGACTGGCGGTGTCGTAGCCTTGCACCGCGGGTTCAGGTACTAGCTGTATTAGAGTTACAAGACGAGCACCGCTCGGTGCACTAACGCAGATGGAGGATTCATGAAGAAGCTGCTGATCGCTCTGGTTGCCGTGTTCATGGCAGTTGGGCTTGTAGTATCGGAGGCCGAGGCGGCTCGCCGTGCAGGCGGGGGCCAGTCCTCTGGTGCGCAACGCCAGAACAGCGCCACACAACAAACCACGCCGGCCGCGCCCACAGCGGCCAACTCGATGGCCGCTGCGCAGCAACGCACAGGCATGAGCCGCTGGATGGCGCCGCTGGCAGGTCTGGCTGCGGGCCTGGGCTTGGCCTATCTCTTCGGTAACCAGCTCGGGTCGGTGCTCATGGCACTGCTGATGGTTGGTGCCGTGGTCGTCATCGCCATGCTGGCGTTGCGGTACTTCGCGCGGAACAGAGCGCAACCCGCCATGCAAGGCGCCGGTGCCTCGACGTCCTACAAGACCGGCCCGCAGTACGCGCCCGTGACCCCGCAGATGCCCGCGGGTGGCGTCGCGGCTGCGCCCCACCTGGCTGCACCTGCCGTCCCGGCGAATTTCGACGTACCGGGCTTCATCGTCCAGGCCAAGCAGGCGTTCCTGGCCGTGCAAGGCGCCAATGATCGTGGCGATGTGGACGCGCTGCGCGAGATGAGTACCGACCAGATGTTCGACGTGCTGAAGAAAGACGTGCTCGATCGGAATGGCGCGACCCAATCGGTCGAGGTGGTCGAGTTGAACGCCGATGTGGTCGAGGTGGTGACCGAAGGCAACATGCATTGGGCAAGCGTTCGCTACAGCGGCAAGCTGCGCGAAGACGGCAGCGTAATGCCTAGTGCGTTCAACGAGATGTGGAACCTGCGCAAACCCGTGGACGGTTCCAGCGGCTGGCTGCTGGCAGGCATTCAGCAACTGTCATAGTCCTAGTTGGTTCATTGCCCTTGAAGGCCGCCGCAAGGCGGCCTTCGCATTTCCAGGGGAGCATAATGGCCCCCTCGCCTCGCTGAAGCTCTCCCGCCGCCATGGCCTTCACGTCGCAGATGCTGCAGGCCGCGCTCAATCACCTCATCAGGGCTGAGCCATGGGCACAGCAGCAGCTCGTTCCTCACGCCGGCAAGCTGATCGCCGCACGCATCGCGCCATTTTCGGAGGGCTGGCTCCTCATCCAGGCTGACGGAATGCTCGCGGACGTCGTCCCGGGCGAAGCGCAGGCCAACCTCAGCGTATCGCTAGCGGCCGGTCGTGCGCTCCGGGCGATGGGCGATCGGGCAAGCCTCGAGCAGGCCATGCGGATCGAGGGCGAGCCCGCGCTCGAACAAGCGATGCGCACGCTGGTGCGATCGCTGCGCTGGGATATCGAGGAAGACCTGTCGAAGTGGGTCGGCGATGCCGCGGCGCATCGCATCACCAGCGGTGGCCGGCGCGCACGCGATTGGTATCGCGACGGCGTTACGCGCGCTGGCCAGAACCTGGGCGAGTATCTGACCGAAGAGCAACGCTTGGTCGTGTCGCAACTGCAGCTGGCCAACTTCGCCGAAGACGTTCGCCAGTGCGATCAGCGATTGCAGGCGCTGGAACAGCGCGTCGCCGCGCTCGAACAAAGGCTGCGCGGGCCGGTGTGATAATGCCGGCGGGGCAGCGCATCGCCCCTCAGGCATCCGCCCATCCGCTCCTAAGGCCGCCGCCGCGGCCAATCAACGCCGCGCGATCCACCCGTGTTTCGCCTCTTTCGTCTCGCGAAGATCCTGTGGGTCGCCTACCGCTTCGGGCTCGATGAGTTTCCGCTCGCGGCCGACCACAGCGGCCGCGCACAGCGCTGGGCGCAGCGGCTGCTGTTCTTTCGCCGCATAGACGGGCCACGCGCGGTGCGGCTGCGCAAGGCGCTGGAGACGCTCGGCCCGATCTTCGTGAAGTTCGGCCAGGTGCTGTCCACCCGGCGCGACCTGCTGCCGACCGACATCGCCGACGAACTGGCCAAGCTGCAGGACCAGGTGCCGCCGTTCGACTCCTCCCTTGCGGTGCGCGAGATCGAGCGCGCGTTCGGCAAGCCGATCGACGAACTGTTCGGCGAGTTCGAGCGTACGCCCGTGGCCAGTGCCTCGATCGCTCAAGTGCATTTCGCGACCCTGCCCGACGGCACTGCGGCAGCTGTCAAGATACTGCGACCCAACATGCGTGCGGTGATCGCCAACGACATCGCATTGCTCGACGCCGCCGCGAGCCTGTTCGAGTCGGCCTGGTCCGAAGCGCGGCGGCTCAAACCGCGCGAGGTGGTGCGCGAGTTCGCCAAGCACCTCGAAGACGAACTCGACCTGATGCGCGAAGCCGCCAACGCGAGCCAGTTGCGGCGCAACTTCGTACGCGGCGTGTCATTGCTGGTGCCGGAGATCTACTGGGACTATTGCGCAACCAACGTGATGACGATGCAGCGCATGCACGGCACGCCGATCAGTCATGTGGCAGCGCTGCGCGAAGCGGGCGTCGACATTCCACGGCTGGCGCGCGATGGCGTGGAGATCTTCTTTGCCCAGGTGTTTCGCGACGGGTTCTTTCATGCCGACATGCATCCGGGCAACATTCTGGTCGCACCCGATGGGCGTTACATCGCACTCGATTTCGGCATCATGGGAACGCTGACCGATGTCGACAAGGACTACCTGGCGCAGAACTTCCTCGCGTTCTTCCGGCGCGACTACAAGCGCGTGGCCCAGGCGCATGTGGAAGCCGGCTGGGTTCCGGCACAGACCCGCGTGGACGAGTTCGAATCGGCGATCCGTGCCGTATGCGAGCCGATTTTCGATCGGCAGCTCAAGGACATCTCGTTCGGCAAGGTGCTACTGCGGCTGTTCCAGACCGCGCGTCGCTTCAATCTCGAGGTTCAGCCGCAACTCGTGCTGTTGCAAAAGACGTTGCTCAACATCGAGGGCCTGGGCCGCGACCTCGATCCCAATCTGGATCTGTGGAAAACGGCGCGCCCTTATCTCGAGCGCTGGATGAACGAGCAGATCGGGTGGAACGCGTTCGTGCGTGGCCTGCGCGAGGAATCAACGCAGTGGGCAACTCTGCTGCCGCAGTTGCCACGGCTGCTGCATCAGTCGCTGACGGCGCCGAAGGCAGCGGCCGACACGATCGGGGTGCGTGAGTTGGAACGCCGCGTGCGGCGTCTGTCGCGACGCGCGACGGCACTGTCATGGCTGGTGGTGCTGCTTGCGGCGGGAGTCGTGTACCTGGCGATGCGTTAGCGAGCCCATCCGGCACGCCCCTGCGCAACTCGTACCGGGACGCTATCGACAACGGCGCCCCGACCGCGCGACCTACTTGCCATCCAGTCCGAGTTCGCGCAGCGCGTGCTCGCGCAGTTTCACCTTCTGCACCTTGCCGCTCGCGGTCATGCCGATCGCATCGAAGTTCTCGACGATGCGCACGTAGCGCGGCACGCGAAAATTCGCCACGCGCGCGCGCATGAACTCGATCAACTGCGGCTCGTCCGCGCTGCCACCCGCTTTCAACGTCACGAAAGCGGCCGGGACTTCACCGAGCCGAGCATCGGGAACGCCGATCACCTGCGCGGTCGAGATCGCCGCATGCTGCAGCAGCACTTCTTCGATCTCGGCCGGCGCCACGTTCTCGCCGCCCACGCGAAACACATCCTTTAGTCGCCCGACCATGCGCAGCCGGTTGTCGCTGTTCAAGGTGCCCAGATCGCCGGTGCGCAGCCATCCGTCCGGCGTGAACGCTTTCTGCGTCGCTTCCGGATTGTTGTAATAGCCGCGCATCACACTCCAGCCACGCACCTGGATCTCGCCGGGCGTGTCAGCCGGCAGCACCACGCTGGTTTCGGGATCGGCGATCCGTACGTCCAACCCACGATGGGGTGCTGCGAGCCCGGCAATGCGCAACTCGAGCGGATCGCGATGGTCGCTCATCACGACGTTTGGTGAAGCCTCCGACAAACCATACGCGGCACAGATGGCCCGAGCACCCAGCACCTCGGCGATGTTGCGCATCGTCTCCGGTCCTGCGGCCGCCCAGCCGCCGCGCAACACGAGCTTGCGCGCAGGAAAGTCCGGATGGCTCATCAGCATCTGGAAGATCGTGTCGTTGCCCGAGGTGAGCGTGCAGCGCTCGCGCTCCATCATCGCCAGCGCGGCCTGCGTCTCGAACGCGGGCAAGCTGACCAGACAAGCGCGATGCACCAGCGACATCAACAGCGACAGCGTCGAACCGGCGACGTGGAAGAAAGGCCGGCAGTTGAAGTAGCGATCGTCATCGCGGATGCCGATCCGATCGCCGGCGGCCCACGCGTTGCGCAGCATGTTGTCGTGCGTGAGCATCACTCCCTTGGGGTAGGCCGTGGTGCCCGAGGTGAACTGGATCAGCAGCGGGTCGCCCGGCGTGACCGCGCGCAGCGCACCTTCCAGTACAGCATCCTCCACTGCACGGCCGGCTTCAATGAATCGCGACCAGGAGATCGCCGCCTGGGGTACGTCGTTGCCGATCACGATGCAATGCTCGAGTTTGGGCAATCGTTCGCCGGGCAGCGCGTGGTCGAGCGCCGGCTCGGCTTCGCGCAGGTACTGGATGAAGTCGATCTTCATGAAACGGTCGACCAGCACCAGCGCCTTGCAGTCGGCCTGTTTGAGACAGAACCCCAGTTCGGCCGATTTGAATCGAGTGTTAGCCGGCACGGTGATCGCGCCGATCAACGCTGCGCCGAAGAACGTCGCGACCCAGTGTTCTTCGTTCCCCATCAGCACGCCGACGAAATCGCCGCGGCGGATGCCCGCCGCGAGCAGCGCACGTGCCACATCGAGCGAGTGCTGCTCGAGCTGGGCATAGGTCAGCCGCGAGGTGCTGGTGACGAGCGCTTCAGCGGTGCCCTTTGCCTCGACGGCGGCGCGCAGCCACCGGCCCAGCGGCATTGGCGTCCAACTCATGGTTTGCCGCCGAACTTGCCGATCGTGGCGCGCCAGTCGGTGCGCGACAGGTTTTCTTCGATCGCGATGATCTCGGCGGCAAGCGCGCCGCGCGGATCGAGCTCGACACCCTGATCGATCGAGCGCTTGGCCAGGCGCATCGATGTCGGCGGAGCAGCGACGATGACCTTCGCGATCTCGGCGATGCTCGACTCCAACTGGTCGACCTCGACGATGCGGCTTACCAGCCCCGCTTCGCGCGCTTCGTTCGCGCTCAGCGTGCGCCCGGTGAACATCATGTCCTTGGCCAGCCGCTTGCCCAGAACACGTGGCAAACGCTGCGTAGCGCCGATCGTTCCCCATAGCGCTTCAGGCGTGCGAAACGATGCCTGGGGTGCCGCAACGACGAAGTCGCACGCGGCGGCGATCTCGCAACCCGATCCGACCGCGGCGCCCTGCACGATCGCGATCGATGGCATCGGCACTCGCTCCAGCGCGTCGTAAGCGGCGAATGCTTTGAGGCGACGCGCGCGTACCGCATCTTCGCTCATACCCTGACGTTCCTTGAGATCGGCGCCGGCGCAGAACACCGGTCCGTTGGCGCGAATCAACACCAGCCGCACCGTGTCATCGGCCGCAGCAGCATGCGCGGCGTTCAGCAACCCCTCACACATCACGCTGTTCAACGCGTTGCGCGCGGCGGGCCGATTCAGGGTGATGGTGGCCACGCCGTCAGCCACCGCGTACAGCACGGATTGGGATTGAGCTTCACTCATGGACGATGACGCGAACGGGAAGGTTCAAATGGCTTTGACCTGGCGCAACCGCTCGATCTGCTCGCGGCTGAGCCCAAGGCGCTCGATCAGAATCGACTCGGTGTGCTCGCCCAACACGGGCGGCCGATCGAGCCGCGGCGCATCCCAGCCGTCGAACTTGAACGGCAACGCCAGCGCGTTGAATGACCCGACACTCGGATGCTCGAACGATTGCACCATCTGGCGCGCGGCCGTGTGCGCGTCGGTGAGTACCTGATCGACATTCAGCACCGGTCCGGCCGGCACGCCGACCGCATCGAACTTCTGCTGCAGCGTGTCGCGCGGGAATCGCACGACCGCCTGCGTGAGCACGCGCATCACCTCGTCGCGCCGGCGAACGCGATCGGAGTTGCGTTGCAGACCTGGATCGCCGCCCCATTGTTCGATCTCCAGTGCCCGGCACAGAGGCGTCCAGTGCTGATCGCTTACCGTGATGTGAAGGTACTGGCCATCGGCACAGCGAAACGTCGCCGATGGAACGCGGCCCGGGTGCTCGGTGCCCAGGCGCGGCGGCACTTCACCCAATGCAAAATAGCGCGCCGCAGCGAGCGTGAGCAGCGACACCTGACCATCGATCATCGAGAAATCGATGTAGGCGCCTGTGCCCTGCTGGGCGCGCCCGGCCACCGCGGCAAGAATGCCGATCGCGACCCACAGCCCCGAGGTCAGATCGGCCATCGGCAAGCCGGGCTTTACCGGGCCGCCGCCACGCTCGCCGGTGAGGCTCATCAGCCCGCCCATCGCCTGGAACACGGTGTCGTAGCCCTTGCGCTGCGCGTTGGGTCCGGTCTGCCCGAAGCCGGTGCAGGAGATGTAGATCAGCCGCTCGTTCAGCGCGCGCAACGCTTGTTGGTCGAGTCCATAGCGCTTGAGCGTGCCGAGCGGAAAATTCTCGATCACCACGTCGGCGTGTTTGGCCAGATCGCGGATGATCTGCTGGCCTTCTTCGCTGCGCAGATTCACGGTGATCGACTGCTTGCTGCGGTTGCAAGCGAAGTAGTAGGCGCTCTCCGTCGCACCATTGCGTTCGACGAACGGCTCGAAGCCGCGGGTCTCGTCGCCACTGCCGGGTTGCTCGACCTTGATGACGGTCGCCCCGAGTTCGGCCAGGATCATGCTGGCGAACGGGCAGGCGAGCACACGCGACAGATCGAGGATGGTGAGATGTTCGAGCGGCCTCATGCGCCTTGACGTGGATGGCGACAGCGCCGGATGGCTACGGCCGGTTGAACGCGCGCATGCGCTGATTGGCGTTGCGTCCGGCCGCCATCGCTTCATCGAACGGCAACTCGGCCGTCTCGTAGAACAGCGCCTTGGTCGTCGCCATCGCCGGTCGCGGCACTGCGGCGAGCGCCTGCGCAATCTGCAATGCCTCGCTCATCAGTGCACCGTCGGGGGCGACACGGTTGACCATGCCCAGCGCAAGGGCACGCGGGGCATCGATCGCCTGGCCCAGCGCGACCAGCTCGAACGCAGCCTTGCGACCGACCTGCCGCACGAGATTGGTCATCACGATCGCGGCAACCAGTCCGTGCTTCACTTCCGGATAACCGATTCGCGCGCTCTGTGCCATCACCGCCATGTCGCCGGCCAACGCCAGTCCGGCGCCGCCGCCCATCGCCGCGCCGTTGATCGCGGTGACCACCGGCTTGCTGAGCTTGGGAAACAGCGCGTGCAAACTGCTGGTCAGTGCGGCGCGATGTTCCACCAGATGTTGATTCTCAGGTGTGAGGTCCTTGAACTCGGTCACGTCGGCACCGGCGCAGAACCCGGCACCAGCGCCTGTGAGCACCACGCAGCGAACGGCATTGTCGCTTTCTGCGGTGCGCAGCCCATCGACGAGCGCGTTGGTGAGCGCGTTGTTCAGCGCGTTGCGCTTGTCGGGGCGGTTCATCGTCAACACGCGCACCGCGCCGTGATCGTCGGCGAGCAGGACGTCAGTCATTGCAGGAATCGGAGACGAGCGGACAAGAGCGGACAAGAGCGGACTGGGTAGGCACGGGCCAAGGCGACGCCCGGATGCGCAACGTCGGTTCGCGGCGCGCGACTGCTGGCAGTCGCGTCGTGATCGGGCGTTCGGGGTGTCGTTGACACCGTACACCAGTTCCCCGAGACTGACAAATGAACACTCGACGCACTGCCAAAACCACGCTCACCCGAAACCCAAGCTCATGACGGATTCGGTCGTACTGTGCGAATGCTTCGCGCGCGATGGACTGCAGCACGAACCCGATTTCGTCGCGACGAACGTGAAGCGAGCGCTGATCGAACAGTTCGCTGCGATCGGCTTCCAGCGCGTCGAAGCCACTTCCTACTCCAATCCGAAAGTGGTGCCACAGTTCGCCGATGCGAGCGAATTGCTTGGCAGGCTCGAGCGCAGCGCGGGTGTGTTCTACAAGGCGACCTGCGCCAATCTCAAGGCGATCGAGCGGGCGCGTGCTGACGCGACGACGGGAATCGGCGTCAACGAAGTATCACTGTTGTTGTCGGCGAGCGAGTCGCACACGCAACGCAACCTGCGTGCGTCGCGCGCCGAACAGTGGGCCAGCGTCGAGCGCATGATCGAGGCAGCCGGAACCGGCTTTCGCATGGTCGGCACGATCTCGGTGGCGTTCGGCTGTCCGTTCGAGGGTCGGGTGAACCCCGACGTCGTCGTGGCCGATGCCCAACGATTGGTTCGATCGGGCGTTCGCCATGTCGCGCTGGGCGACACCACCGGCATGGCAACGCCGCGCTCGGCGCGCGCGTTGTTCGAACGGCTGCTGCGCGAGGTGCCGGGCATCGTGCCGATCGCGCATTTCCACGACACTCGCGGCACGGCGCTTGCCAACTGCCTGGCGTCCTTCGAGGCGGGTGTGCGGTATTTCGACAGCGCGTTCGGTGGCGTGGGCGGCCATCCGGCGAAAGTGCAGTACGGCGAGGGCTACACCGGCAACGTGTGCACCGAGGATCTCGTGCACCTGTTCGAATCGGTTGGCATCGCAACCGGCATCGACCTCGATGGCATGATTCGCACGTCAGCGCAATGCGAGCAAGCACTCGGCCGCACGCTGCATAGTCGGGTCGCACGCTCGGGTGTGAGCGCGCTGCTGTCGAGAAACATCAACGCCTGAGTCGCGACGCAGCACAACCGCACGCCGTTTGGTGCGCTACCACCACGATCCAGATCGCGTTCCGCGTCGCGGATCGCTGAGCTGTCCCGATCCGGCAGCGTCCCTGCCGACGGTCCGCTTTTCGTTCCGACTGATCTCGGCACGGCGCTCGCGATCGACCCAGACGCCTTGAATGGCTTGCTCGGCACGGCGCTCGAGCGGGTCGAGCACCGACTGGTGGAGCGATCGATTCCTAGTCTTCATGGGCGGGGGTTCTGGCGGGGGTTGCGCTGCCGGCAGCGGCTGCGGTGGGTGGATAGCGTTCTCAGGCCGCCATCTGGAAGTGGCAGCGGTTCTTGCCCGAGCGTTTCGCTTCGTACATGGCCTCGTCGCCGCTCTTGAGCAGTGACTCGGTGCTGTGGTGCTTGGCCAGGGGCACACGAGCCATCGTGATACCCACCGAACAGGAAATCTTGATGGCGCGTCCATCGATGGTGTTGATCGACTGCACGCGCGAGACGATGTCCTCGCCGATGCGGCGCGCGATGTTGGCATCGCCCAGACTGCTCAGCAGCACGGCGAATTCATCGCCGCCAAGGCGCGCCGCCACGTCGGTCGAGCGCACGCACATGCCAAGCGTATCGGCCACCTGCTTGAGCAGGATGTCGCCGACGTCGTGGCCGTGGGTGTCGTTCACCGCCTTGAAGCCGTCGAGATCGCAGTACAGCACCGCGAAGCTGTCGGTCGGATTGATCGAGTGCTTGCCCCTGGTAAGCGCCTCGCCGAGCAAATGGGTGAAATGCGCGCGATTGGCCAGTCCGGTCAACGCGTCGCGCTTGGCGGCCCTTGCCAGCATCCTTGCTCGCCGCCGTTCGGCCTTACCGCTGCGCTGAATGCGCCGCGCCAGCAGGACCGCGTAACCGCTGATTGCGCCGCATGCAAGCAGCAGTGCAACCCCAACCATGCCCAGCCCCCGCAGGTAGGGACAGAGCACCAGCAGCGCCGCGATGCCGAGCATGCCCATCGCACCGGAGAACGCGCCGTAGCTGGGGCCAAAGCGGAATGCAGAGCCGACCGGTGCCGTGAGAATCGCCACCAGCACGACCGCCGCCGGCTCGCCCAGGCTGAGCAGCAAGGCGCTGCAGTAGCCCTGATCGAGCAGGATGGCGAGCACTCGGCGGATCGTGCTCGGATCGGGATGTTGCTGGATATGGCGCTGAATCAGACCGGCACATACCAGCGCGACCAACGAAAGGACTGCCGCCGGGGAGATCAGGCTGCGCGTCGCAATCACCGTGAACAACAGCGCCAATGACAGCAACCCCAGGCGTATCCACGCGCTTTCCTGCTCGGCGCCACGTTCGGGATCGACCGGTCCGCGCAACAGACGCTGCAGCAGCGAAGGCGGCTGCAGCGCTGCTGCAACGGGATCGATGCTGAACGGCTCAGCGTGCTTGGAGCGCACACTCGGTCTTGCCATGGTGGCCGGGTACTTGACGGGGAGCTGCTTGCGGTGGGCGAGGGCGTGCAAGCTTCGTGCGCGGACAAACCGGATACGGGCAATGATCACGAACGGCGCGTGATCAATCCGACGTGCGCATCAGTGGGCCGAATGGGCGGGTGTCGCTGGTAGGATGCATACTCAGCCATCGCGTCTGCCGGGAGCATCATGAGCGCGCGACTAGAGGTGGTTCGAGGCGACATCACCAGGATGGCGATGGATGCCATCGTCAACGCGGCAAACTCCACATTGCTCGGTGGCGGCGGTGTCGACGGAGCGATTCATCGAGCAGCAGGCCCGGAACTGCTAGCCGAGTGCCGGACACTCGACGGTTGCGCTACCGGCCAGGCGAAAATCACCAGGGGCTACCGACTACCCGCGCGATTCGTCATCCATACAGTGGGGCCTGTATGGCACGGCGGCAACGCCGGCGAACCGCAGTTGCTGGCCTCGTGCTATCGCAGCAGCCTGGAACTCGCAGCACGGCATGGCATCGGCACGATCGCGTTCCCGGCGATCAGCTGCGGAATCTACGGGTATCCGATCGAGTTCGCTGTGCCGATCGCCGTGGGCGAGTGTCGCGCCGCGGCCGCGCGACTCGTTGGGTTGCAGACGATTACGTTTGTCGTGTTCGACGACGCGGCCCAGCGGGCCTACGAAGCGGCGCTGGCCGCGCTATAGCTGGCGCGTCGCGAAGGTGTCGCACTGGCGCATGTCACCGCTTTCCAGGCCGCGGCGGAACCAGCGTTGACGTTGCGCGGCACTACCGTGCGTGAAGCCTTCGGGAACGACATAGCCGCGAGTACGCATCTGAATGCGGTCGTCGCCGATCTGGGCGGCGGCATTCAGCCCTTCCTCGATGTCGCCTTCCTGCAGGATCTGCCGGTCGCGATGCGCGGTGTGCGCCCACACGCCGGCAAAGCAGTCGGCCTGCAGCTCCAGGCGCACGGATAGATCGTTAGCTTCGCCCTGGCCGGCCCGCTGTTGCGCCGACTGGACCCGCTGCATGATCCCCAACTGGTTCTGCACGTGATGGCCGATCTCGTGCGCAATCACGTAAGCCTGCGCGAAATCGCCCGGTGCTTTGAATCGCTCACGCAGCTCACGATAGAAGCTCAGATCGATATAGACCTTCTGATCCAGGCCACAGTAGAACGGCCCCGATGCAGCCTGCGCGAACCCGCACGCCGACTGGACCTGACCGCTGAACAGCACGAGTTTGGGTTCGGCGTACTCGCGTCCGTTGCGCTGAAAGACATCGTTCCAGGTGCGCTCGGTGCTGCCGAGCACCTTGGCGATGAACTGGCGCATCTCGTCGTTCTGACCCGCGCCTGGCCCCGCAGGCGCGGAACGCTCGGTCATCTGCGAACCGGGGATCGGCAGTCCGCCACCACCGCTGCCACCCCCCATCAACACGCTCGGGTCGAATCCGAAGAACAACGCGAGAACCAGGATGATGATCATCCCGATTCCGCCGCCGGCAACGCCGCGCGACATTGGCATGCGGGTGCCACGGCGATCTTCGACGTTCTGGCTTTCCTGCTCGTTGTCCATGCGCATGACGCTGATTCCTCTTTTCCTGTGGCACTTGGGGTATCGGGCCACTGCTTCGTGGGGGCAGAGCGGTCGCCGCAAGCCTGCCGTCATGATGACGAGGGCGCTCCTGACCCCGTCGGACGCTCGCCGTGCCCGAAACTGTACCTCGGCGGCGTAATCGGCGATGTTCGGCAGCGTAAAATTTCGGCGTGACCCGATCGCTCGGCCTACCGCCCGGATCAACGCCCGGACAGTCGCCTGGACTGCCGCCTGTCCTACCCTTGGCGCGTTATCTGCTGGTTGCGTACGTGGTGCTCGTTGCGTACGCGAGCCTTTATCCGTTCGCACGTTGGGTGCTTCGCGGCGCCAATCCGTTCGCGTTTCTTGCCGCCGCGTGGCCGGCGCACATCACCAGCTTCGATGTCATCGTCAACGTCGTAGGCTACGTGCCGCTTGGCTTTCTCTGGATCCTCGCTGCGCGCCCCGATGCATCGCGCATGCGCATGATCTTCTGGGCAACACTGATCAGCGCGGCGTTGAGCGTCGGTCTGGAGGCGCTGCAGTCTTATCTCCCGGATCGTGTCGCCTCGAACGTTGACAGCGCACTGAACGTACTCGGCGGCTTGGCGGGAGCACTGCTGGGCGCAGCATGGGCACCGCATGCGCACGCATCGCACAGTCTGCTGATCGGCAGGCATCGTTGGTTCAGGCCGGGCGCGCGCGTCGACCTCGGACTGGTGGTCATCGCGCTGTGGCTGTTCGCGCAGCTCACCCCAACCGCGATGTTGTTCGGCTTGGGCAGCGGTTTCGGCCTGACCGTGGAGACGGCCACCGAGCCATTGCCGGTCGAAATGTTCGTGCGTATCGAGGCGGCGAGCTGCGCGATGTCGATCATTGCGGTCGGCTTGTTCGCTGGCACGCTCACGCGATCAGCGGTGGCTAGGTGGCTCGCGATCCCGGTGCTGGTAGCACTCGGACTGTTGATCCGCAGCACCGCCTTTGCTGCGCTATTCGGACCCAAGAACGCCTTCGCGTGGGCGACCCCGGGTGCACTTCAAGGCCTGGCCATTGGACTCGCGTCGCTGCTATTGCTGGGTTTGCTCGATCGGCGCACGCGCGTGGTGCTCGCTGTACTGATGCTGGCAGCCGCGAGCGTGGTGGTGAATGTGGCACCCAGCAATCCGTACACCGCGCATTCGCTCAACGTCTGGCACCAGGGCCACTTTCTCAACTTCCACGGCTTGACCAGCTTCGTGACGATGCTCTGGCCGGTCGTGGCGATCGTGTACCTCATCGGCGCGTCGATGCCCGCACGCCAGCCCGATCGCGACGACGATCAGACGCGATAGAAATCGGGCGACTCTTCGCAGCCGGCTTCGCGAAACGCGGCGCGGCGCATCGCGCATTGACGGCAGCGTCCGCAGTGGACCGGGTGGCCTACCATGCAGCTGTAGCTCATCGAATAGTCGATGCCTAGATCGTTGCCGCGCCGGATCACTTCGGCCTTGGTGAGATCGATGAACGGCGTGGAGAGCCTGACCTCGCCGATCAGTCCGATCAGCAGCCGGAACTGCGCCAGAAACGCGTGCGATGCGCTGGCGTAGCTGAGCGCATCCTCCTGCGTGACGGCCAGATAGAGCTTGCGCGCCCCGAGGTTGGCCGCGAACGACACCCCCAGCGCCAGCGCGACCAGATTGCGGTGCGGCAGCGGGATGTGCGCCTTGCGCGCCTGCACGTTGCGAAACGTCTCGCCGACGCCCGCCAGATCGAACCGCACCAGTTCGACCCCGAGCGGCTCACAGAAGTGTTGAGCGGCCACGTGCTCATGGCGCGCACCGCGCTGGCCGTAGTCGATGAACAGTGCCTGCAGCGGCTCGCCCGTCTCGGCGAGTCGATACAGAAGTGAGACGCTGTCCACACCTCCGGACAGCAGCAGGACGTTGGCCGACTCCATGCAAAAGAGGGTAGCACGCGCCTCGGTATAATTCTCCGAGTGCGCGCGATCAGGGGAGTGGCCCA
>CADEDU010000024.1:61220-82158 GCA_902826155.1 uncultured beta proteobacterium
TCTGTTCAAACCCATCAGCGCCCACCGCCGTGCCTGACCACCAGGGCGCAACCGCCTGGCCGAATCACCGAGTCCAATCGCCGATGAGCTACTACAAACACCACGTCTTCTTCTGCTGCAATCAACGCAACAACGGCGAAGCGTCATGCAATGACCATGGCGCGAGCGACGTCCGCGCCTACGCCAAGGACCGCGTCAAGGCGCTCAAGCTCGCCGGTGAAGGCAAGGTCCGCATCAACCAGGCCGGCTGCCTCGATCGTTGCGAGGAAGGGCCGTGTCTGGTCGTGTACCCCGAAGAGGTCTGGTACACCTACGTCGACAAGAGCGATGTCGACGAGATCATCGAAGAACATCTGCAGAACGGCCGCATCGTCGAGCGCCTGCGCATATGACGCGGCCCGCACCCGAGCGGGTGCTGTTGCAAGGACCGGTCGGCAACATCGAAGTGGTCATCGAAGTGCCGGCGGTGGCAACGTTTCGTGGCATCGCGTTGGTTGCGCATCCGCATCCGCTCTTCGGTGGATCGCTCGACAACAAGGTGGCGCAAAGCGCGGCGCGAGCGTTCGTTGAATTGGGCTTCGTCGCCGTGCGACCCAACTTCCGCGGCGTCGGGGCCACGCAGGGTGAACACGATCATGGCGATGGTGAAGCCGACGACCTGATCGCGGTGCTTCAACATATGCAGACGCACTACGGCGCGCAGTCGCCGATTGCTGCTGACGCGCAGTCGCCGATTGCTGCCGGCACACCGTTGCCCGTGGTTCTGGCAGGTTACTCGTTCGGGGCTTACGTGCAGATGCGTGTCGCGCAGCGCGTGCCACCGCAACGCCTGGTGTTGATCGCACCCGCGACCGGCCTGGTCGCCGCGGGCCGCAAATACGATGCGCCGAACGTACCCGCCGACACGCTGGTCATCCACGGTGATCTCGACGAAACCGTGCCGCTCGCCAACGTGCTGGCGTGGGCCGCGCCGCAGGAACTGCCGGTGGTCGTGCTGCCCGGATGCGATCACTTCTTCCATCGCAAGCTGCACGTGATTCGGGCGGTGATCGCGCGGACATGGCCATCGTAGCGGTCGAGCGGCTCGTCAAGGCGTACGGCACGACCACGGTCGTCAACGACGTGTCGTTCGCGATCGAAGAAGGCGAGTGTTTCGGTCTGCTTGGCCCCAACGGCGCAGGCAAGACCACCACGTTGCGGCTGTGCCTGGGCCTGACTGCTCCGAACGCCGGCTCGATCGTGCTTGGCGGCCATCGCGTGCCCGAGCAGGGACGCTCGGCGCGCCAGCAGGTTGGCGTCGTCCCGCAGTTCGACAACCTCGATCCGGACTTCACCGTCGAGGAAAACCTGATCGTCTATGCGCGCTACTTCGGTATCGCCTCCGAGCCGGCGCGCGCGAAGATCCCGGAACTGCTGGAGTTCGCCGGACTGGAGGGGCGCGCCGATGCGCCGATCCAGACGCTCTCAGGCGGCATGAGACGGCGACTGACGTTGGCGCGCGCGCTGGTCAACGATCCGAAGATCATCTTTCTCGACGAACCCACCACCGGACTGGACCCGCAGGCGCGCCACCTGATCTGGGAACGGCTGCGCCGATTGCGCAGTGCCGGCAAGACGATCGTCCTCACCACACACTTCATGGATGAAGCCGAACGGCTGTGCTCGCGCATCGCGGTGATGGACGCCGGCCGATTCATCAGCGACGGTTCGCCGCGCGAATTGATCGCGCGCCACGTGGAGCCACACGTCATCGAAGTACACGGTGACGGTGTGCGCGAGTGGGCCGCTCGGCATGCGAATGCACTGGCAGCGCGCATGGAAGTCGCCGGTGAAACGGCGTTTTGCTACGCGGTGCAGGCCGAGCCGCTGCTCTCGTCGCTGGCCGCGCATCCGGCGCTGGTCTACCTGCATCGACCGGCGAACCTGGAGGATGTATTCCTCAAACTCACCGGCCGCGATCTGCGCGATTGAACACCTGATGCTCGAGCTTCGCGCCCCGCGACTTTCATCCCGTGCGCTATCGGTGTGGCGCCGCAACGCCCTGGTATGGCGCAAGCTCGCGGTGCCCTCGGTGCTCGCCAACCTGGGCGAGCCGCTCATCTACCTCATCGCATTGGGCTACGGGCTGGGCGTATTCGTGCGCGAGATCGATGGGGTGTCCTACATCACCTTTCTGGCGGCCGGTTCGATCGCGTTCTCGACCATGAACAGCGCGACGTTCGAGGCGTTCTACTCCGCCTTTTCGCGCATGCACGTGCAGAGAACCTGGGAGGCGATCATGAACGCGCCGCTCGATCTCGATGACGTGGTGCTGGGCGAAGCGCTGTTCGCCATGACCAAAGCGATGACCTCCGGCGTGGCGATCCTGCTAGTGGCCACGCTGCTTGGCTTGGTGCACTCGCCGCTGGCGCTGTGGATCGTGCTGGTGGTGCCGTTGATCGGCGCCTGCTTCGCCTGTCTGGCGCTGATCATCACCGCGGTCGCCTCGCAGTACGATTTCTTCATGTACTACTTCACCCTGGTCGTGACACCCATGGCGATGATGAGCGGAGTGTTCTTTCCGCTCGAACAGTTGCCCGAGGTTTTGCGCGGCCTGGCGCAACTGCTTCCGCTTTCCCATGGCGTGCAGTTGGTGCGCCCGTTGTTGCTCGGGCAAGCGCCGGCAGATGCCTGGCTGCACGTCGCAGTGTTGCTTGCCTACACCGCGGTCGGCTTCTATGCTGCCCTGGTGCTGTTCCGGCGGCGATTGAATCGATAACGAGACGGGCGCACACTGCCCGCCGCTGGATACCTCTGTCCCCGCGGCTTGCCCAACGCCGAGGGTCCCGGGCGGCAACGTCCCTGATCAGCGAAGCGCGCATGCTCTGGATCAAATCGCTGCACATCATCTTCATGGTCACGTGGTTCGCCGGGCTGTTCTACCTGCCGCGCCTGTTCGTCTATCACGCGGTCGCGACGGATCCGGGCAGCCTCGAGCGCTTCAAGGTGATGGAGCGCAAGCTCTACTACGGCATCATGACTCCGGGCGCGGTGCTCACCATCGCCTTCGGCACGTGGTTGTGGTTGGGCTATGGCATCACCGGCGGTTGGCTGCACGCCAAGCTGGCGATCGTCGTGCTGATGGTGCTCTACCATCTTTGGTGCGGCAAGCTGGTGCAGGACTTCAAATTCGAGCGCAATCGCCACGGCCACGTGTGGTACCGCTGGTTCAACGAGATCCCGGTGCTGTTTCTCGTCGGCGGCGTGATCCTGGTCGTGGTCAAGCCGTTCTAGCGCAGCGCCATGCAAATCGATCTGGCCGCGATCCGCGCCGCCGCCGATGCGATCGGCAGCGAACTGGTGCGAACGCCGTGTCTGGCTTCGCGCACGCTGAGCAGGATCACCGGCGCCAGGATCGTCCTCAAGTTTGAGAATCATCAGTTCACCGCGTCGTTCAAGGAGCGCGGCGCTCTCAACAAACTCCTGTCTCTGAGCGCCGAGGAGCGTGCACGCGGCGTGCTGGCCGTCTCGGCCGGCAATCACGCGCAGGGCGTCGCCTATCACGCACGACGGCTGAACATCGCCGCGACGATCGTCATGCCGCGGTTCACGCCGCACGTGAAAGTGGAGCGCACGCGCGAACACGGCGCCGACGTGGTGCTGGCGGGTGAATCGTTCGATGAGGCACGCGCTGCCGGCTTGGCGCTCGCCCAGGAACGCACGCTCACGCTCGTCCATCCCTACGACGATGCGTTCATCGTCTGCGGGCAGGGCACGGTCGCGCTGGAGATGCTGGCCGAGCATCCGCAGCTCGACACGCTGGTCGTGCCGGTGGGCGGCGGCGGATTGATCGCCGGCATGGCGGTGGCTGCCAAGGCGTTCAAGCCCGCCATCGAGATCGTCGGCGTCGAGACCGTCGGCTTCCCTGCAGTACACGCAGCGCTGAATGACGAGTTGCCGAGCTATTCATCGGGCACGATCGCCGAAGGCATCGCCGTGAAGCAGCCCGGTGCACTGACCCTCCCGCTCATTCGCCAGCATGTGGCCGAGGTCGTGCTGGTGGAAGAGGGCGACATCGAGCAGGCGTTGCTGATGTTGCTGGAGATCGAGAAGACGGTGGTCGAAGGCGCCGGTGCCGCTGCACTCGCTGCGCTCATAGCCCATCCGGATCGGTTTCGCGGCCGCAACGTCGGGCTGGTGCTGTCCGGCGGCAACATCGATCCGCTGTTGCTCTCCGACATCATCGAGCGCGGTCTGGTGCGCTCGGGCCGGCTGGCACGGCTGCGCGTCGAATTGCGCGATCTGCCCGGTGCGCTCGCCAAGGTCACCAATTGCCTGGCCGATGCCAACGCCAACATCGAAGAGGTGCATCATCAGCGCGCCTTCACCAACGCGCCGGCGCTGTCGGCGGAAGTGGAGTTCGTAGTGCAGACCCGCGGGCGCGATCACGTCGACGAGATTCTCGATGTGCTGAACCGCGCCGGATTCCGTGCCGAGAGGATCCGATGAGTCACGATCGCGATCGCATGTGGTCGGAGCATGCGTGCGAGCCAGGACGACGTCGGGTGCTGCGCGGCATGGCCGGGGTTGCCGCAGCGCTGGGCGCCACGCCGCTGGCGGCACAACCGATCGAACAGCCGCGCACGCCGGGTCCCGCGGCATTCATGCAACGTGCATTCGCGGTGCGCGAGTTGGCAGTGCAGCGCGGTGATCAGGCGTTCGGCGCAGTGGTGGTGCGCGATGGACGCATCGTCGGCGAGGGGGTGAGCGCCGTCATCACTTCGACCGACCCGACCGCGCACGGCGAGATCCAGGCAATCCGCGACGCATGCCAGCGGCTCGGTACGCGCGAGCTGAACGGCGCACAGCTGTACAGCAGCTTTCGTCCGTGCCCGATGTGCGAGGCGGCCGCATACTGGGCCGGGATCGCGCGAATGTTTCATGGCACTGCGATCACCGATGCCGGCGCGCCGCGCTTGAACCGCTGTTGAGGCAAGGCCGTGGAGGAGTTCCAGCCGTTCACCGTCACGCACGCCCTGTCGCTGCTCGTCATCGCCGGCACCAGCGTCGCGCTCGCCTGGCACGGCCGGCGCAATGCGGGCGAGTCGCGCTGGGCGCGCTGGATCGGCGCGATCTTCGTCATCGAGTGGCTGCTGTTCCACACCTGGAAGGCCGTGCCGCCCGAGTTACGAGCGATCGAGACGCTGCCGCTGCAGATGTGCCATTGGGCAGCTTTCGCTGCGGGCCTCTATCTCGCGTTCGGCATGCGCTCGCTGCGTCCGATCCTGTATTTCTGGGGCGTAGGGCTGTGCACGCAGGCGCTGATCACGCCGGTACTCAAGGAGGGGCCGAACGACCCGATCTTCTGGCACTTCTGGGTGAGCCACGGGATGATCATCGTCGGCGTGGTCTTCGCGTTGTTCGCCGATCGCTATCGCCCGTCGTGGCGTGACTATCGCATCGCGTGCGTGGCGACGATCGTCTATGGACTCGCGGTGCTGCCGGTCAATCTGTCGATCGGCGCGAACTACGGTTTCCTCGGACGCTCGCGTCCCGATCAGCCGACTTTGGTGGATTTCCTCGGACCGTGGCCCGAACGCATCGTCGTCATCATGCTCATCGTCGCCACGGTGATGGCGCTGCTCGCGGTTCCGTGGGGACGCAGGCGCGCGTGAATCGAGCGCTCGGACGCGTCGACACCAAGCTGCTTGCCCCGGGTATCTCGCATGCGCTCGCGCGCTGGCGAACACGGCGCTACGCCGATGTGCGATATCGGATCGACGCTCGCCTGGCGCGCGGATTGCGAACGATGCGCGCGGCACTCACCATCAACGTCACGGTCCGCGCGCCGTGCGACATCGTGCTCGATTGGTGCGCGATCGCCGACGCGCGCGTCGATGCGATTCGCATCAATGGCGCGCCGTGTCCCAACGCGCGCATGGTCAGCGAGCACGTGGTGATCCCGGCGAGTACCACCCGGGCTGGTGAGAACGAGATCGTTCTGTGCGCCCAAGCTCCGATCGGTGCGCCCGGCTCGGCGCTGCTGCGCTATCACGACGTAGCCGATGGGAGCGACTACGTCTACACCCTGTGCGTACCTGCAGACGCCCGCACGCTGTTTCCGTGCTTCGACCAGCCCGATCTGAAAGGCCGTTTCACGTTGTCGCTCGAATGCCCATCGGGCTGGCAGGTGGTGAGCAACGCGCCACGGGTCGCCGTGCATCGCATCGACACGGGGTGCCAGCGAGTGCAGTTCGACACGAGCGCACCGATCAGCACGTATCTGTTCGCGTTTGCCGCCGGGCCATTTGCGTCGATGCGAGAGCGCGGGCTGCGGCAAGGCTGCATGCTCTGGTTGCGGCGCTCACAGAAAAGAAGTGGTCGACGTGCGGCGCACGCCGCCCTGGAACTCAATCGCCGTGCGCTCGAGTACTTCACCGAATACACACAGCGGGCATTCCCGTTCGCGAAATACGATCTGGTGCTGATTCCGGAGTTCGCGTTCAACGGTATGGAGCATGCCGGGGCCACGTTCCTGCGCGAGGAGTCGGTGCTGATCGCGCCACAGGCGCCCGCCGTGGAACACGCCAAGTGCGCCAATCTGATCCTGCATGAGACCGCGCATCAATGGTTCGGTAATCTGGTGACGATGCGCTGGTTCGACGACGTATGGATCAAAGAGGCGTTCGCGAACTGGCTCGCAGCGCGAGCGGCGGCAACGCTGCTTCCGAGCAGCAACCCCTGGCTCTCATTCGCGGTGCTCAAATCGAGCGCGCTGCAAACCGACGCGAGCGCAGGCACCACACCGCTACGGCAGCCGCTCACCAACCTCGCCGATGCGAAATCGCTCTACGGGAATATCGTCTATGGCAAGGGGCCGGCCCTGCTGCGCCAGCTCGAACACGACATCGGCGCACGGGCGTTCCAGCGCGGCGTTCAGAGCCTGACCGCTGCCTACGCCTACAAGACGATCGATTGGCGTGAGCTGATCAATGCATTTGCAACCGCAAGCGGTCGCGATCTTTCGGTGTGGGCACGCCAGTGGATTACCACGCCGGGACTGCCACGGATCACGGTCCGTACGAGTCGGCAGGGTAGGGATGGCCGCAGCTCGATGCTGGTCGAGCAACGTGGAGCCGCAAAGGCTTCGCTGCCATGGCCACAACGATTCGCGGTGGCCTCGATGAGTGCGCGAGGCGCGTCGCGTACGTTCGATGTGCGGCTCGATAGCAGCCAAGTCCGGTTGAGCGCAGGACGTACCCTTGTCGGGCGCACGCTGCTGCCAAACGCGAGCGACTTCGGCTACGGTCTGTTCACGACCGATCCCGGCAATGGCGATGCGCTCCTCGCGCTGTTGCCTCGTATCAAAGATCCGCTACGGCGCTGGTCGATCTGGTCGATGGTCTGGGAGGCGGTGCGCGAAGCGAAGTTCGGACCGGACGCTTTCCTGCGCCAAGTGTCGCACTGGCTCCCGAGTGAGCAGGAGCCGTTGTTGCTCGCGGCGCTGTCGGAGCGTACGCAGATTGCTTTGCGACGCTATTGCACCGATGCGCAGCGCGACTCGATGGCTGCGGAAATCGAGGCAGTACTGGAAGCAGGATTCACGGGCGCAACGCGGCAGCGCGATGCGAGCGTGCGGACCAGCTTCCGACGCGCGTTCATCAACGTGGCGCAAACCGATGTGTCACGCGCACGGCTGCATGCCTGGATTGTCGATAGCGAGTCGGCCGAGGCATTGACGTCCATCGATCTGCATCACTGCGCACAGCGGCTGTTGATTCTGGATGGAACGCTGCCCTCCGAAGCAATGCGCGCGCTGCGCCGAAGGACCGAGGCGGCGCACCGAGATCGGTTGATGTTCGCCACCGGGGCGGCCGCACGCGCTGCGAAAAGAAGCTATCTCGATGCGTTTCTCGACGAACGATCCATGCCTGAAAGCTGGATCGAAGAAGCACTCGCGCCATTCAACGCGCCCGAGCATGCGAGACAGACGCAGCCGCTGCTCGCACGTGCCATACGAGCCCTGCCGCGGCTCAAGCACGAACACAAGATCTTCTTCGTCAACCACTGGGTGACGGCATTCATTGGCGGCCAGACCAGCGACTCGGCTTTGCGAATTGTGCAGCGCGAGCTGCCGCGACTGCTGCCGGATCTGCGGCGCAAAGTGCTCGAAGCAACCGACGAACTGGCGCGAACGGTGCGGATCCGTACGCGATTCGGTCGTGCGGCCTACGTGCGCCGCGCCCTGGTCCGCGCTAAGGGCGCGAACGGCTCGAAGGTCACACCGTATCGCGTGCGCGAAGCCCAGCCATGACACACTTCGCTGCTTTGCCCCTCGCGTCGCGAGCATTTTTCTGAGGATGTACGTTGGCTGATCTCGATTTCTTCGCGCCGTGCCCACGCGGTCTGGAAGCCGTGCTCGTCGAGGAGCTTGTCCGGCTCGATGCACAGCAGCCACGCTCGGTGCCCGGCGGCGTGCATTTTCGCGGCGCGCTCGCGCTTGGCTACAACGTGAATCTGTGGAGCCGTGTCGCCTCGCGCGTGCTGATGCGGGTGCACGATGGGGACTATCGCAACGAGCACGACGTGTATCACGCCGCACGCGCGATCTCCTGGGATCGATGGTTCGTAGTGGATCGCTCGATCCGCGTCGATGTGACTGCGATTCGCTCGCCGCTCAAAAGCCTGGAGTTCGCGACGCTTCGCATCAAGGACGCAGTGTGCGACCGGTTTCGCGACCTCAGCGGGCGCCGGCCTGATGTCGACACGCGCAATCCTGACGTACGCATCTTCGCGTTCCTCACCGATCGCCGGTTGACCTTGTACCTCGACCTGTCGGGGGAGCCGCTGTTCAAGCGCGGCTATCGCGCCGACACCGGCGAGGCGCCGCTGCGCGAGAACCTCGCCGCGGGAGTGCTGGCACTCACCGGTTGGCAACCCGATGAATCGTTGCTCGACCCGATGTGCGGCAGTGGGACCTTCCTGATCGAGGCGGCGATGATCGGATGCAATCTTGCGCCGGGTCGCTCGCGCTCGTTCGGGTTCGAGCGTCTGCGAAGCTTTGATGCCGGTGCATGGCAGCGGCTGTGCGAGCAGGCGCGCCAAGGTGAGCGCCGCGACACAGCGCTCGACATCCGCGGCAGCGATCGTGACGCGCGTGTGCTTCGTGCGGCAACCGAATCGATCGAGCAGGCCGGATTGGCCGCTTCGATTTCAATCGAACGAGCGGATGCGTTGGACGTCGTACCAGGCGCACGCCCCGGCGTGCTGGTGACCAATCCGCCGTACGGCGTGCGGCTGGAATCAGAGGAAGTCCTGCGCACGTTCTATCCGGCATTCGGCAACGTGCTCAAGCAACGCTTCAGCGGATGGCGTTGCTACGTGCTGACGCCGGAGAGCGGTCTGCCCGGATTGATCCGGTTGCGCGAATCGAAACGCACGCCGCTGTTCAACGGTGCGATCGAGTGCCGGCTGTTCGAGTTCCGCATGGTGAGCGGAAGCCTGCGCACCAAGCGCGGCGCGCCGAACGGCGACTGAGCGTCGGCCGCGGTAGGAACGCGAGGTAATTCGGGGCGTCGGGACAGCGCTACTTGACGATGCCGAGGTGGTCGATGCCCTCGGTGATGTCGCGAGTCTTCGATTTCTTGCTGTTCAGTTTGATCATCAGCCGCAGATCGTTGACCGAGTCGGCGTTGCGCAGCGCGTCCTCGTAGCCGATGATGTCCTCGTCGTACAGGCTGAACAGATGCTGATCGAAGGTCTGCATGCCCAGATCGCGCGAGCGTTTCATGACTTCCTTGATCTCGGCGACCTCACCCTTGAAGATCAGCTCGGCGATAAGCGGCGAGTTGAGCAGGATCTCGATCGCAGCGACGCGTCCCTTGCCTTCGTTGCGCGGGATCAGGCGCTGCGACACCATCCCCTTGAGGTTGAGCGACAGATCCATGAGCAGCTGGGTGCGACGCTCTTCGGGGAAGAAGTTGATGATCCGGTCGATCGCCTGGTTGGAGCTGTTCGCATGCAGCGTCGCCAGACACAGGTGACCGGTTTCGGCGAACGCCACCGCGTAGTCCATCGTTTCGCGATCGCGGATCTCGCCCATCATGATCACATCGGGTGCCTGACGCAGCGTGTTCTTGAGCGCGATGCCCCAGTCCTCGGTATCGACGCCCACCTCGCGCTGCGTGACGATGCAGTTACGATGCGGGTGCACGAATTCGATCGGGTCCTCGATGGTGATGATGTGCCCGTACGTCTGCTCGTTGCGATAGCCCATCATCGCCGCCAGCGTGGTCGACTTGCCCGAACCGGTCGCGCCCACCATGATCACCAGACCGCGCTTGGTCATGGTGACTTCCTTGAGCACCGGTGGCAGCAGCAGATCTTCGAACGTCGGGATCTTCGCGTTGATCAGACGCAGCACCATACCGACCGAGCCCTGCTGGATGAACGCGTTCACGCGAAACCGGCCGATGCCGCCCGGGCTGATCGCGAAATTGCATTCCTTGTGGGCCTCGAAGTCCGCCGCCTGGCGATCGTTCATGACCGAGCGGGTCAGCTCGGCCGTGTGCTGCCCGTTGAGCGCAGTCTGCGAGACCGGCGTGACCTTGCCGTCGAGCTTCAGCGCCGGCGGAAACCCGGCCGTGATGAACAGATCGGATGCCTTCTTGGCGACGACCAGCCGGCACAGGTCGTACATGAACTTGGTTGCCTGATCGCGTTCCATGCTCGTTCCCCGCTATCCCCGCATTGCGATTGATATTGCTTGCTGCTGCATGCTCCGCGCGCGATGCGCGCGGACAGCGCCCTCCGAGAGCGCGTGCTGCCTGCTGCCGCCTGCTACAACTAGGCGGCGAAGTTGTCCTTGTTGGCGGCCTTGCCGCGTGCCTCGCCCGCCGAGATGACGTTGCGGCGAACCAGATCCTGCAGGCATTGGTCCAGCGTCTGCATGCCGAACTGGTGGCCGGTCTGGATCGACGAGTACATCTGTGCGATCTTGTTCTCGCGGATCAGATTTCGGATCGCCGGCGTGCCGATCATGATTTCGTGCGCAGCGACGCGCCCTGACCCGTCCTTGGTCTTGAGCAGCGTCTGCGAGATGACCGCCTGCAGCGATTCGGACAGCATCGCGCGGACCATCTCCTTCTCCGCGGCTGGAAACACGTCGACCACGCGGTCGATGGTCTTGGCGGCCGAGCTCGTGTGCAGCGTGCCGAACACAAGGTGGCCGGTTTCGGCGCCGGTCAGCGCGAGCCGGATCGTTTCCAGATCCCGCAACTCACCGACCAGGATCGCATCGGGATCTTCACGCAGTGCCGAGCGCAGCGCGTTGGAGAACGACAAGGTGTGTGGACCCACCTCGCGCTGATTGATCAGGCACTTCTTCGATTCGTGCACGAACTCGATCGGATCCTCGATGGTGAGGATGTGGCCGAACTCGGTCTCGTTCAGATGGTTGACCATTCCGGCGAGCGTGGTCGACTTGCCCGAGCCGGTCGGGCCTGTCACCAGAATCAGGCCGCGTGGGCGCAGCGCCAGGTCGGCGAAGATCTTCGGCGCGTTGAGCTGTTCCAGCGTAAGCACCTTGCTGGGCACGACGCGCATTACCGCGGCGGCGCCACGCTGCTGATTGAATGCGTTGACGCGAAAGCGCGACAGGCCCGGGATCTCGAACGAGAAGTCGCATTCGAGCACCTCCTCGTACTGTTTGCGCTGCGCATCGTTCATGATGTCGTACACCATCGCGTGCACGGCGCTGTGATCCATCGGCGGCAGGTTGATGCGGCGCACGTCGCCATGCACGCGGATCATCGGTGGCAGGCCCGCCGAAAGATGCAGGTCGGAGGCCTTGTTCTTCACGACGAAGGCGAGGAGCTCGGTGATGTCCATTAAACTTTCCTTGCGCTGCGCGCGCGCGACGTAGGCGGCTGTCGAGTTCGGTGCTGGGCCGATGCCTTGCTGATCAGACCGGCGCGTGCACCGATTCGTTGCGTGGCCCGGCGACACCAGCGGAATGACGGTTTCCACCGCCGAATACGGCCCGCGTCCGCGTGGGACGACGAGCCCTGAGCGATTATGGACAAACTGCAAAATTCGCTACAAGGCGTCAAGTCACGCATTGCCCGGGCCGCGCGCGACGCGGGTCGCGACCCGCGTGACATTCTGCTCGTGGCTGTGTCGAAGACATTCCCCGCTGCAGCGGTTGCCGAGGCGTGTGCCGCCGGCCAGCGTGATTTCGGCGAGAACTACGTGCAGGAGGCGCTCGACAAGATCAACGCGCTCACGCATCTGCCGATCGTCTGGCACTTCATCGGGCCGATCCAGAGCAACAAGACGCGAATCATCGCCGAGCATTTTCACTGGGTGCACTCGGTCGACCGGCTGAAGATCGCCGAGAGGCTGTCGGCGCAGCGCCCCGCCGGCGCAGCCCCGCTCAATGTGTGCCTGCAAGTCAACGTGAGCGGCGAGAGTTCGAAGAGCGGATGCGCGCCGCAGGAAGTCGCCGAGCTGGCGGTTGCCATCGCACGGCTGCCGCGGCTGGCCTTGCGCGGGCTGATGGCGGTACCGGAGCCGAGCGAAGATCCGGCTCTGCAACGGGCGCGATTCGACGCCCTGGCGGCCCTGATCGAGCCGTTGCGCCGGGCGGGACTGCCGCTCGACACGCTGTCGATGGGCATGTCGGGCGATCTGGAGCAGGCGATAGCGGCAGGCGCTACCATCGTGCGTGTGGGCACGGCCATCTTCGGCAGTCGAACCGGGCGCGCGATCTGAGGTCCAGTCAGCCGGGCCTCTCCTGGCGTCGCGCATCCGATTGCTGATAACGACTGTCACGAACCGGCGGGGAGAATCAACGACGATGAAAGTGACCTTTATCGGCGGCGGCAACATGGCCAACGCGATCATCGGCGGCATGTGCCGTCAGGGCCATGCTGCCGGCGATATCCAGGTGGTCGAACCGATTGCCGAAGCGCGCCGGCGTCTAACCAGCGAGTTCGGGGTACGCGTTGCAGCGACGCCCGCCGAACTGGCGCCGCTCGGCGATGTCATCGTCATGGCCGTCAAACCGCAGCAGATGCGCGAGGCAGCGGCGGCCGTCGGACCGCACGTGGGCAACGCTGTCGTACTGACGATCGCAGCTGGGATTCAGATCGCGGACCTGAAGCGCTGGCTGGGCGGCCGCGGCGTGCTCGTTCGCTGCATGCCCAACACCCCGGCGTTGATCGGTGCGGGCATCACCGGGGTCTACGCTGCATCCGAGGCGTCGGCGCAGCAGCGCGCGGCAGTCGAATCGATCCTGCAGGCCGGTGGCAAGGTGGTGTGGGTGCAGAGCGAACACCAGCTCGATCCGGTGACCGCGGTGTCCGGAAGTGGTCCGGCTTACGTGTTCTACTTCATCGAAGCGCTCGAGGAAGCCGGCGTCGCACTGGGGCTGTCGGCCGAGGTGGCAAGGGAGCTTGCGATGGAGACGTTTCGTGGCGCGGCCGAGCTCGCCGCACGCTCCTCGGAGCCCCCCGCCACCTTGCGTGCTCGGGTAACCTCAAAGGGCGGAACGACCGAGCGGGCACTGGCATCATTCGACGCCGATCAGATCAAGGCGGCGATCGCTCGTGGGGTCAGCGCAGCCAACGCACGCGCCGCCGAACTGGCGGTATTGATGGGAAAGGATTGATCGGGAATGTTCAGTCAGATCGGCACGTTACTGGTCGAAACGATTCTTGGGCTGGTCGTCTACCTGGCGCTGCTACGGTTCTACATGCAGGCCTTTCGAGCACCGTTTCGCAACCCAGTGGGTCAATTCGTGCTGGCGTGCACCGACTGGGGTGTGCAACCGCTACGCAAGATCGTTCCGAGCTGGCGTGGGCTGGACACCGCCAGCCTGGTGTTCGCGCTGCTGATCGAGCTGATCATGGTCGCGCTGGTGTACGCGCTGCTGCCTGGCCGCGGCTTGCCTATCGGCGCCTGGGCGGTGCTGTCGTTGTTCGGCATCGTGCGCGCGAGTCTGCACCTGCTGATGGGCGTGGTACTGGTCGATTTCATCCTGTCCTGGATCAACCCCTACACGCCGATCGCGCCGCTGCTGGCCGCCATCACCCGGCCGTTCTATACCTTCTTCCGTCGCTTCATCCCACCGATCGGCGGGATCGACCTGTCACCGCTCGCCCTGCTGCTCGCCTGCCAGGTGACCCTGATCGTGCTCGACCACCTCCAGCGCAGCGTGCTCAAGGCGACGATCTGAGCAGGCGCACACGCACGTCGTTGCAGTGAGCTGGTACCGGCGCGTGCCACAGGGTTGGGAGCTGAGCGTCCATGTGCAGCCCGGGGCACGCCGGTCCGAGATCGCCGGACTCCACGGCACTTCGTTGAAGGTGCGCCTGCAGGCACCGCCGCTCGAGGGCAAGGCGAATGCCGCCTTGACGCGCCTGTTGGCCGATCGGCTGGCGCTTCCGGCGCGAGCGGTGACGATCGTGAGCGGCGCGCACGCGCGCGACAAGCGCGTGCTGATCGAATCGGCCGCTTGTGATCCGGCGTCGCTGCTTGGCTAACGCCGTTCGAACACGACGTTGCCTTCGACGATCGTGTAGCGCACCGCGCCTGGCAGCTCGAACCCGAGGAATGGCGTGTTCTTGCCCTGACTGACCAGCGACTGCGCGGTGATTGCGGTATGCGCATCAGGATCGAGCAGACACAGATCGGCATGCGCACCCACTTCGATACCACCGGCCTCGATGCCCAGAACGCGCGCCGGATCGGTCGTCACGCGCGCCAGCGCCTTGGCCATCGGCATGCGCGATTCCTTGGCCCACTTGAGCACCAACGGCAGCAACAGCTCCAGCCCGGTGACGCCGGCCTCGGATTCGCCGAACGGCACCTGCTTGCCGTCGTCGTCGACCGGGGTATGGTCGGAACACACCGCATCGATCGTGCCGTCCGCCAGGCCGGCGCGCAACGCATCGCGATCACGCTGGCTGCGAAACGGCGGCACGACGTGACATTGCGCGTCGAAGTAGCCGATATCGACGTCGCACAGATGCAAGTGGTGCGCACCGACATCGCAGCTCACCGGCAATCCGTCGCGCTTGGCGGCGCGGATCAGCTCGACGCTCTCGGCTGTCGACAGCCGGCACACATGGACGCGTGTACCGGTCTCGCGCGCCAGCCGCAGCATGGTCATCAGCGCGATTGTCTCGGCAAACGCGGGAATGCCCGGCAAGCCCAGCCGCGTGGCGATCTCGCCGTCGTGCGCGACGCCGTTGCGAGCCAGATGCGAGTCCTGCGGACGCAGCCACACCGCGTAACCGAACGTCGCGGCGTACTGCAACGCGCGCCACAGCAACTGCGTATCGAGCAGCGGCACCTCGCCGTGCGAGAACGCGATGCAGCCAGCCTCGCGCAGCACCGTCATCTCGGCGAGCCGCTCGCCCTTGAGCTCGGCAGTGAGCGCCCCGAGCGGATGCACATGCGCAAGGTTCAGACTGCGCGCGCGATGCCGGAGCATCTCGACCAACCCCGGCTCGTCGAGCGGCGGATCGGTGTCGGGCGGACACACCAGCGTCGTGACGCCACCGGCGACGGCAGCATGCAACTCGGAGGCGAGCGTGGCCTTGTATTCGAAGCCGGGCTCGCGCAGCCGCGCCGCCAGATCGACCAACCCCGGCATCACGATCAGACCACTGGCATCGAGCGTGCGGTCGGCGCTGAAACCGGCTGGTGCCTTGCCGGTACCGATGATGCGGCCGTCCTGCACGAACAGGTCGCGCGGCTGCTCAATGGCGCTGCGCGGATCGACGACCAGACCGTGGCGAATGGCAATACGCATGGACGAGTGAGTGGAGCGGTGGTTGTGCGTCAGGGAGTTGTTCGTTCTTGGCCGCGTGGATGACCCGGCAGAACGCGGAACATTAGTTGCTGGCAACGATCGACATGACAGCCATGCGGACTGCGATGCCGAATGTCACCTGTTGCAGGATCACCGAGTGCGGGCCATCGGCCACGCTCGAATCGATCTCGACGCCGCGATTCATCGGGCCGGGATGCATGACGATCGCGTCGGGCTTGGCGTAGGCGAGCTTTTCGGGCGTCAGGCCGAACGTCTTGAAGAATTCCTGCGCCGAGGGCAGCAACGGACCGCGCATGCGCTCGTTTTGCAGCCGCAACATGACCACCACGTCGCAATCGCGCAGTCCCGCGGCCATGTCGTGATAGACGGTCACGCCGAGTTTCTCGACCCCGGCGGGCAACAGCGTCTGCGGCCCGATCGCGCGCACTTCGGGCGTGCCCAGAATGGTGAGCGCGTGGATCAGCGAGCGCGCCACACGCGAATGCAGGATGTCTCCGACGATCGCCACCGTGAGCTTGGTGAAGTCCTGCTTGTGATGGCGGATGGTGTACACATCGAGCAGGCCCTGGGTCGGGTGCGCGTGACGGCCATCGCCCGCGTTGATCACGTGGCAGTGGGGGGCGACGTGCTTGGCGATCATGTGCGCCGCACCCGATTGCGCGTGGCGCACCACGAACACATCGGCGTTCATCGCCGCCAGGTTGTCGATCGTGTCGAGCAGGCTCTCGCCTTTGGTCTGCGACGAGGTCCCGATGTTCAGATTCACAACATCGGCCGACAGCCGCTTGGCGGCGATCTCGAACGTGGTGCGGGTGCGGGTGGACGGCTCGAAGAACAGGTTGAACACCGATTTGCCGCGCAGCAGCGGCACCTTCTTCACGTCGCGCTCGCTCACCCCCACGAACGACGAAGCGGTATCGAGGATGCGCGCCAGCGTCTCGCGCGGCAGGCCTTCAATGGTCAGCAGGTGGGTGAGCTCACCCTTTTCGTTCAGCTGCGGGCTACGCATGGGCAGGTTTGGAGGGTTCGAGACGCCACGACAGCCGGCCGGACGCGTCGCGGTCCAGTTCGAGCTTGTGGCCTTTGGGTACGTCGATCGCTGCGCCGATGAACTGCGCGGCGATCGGCAGCTGTCGCTCGTTGCGATCGGCCAACACCACCAGCCGCACGCTGCGCGGCCGGCCGTAGTCGAACAGCTCGTTGAGCGCGGCGCGGGTGGTGCGCCCGGTGTAGAGCACATCGTCGACCAGCAGGATGTCGCGATCGTCGACGCTGAATGGAATCTGACTGGGCTTGACCGATGCGCTCAGGCCGGAGCTGGCGAAGTCGTCGCGGTAGAACGATATGTCGATGCGTCCGAGGGGCACCGTGACGCCGAGCGCGCTGTGCAACCGCTCGGCCAGCCACGCACCGCCCGTGACGATGCCGACGATTGCCGTCTCGGGCGTGATCATCGCTCGCAGGGTGTCGATCAGTTTGGCGACGAGTTGCTCGGCGTCAGGCAGCGACGTCATTGAAGTAGCTCTCCAGGATCAGGCGTGCCGCCTGCGGGTGAACGTTCTGCTTGCGGCGCGCACCACGCGTGCCGGCGCTGCGCAATTCGCGCTCGGCCTCGGCCGAAGTGAACTGCTCGTCAACCAACCGCACGCTCAAGTGGAATCGCCCACCCAACTGGCGGCTGAATCGCTCCACGCGCGGGGCCAATGGATGCGGCGTACCCTCCTCGGCCGTGGAAGGCATGCCCACCACCAGGAACGCCGGCTGCCATTCGTCGATCAAGGCACCGATCTTGGTGAATCGCTCCGTGGTGGATCGCGCGTCGATCGTGGTCAACGGATGTGCAGTGCGCAGCTCACTGTCGCCGACCGCGACGCCGATGAACCGCTCGCCATAGTCGAACGCAAGCACGGTACGCGAATGCTCAACTGCGCGATCCGTCCCATCGCTTCGCTTGCCAATGGCGGAGGACCGGGCGCTCATCGTCGCGATGCCTGCATGCATGGGCGACTCAGGCATGCCCCGCGGTATCCTGCAGCCGGGCGAAATCGACGCCCAACAGATCCATCGCCGCACTCAGCCGCTGCTCCGCGGGCAGATCGAACAGAATCGCTGCTTGCGCCGCGACCGTGAGCCAGGCGTTCTGTGCAAGCTCGTGCTCCAGCTGCCCGGCAGCCCAGCCGGCATAGCCGAGGGTGACGATCATGTTGGCTGGTCCGGCTCCGGCGCCGATCGCCTCGAGCACGTCGCGAGAGGTCGTGAGCGCCAGTTTCTCGCGTACCTTGAGCGACGAACTCCACTGTCCCGGCGGGGCGTGCAGGACGAAGCCGCGATCGCTGCGCACCGGTCCGCCGTAGTACACAGGGCGTTCGGCCAGCTGAGCAGACTCGAGTTTGAGATCGACCTGCGCGAACAGCGCGCCGAGATTCATGTCGATCGGTCGATTGACCACGACACCCATCGCGCCTTGATCGCTGTGCTCGCAGATGTAGGTGAGCGTGCGAGCGAAATTGGGGTCGACCATGCTGGGCATGGCGATCAGAAAGTGATCGGTGAGATCGATGCTCGACACGGCCGGATTCTACACCTGCGATCCGGCCGATCCTCCAGCGCGAGGAGCCCGCCAACCTCGCTCAGGCGAGCGTGCGCGGCTGCCTTTGCCGCGCGACGGCTAGGGGCAGATTCCTGCCCCGGAAGCCATCAATGCACGCTGCTGCTGGCCAGGCGCGGCGCGTGTGCCTCACCGCGGATGAGCCCGGCGATCGCCCCAAGCAGCTCGTCGTCGCGATAGGGCTTGCCCAGGAACGCGTTGACGCCGATTTCCATCGCGTAGTTGCGGTGCTTGTCGGCTGTGCGCGAAGTGACCATTACGATCGGCAGATGGCGCAACCGCGGGTTGGAGCGCACGTTGCGCGTGAGGTCGAACCCGTCCATGCGCGGCATCTCGATGTCGACCACCATCACGTCGGGCAGCGCCTCTTCGAGCTGCTCGATCGCATCGACGCCATCGCGCGCGGTCAGGACTGCGTAGCCTTCGCGCGTGAGCAGGCGGCCGGTGATCTTGCGCACCGTGAGCGAGTCGTCGACGATCATCACCGTGCGCGCGCTTTCCTGCACGACTGGTGCGGGGGCCGGCGCCGCGGGCGCGGGGGCCGCGGGCGCTACAGGATGCTCGCGTACCGCCACAACTACCGGGTTGATGATCAGCACGATCTCGCCGGTCCCCAGCACGGTCGCACCGGTGACGCCCGGCACCCGTGCCAGCAACGGCCCGGTGTTCTTCACCACGATTTCCTGGTTGCCGATCATCTCGTCGATATGCACGGCGACGAGGTTCGAACCGCTGCGCACGAAAATCACCGGCGAGAGCCGCTTGTTCTCCGGCACGCTGTGCAGATCACCCAGCAGGCGAGGCAGATAGTGGAACGCGGCGCGGCGGTTCTGCCAGGTGGCTTCGCGCGTGCGATAGCACTCTGCCAGCTCGTCGACGCGCAGCTGGCGCACTTGATCGACCAGCAGGCCGGGGATGGCGTACTTGGCCGATCCGGCGGACACGATCACCGCCTGCGTCACCGCCAGAGTAAGCGGCAGGTAGATGGTGAAGCGTGCGCCCTTGCCGCGCTCGCTGGACACCTCGACGCGGCCGCCCAGTGCGTTGATTTCGTTTTTGACCACGTCCATGCCGACGCCGCGACCGGCCAATTGCGTGACTTCGCTGGCGGTCGAAAATCCCGGCATGAAGATCAGCTCGCCCAGTTCGGCATCGGCGAGTTCGGCATCGGGTTCGATCAGGCCGCGCTCGAGCGCCTTGGCGCGGATACGGTCGTAGTCCAAGCCGGCGCCGTCGTCGCTCACCGCGAGCATCACCTCGTTGCCCTCGTGACGCACCTCCACGCGGATCTCACCGACCTCGGCCTTGCCCGCGGCGCGGCGCACTGTCGGCACCTCGATCCCGTGCGCGATGCAATTGCGGATCATGTGCTCGAACGGTGCGGTGATGCGCTCAAGCACGCTGCGATCGAGCTCAGTCTGGCTGCCGCGGATGTCCAGCGTGGCGCGTTTGGCCGATTCCTTCGCGGCCTGGCGCACGACACGGTACAGCCGCTCGGAGATGTTCTTGAACGGCACCATGCGCACGCGCAGCAGGTCCTGCTGCAGGTCGCGCGACATGCGCGACTGCGCAAGCAGCGCGGCGTCGGTCTCGTCCAGCGAACGTGCGATGTTCTGATGCACCGAGGCCACGTCGCTCACGCTCTCGGCGAGCATGCGCGTGAGCTCCTGGAACCGGGTGAACCGGTCGAACTCCAGCGGATCGAACTCGCGGCGATCTTCGTTGGTCTGCACCATGCGCGACTGGATCGCGGTTTCAGCCTGGATCTCGATCTCGCGCAGTTGCGTACGCAGTCGGTTGATGTTCTCGGTGAGGTCACCGAGCGACGACTTCAGAACCTTGACTTCGCCTTCGATCCGGCTGCGTGCGATCGCCACTTCGCCGGCCTGGTTGACCAGCCGATCGACCGTATCGGCACGTACGCGCAGTACCGCGGCGCGCTCGGCTTCGGGAATCTTCGCCTCGACCGCGCTGCGAGCCGTGACGGGTAACGTCGCGTCGATGGGTTCCGGCCCGGCCGGCGACTCAACCCCGATCGATGCGTCGATATCGCCGATATCGGCGTCGATTCCATCGTCGATCTGCGCCTCGGCACTCACCAATCCCGAAACCGGCGCAATCGGCTCCTCGATCGCAGCGACCTCGCCTTCGGGTGAATTTAGGCGCTCGAACAGCGTGTTGACGCGATCGAACTGCATTTCGAGATCGTCGAACAGCGTGATCGGTAGCGGCGACAGGGCCAACGCATTCTCGACCCGCGTCTCCATGTCATGCATGATCTCGCCGAGGTTCATCGCCCCGGCCATGCGCGCGCTCCCCTTGAGCGTGTGCAGATAGCGCTGCAGCGCGTTGCCAGCGGCGGTGTTGGCCGGCGTCTGCCGCCATTCGCGCAACGATGTGGCAATCGCGGGCACGAGCTCCTGCGATTCCTCGAGAAATAGCTCGAGCAGCTGCGGGTCGATCTCCTCGCCTCGTGTCGACTCCGAGCGCGGCGCAACGGCTTCGTCTTCGAT
>CADEDU010000025.1:0-2803 GCA_902826155.1 uncultured beta proteobacterium
GCAGGCAGTACGGCACCTTGACGATGTAGATCCGGTCGAGGAACGCCTCGTTGTTTTTGTTGTTGCGAAATGACTGCCACTCCGACTCGTTGGAGTGCGCCAGGATGATTCCCTCGAACGGGATCGCCCCGAACCCTTCGGTGCCTTTGTAGTTGCCTTCCTGGGTAGCGGTAAGCAGCGGATGCAGCACCTTGATCGGCGCCTTGAACATCTCGACGAACTCGAGCAGCCCGCGGTTGGAGCGGCACAGCCCACCGGAGAAGCTGTACGCGTCAGGATCGTCCTGGGCGTACTGCTCCAGCTTGCGGATGTCGAGCTTGCCCACCAGTGAGCTGATGTCCTGATTGTTCTCGTCACCCGGCTCGGTCTTGGACACCGCGACCTGCGACAGCACCGACGGACGTAACCGCACGACTCGAAACTTCGAGATGTCGCCGCCGTATTCCTTCAACCGCTTGACCGCCCATGGCGACATGATCGAGTTCACATAGCGGCGCGGAATGCCGTACTCGGACTCGAGCACTGCCCCGTCCTCCTCGACATTGAACAGACCCAACGGCGATTCGTTCACCGGCGAATCTTTCAACGCAAAGAATGGCTGCGACTCCATCAGCACTTTGAGCTTCTCGGCGAGCGACGACTTGCCGCCTCCGGGCGGGCCGAGCAGATACAGGATTTGCTTGCGCTCCTCGAGCGCCTGCGCCGCATGCTTGAAGAACGAGACGATCTGCTCGATCGTGTCTTCCATTCCGTAGAAGTCACGGAATGCGGGATAGATCTTGATGGCGCGGTTGGAGAAGATTCGCGACAGCCGCGGATCCTTGCGGGTGTCGAGCATCTCGGGCTCGCCGATCGCCATCAGCATGCGTTCGGCAGCGGTCGCGTAGGCGACTTTGTCTCGCTTGCACAGATCGAGGTACTCGTGCAGCGAGTATTCCTCTTCGAGACGGCTTTCGTAGCGCGCCTTGAATCGCGCCAGGAGGGGCGTACGCGTGTCGTGACTCGTTTCGGAGCCCGGGGGGGAGACGCGTCCGGCAGTTTCACCAAAGGCTGAGTAGACTTGCATCGGTCCAGCTTCCATGCCGACCTCCTTGGTCGATCTCGCCAGAGACAGCAACTTGGTTTTGTCTGATCGCCGAAACCATGCGCGCCTAAATCCGGTTTCGCGACGAACTATCGCCCGTTTTCACCTCACCTAGTCAGCAACCGCAAGGTCAGTGTGACAAATTTGCGAGAGACCCACAAGTCCGCCGATTGGCTGGTTCATTGCATGTTCGCACCTAGCTTCGCGCTGCTCATACAACTACCGTTCAAGACGGATGCGCTCGTTAGGACGATGCTCGGTTGATATTGAGTTTCCGGGTTATCCAGTTACCAGTTCCTTAGGCACCGATCCGGCTCGCTTAGTTCAACGCTCACACGGCGCGACCAGCGGACGCTCCATACAACCACCATCCTTCGCATCGTGCAGCCCATGACAAGCAACTCGTCCGCCCCCGCTCGACCCGATGCCGATCTGATCGGCGCACTCGAAGCGGCTCACTATCACCCGTTGTGGGACCGGTACAAACGGATTACGCCGATCGCGCCGCGACAGGTCGAGACGCCTATGCACTGGCCGTGGCGCCAGTTCATCGGCTTCGCCGATCGTGCCGCGAAGGAAGTGCCGATCGAAGACGTGGAGCGCCGCGCGATCATCATGGCGCATCCGGCATTCGGCGGTGCCACGGTGACCACCGCCAACCTGATCGCCGCGTTCACGGTTCTGGAGCCTGGAGATCGAGCGGTTCCGCATCGTCATACGGCAGCGGCCATCCGGTTTGCGACGCGCGCCGAAGGATCGGTCACGATCGTCAACGGCCGACGCTGCGAGATGAAGCCGGGCGATCTGGTTCTTACGCCGCCCATGTGTTGGCACGGGCATATCAACGAGAGCGATCACCGGACGTACTGGTTCGATGCAGCGAACATGCCGCTGGTGTGTGCGCTGGACGCAAGCTTCTTCGAGCCGGGCGCGCGCGAGCAAACCGATTTCTGGAAAGTCGATCCTGGCGACGAGCGTCTGTACGCGAGCGCTGGCTTGCTGCCGATGCAACGTGCAACCGGCGATCCGATGGTGCCTCCCAAGTATCGCTACCCTGGCGAGGAGACGCGCCGAGTGCTCGATGCCATGACACCGGAGCGCGATGGGCAGCGCACGCTGCGCTACGTGAACCCGCTCACCGCCGGGCCGGTGATGCCGACCTTGGACTGCTATGCCAAACGGCTTGGCGGCGGCGCAACGACGCGGACCGAACGCAGTACACACAACGCGATCTGCCTCGTGGTTGCGGGAAGCGGGCGTTCATCGGTAGGCGAGCACACGTTCGCGTGGCAGGAACACGATGTGTTCACCGTGCCGCACTGGACGTGGGCAAGCCATCACGCCGATGGCGCGGGCGCAGATCTGTTCGTGGTGACCGATCGCTCGGTTTTCGAGGCGCTCGGGCTTGTCCGAACTGAATTCGCGTAACGCACGCGCTTTGGGCTGGCCCTAGACGCGCGTCCCGGGAGGCAACGCCAGCACGGCTTCGGCTATGTGGGTAAGCGCTTCATCAACGTCGCGCACCAATTGCATACCTGGCACCGGCGCGGTTTCGAAGAATCCATACACAGGCACGCCGAATTGCAGCGCCAGGGCGATCTCGGAGATCGTCCCGTAACCACCGCCGACCGCGACGAGCACGAGCGCCGATCGAGCGATGATCGCGTTGCGGGCGATGCCGATGCCCGTGGCGATCGGCACGGTGACGTACGGATTCGC
>CADEDU010000025.1:2903-28576 GCA_902826155.1 uncultured beta proteobacterium
CCAAGTGACGGCAGCGCGAGCACTGATCGCTTCGCCGCGGGCGGAAGCCGGCTGCCAGCGTCGCTCCAACGGCAACAGCATGCCCAAGCCATCGTGATAGAGAATGCCGCTACCGCGATCCAGGTAAAGACCTCCACTCATCGCTAGTCTCTCCTCGACGAGGCCGTCAACCGAGACGCGACGACCTCGCCATCAGTCGGGATAAGTCAGGACTCGGGCTCATGCCCATCACACTGCGCATTCGACGATACCGGGGATGATGACGCATCAGACCCGCCGTTGAGGAGGCAGTTCAAACCAGGCGATTCAAACTGTCGCGGCTATCTGTGCGCTGCTATTGCAACGTATCACGACCACGTTCGCTGACAACGCCGACGATCGAGGCGCCAGTATCGCCGATCGATCGATCGATGGTGTGCTACCGGACGGTGGCGTAGCGCGTCCGACGATCGGCGCGGTCGGCGGGATATGACAGGCACTGTTCGATGAATGAAACCAGCTGATCGCCGGCCTCGTCAGTGCTGCCATCGTTGACAATCTGCAGTTCAGGATCGCGAGCAAGATCACCAAAGGCGAGTGCTCGCTCAAGTCGCGCGGCGATCGCAGCTTGATCCTCCCGTCCCCTCGCCGCGAGCCGTTGGTGCAGCGTCGCAACCGATGCGGTGATCAGAACCAGCCGCAGATCGGGAAAAAAGCGCAATGCCTCGGACAGGTAGCCGCGCGATCCGTTCACCAGCACGCTCACGCCCGCGTCGAGCCACTGATGAATCTCCAGGCCGATGCCGTAGCGGTGACCATTGGAGTCCCACTGCATTGCAAACAACCCGGCGCGATCGCGCAACGCAAACTCGGCAGACGAGAGCGCAATGTGGTTCTCGTTCCCGCCGTCGGCCGGTCGCGTGATGTAGCGGTGCGCCAAAGCGACGAACACCCGGCCAGCGAGCTTCGCGCGCGCGTCCGCCAGAATGGTGTCCTTACCAGCCCCCGAAGGCCCGACCACGTAGAACAACTGCCCTGGTCGTGCCGGACCGTGTGATGGATGATTCGCCATCGTTATCGAATAAGTGGTTTGTGCCTGCCGGTTTGTGCCTGCCGGCACCGCGACTTGCGCGTGAGATCGCCATCGGCCGGTCCGACCGAGGCGGCTTTGGTGCAGCCCCAGACTGCTGGCGATATTCAACACCGCGTACCGGGAACCGCTAAGGAACATCCGCACAGGGACTTGGCCTGTCGCGATCCTTCAAATGGCGGAATGCGAAGTACCGGTTCGCACGCGACCCCGCCGTACGGTACCGCGGCGCCGAACAAGAGCCTCGGCGCAGTGCGCAGTTGACTACACTTGGCGGCCGAATGCCGCGCGGATGCGCCCGCCGATCGAGCGCAGTCGACCGACGATCGCGTTCCCGACGGAACTTTCCCGCAAACCGCTGACCGGGCGCGCCTTCTGGGTGCCGATCCACTCCGGGCGTTCGCGGAACTGCTGATAGCGCTCGAGCGCGGCCATGATGTGCTGCTGCAACAACGCGAGGCTCACCGGCTTGTTGACGAATCGGAAGATGCGCGCCTCGTTGATGAGACTGATGATCAATTCGGAGTCCGACGCGCCGGTGGTGACGATGACCAGCGTTTCCGGATGCTCTTCCTTGAGCAGCTTGAACAGTACCGTGTTGTCGAACTGCGCCGATTCCAGATCGGCGATGATCAACGCCACCTGCTGTTCGCCGAAAGCGCGAGCCACTTCGTCGAGCGTGGAGGCCTCCATGACCCGGCAGGTTCCTCCCGCCAGCTCGCGCACGGCCCGGTACATCGAGCCGTCGTTCAGGACCAGCGTGACCAGCGACGGATCGATCTGGACCGCACCGCGCTCTGGCATCGATTGCAACGCCAGGCCGATGGTGACCGCCTCGTTGACCGTGGTCATCAGATCAGTCTGATTCCACGGTTTGTTGATGAACCGATACACCTCGCCTTCGTTGATCGAACCGACGATCGCGACCAGATCGGAGTAGCCGGTAAGCAGGATCCGCACGGTGTTGGGCGCGACCACGCGAGCACGGCGCAGCAACTCCACACCGACCATGCCCGGCATGCGCTGGTCCGACACCAGCAGATGCACGTGGCGCTCGGCCAAGATCGCGAGCGCTTCCTCGCCGTTGGTCGCGGTCTCGACGTCGTACATGCTGCGGAAGATCGAGCGCAGCGAGTTGAGGATGCGATCCTCGTCGTCGACGAACAGGATGCAGGCACGCCGCAAGCCGTCGTACGCGGGTTCAGGAATGCGCGGCCCGGTGATGCTAGCTGGCGGCGTCGGTGTAGGAGCGCTCGATTCGCTCGGCGCTGGCGCCGGGGTTTGTTCAGGCGCCCTGGGCGTGTCGATCTGCGACAGCCCGATGGCGCGGCGCAGCAGCGATGCATTGGCGAGCGGGCGAGGCGTCGCTTCGGAACCGCGCGAACTCGTCGTGTCCTCGCTCGGAGCGGGCGGCGCAACGCGGCGGCGCGGCCTGGCGTTGAACACCTGCTGCAGCGTCTCGGAAAATTCCCGCGCGGTGCGGAACCGCTCGCCCGGATTCTTGGCGATCGCGCGGAACACGACCTCGTCGATCTCCGTGGGCAGGCGTGGCTCCGCCTCCGAGGGCGGCTGCGGCATTTCCTCCATCACCATCTTGGCCAGCCCTGCCGCCGTCGAACTCATGAAGGGGCGGCGCCCGGCGAGCACTTCGTAGGCGATGATTCCGGCGGAGTAGATGTCGGTGCGCTCGTCGACCGCGACCCCGCGATACTGCTCAGGCGACATGTAGAACGGTGTGCCGATCGGCTCGGTGCCGCCGATGTTGATCGATCGCTCAAGGCGCGCAATGCCGAAGTCGCTGATCTTGACCACACCCGATTCGCTGATCAGCAGGTTGGCGGGCTTGATGTCGCGGTGGATCACGCCACGCGAGTGCGAGTAGTCCAGGCCCTCGAGCAGTTGCGTCAGCACCTCGGGGCATTCCTGCAATTCGGGGCGCCAGCCCGACACGATGTGATCGCGCAACGAGCGCCCGCTTACGCACTCCATCGCGATGAATGCGTGCTCGTCGTCTTCGCCGTATTCGTAGATCGCGACGATGTTCGGGTGCAGCAGACTGCCGACTGCCTGCGCCTCGTGCTTGAAGCGCTCGAGCACCACGGGCAGATCGGGGCGTGCCAGCTCGGTCTTGCGCAGCAGCTTGAGCGCCACGTCGCGCTGGATGAGCGGATCGTAGGCCTTGTAGACGACGCCCATCCCGCCGCGGCCGAGCGTGCCCACCACAGTGTACTTGCCGATCTTGAGCGGTTCGCTCATGCGGCTGCCATCACCGACGACGAGGCGGACTCTCCGGAGGCGGCGACGACGGGCAGTTGCACGGTGAAGCGCGTTCCGACTCCGACCTTGGAGATTACAGAAATGCGGCCACCGTGCTGCTCGACAATCTTGTAGACGATCGACAGCCCCAGGCCGGTCCCCTGCCCGACGTCACGTGTAGTGAAGAACGGGTCGAAGATTTTCGGCAGAACGTCCTCGGGAATGCCGTGTCCGTTGTCCTCTACCTCCACGACGACTTGATTCTCGCCGCGCACGTTGGAGCGAATCGTGATGACACCGGAGGCGTCATCACGCGTAGCCTGCGCGGCGTTGGTGATGAGATTGAGCAGCACCTGATTGATCTGCGAGGGCGAGCAGATCACGTTGGGAATGGCGCCAAGGTCGCGCTTGATCGTTTTGTGCTTGACCACGTTCTTGGCGATCATCAACGCGCTGGCGATGCCGTCGTTCAGATTGAACTCGGCGAGCTTGCTGCGATCGAGCCGGGCGAAGTTGCGCAGGTTGTTCACCAGCTCCGAGATCTGCGCGATGCCGTACAGTCCGTCACGCACCAGCGCCTTCATGTCGGGCAGCACCTGATTGGCGCGCATCTGGTCGAGCAGCGACGACACGGTGCCGAACTGGTTGGCCAGATCGGCCTCGTTGACCTTCTCGGCGCGCAGCATCTCGAGCAGCCGCTCAGCCTGTGCATTGAGCTCGCTCAGGTGCGGCAGTTGCCGATCGACGCTCTCCAGGCTCGATTTCACGTAGGCGAGCGGCGTATTCACCTCGTGCGCCACGCCGGCCACCATTTGACCCAGCGAGGACATCTTCTCCGACTGGATCAGCAGTGCCTCGGACTGCTTGAGCTGATCGAGCGCCTGTTCCAACTCCTGGGTGCGCTCGACCACGCGTTCTTCCAGGGTCTCATTCGCCTCGCGCAGCTTGTTGTTCATGCGCCGGATCACGTTGTAGCTCGACAGCAGCCGCACGCCGAGCAACGACGCCAGCGCCAGCAACAGCGCCGAGTAATAGAGCAGATACACCCGATAGCGCTCACCGTCGTCGACGACCCGCTGGAACTCGCGATCGATCGCCGAGGAGATCGTGTCGATGCGCTGTCCGACCGCAGTGGCGAAGACCGAATCACGGAACGCGCGCTCTTCGAGCATCTTCACTTCAGCCAGCTCGCGGGCGCGCTGCGCGATGGCCTCCGCGCCGCGACGCTCGTTCACCAGGTCGTTGAGCGCGTCTTCAACAGCCTGGCGCGCGTTGGCATTGGGTTGCGCCATCAACGCGCTCATCGCACCCACCAGCGGTGCGAAGCTGCGGTCGCGTGCACCGACGGACACCGCCTCGTTGAACTTGCGCAGCGCCGCGGTGAGCTGCCGGTTCGCGACCGCGAAGCGGTCCACCGACTGCAGTTTGGCGTTGAAGGCCTGCTTCAGTTCGGCCAGTGTCTGGTTGATCACCGGATTGGCGAACGACTGTGCGCGCACCGCGAGCTCGTGCTGGGTGATCGCCAGGGTAGTCGGCGTCACCGGCGATACGAAGTCGGTATCGCGCGGGCTCTCCAACGAGTTGCGCAGATTGATCAACCGGTCGTTCCAGCGGCTGTCGATCGATTTCAGATGCGCCAACTGCAGACGGATGTCGGTCTGGGCGGTAAGGTCCACCGACCGCGCCATGATGTACAGGTAGATCCACAAGCCAAGCAGAACGCTGGCGGCGGCGCCAATGGCGGCCAGACGAAATGGTCGACGCAGCGATTGATCGCCTGGAGGGCTCATCGTTCGGTAAGAGCCTCGAATCGCGAGGACCGGGAATGGTGCGGCGGGGCGTTGAGAGGGTTGGTCGGGGGCGATGCTGCAGTGCCGCATCCGTGCGACGGACCGGAAGTATATCTCTCGGTCAATGCTTTACCCGGCGCCGCTCTTCGGGGGATTGGCGCAATCCCCGCCGCAGTTCACGCTTTTGGTGCGGTGTCGGCAGCTTGATCAAGGATCTGCCGGGACACCCAGCCCGAACGCATTGCGACCCTCGAACGAAACGCCCAGGCAGACCTCAACAGGACCCGGCCGCCCCTACCCGCCGGCGACGCAATGCCTGAGGGCCATGGCCAGTTCCGCCCCGACATCGACATGCTGATCGGCTTGCCAGCATTCACCGGCGCGCTGCCCGACTTCCCGGCACACCTGCAGGGCCGGATTCGGCTCGAGGTGCGGGTCGCGCACGAACGCGCGCCAGCGATCGGCGATCCCATAGATGCTGCCGTCGGTCTTCTTATCGATGATGCCGCGCGAGTCGACGATCACCAGGTAGTACAGCGCCACCAGCGCGCCCCAGTCTTCGCATCGGGCGATCGTACGTCCGGACAGTCGATCGATCGGGGTCTTGAGCGCACTGGCCCGGTGCCCGATCACGAAGCCGGTAGCAAATCCGAGCACGAACGAGATGAACGCCGAGTGAAACCGGCTGTCGCGCGTCAGCTCGCCGCGCGCATCCCCCACCTGCGCGACAGCCGCATGCAACGCACGTTGAATGGCAACGACGTGTGGCAGGGCGAACGGCACCTCCAGCACGTCGTTCAGCGTCTCCTCGTCTTTCAGCTCCGCGAACGAAGCATCGACTGGCGCGACGAGTATCTCGAGGTTCGCCCGCTTGCCCAAGGCGACGTAGTCCGCATCGCGCAGACGGTCCTCGAGCGCGCGTACCGCGGAGAGCGCGCTCATGGCACCCTGCAGAATCACCGATTTCCCCTGCTGAGCTGATCTGATCTGGCGCGGCGGCTGGCGCTTCGCTGTCAACCCATGCGCGCGCCACCGACGTGCACGCATGGTGTCACGCGGGGGGCACCGACGACCCCTCGAACGATCGGTACCCACAACCGCGGACGTGCTCGTCTGAGCAAGTTGGATACCGGACAGAAGTGACTGCCTGGACAACGCTCGGCAGGGGCGGCACTAGTTCTCCGCGTCGGCCTGGATGACCCCGGCGCGTGTGCGAAATGGTCCGCAGCGCTCGCGGCGCGGCCACGACCAGCAGGCGTCAGGCTTGCCGACCGCCACTCGCGCAGCCTGTGCGACCCGCGCGCCGCGTCAAGTTGCGCCGTTGGCGCGCCGAATTCGATCCGAATCCCATCGCGAAACCTCAGTCCACCGTCCGCTCGACGCCGTACTCCGGTAGCGGTGCCAACGCCGCGATCTGCTCGCGCAGCTGGAGGTCGATCGGCAAGTCGAGCGCACTGAGGCAGGTCTGGAGTTGTGCGACATCGTCGGGACCAACGATCGGTGCGGTCACCGCCGGATGACTCATCGCCCACGCCACTGCGAGCGCACTCGGCTGCACGCCACGCGCCCGCGCGAAGTCGGTGAAGCGATCGGCCAGCTCGAAGTTCCACGCCTCACCGTAGCGTAGCGCGTAGCGCGGCTCGTGCAATCGTGCCTTGGTGGGCGCACGGTTCACGCCGTACGCACCGGACAGCAGGCCGCTGGCAAGCGGGCTGTAGACGACGGCGCCGAGTTGCTCCGACTGCGCGAGAGGAAACAGCTCCAACTCGGGCTGACGCCTGGCCAGGTTGTACATGGGCTGGATCAGTTCGAAGCGCGCCAGCGACTCCCTGGCCGATATGCCGAGCGCCTTGGCGATGCGCCACGCCGACCAGTTGCTCACCGCCGGATAGAGAATCTTGCCATGTCGGCGCAGATCGTCGAACGCGCGCAGCGTCTCCTCGAGCGGCGTGAGCGGGTCATAGTGATGCGCAAAATAGAAATCGATGCGATCGGTGCGCAGCCGGCGCAGACTGTTTTCGACCTCGCGCATGATGTGCAGCCGCGACAGGCCCTGGTTGTTCTGGTCCTGGCCGGCCGGTCGGCACACCTTCGAAATCAGGATGATTTCGTTGCGGCAGCCGTGCAGCTGGACGCACTCGCCGAGCAGCGTTTCGGCTCGGCCACCGGCATACGAGTTGGCACAATCGAAGAAATTGATACCGCATTCGAACGCGTATCGGAATATCGCCTTGGCATGCTCAGCGGAGGCATACGTGGTAAAGCCCATCGTACCCAGGCAGATGCGGGAGACTTGCACGCCGGTACGGCCGACAGTGGTGTATTGCATGGCGGAAGCACGTGCTGGTCAAGCACGAGCAAGGAAACCTGAACCGGGCAGAGCATAATCCGGCGGCCGGACTGAACCGTGGTCGACCACGGTCGCAGGTGATGCGATCGCCCGACTCCACCATCGAGACCATGCCCCGCATTCCCCTGCCCTCGCGCGACGAGATGAGCGCCGAACAGCGTGCCGTGCACGACAAGGTCGTGTCCGGCCCGCGCGGCGAGATCAAAGGACCGCTGCGCGCGGCGCTCCACAACGCCGAGTTGGCCGATCGCTGGCAAGCACTCGGCGAGTTGCTGCGCTATCGCACCTCGCTCACGGCACGGCATTCGGAGCTTGCCATCCTGGTGACCGCGCGCGCGTGCAGTTCACCGTTCGAGTGGTACGCGCACCGGCTCGAGGCGGAAAGGGCCGGGATCGAAGCAGGAATCATCGAGGCGATCCGCGCCGATGCGACTCCGGCCGGACTGAGCGACGACGACGCGCTCGTTTATCGCTACGCGCTGGAACTGAATCGCCACAAGTCGGTGTCCGATGCCACGTACGCCGCCGCCCTGACGCGTTTCGGCGCGAAGACGATCGTCGAGCTCACCGCGCTGGTCGGCTACTACACGATGGTAGCGATGACGTTGAACGCACACGAGATACCGTTGCCTGCAGGCGTGGCACCGGAACTGCCGCTGCCGCAGCATTTGGCTTTGCGCTGAGCCACTCTCGGCGCGACGCGCTCAACCGACCACGCCCTGCGCACGCAGCGTTGCAATGGTCGCAGCGTCGTAGCCCAACTCGACGAGAACCGATTCGGCGTGCTGCCCCAACAACGGCGGTGCGTTGGGCACACCAAGCGCGGACTCGGCAAAGCGCATCGGACTGGCGAGCTGCGGCGCGACCCCGGCGCTCGGATGCGGCACCTGGCGCAGCATCTGCCGATGCTGCACCTGCGGATCGGCGAACACCTCCGGCACCGAATTGATGGCACCCGCCGGCACGCCAGCCCGATCGAGCGCAGCCACCAACTCGTCGCGCGACCATTTGGCAAGCACCGCCTCGAGCATCGGACGCAGGATCGCGAGATTGCGAACCCGCTGCGGATTGGTCGCGAAGCGTTCGTCGCGCGCCCAGTCCGCTTCGCCCAGCACTTCGCACAACTTCGCGAACTGCCCGTCGTTGCCGACCACCAGAATCAGGTCGCCGTCGCGCGTGCGAAACACATCCTGCGGCTGGATGTTCGGATGGGCATTGCCGGTGCGTCGGGGCGTACGCCCCGACACCAGGTAGTTCATCGCTTGATTGGCCAGGGTGGCGACTTGCACATCGAGCATGCCGATGTCGATCGCATCGCCGACACCCGTCTCGTTGCGACGCGCCAGCGCGGCAAGCACCGACACCGCCGCATACATGCCGGTCATGAGATCGATGATCGGCACACCCACTTTCTGCGGACCGCCGCCGGGTTTGTCGTCGCGCTCGCCGGTCACGCTCATCAGGCCGCCCATGGCCTGGATCAGGAAGTCGTACGCGGCCTGATCGCGGCGCGGCCCGGTCTGACCGAAACCGGTGATCGAACAGTAGATCAACCGTGGATTCGCACGGCGCAGACTTTCAGCGTCCAGACCATACCGCGCCAGCGTGCCGACTTTGTAATTCTCGAGCACGATGTCGCTGATGGCGGCCAGTTCGCGGATCACGCGCTGGCCTTCGGGCCGATCGATGCTCACCGCAATCGAACGCTTGCCGCGATTGACCGCGAGGAAGTAACCCGCTTCCTTCGTCTCGCGCCCCTCGCCGTCGCGCAAGAATGGCGGGCCCCAGGCGCGCGTGTCGTCGCCTGCGCCGGGCCGCTCGACCTTGATCACGTCGGCACCGAGATCCGCCAGGATCTGTCCGGCCCACGGCCCGGCGAGGATGCGGCTCAGGTCGAGCACTCGCACGTGTGAGAGCGGACCGCGACGTTCGGGTGTGGATGCTTCGGTCATTACGAAATCTTGAGCCGGTTCACGCGGATTCAGCGTACTCGATACCACAACCTGCACCAGCTGGTACCGCGAGCTCGCCTTGTTCCACCGGCAACGACGCGAACGGGTCGTCGAGCAGGTGCTGATGCTCGGCCAGCTCGCAGGCGAAAGGCAGCGAACGGATCGTGCTTGCAGCGTGGGCCGACATGGCCTGCAGCAGCGCCGGTCCGAATGCGGCGCCGAGACGACAGATCACGCCGCCCGCCTCGCAGATGCGCGCCGCCTGCGCGAAGCGGCGCAGACCGCCGAGCTTGGTGAGTTTGAGGTTGACTGCATCGACGACGCGGTCGGTGACGAGCCGGTAGACGTCGTGCACCGATCCCGCGCTTTCGTCGGCTTCGATCACCACCGGCAGCGATCGCGTGAGCAGCGCCAGACCCTCCCAGTCGGCCGCGGGCACCGGTTGCTCGATGAGCGCAATGTCGCAACGCTCCATTCTGGCAAAGGCGCCCATCAACTGTTTGGCGTTGTAGGCCTGGTTCGGGTCGAGCGTGAGCACGATCTGCGCACCGACCGCATCGCGTACCGAAGCCACGCGGGCAACGTCGAGCTCGGTGTCACCGGACAGCTTGATCTTGAGCGTGCGGTACCCCTCGGCGGCGAGCGCTGCCGCGTTCGCGGCCATTTCGGCGGGCGTCTTGATCGGCACGATGCGCGACTGGGCGATGGCGCTGCGCAACGCCCCGCCTAGCAACAGATGAAGTGGCCCGCCGAGTCGGCGCGCGAGCAGATCGTGCAGGGCCATATCGACGGCCGCCTTCACGCTGACGTTGAAGGCCAGCTTCGCATCGAGTTCGTCGATGATCGCGCCGATCTCGTCGATGCGCCTGCCCTTGATCAGGGGCAGGCTCCACTCCAATCCGGCACGCGCCCCTTCGCCATGCGCGCTGATGGTCGGGATCGCATGCGCATAGCCCAGCCCGACATGTCCATCCTCGTCGCGCAGTTCGAGCACGTGGCCTTCGATCGAGGGAATGCGAGCGCGCGAAAACTTCCAGTTCGCATCGCGAAGCCGCTGCGTGCAGGGGCGGATCGTTGCATCGACGATCTTCATGCGCACCTCTCGAGGCGCCTTGACATCCTCAGCGGCCGGTGAAGACCGCTGCCCGCTTCTCGCGGAACGCCGCTTGTGCCTCGCGCGCGTCGTCGGTCCTGGCGATGATCGCCGTCATGTCCTGCTCGTAGCGGTAGCCGTCGCGCAGGCTCATGTCCTCGATCACGTTCATCGTGTGCTTGGCCATGCGCGTGGAGATCGGGCTCTTCGAGGCGATGCTCCGCGCCAGTTCCAGGGCCGTTGGCATCAAGGCCTCGGGCGCGGTGCACGCCTCGATGACGCCGATACGGTAGAGCTCCTCGGCCGGCACCCGGTAGCCGGTGAGCGCCATCCGGCGTAGCCGCGAATGGCTGAACAGGCGCATCGCGTGACGCATGCCGCCCATGAGGCCGACGTCGATCTCGGGCAGTCCGATGGTGGCGCGCTCCGATGCGATGAGTATGTCGGCGGAGGCGACGATCGCCAGGCCGGAGCCCAGCGCCGCACCGTTGATCGCGACGATCACCGGCTTGGCGCACTCGCGGATCGCATGAAAGCATTCGCGGGTGCGTCGCGAATGTGCGAGCAGATCGCCCGGGCCCTTGATGACGTCGGCGCGCCCTTTCAGATCAGCCCCCGCGCAGAAGACTTTGCCCGCACCGGTCAGGACCACCGCGCGGATCGCATCGGTCTCGGAGATGCGATCGAGCGCGATCGTGAGCTCGTCGTTCAGCGCGCGCGTGAGCGCATTGACCGGCGGACTGTTCATCGTCAGCACGGCCACGTGCTCATCAACGGTCATGTCGAGCTGAGTGAATTCGGACACGGTCCAATCTCCGGAAGAACGTCAATGCACAATCATCGCGCGAACGCCGGCCGGGTCCAAGTGACCGGGCTGTGGCCTGCATCGATACCGCCCGCGCGCGGATGCGGCACACGCTGGCAAAGAGCGTGAGCCCGCGTGTCTCCCGCAAGTCTTGGTACGCGATGGCGATCGAGCGGCGATGACTGACGATCACGCCAGGTGCGCGGCTCATCGGCACGGGGAGTCGCCGAGTGAAGCGCATGCCCGCGCAGTTCGATTGCGGCAGGGAAGAAAATTGGTGGGTCGTGCAGGAGTCGAACCTGCGACCAACGGATTAAAAGTCCGCTGCTCTACCGGCTGAGCTAACGACCCTTGAGGCGACTTGACGTTGCTGCGACGATGGTGAACACCGCTTGCCGCGACGCTGCCGCGCTTGTTGATCGACTCTTATGGCGCGGCGAAATCAAAAGGAGCGCGATTTTATTGATCCGCGCGAGTCGCTGTCAAACCCGATTCACGGTCACGAGGGTGGCGCCGCTCAAGTCCGCGCCCTTTGGCGCTGCCGATCGAGGCGCGGGAGGGGAGGCAAAGGTGGCAGATGCAGAAGCGGCGCAAGCGCGAAGCCCGCGTCGCGCTTGCGCGCGACCTTAGCGGCGGTTGAGCCGCTGCCGCGCCTGGTCAGCCGCAGGCGTGCGTGGATACTGATCGAGCAAAGCGCGCAGCGTCTGGCGCTCGGCGTTGCGATCGCCCGCATCCGCCTGGCAGGTGGACATGTTCAGCATCGCGTCGGAGGCCTTCTGATTGTCGGGCCAGGAACGGATCACACGCTCCTGTGCCGCGATGCAGGCGCGGTACTCACGCAAAGCGTAGTGACCATTGCCGATCCAGTACTGGGCGCTGGGCGCGAGCTGGCTCTGGGGATACTGATTGATGAACGACTGGAACTCCGCGATTGCCTCGCGGTAGCGGCCGAGCTTGAACTGGTTGACGGCGGAATCGTAGGCCTTGGTCTCGTTCGCGGCGTCCTGCGCGGTGCGCTCCTGGGTGGAGCGTTCCTGCGTTGTGCGCTCGTCGCGGGCTTTCTGATCGTCCAGGCGCGCTTGCTCGATCTTGCGCAGGCGGTTGTCCGCATCGACGTACAGATCGCGACTGCGCTTTTCCTGCTGCTCGATCTGATTGCCGAGCACCTCCATCGACCCGCGCAGCCGGGCGACGTCGTTGCGTAGCGCCTCGAGCTGCGTGGCAAGGTCGACCACGATGCGACGGTCTGCCACGTCGGCCTCGACCCGACCGAAGCGCGAATCGATGGTCTTCTGCAACGACTCGACCTGGGTCCGCAACTCGTCGATCTTGCGGCGCGCTTCGGCGTCGTCGAACAGGCCGGCCTGGACCGGCAATGCAACCGCGAACAGCGCCGCCGTTGCGAGTCGGAAAGTGGATTTCATGGCAGTCGGTGGCGCGCTTCAGCGCACTGAGCAGTCAAGAGGGCAGGCGCGGGGCATCTTACACCCGCCCCAGCGACGCCTGCCCCGGCGAGTCCCTCTTAGAACTCGCCGCCGTACATCATGTCGCCGCGACGGTTCTCGGCGTAATCGGCCTCGGAGCTCCCGCTACGCTTGGGCTTTTCTTCGCCGAAGCTCACCGTCTCGATCTGCGCGTCGCGCGCGCCCATCAGCACCAACATGCGCTTGATCGAATCCGAGCGCCGTTGGCCGAGCGCGAGGTTGTATTCGCGGCTGCCGCGCTCGTCGGTGTTGCCCTGCACGAGCATCTTGGCGCTGGTGTTCTTGGAGAGGTAGCCGGCATGCGCCTGCAGCATCGGCCGGTACTTCTCGCTGATTTCGTTGCTGTCGAATTCGAAGTACACGCTGCGCTGACCGAGCATGCCCTGCTTGAGCGCCGGATCGACGCCGCCCGAAGGATTCTGACCCACGGTGAGCGATGGCGGTTTCTGCGCACCACCACCCGCCGCGCCGCTGCCGGCCGCCCCGCCGGAGGCACTGGGTTTGGTCGAGCCGATCGGCGCCGCGGACGGGTCTTCCGTGCTCGAACAGCCCGCGATAAAGATCGCCGCTGCGGCAAAAACGATTGCGAGTTTTTTCATTCAATCCTCCGCTGGTTACGGTTGTGGACTCACGACGGCAAGAAGTGCTATCGGTTGGAAGGGGAAACGTTGCGGCGACACCGGGGTCGGTATCGCGGGCGTGTGCTGATGGCCGGACGCATGTGCCATGGTCAGTTGACGAATGGGCCCCATGCCGGTTCGCGCACGTCGGCTGCGGGCAGCGGGACGCGCTGCTTCACCTGGCCGTCGGTCGAGACCGCGCCAAGCACACCTCCGCCGGTGGCATACAGGATCATCTTGCCATTGGGGGCAAAGCTGGGCGATTCGTCGCGCGTGGTGTCGGTGAGCACCTGCGTCTGGCGCGAGGCCAGATCCTGCAGCACCAACTGATAGCGACCGCCGTTACGGCTCACGAACACCAGGCTCTTGCCGTCGGCGCTGACGCGCGGCGAGACGTTGTAGCTTCCCTCGAACGTGATGCGCTGCGCGTTGCCGCCGGCGGAGCTCATCCGGTAGATCTGCGGGCTGCCGCCGCGATCGGAGGTGAAATAGATATAGGCGCCGTCGGGCGAATACACCGGCTCGGTGTCGATCGAGGTCGAACTCGACAGCCGGCGCGCGTTGCCGCCACCGTTGGGATCGACTGCGTAGATCTGCGACGGCCCGTCCTTGGTCAGCACCACCGCCAGCTGATCGCCGCGCGGCGACCACGATGGCGCACTGTTCGAGCCACGGAAATTCGCCACCGCGACCTGCCGGCCCTGCGCGATGTTGTGCACGTAGACGATCGGCTTCTTCTGCTGAAACGACACGTAGGCGATGCGCGATCCGTCGGGCGACCACGTGGGCGACATGATCGGCTCGGGCGAGACCAGGATCGGTGTGGCACCGAACCCGTCGGCATCGGCTACGTGCAGTTCGTGCCGGTTTCTCTGCTTGACCACATAGGCGATGCGCGTGCTGAACACACCCTTGTCGCCGGTGATCTGCTCATAGATGTAATCGGCGATGCGATGGGCGATGTGGCGCAACTGCGGCGCGGTGGCGGTGTAGACCAGACCGCCCTTCTGTTCCTTCTTGGCCACATCGAGCAGGCGAAAACGCACCTCGAAGCGATCGCCTCCGGCCGGAAACACCCCGCCGATCACCGCATGATCGGCATTGCGGCTGCTGAAATCGGTGAAATTGACCTGCGCAACCTCGGTCGGAATCGGATTGGGCGTATTGGCCGCGATCATGCGAAAGCGACCGCTGCGCTCGAGATCGGCGTTGACGATGCGCGACACCTCGGTGGACATGCCGGCCTCGTTGGCAAATCGCAGCACCGTGATCGGGTACTGACCGGTGCCACCGCCGATGACGTCGAATTGCAGACCTTGCTGCGCGTGCCCGAGAGCACAAAAGCACAGCGCGCCCAGCAGCAATAGGGATCGGAGCAGATTCATTGAGTTGGGAAAGGGCGGAGTTTGTAGGATGTCCGTGGCTTTTCGCCGCCCCATGCTGACCGTACGTCGACCTGCATGCCGACTGGTGTCGAGAGGGCGACTAGTTTAGCAATCGGGGCTTTTTTTCGATACTTTTCAATGACAAACGGACAATAAGCGAGACGAAAGGTGAGATGTATTTCACACTATGTGACCGCTTGTCCGCGCAGTGGGTTCATTCGCGGGAGCGGAAAGTTGGGGTCAGGACCCGTTCGAAAACTTCCGGATTGTCCGGAAGCGGCAACGGCGAACTCTTGCGAATCGCTCGTTCGACCGCTTCATCCCATACCCGAGTTCCGTCGGAGCGGACCAGCGTCACCTCGACGATCTCGCCGCTGGGCAGAATGACGATGCGGTACTGGACCGAAGGGTTGCCGTTCAGGTCGGGGATGATGATATTGCCGCGGATCTTCGCGCGGATGCGGTCGATCCAGGTGGCTCGCGCCTTGTTATTGGCAGCAGCCGAGGCCTGCTTCGCCGCGGCGAGTTCACGCATTTTGCGCTCGGTGTCGCGCTCGACCGCCTCGCGATCGATTTCCTTGGCGAGCCGCTCGCGGGTGCGCTCGGTCTCGCGCTTGAGCTCCTGCTCGATGCGCTGCTTTTCCTGCCGGTCGCGTTCCAGCTTCGCCAGCCGTTCCTTTTCGAGCTTCTCCTTGGCGAGTTTGTCGAGTCGCTCTTTCTCCAGCTTTTCCTTTTGCTCGCGTTCCTGACGCGCCTTCTCCTCCCTGGCCTTCTTCTCCTGCTCCAGGGCAATGTCGGGCTTCTGGACGGCCGGTCGCTCCACTGGCGGGGGCGGCGGAGGCGGCGGCGCCTTGACCTCGGGTGGAGGCGGCGGCGGCGGGGCTTTCACTTCCGGTGGTGGCGGGGGCGGCGGAGGCGGCTCGGGCTTGGGCTCAGCCACCGGTTTGGGGGCTGGCGGCTGCGGCGCCTCCAACACCGGCACTTGCGACCAGAGCTCTGCCGACACTGGCGAAGGCGGCCGCATCTGCCAGCGCACGGTGAGGAACAGGAACGCGAACAGCATCACATGCACCAGCACGGCCAGCATGCCCGCGGGGAAGGTTCCCGGCTCGGCGCGCGGAACGTATCTCATCGCCCTTCGGGACGCACCAGCAGGCCGACGCGTTTGACGTCCTGCTTCTGCAGCGCGTCCATCACTTTCATGACCGCCTCATAGCGCACGTCTTTGTCGCCGGCGATCAGCACCGGCTGTTCGGCGTTGCTCGCCTGCGCCTGGCGCACGAACTCGATGATCTGCTGGATCGTGACCGGCCGTTCGGTCGCCGGTTGAGCCTGCTTGCCAACCGTACGCGCGCGCTCGCGGATCAGCATGTTGCCGTCGGCCTTGACCACGATCTCGATCGGCGGTTGCGGCGGCGCTTGCGACGACTTTCCCACCGTGGGCAGCTCGACCACGCTGGGCGTGACCAGCGGCGCGGTGACCATGAAGATCACCAGCAACACCAGCATCACGTCGATGTAGGGCACGACGTTGATCTGGTTGACCAGGCGGCGCTGACGCATGCGGATCCTCTACACCGCGCGCGATTGCGGCGGATAGTGCGGCTGCGACACCTGCGCGCGCACCTGCGCCGCTTCAGCGGCCGCATGACGCTGCAGGATGTTGAGGAACTCTTCGATGAAGCTCTCGAAGCGGATCGACAACCGATCGATCTCGTGCGAGTAGCGGTTGTAGGCAACCACCGCGGGAATCGCCGCGAACAGGCCGATCGCCGTGGCCACGAGCGCCTCGGCAATACCGGGCGCGACTTGTGAGAGCGTCGCCTGGCCCACGTTCGCAAGCCCGCGGAACGAATTCATGATGCCCCACACGGTGCCGAGCAGGCCTACGTACGGGCTGACCGAACCCACCGACGCGAGAAACGCCAAGTGTGCATCGAGATTGTCGATCTCGCGCTGGTAGGTGGCGCGCATGGCACGCCGTGCACCGTCGATGAGAGCGTTGGGGTCGCTCGCCCGCTGCCCACGCAGCTTCACGAAATCGCGGAAACCCGCCTCGAAGACGCGCTCCAGACTGCCGGAGCGGTGACGGGCGTTCGTGGCGTTCTGATAGAGCGCATTCAGATCGGCCCGACTCCAGAACAAGCGCTCGAAGTTGTCGGTCTCCTTTTTGGCACGGCGGACACTGAACATCTTCTGAAAGATGTAGTACCAAGATACCAGCGACACCAGCAGGAGCAGCGCCATCACCAGTTGGACGATGACGCTCGCTTGCAGGATCAGGGAGAGGATGGAGAGGTCTTGCGTAACCGTCATTGGAGTAGGCCGAGTTTTGTTCTTATCGATGCGGGCATGCGAACCGGCTTGAAACTGGCCGGGTGCACGCAGCCAAGCTCGACTCGTCCGGTTGTCAGGAGTGCCTGCTCGTCGTCGGACCGCGCGGCGAGCACGCGCTGGATGAAGTCGAGACTGGCGAATCCTACCTTAGCTACTTCCGCCGTGACCGCGAGCACCTCGTTGAGGCGCCCCGGACGTGCGTAGTCCACGCGAATTCCACGCACGATGAACATGACCTCGTCGCGCGCCGCGAGTTCCGCCAGATCGAACCCGTGCGCCTGCAGAAATTCGGTGCGGGCGGCCTCCATGAAGTCGAGGTACGTGCCGTGATAGACCACGCCGCCTGCGTCGGTATGGTGATAGTAGACGCGCTGGCGAATCGCAAACGTACCTTGCGGCACGCTCATGGCGCCGCCGATCGCCAGCGGGGGGCGGCCGCAGGCAGCAGACGGTCGAACAAGAGCACCAGAGGCGTGGACAGGAACAGCGCCCACACGAGTGCGTTGGGGCGATACAGGCCGAACTGCCAGGAGAATGCACCAAGCGCCACGATCATCGCGAAGACAATCCGCGCAAGACGCGCGTTAGGCGTGGTCATCGGATCGGAGATCATGAAGAACGTGAATAGTAGCAGCGCACCACTGTTGATCTGATGCGTGAACACCGACCAGCTCTGCTCCAGCCACGCGATGCGGCCGGCGAGCAGCCCCGCGTAGGTAGCGAGAAACACCAGACTGACGTCGAAGCGCCGCGCCCGGGCGGTGACCACCATGCCCAGCGCGATGAACCAGCCGAACAGCACCAGGTCGCTGCCCCACTGACCCGGCGATGTCCAGGCGCCGGGCGCGATCAGCAGTCCGAACATCACGCCGAGATTCGCCGGATTGAAGATGTGCTTGCCGCGATAGCGCACGACGAACTTGGCGCCGATCGCCAGCGCCGCCGCGGCCGGATGCACCCATAACGAATCGGCGCGCAACAACAGCGACAACCCGAAGCAGGTGACGATCGCGCTCAAATACCCGACATTGCGAATCTCGAGTCGGTGGATGAAGAACGCTTGCGTCGCCACACCCGCGGCGAACGTGAGCGCCATCTGCATCGGCCATAGCGTGAAATCGCGCGTCAGTACGCCGATCGTGAGGAAACTCGCCAGGAACAGGATCTGATAAACGCGCGCGTCTTCTGGCAACCGAGTTGGCAACCGAGTGGGCAACCGGGCGCGCAGGCGAGCGAACCGTCCGAGCCACTCTTGCAAGCTCGGGCTGCCCGCACCAGGCGCGCGACGGCTCGTCGGCGCCAGCGTGCCCGAGGCGTGTTGCCCGCTCACGGCGAGGCCTTGAACCAGTCTTCGCTGAAGATGCTGCGCCAGCCGCGCGCGGCACGGTGCAGGCCCATCTTGTCGCGGATGCCGCCGATCTCCCAGCCGGTGAGGTTGGCCAGCACCTGGGCTTCCTTCTCCTGGCGGTTGCGCACCTGCTCGAGATAAGCCTTGGCTTCCGGACACGCATCCTCAGCGATCTTGAACGGGTGGCGCAGCACGTAGCGCGTCTGGTAGTTGCCGCGATCCTTGGTTTCCTGGAACACCAGATCCTCGGGGAACGTCTGCGGCGTGTAACGCACGTGCAAGCGCGTGACCATCACCGGCTGCGCTTCACTCGTGGAGGGCGCCGGACGGCGTGGCATGAGCCGCGGATTGCCGGGTGTGCCGGGCGTAACGTGCTGATCGCCCGCGAGCCAGGTAACCCCCAGCCCTTTGAGTTCGGCCGGCGTGAGCGGATTGGCAGCGCACGGATCGCACCAGCCCATATCCCACACGTATTCGGTGAACACGACCTTATAGGCTTCACGCTTGGCCTGCTCGTCGAACATCGACTTGTAGAAGCTGCGGAAGTCGCCGCGCACGTAAGTCGGAATGTCCATGTTCGCCGGCAGCTTCACGGTGCGATAGTTGGTCGCCTCCACGCGGCCCTGCTTCGAGAGCACCCACAACACCAGATCCTGCGGCCCGCGCGCGTTCAGCATGCCGAGGCGGATCGGCAGCATGAATTTCTCGGAGCGGAAGTTGAACTGCATCGGCCGCAAATACTCTGAGCCGGTCTTGGCGTGCTCGGTCATGTCGACGCGCGCGACGAAGAACTTGAGCTCCTGCTTGATGTACGGCGCGAGCGCCTTGGCCGCACCGGCGGGAATCTTGTAGCCGTTCTGCAGCAACCATGTCTCCAGGCCGTTCGATTCGTTGGCCGACAGGATCACCACGTCGTACTCGCCGATGGTGTACTGCGCCTCGACCTGCACGCCCAGATCGGCGCGGGAGGCGGGTCGTGCAGCCATCGGCGCAGGCACGCCTGCGGCCGCCCGGCCTTGCAGCATCATTTCGCGACGCGGCCCGCACGGATTGCCGTCGTGGTACTCGGCCAGGCGCGGCGCGCTGTAGGCGTCGATGCGTTCGATCAACACCTTGTCCACGACTTTGATCTGGTCCTTCTTCAGCACCTCGGGCACCGGCACGACCATCGCGAAATCGCCCAGCGGCCCTTTGTAGTCGTTGCGCATCGTGATCGTGGTGCGGTCGCCATCGCGCACCATCACCACCTGGGAGGCATCGTTGAACAGATCAGCATCGGCCTTGCCGACGTAGAAGCCGCAGAACGCTTGGGCCGCAGTCGTCAGGGCCGCGGACAGGGTGAACGCCCCCGCCAGGAGTGAACGACGAAGCGATGGACAAAACATGAAACACCTCGATCGGATGGAAGTCCGGCTATGAACGGGGGCCGGTGCGAATCGGGGTTAGCCCAGGCGAAACTTCTCGTCCCGCAGAGTCCCTCGGACGAGCCCCGACCTACGCGTCGGGCGTCGAGGCGCCGCTTCCAGTCGCACCGCCCACGTTGAACAGATCGTGCGGTGCAGCGTCCTTCGGCAGGACCAACCCGAAGTGGCGATACGCTAGCGGCGTGGCGATGCGTCCGCGCGGAGTGCGCTGCAGATAGCCCTGCTGGATCAGGAACGGTTCGATCACGTCTTCGATCGTGTCGCGCTCCTCGCTGATCGCAGCGGCCAGGTTGTCGACCCCGACCGGCCCGCCGCTGAATTTTTCGATCACGGCCAGCAGCAATTTGCGGTCGAGCACGTCGAGCCCGATCTCATCGACATCGAGCATCGACAGCGCGGCATCGGCCACCTCGGTTGTCACCTTGCCCTGCGCGCGCACCTGGGCGAAGTCGCGCACCCGGCGCAGCAGGCGGTTGGCGATGCGCGGCGTACCGCGCGAGCGCCGCGCGATCTCCAGCGCGCCCTCGGGCGTGAACTCACAGCCGAGCAGTGCCGCCGAGCGCGAGACGATCAGCTGCAGTTCGGACGGCGTGTAGAACTCCAGGCGCGACACGATGCCGAAGCGATCGCGCAGCGGATTGGTGAGCATCCCCGCGCGCGTGGTGGCGCCGACGAGCGTAAACGGCTGCAGGTCGAGCTTCACCGAGCGCGCGGCCGGGCCCTGACCGATGATGATGTCGATCTGGAAATCCTCCAGCGCGGGATAGAGGATTTCCTCGACCACCGGCGAGAGCCGATGGATCTCGTCGATGAACAGCACGTCGTTGGGCTCGAGGTTGGTGAGCTGCGCCGCCAGATCACCGGGTTTCTCCAACACTGGCCCCGAGGTCTGTCGCAGATTCACGCCCATCTCGCGGGCGATGATGTGCGCCAGCGTGGTCTTGCCCAACCCGGGCGGCCCGAACAGCAGCACGTGATCGAGCGCCTCTTTGCGACCACGCGCCGCCTCGATGAAGATCGACAACTGGCCACGCACCTTCTCCTGACCGACATACTCCGCCAGCACCCGCGGCCGCAGCGCGCGTTCGAGCGCTTCCTCCTGCTTGCTCGCGGGTTCGGCGGAGATGAGGCGGTCGGTTTCGATGGCCATGGTCACGCCTTGGAGAATCGCTTCAACGCCTGCTTGATGCCGTCGGTGACGCTGACGCCCTCGGGCAGTTCCTTCACCGCGGCCTGGGCTTCGCGCTCGTTGTAACCCAACGCCAGCAATGCCTGCAGCACATCGGCCGATGCGCCGCTTGCGCGCGCCATGCCTTCGGTCGGCAGATCGGCGCCGAGCTTGCCTTTGAGCTCCAGCAGCAGACGCTCGGCGGTCTTCTTGCCGATGCCCGGCACGCGCGTGAGGCGCACAGCCTCTTGCATCGTCACTGCTTCGGCGAGCTCGTTGACCGTCATGCCCGACAGGACCGCGAGCGCGGTGCGCGGGCCCACGCCGCTGATCCGCACCAGCTGCCGAAACGCGCCGCGCTCGCTCTCCGAGCCGAAGCCGAACAACAAGTGCGCATCCTCGCGCACCACCATATGCGTGAGCAACGTGACCCGCTCGCCGAGATTGGGCAGGTTGTAGATCGTGCTCATCGGCGCTTCGAGCTCATAGCCCACGCCGGCGCAGTCCACCAGGATCGACGGTGGCTGCTTCGACACCAGGGTGCCTTGAATGCGGCCGATCATCGCGTGCGCGCTCCGCCTCGAGCGGCGCTACCGGCTCTGCGCGTCGGCGCCGTGCGTCCCGCTGCGGTGCCGATCAGCCGACCGCCTCGTACGCGAAATCCGGCCGTGGCGAGACTGCCCATGCCCTGACCGCCGTGCGCATGACAGATCGCGCACGCAAGCGCGTCGGCCGCATCGGCGCTTGGATAGCCCGCCAACCCGAGCAGTCGCTTCACCATTTCCTGCACCTGCTCCTTGGTTGCGTGTCCGTTGCCGACCACCGATTGCTTGACCTGCAACGCGGTGTACTCCGCCACCGGCAATTGCGCGAGCACCGCCGCGCAGATCGCCGTGCCGCGCGCCTGGCCAAGCAGCAGCGTCGACTGCGGATTGACGTTGACGAACACTTTTTCGAGTGCCACCTGTTGCGGCCGATGCGAGGCAATCACCTCGCGCAGATTCTCGAGCAGCACCTGCAGGCGATCGGGCAATGCGGCATCACTGGGGGATTTCACGCAGCCGCTCGATACGTACACGAGCTTGTTGCCGCACTTCTCGATGATGCCGAAGCCGGTGATACGCAGGCCCGGATCGATGCCCAGGATGCGGACAGTGGCCGGCGAGGAGGTATCGCGGGAATCGACGCCACGGGAATCGGCGTCGCGGGGAGCTGCGTTAGGCATGCGCAATTATAGAGACGCCGATCCGCCTCGCGACAACGCCATCAAGCGCGCCGTGTGGCGAGCGCAACGCCGCCGACCGTGACGGCGATGCCAGCGATGGCCAGAGCGCCCAGATCCTCGCCGAAGAAGAAGTACAGGATGGTCGAGGTGAACGGCGGCACCAGATAGAACATGCTCGCCACGCGCGAGGCGGCGCCGCGCAGGAACAGCAGATGCATCAGGCTGTAGGTGATCACCGACATGAGGATCAACGCAGACAACGCCGTGATGAACGGCGCCGTCCACTGCACGCGAAACGATTCGAGCGTGCCCGCGCCAAGCAGCATGAGCGATGCCGCGACCAACAGTTGCACTACCGTGCCGGTGCGCAGATCCATCCAGCCGCAGAAGCGCTTCTGGTAGAGCGTGCCGACCGTCAGACTGACGATGCCGCAGCCCACCAGAAACAACTCGAACGGCTGGCTCCAGTCGAACGCGAGCTTGTCGGAGAGCACCATGACGATGCCGGCCAGGCCCACGATCAGCCCTGCCCACTGCCGCGGCGACACGCGCTCGGCGAGCAATCGGCTGGCGATCGCCGCGGTGAGGATCGGCTGGAGCGCGCCGATGAGAGCGGTCACGCCCACCGGAAAACCACGCGAGGCCGCGAAGAAATTCGGTCCCAGATAGATGGCATGCACCAGCGCGCCGGCAACAGCGAGATGCCCGTAGCGGGCAAGCGAATTGGGCCAGGGTGCGCGCATCGCCACAGCAACGATCGCCAGGATCACGGCGGCGATGCCGAAGCGGTACCACAGGTAGGTGAGCGGCTCGGCGTAGGCCAGACCGGCCTTGCAGGCGATGAAGCCCGAGCCCCACATGACCAGAAAAACCGCGGCGAGCGCCTTGGTGTTGAATCCGGTCAAGGGTAGCTCTGCCGCCTAGGCATCCAGCGACGCGGTGGTGTAGACCTCCTGCACATCGTCGATCGACTCGAGCGCATCGAGCAGCTTCTGCATCTTGCCGGCGTCGTCGCCGGTAAGCGCCGTCTCGCTGCCCGGACGCATGGTGATCTCGGCGACCTCGGATTTCAGGCCCGCTGTTTCGAGCGCGTCCTTGACCTTGCCGAAGTCGTTCGGTGCGCACAGCACCTCGATCGAACCGTCCTCGTTGCTCACGACGTCTTCGGCGCCGGCATCGAGGGCGGCCTCCATCACCTTGTCTTCGCTGACGCCCGGCGCAAACAGGAACTGCCCGCAATGCTTGAACAGGAACGCGACCGAGCCGTCGGTGCCGAGATTGCCGCCGTGCTTGGCGAACGCGTGGCGCACCTCGCCGACAGTGCGGGTGCGGTTGTCGGTCATGCAATCGACGATCACCGCCGCGCCACCGATGCCGTAGCCCTCGTAGCGGATCTCCTCGTAATTCACGCCTTCCAGATCGCCCGAGCCGCGTTTGATCGCGCGCTCGACGTTGTCCTTGGGCATGTTGGCTTCCTGCGCCTTGTCCATCGCCAGGCGCAGGCGCGGGTTCATGTTCGGATCACCGCCGCCCATACGAGCGGCAACGGTGATCTCCTTGATGAGGCGGGTGAATACCTTGCCCTTCTTGGCATCGGCAGCCGCCTTCTTGTGCTTGATGTTCGCCCACTTGGAATGACCGGCCATGATGGATGTCGGCCGCAGCAGTTGCGGTCCGTGAGATCTCGAGGTTGGGTGCGTCGGACGGATGTCAGGTAAGGCCGCGCGGGTGAATTCGCGTGGATGAAGCCGCGTGGATGAAACCGCGACGCCACGACGTAATGAAAGCGGACACCGCCATCAGCGCCGTGGTCGTGCGCGGCCGCGTGCAGCGGGCCGTCTATAATTTTAGCTCGCCAATCCCCCGGACAGGACCATCCCATGGCTGAACCGCTCGTAATTGCACGCGCCGGCGACAAAGACGTCGCGCTTCTGCCCGGCCTGGCGAACCGGCATGGGCTGATTGCCGGGGCCACCGGTACCGGCAAGACCGTCACGTTGCAGGTCCTGGCCGAACGCTTCTCCGCCGCGGGCGTGCCGGTGTTCATGGCCGACGTGAAGGGCGATCTGTCCGGCCTGTCGGCCGCCGGGTCGCTGTCGACCAAGATGGCCGAGCGCCTGAAGAATCTGAAGTTCGACGAGCCAACGTGGCAGGGCTTCCCGGTCGCGTTCTGGGACGTGTTCGGCGAGATGGGCCACCCGGTGCGCACCACCATCTCGGAGATGGGGCCGCTGCTGATGAGCCGGCTGCTCAACCTGAACGACACCCAGCAGGGCGTGCTGGCGATCGTGTTCAAGGTCGCCGACGACAACGGCCTGCTGCTGCTCGACCTGAAGGATCTGCGGGCGATGGTGCAGTTCGTCGGCGACAACGCCAAGAAACTCACCACCGAGTACGGCAACGTCTCGGCGGCTTCCGTCGGTGCGATCCAGCGCGGACTGCTCGAGCTGGAACAACAAGGCGCCGAGAAATTCTTCGGCGAGCCGGCACTGGACATCGAGGATCTCATCCAGACCGACAGCAAAGGGCGCGGCGTCATCAACATCCTGGCCGCCGACAAGCTGCTGAACGCACCCAAGCTCTACTCGACGTTCCTGCTGTATCTGCTGTCGGAACTGTTCGAGCGGCTGCCCGAGGTCGGCGACCTGGAGAAGCCGAAGCTGGTGTTCTTCTTCGATGAGGCGCATCTGCTGTTCAACGATGCGCCCAAGGCGCTGCTCGAGAAGATCGAGCAGGTGGTGCGGCTGGTGCGCTCAAAAGGGGTCGGCGTGTACTTCGTGACGCAGAACCCGCTCGACGTGCCCGAGACGGTGTTGGGGCAACTGGGCAATCGCGTGCAGCACGCGCTGCGCGCGTTCACGCCGCGCGATCAGAAAGCGGTGCAGACCGCGGCCGAGACGATGCGCAGCAACTCGCGCTTCAAGACCGCCGATGCCATCACCGAACTCGCTGTGGGCGAGGCGCTGGTTTCATTCCTCGACCCCAAGGGCAGTCCCACGGTGGTCGAGCGCGTTTTCGTGATGCCACCGGCCAGCCGCATCGGTCCGATCGACGCTGCGGAGCGCAAGGCTATCATCAGCGGCTCGGCATTGGCCGGTCACTACGAGAAGGCGGTCGATCGCGAGTCGGCGTACGAGAAACTCGCGACCAAGGCGGGCGGTGGCGCGCCGACGACGCAACCGGGCGAAGCGAGTGCCGGCGGCGGCATCATGGGCACGCTGGGCGAAGTCCTGATGGGCAGCACCGGTCCACGCGGCGGGCGCAAGGAAGGCATCCTCGAATCGGCGGCCAAGAGTGCGGCGCGATCGATCGGCTCGCAGGTGGGCCGCGCGGTGATTCGCGGCGTGCTCGGCTCGATCCTGGGTGG
>CADEDU010000025.1:28676-37296 GCA_902826155.1 uncultured beta proteobacterium
TGGGCATCGGCGGGGTCATGCTGTTTTCGCTGCGTCCGGGGCTGATCAAGTACGCCTATGCGTACGCAACCGATCCGATCACCCTGCTCGCGCTGCGCATGGGTTTCTCGCTACCGTTTTTCATCGTGATCGCCTGGTGGATCGAACGCACGCAGCCGGCCAGGAAGCTCTCCGCACGCGACTGGTGGGATATCGCATTCCTCGGATTCATCGCCTACTACGCGGCGAGCTTCCTCGATTTTCTCGGTCTGCAGTACGTGGCCGCAGGCGTGGGGCGGCTGATCATGTTCCTGTATCCCACGGTGGTCGTGCTGCTGTCGTGGCTGTGGATGAAGCGCCCGCCCGGCAAGCGCCAGCTTGTTGCAGTGACGATGAGCTACCTCGGCCTCGTGCTGGTGTTCTACGAGCGGCTCGATCAGCAGCACGCCTCGTTCTTTCTCGGTGCCGCGCTGGTGTTCGCCGCGGCGGTGAGCTACGCGATCTACCTCGTCATGGGCACCGAAGTGATCAAGCGCATCGGCAGCCTGCGCTTCACCGCCTACTCGATGATCGTCGCGAGCCTCATCTGCCTGGCGCAGTTCATCGCGCTGCGACCGCTGAGTGCGCTCACGCTGCCGATGCCGGTGTACTGGTCGGCAATCATCATGGCGGTGGGCTCGACCGTGATCCCGATCTTCATGACCTCCGAGGCGCTCAAGCGCGTCGGCGCCAATCGCTTCGCGGTGATGGGTATGCTCGGCCCGATCACGACGATCGCGTTCGGCTACGTCGGCCTGGAGGAGCGGCTCACGCCGTTGCAGTGTGCCGGTGCGATTGCGGTCATGATCGGGGTATTGATCGTGACATTGAAACCGAAGGGTGCGTGAGCCTCGGGTCTTCGCCCGAACACATGCTCATCCGCCCGCAGACAGGAGAACGTCGATGGAGCTGGGAATCCGCGGCCGCAAGGCCATCGTGTGCGCAGCCAGCAAAGGGCTGGGCAAAGCCTGCGCCATGTCATTGGCGCGCGAAGGCGTGGAACTGGTGATCACCGCGCGCGGCGCCGAAGCGCTCGAAGCCGCCGCCGCCGAGATCCGCGCGGCCACCGGCGCGAAGGTCATCGCGGTCGCCGGTGACATCACCACCGAGGCGGGCCGCGACGCGACCTTGGCTGCGTGCCCCAAACCCGACATCCTCGTCACCAACGCAGGCGGTCCGCCGGCCGGCGATTTCCGCGAGTGGCGCCGCGACGAGTGGATCAAGGCGCTCGATGCCAACATGCTCGCGCCGATCGAGCTGATCCGGCGCACCATCGATAACATGCAGGCGCAGAAGTTCGGCCGCATCGTGAACATCACCTCCGGCGCGGTGAAGCATCCGATCGACGTGCTCGGTTTGTCGAACGGCGCGCGCACCGGCCTCACCGGCTTCTGCGCCGGTATCGCACGGCAGGTCGCCAAGGACAACGTCACCATCAACAACCTGCTGCCGGGCTTCCACTCCACCGAGCGGCAGAAGACGACGATGGCGGCAATGGGCGCGCGGCGCGGCATCAGTGCCGACGAGATGTTCAAGGAGCGCATCAAGTCGATCCCGGCGGGTCGGATCGGCGATCCGGCCGACTTCGGCGATGCCTGCGCTTTCCTGTGCAGCGCGCAGGCCGGCTTCATCATCGGGCAGAACGTACTGCTCGACGGCGGCGCCTATCCGGGCACGATGTAAACGTGGTCCAAATCGCAGCGCAGGCGCCGTTTGCATCACCCCTAACGCACCGTGCGAGCGGCCATCCGCGCTCGTCACGCGAACGTCATCGAGCTGATTCCGATCGGACCGTGCCGAGTATGAGCACCAGAGCATGAGCCGCGCGACCTGGCGCACGCCTGCGGTCGTCCTGGCCTGCGGCGCGGTGCTGCTCGCCATTTCGGTCGGTGTGCGCCATGGCTTCGGGCTGTGGCTGCAGCCGATGAGCCTCGAGCACGGCTGGGGCCGCGAAGTGTTCGGCTTTGCGATCGCGGTGCAGAACCTGGTGTGGGGTGCCTCGCAGCCGTTCGTGGGCATGGTGGCCGACCGCCATGGCGCGGGCAAAACCGCGATCGTGGGCGCCGTGCTCTACATCGTCGGCCTGGTGTTGATGGCCAATGCGCACTCACCGCAGATGCTGGTGCTCTCGGCGGGCATCCTCATCGGACTGGGGCTGTCGTGTTGCACGTTCGGCACCGTGTTCGCTGCGATCGGCCGCGCCATGCCGCCGGAGAAGCGCAGCACGGCGCTGGGTATCGCAGGGGCGGTCGGGTCGTTCGGTCAGTTCATCATGATGCCGATCGAGCAGACCGCGATCTCGATGCTCGGCTGGGGCGGCGCACTGCTGTTGATGGCGGCGATCGTGTCGCTGGTGATCCCGCTCTCGACGTCGATGTGGCACGACGGCAACCCCGCGAGAGCCAGCACCGACATCTCGGTCGGCGCGGCGTTGCGCGAAGCGTTCGCGCACAAGGGGTTCTTACTGCTTTCGGCCGGCTACTTCGTGTGCGGTTTCCACGTGACCTTCATCGCCACGCATCTGCCGGCATTTCTGGTCGATCGGCAGCTCTCGGCCGGCGTGGGTACGACCGTGCTGGCGCTGATCGGGCTGGTGAACATCATCGGCTCGTACATGGCCGGGCGACTGGGCACGCACGTACGCAAGCCGCTGATTCTCTCGATCATGTATTTCTCGCGCACGATCGCGATCGTGCTGTTCGCCTTCACCACCGTGACGCCGTGGACCGCCTATGCGTTCGGCATCGTGATGGGGTTGTCGTGGCTGGCCACCGTGCCGCTCACCACCGGCACCATCGTGAGCGTGTTCGGCGTGCGCAACATGTCGATGCTCTCGGGCATCACGTTCCTGTGTCATCAAATGGGCGCATTCCTGGGCGGCTGGCTCGGTGGCCGTGTGTACGACGCGACTGGTTCATACGATGTCGTGTGGATGGTCGCCGCCGCGCTGGGTGTGGTGGCCGCGCTGCTCAACTGGCCGATCAAGGAAGAGCCGGTCGCTCGACTGGCCGCGTCGCGCTCGGCTTAGCGCATCGCGCGGCAACAGCAAAGGACTCGCCATGACGCAACCCGCACCGCGCAGTGCCAGCGCCGCCGCCGGCGCGATGCGCATTTCGATCTTCTCGGTGCAGGATCACCATCCGCGTCATCCGCGCACCATCCCGGAACTCTACGAACAGGTGGCCGCGCAGTGCCAGCTCGCCGAGCAGCTGGGCTACGACACGTTCATGGTCGCCGAGCACCACTTCCACGAATACGGCTCGGTGCCCAATCCGGCGGTGTATCTGGCGATGCTGGCCGAGCGCTGCAAACGGATTCGACTCGCCTCGGGCATCTCGATCCTCACGTTCCATCATCCGCTCACCCTCGCCGAGAGCTGGGCGATGGTGGATATCCTGTCCAACGGCCGGCTCACCCTCGGCGTGGGCTCCGGCTATCTGAAGCACGAGTTCGCCGGTTACGCCATCGACCCGGCGCACAAGCGCGAGCGCTTCGACGAGAACCTTGCGATCCTGAAGCGTGCGCTGAGTGGCGAACGCGTCAGCCACAGCGGCAAGTTCACGAGCGTCGACCAAGTGCAATTGCAGGTTGCGCCGATTCAGCAACCCACGCCGCCGATCTATTGCGCAGTACTCGCCAGGGAAGCTGCGTACTGGATCGGGCGCCAAGGCAACAATCTGCTGTGCGTGCCGTACGCATCGGTCGACACCTTCGATCAGATCGCATCGCTGGTGAGCGAATATCAGCGCGGCTATGCGGAGTCGCCCGAGGCGTCGCCTCAATCGACACCCCTGTCGACGCCTCAATCGACGCCAAAGTCGGGACCGAAGGGCGACGTCATGGTGTGCTTGCATGCACACGCCGCCGCATCGGATGCCGCCTGCCGCGAGCGCGCCGCCAAGCCGTTCGATCTCTACGTCGAGACGCGGCTCTACGCCAAGAGCCAGACCTACGACGACATCATGAAGAGCGGCCTGGCCCTGTTCGGCGACACTGACACGCTCGTCGACAAGATGATCCGGCTGTACGACATGGGCGTCGACCACGTCGTGCTGCTGCAGAACTTCGGCTACATGGCGCCCACGCTCGTGCACGATTCGATGCGCTTGTTCGCGCAGGACATCCTGCCGCGAGTGAATCGCACGCTTGCTGATCGCAAGCCTGCGCAGCACGTCACATGACGCGATCGATCCGCGTCGAACCGGCCGCGCGCGACGATCTGCCCGCGCTCGTTGCGCTGCTTGGCGCGCTGTTCGCGCAGGAGCGCGAGTTCAAACCGGATGCGGAGCGCCAGCGCACCGGCCTCACGCGGATTTTCGACAATCCGGCAATCGGCACGATCTTCGTCGCACTCGATGCCACCGCCGCCGCACGCCAGGTGATCGGCACCTGCAATCTGCTGTTCTCCGAGAGCACCTACCTGGGCGCGCCAGCCGCCTGGCTGGAAGACGTGGTGGTGCATCCGGATCAGCGCGGCCACGGCGTAGGCACCGCGCTGCTGACCGCAGTGAAACGCTACGCATCGTCGCGCGGCATCAAGCGGATCTCTCTGCTCACCGATTTCGACAACGCCGCGGCCATGCACTTGTACGAACGCGCCGGCTTCGAGCGATCGAGCATGGTGCCGATGCGGCTGATGCTGGACGATTGACAGGCTTTACCTGCCACGCTTCTCCCATCACCCCCGCGGGCGCGGGATGACATGCATATCTTCCACGCGCCAGCCGACCGGCACTTCACCCCCTTCGCGCAATGATGCGGGCGCGAGCCCCGCGATGCGCACCCGAAACGGCCGGCCCGCCAGCTTGCCGATCGCGAGGATGCTCTCGCCGTAGTTGATCAGCGTCTCGATCGCGAACTTTGCATGCACGTCAGCTCCGCTGAGATCGACGGCGCGCACACGCTCCGGACGCAGCAGGATGTCCACGTGCGTGCCGGACGCGACGGTTCGATCGGCGACTAGCGGCACCCGGCCCAGCCCGTCGACGGCGGCGGCCGACTCAGTCCCGTCGGCGATCGTGCCTTCCAGAAAATTGCTGTCGCCGATGAACTCACCGACGAAGCGCGTAGCGGGCCGGTGATACACCTCGAGCGGCGCGGCGACCTGCTCGATCCGACCGGCGTTGAACACCGCGATGCGATCGGACATCGTCATCGCTTCGGTCTGATCGTGCGTCACGTAGATCATGGTGATGCCGACGTCGCGATGGATGCGCTTGATCTCCACCTGCATCTGTTCGCGCAGATTCTTGTCGAGCGCGCCGAGCGGCTCATCGAGCAGCAGCACGTCGGGCCGGAACACCAGACCGCGTGCCAGTGCGACGCGCTGCTGTTGTCCACCGGAGAGCTCGCGCGGATGGCGCGCGCGAAACGCCGACAGGCCCACCAGCGCGAGCACCTCATCGACGCGCCGACGGACGTCGTCGCCCGCCACGCCGCGCATGCGCAGCGGGAACGCGACGTTCTTCTCGATCGTCATGTGCGGGAACAACGCGTAGCTCTGGAACACCATGCCGATGTTGCGCTGCCACGGCTTGAGCTGGATGAGGTCGCGCCCTTCGAGCAGGATCGAGCCGCGTGTCGGGGTTTCGAAGCCGGCGACCATGGTGAGCGTCGTGGTCTTGCCCGATCCGCTCGGCCCCAGCAGGGTGATGAACTCGCCGCGTGCGATGTCGAGCGAGACATCGTCGACGGCGTTGATGGCGCCGTCGTACGACTTAACCACGTTGGTGAGGCGCAGGTAGGCGCCGTTCGCCGCCGTCGGAGTCATTCTTTGAACTGATCCCCGCGCCACTTGAGCGCGGCGCCCAGGCCGTCGCGTGCCGTGATCTCGTGGAACTTCTCGCCGAACTCGGTGCGCGCGGCGTAGAGCGGCGAGACGATGTCCAGGCCCGCCATCATCGCGTTGCGGAAGCCAGCGGCATCGGCACCGCGATTGATCGAGAGCTTGGCCCCGACCAACGCCTCGGGCGAGATCAATGCCAGACGCTTGGCGTACTTGAGCGAGGCCTGCGGCAACTCGGCAAGCGGCACGATACGGTTGATCATGCCCAGATCGAGCGCCGTCTTGGCGTCGATCATGTCGCCGAAGTAGAGCAGCTCGCGCGCCTTCTTGTAACCGATGATCCAGGGCATCACGATCGCCGGCCCGGCATCGGAAAACCGTATTTCCGGCTCGCCGAATTGCGCGTTGTCCGCGGCGATCGTCAGGTCGCAGAACATCGCGAGCTCGCAGCCGCCGCCCAGCGCGTGGCCTTGCACCGAGGCGATGACGGGCTTTCGCATATCCCAGGGCGTCATCTCGAACGCCAGCCCGTGCCGCAGATGCGCGTGCCAGCGCAGCGCGTCGTGACGCCATTTCTCCTTCTCCGGGTCCTGGCCGCCGATGTCGTAGCCGACGCAGAAACTGCGGCCATTGGCGCGCAGCAGCACCACGCTCGTGTTCGGATCTTCGTCGGCGCGCTGGAACGCCTCGACCGCAGCCTTGCGCAAGTCGACGTTGATCGCGTTCAGCTTGGCGGGACGATTGAGCGTGACGATGCCGACGCGCTCGTCGGTTTCGTAGAGGACTGTCGGTTCGGCTGCCATGGCGATTCCTTCAGACGGGTGCGCGCGGAACGATGAGCGCGTCCACGATCCGGCAGCCGCGGCCCGCCGGCAGGACGATGATCGGATTGAGGTCGATTTCGGCGATGTGTGCCCGCTCGGCGTGCGCGAACGCGGCGAAGGTTTCGATGCAGGCAACAAGGCTGTCGACATCGTAGGGCGTATGCGATCGCGCGCCGGCCAGCAGCTTGGCGCTCTTGGTGCTCTGGACCATCGCCCGCGCATCGCCCTGCCGCAGCGGCAAGGCGCGCAGCGCCACATCCTGAAGCAGCTCGATCGCAATGCCGCCCGATCCGAACGCCAGCATCAGGCCGAAGTCCGGATCGCGCGAGACACCGGCAAACACTTCGATGCCTCCGCTCACCATCTCCTGCACGAGCAAGCCGGCGACCTTGTCCGTCAGTTGCTGCTCGCGGATGCGCGTCTCCAACGTGCGCCACGCTGCCACCAACTCGGTCTCGTCGCGCACGCCGATGACGACCAGGCCGCGATCGGATTTGTGCGGGATACCGTCGGACACGACTTTGAGCGCCACCGGAAACCCGATGGTCTCCGCGGCACGCACCGCGTCGGCGATCGACTTTGCCAGGACCTCCGCAGTCACCGGCAGGCCTTGCATGCCGAGCAGGCGTTTGGCATCGGCTTCATGGATGGTTGCGCGCTGCGCGGCCGAGTTGAACGCTCCGATGCCTCCGCCTGCCACCGTCATCTCGGTTAAAGGGGGCGAGCGCCGCGTCGACCAACGCGCCACCTGCGCGATCGCCCCGAGCCCCTGGCGTGTTCCGCCCACCGTCGGCAATCCATGCTCGAGCGCGAAATCGATCTGCGAGACCTGCATGACCCCGGGGCGCATGCCCATCACGAAATGCGGCTTGCGACTCTTGGCGGCGGCCTCGACGGCGACACGCGCGTAGTCGAGCGCACGCTCGGGGCGGCCCATCGGATTCAGATCGAACGAGTCGGAGCAAAGCACGACGTTGTCGCACTGCGCATTGGCATCGAGCATCGCCAGCGCGTGTGGAAAATTGGTGCGGAAGTCGCCGTTGCCCCATGCATCGAGCGGATTGCCGTCACCCACCAGCGGACCGATCACACGCTCGGCCTGCTCGAGGATGTCGGCAGGCAACGGCGGCAGATCGATGCCACAGCTCTCCGACACATCGAGAATCAACTCGGCCTGTCCACCGGAGGCCGTGACGACGCCGATTCGCGGGCCCGTGGGCAGCACCTTCCCCTGGCATACCGCGAGCACTTCGGTGAGCGCGTCCATGTCGTCGACTTCGATGGCGCGATGCGCACGCAGCACTTCGGAGAACACGCGCGACTCACCCGCCAGGCCGCCGGTGTGACTGGTGACCGCGCGCTGCGTACGCGCCGAGCGCCCGACCTTGAGCACGACCACCGGCTTGCCGGCATCGGCGGCGCGGTCGAGCGCGGCGACGAACCGCTCCGGATTGCGCACCGATTCGACGAACAGCGCGATCACCTTGGTCTGCGGTTCGTCGATCAGCACATCGAGGTAGTCGACCAGCGTAACGACCGCTTCATTGCCCGACGAAATGACGTGGCTGTACCCGAAGCGCCGCAGATCGGCGAGCATGCCGATGCACACCGAGCCGCTTTGCGAGATCAATCCGACGTTGCCGCCAAGCCGCGCGGGATCGCGCACTTCCTGCATGTACGTCGTGGTCCGGCTGACCGGATTGAGGATGCCCATGCAGTTGGGCCCGTTGAGCGCGATGTTCGCCTCGCGGCAGATCGCCACCACCGCCTGCTGCAACGCCTTGCCTTCGGCGCCGCGTTCGGCAAATCCGCCGTCGTAGATCACCGCGCCGCGCGCGCCCTTGCGTGCGACCAGTTCGAGGTTCTCGCGCACGCGCGCATAGGAAACGCAGAAGGCAACGACATCGGGCGCGGCGGGCAGCGCATCCACATTCGCATAGCATCGACGCCCGAGCACCGACTCGTACTTCGGATTGATCGGCAGGACTTCGCC
>CADEDU010000025.1:37396-53527 GCA_902826155.1 uncultured beta proteobacterium
TTGCGATCGAAGCCCTTGAGCGCCGCGGTGATCACCAGAAACACCACCGGAATCGCGAGCGCGGTGTGAGCGATGACCACCCCGAGCGCCGTGCCGCGCAGCTGAATCGCGCTCAAGTAGCCGTAATAGCCCAGGCCGCTCACCACGTGCGGCACCATCAGCGGCAACAGGATGAGCAGGTTGATCGCATCGCGGCCCCAGAAACGATGGCGCACGTAGGCGAACGATGCGGGGATCACGAGCAACAAGGTGAGGACCGTCGTGCCCGCCGCGACGACGAAACTGTTGGCCGTGGGCTCGAGCCAGTCGGCGTCGGTCGCAAACTTGGCGTAGTAGCCCAGGCCATATCCCGGCGGGGGGAATTCGAACGAGATCGAGGTCGAGAACGACATCGGCACCACGACCAGGATCGGCGCGAGCAGGAACAACCCCGAGAGCACCGCCAGGAACATCACCGGCATGCCCCGCAACGCGTCGCTGCGATTCAGCCCCATAGTCGATCCAGGCCGGCGATGCGGTTGTAGATGGCAAGCAAGACCAGCGTGAAGAAAAGCAGCACCGCGGCGAGCGCGGCAGCGAAGTCCCAGGCGAGCAGCTCTTCGACCTGCTGCGTGATGAGCTGCGAGATCATCATGTCGCGCGGCGTGCCCAGCAGAATGGGCGTGACGTAGAAACCCAGGCACAGCGTGAACACCAGGATCGAGCCGTTCACCACGCCGGGCAGGCTGAGCGGCAGGAACACCTCGCGGAACGCACGAAACGGCGGCGCGCCCAGGCTGTGCGCCGCGCGCAGATGCGTCGGATCGATCCGGCGCATCACGCCGTAGAGCGCAAGCACCATGAATGGCAGCAGGATGTGCGTCATGCCGAGCGTCGAGGCGAGCGAGGTGAACAGCAGCTGCGGTGGCGGGCCGAGGTCGAACAGCGAGGCCAACGCAACCAGGACTCCCTTGTTGCCCAGGATGACAAGCCAGGCATAGGTGCGCACCACGAAGCCGGTCCAGAAGCTCATTGCCACGACCGCGAACAGCACGATGGCGATCGGCCCCTTGCGGGTCGCCATGACGTAGGCGAGCGGATAGCCCAGCACGAGACACCAGAAGGTCACCAGCAGCGACGTGGTGAACGTGTTGGCCAGCACCTTCAAGTAGACCGGCACGGTGGCCAGCCGCTGGAAATGGCCGATCGGTGCGTTGGCGCCGGTGACGCTCAGCGCCAGTACATAGATCACCGGGATCACGAAACAGGCGATCAGGAACAGGACCGCCGGCGCGAGCATGGCGCGGACGGCCCAGCTCGACGCGTTGCCTGCGGCTACGGCATTGCTCATGCCCACCCGCAGGCGGTGAGGTTGGATGCGCGGCCTACGTCGCCAGCCACTGCGTGAATCGCTCTTGGATCTTCGCCGCGTTGTTCGCGAACCACTCCGGATCGGGGCGAATGGCGCGTTTGGCGTTGTCCGGGTGCGTCGGCATCTGCGTGGCGAACTCGGGCTTCACGAACTGAAACGCCGCCGGATTGGCAGGCCCGTAGAACAGACGATTGCAGAATTCGGCCTGCGGGCGCGGTTGCACGGCATGCTGGATGAACTGCCACGCCGCATCGCGATTGGGTGCGCCCTTGGCGACCAGCCACATCGTGGTGTGAATGGTCGCGCCATCCCAGACCACCTCGACCGGTACGCCTTGTTGCTTCAACTCGCTCGCGCGCGCATTCCAGATCGCCATCATGTGCACTTCGCCATCGCGCAGCAACTGCTGCGATTGGTTTCCCTGCGTCCACCACACCTTGATGTGCTTCTTGATCTGATCGAGCTTCTTGAACGCGCGATCGACATCGAGCGGGAACATCTTGTCGGGCGCCACGCCATCGGCCGAGAGCGCGAAGATGAGCGCGCGCACCGGGTTGTTGATCATCGAGCGGGGCCCGGGAAACTTCTCGACGTTCCAGAAGTCGGCCCAGTTCTTCGGGCCGCCGCCCGGGAACTTGTCGGTGCGATAGGCGAGGTTCGTGCCGAGCGCGCATCCGGCCACGCCGTTGGAAAACGTGGCATCCGGAAACAGCTTGTCCTTCTGCAGGACCTTCCAGTCGATCGGCTCGACCAGGCCCTCGCGCTCGGCGCGCAACAGCTCGCCCTGCTCGATCGTGGTGAGATCCCACTCATAGGACTTCGATTGCACCTGCGCCTTCAATTTGGCGTAGGACACCGGTGCGACAGTGCGGACGCGAATGCCGGTCTGCTCGGTGAACGGCTTGTAGTACGCGGCTTCCTCGGCCGCGGTCCAGCTGCCGCCCCAGGTGTTCACGAAGAGCGTCTTCGCCTGCGCGTGCGCAGAACGGAGCAGTGCGGGCGCGGCGATTGCAGCGGAGCCCAGGCCCGCGAGCACCTGGATCGTGCGACGACGCGTGGCGTCGTGCATCGGGCGCGTGGCGTCGTGCACTGAATCGACGACGGCTTCCGCTGCGGCTTCGGATTGAAGTTCGGGGTGTGCGCTCATCGTGCTTCTCCTTTAGCGACCCTGTTTGTACCCAAGTGTCCGAGTTTTCGCGACGGTGGGCAAGCCACGTGCGGGTGTGTCGCGCTCGCGGCTCTACGGTTGGCTTGATCCGATCCGAACGCGGCAAGCGCGGACGCCAAGGCAGCCGGCGCTATCATGCCGCCTCCACCGTTTCACCGAAGCTCGGTGTCCTCCCCATGAACTTGCTGCGTCTAGCGGTGATCGCATTCATTGCCCTGGCACCGTTCGGTGTCGCCTCCGCGCAGGATTACGCGCGCGAAAAACGCTGGGCCGATGAAGTCGTTCCGGCGGTCATCGTCGGCGACCCGGTGTGGCTGGAACTGAAGGACGGCCACAAGTTCCTCAACCTGTTCGCCGAGAAATCCGGTGCCAAGGTGGCGATCGTGCTGGTGCACGGCGTGGGTGTGCATCCGGACCATGGCGTGATCGGCGTGCTACGCGCGCGCCTGCACGACATCGGCTACACCACCCTCTCGGTGCAGATGCCGGTGGCCAAGGGCGAAGGCGCCACGGTCGACGACTACCATCCGGCGCTATTTCCGCAAGCCGGTGAGCGCATCGCGGCAGCCGCGCGGTTCCTGCAATCGAAGGGCTACAAGTCGATCGTGCTCGCCTCGCACAGCATGGGCGCGTGGATGTCGAACGTGTACCTGATGGACACGCCCGAACCCCCGTTCGCGGCCTGGATCTCGATGGGATTGACCGGCCGCTACTGGGGCGCGAGCCTGATCAGCATTCCGCAACTGGGCATCGAGTGGTTCCCCGGCAAGATCCGCCTGCCGGTGCTCGACGTGTACGGCGAGAAGGACATCAATTGGGTGGTGGACAGCGCACGGCAGCGTGCGCGTGCGCTCGAACACATTCCCGGCTCGGAGCAGGTGATGATCAAGGACACCGATCATCACTACGCGAAGAAGGAAAACGAATTGGCCGATCTGATCCATCGGTTCGTCGGCAAGACCGTTCGCTAGCATCCGTTGATCCGCTGCCGTTGATCCCGTACCACTGACACCAAGCGATCGACACGAGGAAAGCGAGCGATGTACCTGCCGAGCCAATTCGAGGAAACGCGCGTCGAGGTGATGCACGCGTTGATCCGCGCGCAGCCGCTGGCAAGCGTGGTGATTCACACGAGCGAAGGGTTGCTCGCCAATCATTTCCCGTTGCGAGTGCATGACGCCCCGGCGCCGTTTGGCGTGCTGCGCGGCCACGTGGCGCGCGCCAATCCGCTATGGAAACAGCTCGGCGACGGCATCGACGCGCTGGCGATATTTCAAGGCCCGCAGATCTACATCACTCCGTCGCACTACCCCACCAAACAGCTGAGCGCGAAAGTCGTGCCGACATGGAACTATGCGGTGGTGCACGCGCATGGCACGTTGCGTGCGATCGACGATGCGAGCTGGCTGCGCACGTTTCTCGAAGGGCTCACCGACGAGCATGAAGCGCAGTTCGCCAAACCCTGGCACGTGAGCGATGCGCCCGAGGATTTCATCGCCATGCAGCTGCGCGCGATCGTCGGGGTGGAGCTGACGATCACGCGGCTGGTGGGCAAGTGGAAGATGAGTCAGAACCGCGTACCGACCGATCGCGCCGGCGTGGTGGCCGGATTGCAGGCGCAAGGCTCGGCGCAAAGCCTCGCGGTCGCGGCACTGGTCGCCAGCGGCGAATCCACCAAACCATGACCACCGCTCGCGACTACGACTTCATCATCGTCGGGGCCGGTTCGGCCGGCTGCGTGCTGGCCAACCGGCTCACCGAGAACAACGCACATCGCGTGCTGCTGCTCGAAGCCGGTCCGCGTGACACCAATCCATGGATCCACGTGCCGCTGGGCTACGGCAAGCTGTTCGCCGAACCCAGCGTGAACTGGATGTTCCAGTCGGCGCCCGAGCCGCAGCTCAATCAGCGCAGCGTGTTCACCCCGCGCGGCAAGGTGCTGGGCGGATCGAGCTCGATCAACGGTCTGGTCTACATCCGCGGCAATCGCTACGACTTCGACGAATGGGCGCGGCTGGGCAATCCAGGCTGGGGCTACGACGACGTGCTGCCGTACTTCAAGCGCTCCGAGGATCAGTTGCGGGGCGGTGATGCCTATCACGGCGCGGGCGGACTGCTCACCGTGTCCGATCTGCCCGACAAGCACGAGCTGGTCGATGCGTTCATCGCCGGTGCCGGCGAGCTCGGCATTCCGCGCAACGACGATTTCAACGGTGCGCAGCAGGAAGGCGCCGGCTACTACCAGACCACCGCCAGGAATTCGCGGCGCGCGAGTTGCGCCGTGGCGTTCCTCCGCCCGGCTGAGAAGCGCAGCAATCTCACCGTCGTTACCGATGCGCTGGCGACGAAAATCCGCTTCGAGGGCACGCGCGCGGTTGGCGTGGACTACCGCCACGGCGGCACCATGCACGGCGCGAACGCGAAGCGCGAAGTGCTGCTCTGCGGCGGCTCGTTCAACTCACCGCAGTTGCTGCAGCTCTCCGGCGTGGGGCCGCGTTCGCTGCTCGAGCGTCATGGCATTCCGATGGTGCTGGATGCACCCGGTGTCGGCGAAGACATGCAGGATCACTTCTACGTGCGCACGGTGTGGCAGTGCACGCGACCGATCACGTTCAACGATTCGATGGGCAACCTGTTCGGTCGCGCGCTGGTCGGATTGCGATACCTGCTGTTCCGGCGCGGACCGCTCACCGTGAGCGCGGGCTATGGCGGCGCGTTCATGCGCACGCGGGCCGAAGTGCAATGGCCCGATGTGCAGCTCTACTTCATCAACTTCAGCACCGAGAAGATGGGCACGACGCTGCATCCGTTCTCGGGATTCATTCTTTCGATGTCGCCGCTGCGACCGCAGTCGCGCGGCCATGTGCGCATCCGATCGGCAGATCCCGCTGAAGCGCCGGAGATCCAGTACAACTATCTGTCGACCGACGGCGATCGGCAGACCGCGATTGCCGGCTTGAAAGCGCTGCGCCAGCTCGGTCAATCGAAGGCGATGCGGCCGTACGTCAAGGCCGAGTACGCGCCGGGCGCGCGCGCGCAGACCGACGAGGATTGGCTCAATTACGCGCGTGAAGCCGGCGGCACCGTGTACCACCCGACTTCCACGTGCCGCATGGGCGTGGACGCGCGCGCCGTCGTCGATCCGAAGTTGCGCGTGCGCGGTCTCACCGGGCTGCGCGTGGTCGACGCGTCGATCATGCCCAACGTGGTATCGGGCAACACCAATGCCGCGGTGATCATGATCGCGGAGAAGGCGGCTGATCTGATCGCCGCTGATCAGTCACAGTAGAACTTGGTAGACGTTGGACGTTCGCTGCCAACGCGGCTGCGGCGCGGTGCAGTCACGCCCTTGTCAAGCCTCATTCGCACCGCCAGCTATACCGCCCATCCGATTTAGGCGAACTCGCGCGCCGTGGGGTGGTCTGCGGAGTACGCTCCAGGGAAACAAGCTTGCCTGCGACGGGACGTGCGCGCGCTGCGGACGCGACGCCGATGTTGCACGCCCCAGCGCCCTTCCCGGGCAACCTTCGCGGATGCATTGCTCCGCACTCCAATCAGTTCCGCTGCCGCTGTAAGGAGGCCCCCATGTTCAAGGGTCTGGCACTTCGCTTCGGGCTACCCATGCTGCTGGTGCTGGGTATCGCGACCGTGCTTGCCGTGCCTTACGTCGATCGAATCCTGACCAACTGGTTTCGCGCCGACATCGAGATGCGCGCCAAGGTCATCATGCGTTCGTTCGAGGAAGGACTCGCGCCGTTGCTCGCGCGCCGCGCCGGTCCGCAGGTCGAGCGCTATCTGTCACGCGTGACAGCCGACGAGCGCCTGCTTGCGATCGCCGTGTGCGGACAAGACGGCCGAGCGATGTATCGCACCGAACGGCTGCCGAGCGAAGTGGGCTGCGCGACTGGCCCGGTCACCGAGCAGAACTTCCAGATCGTCGAGTCGCCGCGCGGTCTGTTGCACGTCGCCCGATTCCCGATGGAGACCGCGGTACCGAGCGTGTCGCACGTCGCAATCGTTCATGACCTGAGCTTCATCGATCGGCGCCAGACGCGCGCACGCGACTACCTCATCGCGTTCGCCGCGATCGGCACCGTGGGCCTGGCGCTGATGAGCATGTTCATCGCCTGGCTGGTGCTGCGCGGCTGGATCCAGCAGTTGAAGCGCGAGATCAGCCGCGGCGAATACCGCACCGACTCCAGCGCGAAGGGCACGAATGATGCGGTGCTCGATGAGATCCGCACCGTGCTGCGCGAGGCGGAGCGCGCGCAACGCATGGAATCCGACTTTCGCGAGAACTGGACGCCTGAAGCGCTGCGACACGTGGTGCAGAACCACGTCGGCGCCTCGCAGTTGATCGTCGTGTCCAATCGCGAGCCCTACATCCATCAGCATCAGGGCGATCGCATCGCGGTGCAGTATCCGGCAAGCGGCATGGTCACCGCGATCGAGCCGATCATGCGCGCCTGCTCCGGGATCTGGGTCGCGCACGGCAGCGGTTCGGCCGATCGCATCGTCGTCGACCAGAACGACCGCGTCGCCGTGCCGCCGAACAACCCGAGCTACGCGCTGCAACGCGTCTGGCTGACGGAAGAGGAGGAGCAGGGCTACTACTACGGCTTCGCCAACGAGGGGCTGTGGCCGCTGTGTCACCTGGCGTTCGTGCGTCCGGCGTTCCGGCCGGCCGACTGGAAGCACTACGTCGCCGTCAACGAGCGATTCGCCGAGTCGGTACTGCGCGCGGTGAACACGCCCCGACCGCTGATCCTGGTGCAGGACTATCACTTCGCACTGCTGCCCGGATTGCTGCGCGCCAAGCTGCCCGATGCCACCATCGCGATCTTCTGGCACATCCCCTGGCCCAACGCCGAAGCATTCGGCATCTGCCCGTGGAAGCGCGACATCCTGCGCTCGATGCTGGCCGCCGACATCGTCGGCTTTCACACCCGCGACCACGTCCAGAATTTTCTCGCCTCGGTCGACGACTCGATCGAAGCGCACGTCGATCACGTGCATCACACCGTGTCGCGGCAGCAGCAGCTTTGCCACGTCGAGGCGTACCCGATCTCGATCGAGTGGCCGCCGCGCTGGCTCGATTCCGCACCGCCGGTGGCGGATTGCCGCGCGCGCGTGCAGCGCGAGTACGGCTTGAAGCCCGATGTGCGCATCGGCCTGGGCGTGGAGCGCTGGGACTTCACCAAGGGCATCGTCGATCGGCTCGCGGCGTTCGAGCGATTCCTGGAAACATCACCGGCTTGGCGCGGCAAGGTCTCGGTGCTGCAAATCGCCGCGCCCTCGCGCAGCAAACTGCCCGCCTACCAGGAGCTGCAGCGCGACACCCACCGGATCGCCAAGCGCATCAACACGCGCTTCGGCACGCCCGACTACAAGCCGGTGATCCTGATCGGCGAGCACCGCGATCCGCAGCAGGTGTTCGAGCTCTATCGTGCGTGCGACTTCTGCATCGTCAACAGCCTGCACGACGGCATGAACCTGGTGGCCAAGGAGTTCGTGGCCGCACGCTCCGATGAAGACGGTGCGCTGGTGCTCTCCACGTTCGCCGGCGCCTCACGCGAGCTGCGCGAGGCGATTCTGGTCAATCCGTTCGACATCGATCAGACCGCGCAGGCATTCCAGCGCGCGCTCACCATGTCACGTGCCGAGCGGCAGGAGCGCATGCAGATCATGCGCAACACCGTGAAGCAGAACAACGTGTACCGCTGGGCCGGGCACATGCTGATGGACGCCGCCCGCGTGCGCCAGCGTCAACGCATGCGCGCGTTCGAGCGCGATCAGGGGCCGCAACGGCTGCGGGTGGAGACCATTGGCGGGCAACGGGTAGCGCCGCGGTAAGGTCGGGCGCACGACAAGACGCAGATGCGCGCGGTTCGCCGCAGATCGGGTCGCGCCCGTCAGCGCCAGCCATAACGCCACGGGCCTTGGCCGGAGTATCGTTCGTCCGGTCCAGTTCGTCCGGTACAGCTTCGCCTGGCCGGGTAGCCTTGGTCCAGACCGAATTTCATCTGCGTCGATCTGCATTCATCTGCGGCTTGCCATTGCTGTAGTGCATTCGATTGAATAACAACATGACCCCCGCCTCCCCCCGCTCCAATCTGCAGTTGGGCCCGATCGGCAACTGCTCGTTCAATGCGCTTGTCGATGAGCGCGCCAGCGTGCAGTGGTGCTGCCTGCCGCGCCCCGACGGCGATCCGGTGTTCTACGCGCTCGTCGACGACAACGGCCGACCGCTCGCCGAGCGGCGCGGCCACTTCTCGATCGAGGTCGAGGATTTCGCGCGCGCCGAGCAGAGCTATCTGCGCAACACCGCGGTGCTCGAGACCACGTTGTGGGACCGCCACGGCAACGGCGTGCGGATCACCGATTTCGCGCCGCGCTTCGTGATGCGCGGACGGATGTTCCGGCCGTTGATGCTGGTGCGCAGGCTGGAGCCACGCGGCCGGCCGCGCGTACGCATCCGGTTGCGACCTGGCTTCGACTATGGCGCCACGCAAGGCAGCATCACGCGCGGCAGCAATCACCTGCGCTTCGTCAACTCCGGGCTCGCGCTGCGGCTGACCACCGACCTGCCGGTCACCTACATCGCCGACGAGACGCCGTTCCTGCTCGATCAGCCCGGCAACCTGCTGTTCGGCGCCGACGAGACGCTCGCCTCGGGCATCAGCACGACCGCGCGCGAGTTCGAAGAGAACACCATCAACTACTGGCGCACCTGGGTGCGGCCGCTCGGCCTGCCACTGGAATGGCAAGACGCCGTAGTGCGCGCCGCGATCACCCTCAAGCTGTGCACGTTCGAGGAAACCGGCGCGATTCTCGCGGCGATGACCACCAGCATCCCTGAAGCCGAAGGCACCGAACGCAATTGGGACTATCGCTACTGCTGGCTGCGTGATGCGTTTTTCGTGGTGCGCGCGCTCAATGCGCTGTCCGAAGTGGCGACGATGGAGAACTACCTGGGTTATCTCGCCAACCTCGAACACCACGCTGCACGGCACGGTCGGCTGCAGCCGGTGTACGGCATCGGCATGGAGGCCGAGCTGCCCGAGCGCACCATCGACAATCTCGCCGGTTATCGCGGTCACAAGCCGGTGCGCGCGGGCAACGCCGCCTACCAGCACGATCAGTTCGACGTCTACGGCAATGTCGTGCTCGCGGCCACGCAGGCATTCTTCGATGCGCGGCTGTTGCGCCAGCCGCAGGCGCACGACTTCGAGCGGCTGGAATGGGCGGGCGAGCGCGCCTACGCGCTGTACGACAAACCGGATGCGGGCATGTGGGAGCTGCGCACCCGCGCCGGGCGCCATACCTCATCGGCGCTGATGTGCTGGGCGGCGTGCGATCGCCTGGCCAAGATCGCGGCGCGGCTGGGTCGGGTCGATCGCCACACGCATTGGCTGGAACGCGCCCGCGAGATCCGCGAGCGCATCCTCGCCGAGGCCTGGAGCGAGCGGCGCAATGCGTTCGTCGACCGGTTCGGCGGCGACGCGCTCGACGCCGGCGTGCTGCTGATCGGCGAAGTCGGTCTGCTCGAAGCCCGCGACCCGCGCTGGATCGCCACGGTGGAGGCGATCGGCCGCGAGCTGAAGAACGGCACGCACGTCTACCGTTACGCTACGCCGGACGATTTCGGCACCCCGCGCACCGCCTTCACCATCTGCACGTTCTGGTACATCGACGCGCTCGCCCGCATCGGCAAGACGGTCGAGGCGCGCGAGATGTTCGAGCGGCTGCTCGCCACCCGCAACAGCCTGGGCCTGCTGTCGGAGGACATCGACGTGCACACCGGCGAGCTGTGGGGCAATTTTCCGCAGACCTATTCGATGGTCGGGATCATCAACTGCGCCACCCGGTTGAGCCGGCGCTGGGAGACTGTGCTGTAGCAGTCCGATGAATTTCGGAATCCAGGCAACGGGTCTCACCCGGGCCGTGCTCTCCGCGCAGTCCAGCTTCGCATCAACAGCGGATCGGGCGCCTGCGCCTCGCGCATCACCCAGCGCGAGAACTGCGCCAGCCACGCGCGCGCGACCGCCGGGGTATCGAGCACGATGTCGGCCGCGTGCGCCACACGAGTACCGACCGCGACGTTGATCCCGCCGAACGTGCGCACGGTATCGAACGCATCCAGATCGGTGGTGTCGTCACCCAGGTACACCGGCATGCGGCTGGCGAACGCCCCGTCGCGCATGAGTTGCGTGAGACCCGAGCCCTTGGAGTGCGCGCGCGGCTTGATCTCCAGCACCCGTCTGCCGCGAAACAGCGCCCACTGCGGCGCCTGGGTGCGCAACATCGCGTCGATTGATTGTTCGAGGTCGGCACTGCCGGTGCTGTCGTCGGCGACGTGCAGCGCGATCGCGATCCCGCCCTTGTCTTCGATGATGCGCACGTCGCTACGCCGGGCCAGCGCGCCGACATCGGCCCGCAGGCGATCGGGCAAGGTCGCCGCCAGCACGTGCACCGGATCGCCCGCACGCATGCGGTACTGCGCGCCATGCAGCCCCACAGCGGGCAGCTTCACCGGATGCAGCAGCCGATCGATCGCCTCGACCGAACGCCCGCTCACCATGCCGAGCGCTCCACCGAGCCGGGTTTCCAGCTCCGACAGCAACGCGATCAGGGCACGATCGAGTCGTACCGCGTCGGGATGGGACTCGAATTCGACGAGCGTGCCGTCGATGTCGAGCAACAGGGCGATTGATGCTTCCGGAGCGTCCACGGCGCGAGCGTAGCGCCGTGCATGCAACTCACGCAATCCGGTAACGCAGATCGCCGGCGAGGTCGTCGCGATCGGTGGGCACGACAAGCGCCTCGAGAATCTCGCGCGGCGGCCGTGCCTCTTCGGGAATCAGGAACAAGCCCCACGCCCGCGCACGCCGGCCCAGCGAGGCACGACTGGTCCACACCGACACCGGCACGGCCAGCAGCACCGCGCCCAGCACCGGCAGCATCCACCACAGGTACGCCGGATCGAGGTGATAGACGAGCAGCGTCCACGCCGCCGCGATGCCGGTGTGCGAACCATGCCGCTGCCAAGCTTCGCGCCAGGTGGTTTCGGCGTCGTCGCGCTGCGGCGAACTCCAGCGCAGCTTGCGGCCGGCCAGCACCTGCAACACGAACTGGGAGTGGAACATCATCCGCACCGGCGCAAGCAGCGCCGAGGCGACGAACTCGGCGAGCGCGCTGGCGATAAGTCGCAGGCCACCGCCGAATCCGTGTCGCTCGCGCGCGAGCGCCATCAGCACCGCCAGGAGCTTCGGCGCGAACAACAGCGCAGCCGTGGTGCTGAGCAGCGCGATCGCGCGCTCGGGCCGCCATTCAGGCCACATCGGAAACAACTGGTATGGCTGCACGAAGTAGCGCGCTTCACCCCATACGTGCGCTGCCAGCAGCAGCGTCGACAGTGCGAGCAGCATCGCCCACAGCAGCGCCGAGCCGTAGGCGAGCGCACCGGCGATGAAGGTGAAGCGATGCACCCGGTGCAGGCTGCGCGTGGCCAGCAGACGCAGATTGAGCAGGTTGCCCTGGCACCAGCGCCGGTCGCGTTTCAACTCGTCGAGCAGGTTGGGCGGCATCTGCTCGTAACTGCCGGGCAGGTCGTAGGCGATTCGCACCTGCCAGCCGGCACGACGCATCAGTGCTGCTTCGACGAAATCGTGCGACAGGATCTCACCGGCGAGCGGACCGCGGCCGGGCAGCCGACCCAGCGCGCAGTGCTGCATGAACGGCGCCATGCGGATGATCGCGTTATGGCCCCAGTACGAGGATTCGCCGAGCTGCCAGAAGTGCAGCCCGGCGGTATAGACCGGTCCGTAGACGCGGGTGGCGAACTGCTGGATGCGCGCGTGCAGACTGTCGCGTCCGACCGCGATCGGTGCGGTCTGGATGATGCCGGTCTGGGGCTCTGCTTGCATCATCCGCACCAGCGACACCAGGCATTCGCCGCTCATGACGCTATCGGCATCGAGCACCACGAGATAGCGGTAGTTCGCGCCCCAGCGGCGACAGAAGTCGGCGACGTTGCCGCTCTTGCGCTTGATGTGGTGCCGGCGCCAGCGATAGAACACGCGCCCGAACGCCTGGCGCGACTGGCACAGCTGCTGCCAGGCCTGCGACTCCTGCGCACGCAGCGCGGGGTCGTGGGTATCGCTCAGCACGAAGAAGTCGAACCGATCGAGTTGACCAGTGCGCTGCAGGGAATCGAACGTCGCGCCCAGACAGGCGAATACGCTCGCGACGTCTTCGTTGCAGATCGGCATGACGATCGCCGTGCGCGCGCCGGGCTCGATCGGTGCGTCCGCGGGCACGCGCAACGCATGCCGATCGCGTTTGCCCAGCACCAGGGCTGCGCCCACCATCGCCGTCCAGAAACCAAACGACACCCAGCCGAACAGGATCGCGAACAGGACGAGCATGGCGATCTCGAGCACGTCGGTGCCCTGATACGGCAGCGTGCTCGCCATGAAGCCGGTGGCGATCCAGGTCTGCGTCACGACCAGCAAGCCAAGCAGCGCACGGCGCAGCCACGCGCGCGGCAAACGAGCCTTCGATGCGTGCTCAGCCGCGGCAGCGAGCGGTATTTGAACGGGGGACGGCGCGGGACAGGGCGCCTTACGAGGCGCGCTAAGGTGCGGCCAATCGCGCGGAGCCATGCTCGTTCGCCGCAACGGCGGCATGGCCAGGGGATGAGCAGTGGATTGCATGTGATCGTTCATGCCGACGGCACGATGTAGCTCCAAGTTTCGGTCAGAGTCTCGCTGCCGTTGCGCAGGAACGCGCGCAGCTCGAGCGGCTTCTTGTCGTCGAGGCGGCGCACGCGCACTACGAGCCGCCAGCCGCCGGTCACTTCGTTATGCAGGGCGGCCGACTCGACGATCTGGCCGTTGCTGTCGCTGGTCACCACCGTGTCGATCTTCGCGTCGGCGGTGAGCTTGGTGAGCGCGGGGCCGGCGAAGTCGACGATGTACTGGAGCGTGCCGTCTGGCTTCCTCTGCTGACCCGGGCCGCGACGCGTCTGCGTCACCCAGGCGAGCGGCGGTCGCGATTCGGTCTCGCGCTGCCACAACATCCGGTATTCGATCTCGAACCCTTCGCGCGGCTTGGGCACCGCGTTGGGTACCCAATAGGCCACGATGTTGTCGTTGGTCTCATCGGGCGTGGGGATCTGCACCAGTTCGATGCGGCCTTCCCCCCACTTGCCTTTGGGCTCGACCCAGGCGCTCGGTCGCAGCTCGTAACGGGCATCGAGATCTTCGTAGCTTGCGAACGAGCGGTCACGTTGCATCAACCCGAAGCCGAGCGGATTGGTGAGCGCGAACGAGGTGGTGAGCAGCCGGCGCGGATTCACCAGCGGACGCCAGATCCACTCACCGGTGCCGGCGTGGATCGACAATCCGTCGGAATCGTGCAGTTCGGGCCGATAGCCTTCGCCTTGCGGGCGCTGGTTCTCGCCGAACATGAACATGCTGGTGAGCGGGGCGAGGCCCAGCTTGGCGACGTTCTCGCGCAAATACAGCCGCGCTTTGACTTCGATCGCGGTTTCGACCCCAGGCTTGAGCACGAATCGATAGGCCCCGGTGGCGCGACGCGAGTTGAGCAGCGCATAGATGGTGAGGTCTTTGGCGTTGGCGTCGGGGCGCTCGATCCAGAATTCGGTGAAGCGCGGGAACTCCTCACCGGAGGCGAGTGCGGTGTCAATCGCCAGGCCGCGCCCCGACAGTCCGTAGCGCTGCCCCTTGCCGAGCGCGCGGAAATAACTCGCGCCGAGGAACACCAGCACCTCGTCCTTGAACTTCGGTGTGTTGACCGGGTAGTGCACGCGGAATCCCGCGAAGCCGAGCTTGCTGAGCGTTTTCGGATCGAGCTCGTTGCCACCTTGATCGAACCATTCGGGCCGGTAGTCGATCTCGCGCACACCGCTGGTGCTCACCTCGTGGATGCGCACCGGCTGATCGAAGTTGAAGCCCACGTGGAAGAACGCCAGTTCGAACGGCAGTTTCTCCGTGCGCCACAGGCTTTGTTCGGGTTTGAAGCGGATGCGGTGGTATTGGTCGTGCGTCAGGTTACGGAGCGCGGCTGGCAGTTGCCTGTCCGGCTTGAAGGGAGTAGCCGCCAGTTGGCGCGCGCGCTCGGCCACCTCGTCGAGACCGAACGCGAATGCCGGCGCGGCAATCATCGCCACGCTGAGGGCAAATGCGCTGCGTATAACGCGCAAGGCGCGCAGCCGTGCACGCCAGTGGTTCAGGTAGGTCGCGGCGGGCGAGCAACGATCGATCGATTCAGCGCGATGCAAGCTTCGCGTCGAGTTCATGAATTTGGAATTGAGCAGCAAGCGTTGGTACCGCGTGTTCGACCGGAGCGCAGCGCGAAGTTCCCGGCGCTGGCAGCTTTCAACACTGGTGCGCGCAGTGGCGCACGTCGCCCGCTCTGCGGCATTGACGGTCACTGCGCTGGCGCGGTGCTCGACGTGTTCGCTCGGCACAGGGCTTCATATCGGGGCGCCCCGAAGTACTGCGTCCCAATGACGGGGCACTGTGTACGCACCGAATACGCGCACTCTGGGTGCCGAGTCGACGATGCTATGCTGGCCTGACGCGACGATACGATTCGCGCGAAGCTGCCGCCGCAGTTGTCGCACCTAGAAAAACGGAGATCGCTGCCCCGTGAAGCCCGCCAAGTTCGAATACCTCGCGCCCACTACGGTTGACGAAGTGGTCGCCGCACTCGCCGCGCACGGCGGCGAGGCCAAGCTGCTGGCCGGCGGCCAGTCGCTGGTGCCGACGATGAACTTCCGTCTGGCCCGGCCGGCGGTCCTGATCGACCTCAACGCGGTGCGCGCGCTCGACTACATCCGCGAAGAGGGCGACGAGATCGCCGTCGGCGCCATGACCCGCCAGCGCACGATCGAGACCTCGGCGTTGATCGAACAGCACGTGCCGTTGCTGCACGCGGCAACCCGATGGATCGCGCATCTGCCGATCCGCACGCGCGGCACCATCGGCGGCAGCGTCGCCAATGCCGATCCGGCGGCCGAGGATCCGGCGGTGGTACGCGCGCTCGATGCAACGCTCGTGGTGCGCGGTACGCGCGGCAGCCGCCGCGTCGCAGCCACAGATTTCTTCACCGGCATGCTTTCCACTGCACTGCAAGCCGACGAAGTGCTCATCGAACTGCGCTTCAAGAAGGCCGTGTCCGGGTCGCGCGCCGCCTTCGCCGAGATCAGCCGGCGCCACGGCGATTTCGCACTCGCAGGCGTGGGTGCGCAGTTGACGATGCGCGGAGACAAGATCACCGCTGCGAGCATCGCCGCGTGCGGGGTCGGCCCGGGGCCCGTCCGCTTGGATGAGGCTGAAGCCATCATCGTCAGCGGCGGAGTCGCGGCCATCGATCGCGCAGCACAAGCCGCAGCAGCGGCGGGCGCACCAGCCAGCGACGCGCACGGTTCGGCCGACTATCGGCGCCGGCTGCTGCGCGAGATGACGCGCCGAGCGCTGATGCAGGCCTGCGGCCATGCCTAGCGATCGCACCGTCGCCCCCTTTCCACGAGACATCACGCCATGACCACCATCACCCTCACCGTCAACGGTGAACAGCACTCGGC
>CADEDU010000025.1:53627-79281 GCA_902826155.1 uncultured beta proteobacterium
GACATCACGCCATGACCACCATCACCCTCACCGTCAACGGTGAACAGCACTCGGCGGATGCCGAACCGCGCCTGCTGCTCGCCGATTTCCTGCGCGAGAAACTGGGCCTCACCGGCACCCACGTCGGCTGCGAGCACGGCGTGTGCGGGGCGTGCACCGTGCATCTCAACGGTCAGGCGGCGCGCTCGTGTCTGATGTTCGCAGTCCAGGCACAAGGCGCAACGATCGCGACGATCGAAGGGCTCGCCAGTGCCGATGGGACGATGCATCCGCTGCAGGCGTTGTTCGCCAAGCACCAGGCACTGCAGTGCGGGTTCTGCACGCCGGGCATGCTGATGACCGCGCTCGATCTGGTCGCCACCCACGGCCCGATGACCGAAGCCCAGGTGCGTGAAGGCATGTCGGCGGTGCTGTGCCGCTGCACCGGCTACGCGGGGATGGTTGCCGCCGTTGTTGAGTACGCGGCATCGAAGCCGCTTGGTGAGTACGCGGCATCAAAGCCGCTTGGTGAGTCCGCGGCATCGAAAGGAGCCAAGCCATGAGCGATCCGCGCTGGGCGTTCGTCGGCAAGTCGGTCGCGCGCCGCGAAGACAAGCATCTGCTGCTGGGCGAAGGCCAGTTCGTCGGCGACATGGTGCTGCCGCGCATGGCGCATGTGGCGTTTCTGCGCAGCCCGCTGCCGCACGCGCGCGTGAAGTCGGTCGATCTGGCCGCGGCACGCGCGCTGCCCGGTGTGGTCGCGGCGTACTCCGGCCTCGATCTGCACAACGAGATCGGGCCGCTCGCCGGCATGCAGGTGGTGATGCCCAAGGGCTGGCGCGAGCGGTTCGATCACAAAATCGAGATTCCCGGCCAGCCGCTGATCGCAATCGACAAGGCGCGCTATTGCGGCGAGTCGGTGGCGCTGGTGGTGGCGCGCGATCGCTATCTGTGCGAAGACGCGATCGAGCTGATCGACGTCGATCTCGAAGCGCTGCCGCCGGTGGTCGACCCGTATGCCGCGCTCAAGCCCGGTGCAGCCATCGTGCATGAAGCGCTTAAATCGAATGAAGCCGGGTTCATCCGCACCACTAAAGGCCAGGGCGGCGCGGCAATGGACAAGGCACCGCGCCGGCTCAAGCGCAGCTTCACGATGCATCGTTACGCGGCCATGCCGATGGAATGCCGCGCAATCCTCGCCGACTACGATGCGCGCACCGACAGCCTGACCATCTGGTCGTCGACGCAGGTCGTCCACTGGGTGCGCCGCGAAGTGGCGATGCTGTTGAAGATGCCCGAGGAGCGGGTGCGCTGCATCGCGCCCGATGTCGGCGGCGGCTTTGGCGGCAAGGGCCATGTGTATCCGGAAGATCTGATGGTGGCGTTTCTGGCCAAGCGGCTGCGCCGTCCGGTGAAATGGGTGGAAGACCGCCAGGAGCACATCGCCAACTCGGCCCATGCGCGCGATAACGTGCATGAACTGGAGATCGGCTTCGACGACAGCGGCCGCATCCACGCCATCAAAGACAGCTTCGTGCTCGACTCGGGCGCGTACTCGCCGATCGGCACCACCTGCGCGGTGAACTCGATCGCGCATTCGATGGGCCCGTACGACATACCGCACCTGGAAGCCGAGGGCCGCGTCGTCATCACCAACAAGACGCCCAATGCGCCGTACCGCGGTGCCGGACGGCCCGAGATCGTGTTCGCGGTGGAGCGCGCGATCGATCTGGTAGCGCATGCGTGCGGACTGGAACCCACCGAGGTGCGCCTGCGCAACATGGTCACGCCCGAACGCATGCCGTTCGATGCAGGGCTGCCGTACCGCGACGGCGTGCCGATCAAGTACGACTCGGGCGACTACCCGAAGGCGCTGCGCCGCGCGATCGAGGAGTTGTGTCCCGCCAAGGCAGGCGGCCTCGATGCCTTCCGCAAACGGCAGGCCGATGCGCGCAAGCAGGGCCGCTATCTGGGCATCGGCTTCGGCTGCTATGTCGAAGGCACCGGCGTGGGTCCGTTCGAGGGCGCTTCGGTGCGCGTCGATCCGACAGGCATGGTGGTCGTGGCTACCGGCTCGTGCGCACAAGGTCAGGCGCACGAAACGATCTTCGCGCAGATCGCCGCGCAGAAATGGTGTGTGCCGCTGGAGCAAGTCGTGGTCACCGTCTCGGACACTGCCGCAGTGCCGATGGGCTACGGCACCATCGCCAGCCGCAGCGCGGTCACCGGCTCGGCGGCGTTGCTGCAGGCCAGCGACAAGGTGCAGGACAAGGTGTTGGCGGTCGCCTCGAACATGCTGGAGGCCGCTAGTGCCGATCTGGAGTTTCGCGATGGTGGCGTCGGCGTGAAGGGCGTGCCGAACATGCACGTCACGCTCAAGCAGATCGCGCAAGCGGCCAAGCCGGGTTGGGACCACAAGCGGCCCGAGGGCGTCGAAGCCGGACTGGAGGCCAATGCGTACTACGAGCCGCCGACGGTGACCTGGTCGTACGCCACCAACGCGGCGATTGTCGCGGTCGATGCGAACACCGGCGCGATCACCATCGAGAAGTACGTGTCGGTGCACGACGCCGGCGTGCTGATCAATCCGGCCGTTGCCGAAAACCAGGTTCGCGGCGGACTGGTGCAAGGCATCGGCGGCACGCTGTTCGAGGAGATCCGGTACGACGAGCACGGTCAGCTGCTCACCGGCAGCTTCATGGACTACCTCTTGCCCACCGCGAGCGACACCCCGCCGATCACCGTCATCCACCAGGAATCGCCCTCGCCACTCAATCCGCTCGGCGTGAAGGGCCTGGGCGAAGGAGGTGCGATCGCCCCGCCCGTGGTGATCGCCAACGCGGTGAGCGATGCGCTGCGCGCCTTCGGCGCGGAGTTCAATGCAACGCCGGTTCGATGGGAAGATTGTCTGCGGGCGATTCAGGGATAGCGCGGCCCGCGCACGTAAATACTTCACACCCCTGGCGGTCAGAACCTAACAGGCCACGCTTCACGTCTTGACTAACTTCCTTGCAGGCCCGATCCCCGCGGTGGGGACGGATCAAGCGCCTGCAAGGAACGATGACGTGAATGAACGGCTTCAATCGTATTGCGCCAGCAACGGCGCTGATCGCACGCCAACGCGATCCGACGCTGCGCCAGTTGTGATTCGGACCCTCGGGCACTTCGACATTCGGGTGGATGGCGCTCCCGTGCTACCGCGCCGCATCCGCGTGAAGCCGGTCGAGCTGCTCAAGTGCGTACTCGCCGCAGGCCCCAATGGCGCCGCGCGCGAGCGACTTGGCGATGTCCTTTGGCCCGACGCCGACGGGGATGTGCAGCGCGTGCTCGAGATCAACGTGCACCGCCTGCGGCGCATGCTCGGCCGTCACGAGGCGATCATCGCTCTTAATGGCCGTGTCGGATTGAACTCCGCAATGTGCTGGGTCGATGCCGTCGCCTTCGAACAGGCCGCAGCGCAGGCGGAGCGTTCGATGCGGACCGACATCGAGCGGACGATGCACGCCATGTCGCTCTACGCGGGGCACTTCCTCGAGCATGAGCCCGATCACCCGTGGATTCTCCAGCAGCGCGAGCGGCTGCGCAGCCGGTTCGTCTCGATGGTCGAGCGCCTGGCACGGCAACTCGACGTCGATGCCGACACGCCCGCTGTAGTAGAGATCTATCGCTTCGCGGTGGCGCGCGATCCGGTCAACGAAACCTTCAACAGCGGCTTGATCGAGGCGTTGCATAGCGCCGGGCGCCGCGCCGAGGCAATCCTCGCATACCGGCGCTTCGAGCAGATGACGCGCGCGATCCATGGATCGGTGCCTTCCGAACGCATGCGCCGGGTGTGGATGCTGCTGTGCATCTAGCCGTGGTGGCTGGCGGTGTCGTCGATCGTGGCGGGGCCATCCTCTGCCGAGGATGTGCTCACACCAAAGGAGTAGGCCACTTGGAGGGGCCGTTCGTAGGCGATTTGTAGGGGCCGGATTCCTAGCATGGCTGGGTCACCGAGGAGGCTCCATGCGCATCCACCGGAAAGCCCTGCTACTTCATTGCGCGACGCTGATTGCATTGAGTGGGATCGTTTCGATCGCCATCGCCGCTCGCGGTTCGACCCTCGATGTCCAGGCACAGGGATTGACCAGCCCGTCGGGCTCCGAGTCGGGCTTGTCGAGCGTCAAGTCCGATCACGCACGAGGCGATTCGTTCGTGCTGCCACTGCTGCCGTGGATGCTCGCCCTCTCACCCGATGCCGAGGATGCGCGCGTGCGAGTGAACGACTGGTCCTGTCGACCCGGGTGCTAGTCGTAGTCGGCTGCGGGCGCGGCCCGCCGACGATTGGATGGGGTGGATCCCGGCGAAGGTTCGGTAAGCTTCATGATTCCGAATCCGACGATCCCGGCGATTTCGACCGGCTCCCGCAGTGAAGCGATTGCTGTTGCTGTGCCCGACCGAACGCGAGCGCCGCGACCTGCCGGCGCTGGCCGCGCAACTGGGCATCGAGCTGGTGTTCGATGCCTTCGACGACGATTACTTCGATCGCGTCATCGCGCGGGCTGCGGCCGGCGTGCCAACGGCGGACGAACCCTTCGATCTGCTCGAACGTATCGAGCGCACGATTGAACACGCGCGGGCAATCGGCGTCGATGGCGTCACCTCCGCGGTCGGCTATCCGGGCATGTCGGCGGTTGCGGCGATCCGTTCCCGGCTCGGATTGCCTGGACCGAATCTGCATGCAGTCCTGGCGTGTGAACACAAGTACTACTGTCGCGAGGCACAGGCGCGGCACGTGCCCGAAGCGGTAGCGCGATTCCGTCTGCTGGACGCAAGCGCCGTTGATGCCGCGGCTGACCCGTTCGGGTTTCCGGCGTTTCTGAAGCCGGTGAAGTCATGCATGTCGATGCGGGCATTCGTGGTGAACGATGCCCAAGCACTTGCACGTCTGGCGAAGAACGCAACGCTGCCTGCCGCGTTTGTCGAACCGTTCAACGCCCTGCTGCGTCGTGACACGCATTGGACGCTCGATGCTTCGGGGCTGTTGCTCGAAGAGCTGCTGCCCGGACAGCAGATTTCAGTCGAAGGCTACGCGCGCGGCGGGACTGCTCATGTGCTGGGCATCATCGATGCAGTGATGTTTCCGGACACTTACTCCTTCCAGCGCTTTCGCTACCCCTCGACGCTGCCGGCGGCGGTGCAATCGAGAGTGCGTGCGCTCGCCACGCGCTTCATCGAGGCGATCGACTACGGTGATGCGATGTTCAACATCGAGATGATGTGGGATCCGCGCAGCGATCGACTCACCATCATCGAGGTCAATCCGAAGATCGCCTCGCAGTTTCCCGATCTGTTCGAGAAGGTCGACGGTTGCAGCACTTACACCACGCTGATGGAGTTGGCACTCGGTCTACCCGTTAGCTTTGCGCGCGGCAAAGGCCGGCATCGGGTCGCGGCAAGCTGCGTACTGCGCACGTTCGACGATCAACGGGTGAGGCGCATTCCCTCCGCTGAGGACATCGCGCGCGTGCAGACACGGTTTCCCGACGCACGGGTACAGATCCTGGCCAGGCCGGGCGAGCGGCTCTCGGAGAACCTGCAAGACCCGCACTCATACCGCTACGGACTCATCAATCTCGGTGCGCGCTCGGACGACGAGTTGCTCGAAATGTTCGAGTCGTGCCGGGCCATGCTGCCGTTCGAGATGTCGCCGTGCGCGTCTTCCTGACGGTCAATCCGCTGCTGGTGCGCGGCGCGCGCTTCCAGACGGTGCGTTCGATGGTCACCGCGCTCGCCACGCAATGCGAGTTGATCGTCGTGCCGCTCGATCGCATCGATTTCAGGCGCGCACGCGTAACCGGATATCGGCGTGAGCATGGTGGCCGCTTTGCGTCGATCGGCTCGTTCGCCCCGCACGGCACGCTGTGGATCAACTACAGCGACGGCTTCTATCTCGATCACGCTGCGCTCGGCTTCGCTTCGCCAGGCTTGTTCCTGCAGGCGCAGCACGATTTCTATGAATCGTTGCGAGCGCGGGGACACGTGGCGCGCGTAATCAATACCGTGGCGGCCGAACGGGCGACACTCAAGCTCTGGCTGGAGCGATTCACTCGCGCGGACCTGCGTGTGATTCCGACGCATCGGCTGGCACGCCGAGCCAAGACCACGATGCAGCGCCGCCTTGCCGATCTACAGTCACGCTACGGCGCGCTGGTGGTCAAGCCGAATTGGGGTGGCGCCGGCCAGCAGGTCGTACGGCTCGATTCGCTCGCGTCGACCCGAACGTTTATCGAGGCAATCGACACACGCCTCACGCACCCTCTCGATGCGCTGTGCGTGCAACCGCTCGTCGAGGGGCCCGAGAAACGCCTGTGGTTCGTCGGCGATACGTGCGTCGACGGGCGGATCATCGAACATCGGCCGCGACCATGGGACGGGGTCGGCACACGCTCGACCCGCATTGCGCGCTACTTCTACGACAAGCCCATTCAATCGAACGCCGCCCGCCCCCAGCGAGTGGCAGCACGGCAATTCGCGCGCGACCTCGCCGCGGCGCAGGCGGTGTGGCGGCTCTCGGGCCTGGAGATCGGCTCGGTCGATTTCATCGGCGAGCAGATCAATGAACTGAACGGCTGCGGCACGACCTTCACGCAGTACGACCGCTGGCATTGCGTGGCGGATGCGCGACCGCAGCTGGTGCGATGGCTACGTGATCAGGTGCGGTCAGCGTCGTGAACCAAGCAACGTGCAGACGTAGTCGGCGAAAGCCGCTCCAAACGCTTGACCGCGCCCGAGGTAGTTGGCGTAGATCGACGGATTGAGGAGTTCCGCCTCCATCAGCAGCGGCCCCTGCGGCGAGTCGATCAGATCGACGCGGCTGAAGTGCACCGGATAGCCCAGCGCCTCATAGCTCTTCAGGATGCGGCCGGCGAGCGCGAGCTCGTCATCGGTGGGTCGATACGGCTCGACCGTCCCGCCTAACGATTCATTGCAGCGGAACTCATCGGGATCTCGCGGATTGGGAAACTTGATCACCGCGTGCTGGAACGTGTGCCCGAGAAACGCGAGGCTGCGTTCGCCGGCACGCACCGAGGGCATGAACGCCTGGGCGAGATAGCGCGACGGATCAATGTTGCGTGCGAGTTCGTGCCATGCCGCGCGCGGCGCGCGCGCATCCAGACGCACGACCGCATCGCCGCGTTCACCGCGCCAGGGTTTGAGCACAATGCTCTCGCCCCGCTCGTGCGTCGACTCGATCAGCCTCACGAACGGAATCGCCGCATCCGAGTCGTGCATCAACGTGCTTGCGGCGCCCCCTCTTGCCGCGGATCCGTTCACCGTCAGCCGGCAGGTGGGGATGATCGGAATCCCGTGGCGCGCCAGCTCGAACAGGTAGTGCTTGTCGATGTTGTGGCGGATCGTCGCCGGATCGTTGATGACCATCGCGCACGAGGCCTCGAACATCGCCACCATCGCGAAGAAACGCGGCTGCTCGCGCAGAAACCCTTCCATCTTGTAGAGAAACACTGCGTCGAACGCCGCACACGGAACATCGTGCACGTAGACGCCCCGATTGCTGTGGTAGACGCGTCGCAGCCGGCTGGCCTGGACATCCACGTCGCCCCAGTTGACGAAGTAGACATCGAGGCCGCGTGCGCGCAAGGCTTGCGCGAGCGCCAGGCAGTCGTACTCATCGACGCGGTACGACACACCGAATACGTCAGCGGTGCTCGCCGCGCGATCTTCGGCGAGGGTCATGACGATGGATTGAGCTCTCGCATGCATGGCAGAATTCTGAGGGAACCTCGGACGAGTGACCATGACCGCCGATCTGGGCATCATCGAGGGCTACTACGGCACGCCCTGGAGCGCGATCGACCGCGAACGCACGATCGAGTTCCTTGCGCCGTTCGGTTATCGCTTTTTCATCTACGCGCCCAAGGCGGAGTCGCTGCTGCGCCGGCGCTGGCAGGCACCCCCGAGTACCGAAGAGATCGAGCGCCTCGCGCGTTTGGCGGCGACCTGTTCGCGTGCGAACGTTCGCTTCGGCGTGGGAATCAGTCCGCTCGGTGCGGATCGCAGCTTCGATGCGCAGGCGCAGCGCACGCTGGCCGACAAGCTCGCGCTATGCGATGAACTCGGCGTACAGATCGTCGGCTTGCTGTTCGACGACTATCCGAGCGGCCGGCCGGATCTGCCCGAGCATCAGGCCAGCATCGCCCACTGGCTGGCCGAGCGTACGCACGCGTCGCAAGTGATCATATGCCCGACGTACTACTCCACCGATCCGCGCCTCGATCTCAAGCTCGGACCACGGCCCGAGCGCTACGTCGAACGTCTGGGCGCTGCGCTCGATCCGGCGATCGACGTGTTCTGGACCGGCGAGCAGGTGTGCGCGCGCGAGCTGCCGATCGCGCATCTTGAGATGGTCGGCGCGCAACTGCGACGCAAGCCGGTGCTGTGGGACAACTATCCGGTCAACGACGGTCCGGTGATGTCGCAGCACCTGCATCTGCGCGCGTTCACCGGGCGCACGGCAACTCTCGACGACGTGGTCCATGCACATGCGATCAATCCAGCGCTGCAGCCAACGCTCTCATGCATTCCGGCACTGACATTGGTCGAGGCGTACCGGCTCGCCGAGGCCTACGCGCCTGAGGCAGCGTTCGACGAGGCCGCGCGCAACGTAGTGGGCGAGCGCTTCGCCGCGCTGCTGCGCGAAGATCTGGATGCGCTTCAGGATGTCGGTCTCGACCAGCTGGGCCCGCGCGCTGAGCAACTGCGCGCGCGATATGGCGCAATCGATCATCCGGCCGCGCGCGAGATCCTCGCCTGGCTCGATGGCGCGTACCGGTTCGCCGAGGAGATCGTGTAGATCCCGGGGCCGTGCGAGTGCCTTTGTCCTGGCCTAGGCGGCCATCCGATCCGCCATCGCAAACAACATCGGCGAGAAGTAGAAGCACAGACCGATCGCGCAGATCAGCAGCACGACTGCCGGTCTGACCTGGTCGGATCGTTCATTCAGATAGTTGGCGTACATCGTTTGCTCCATTGAGAGGGATGGTGTTGCATCGTCGAATCTTTAGTTCTGCAATTGCGCCGCCGCATCACCGACGAACGCGACGACGCGATCAATGACGCAGGCCTGACCGAGCAGGCGGTGATGCCCGAGGCCGCGGGTGACGTGCATGGTGGCGTTGGGGGCGCCCTGCAACAGCGCGATGCTGTGTGAGAAGGGGATTTCGCCGTCGTCCTCGTCGTGTACGAGCAACGTCGGCCGGTTGATGGTGCGCAGCATCTCCACTACCGACATGCGATTCCAGTCGACCCGGCCGTTGTGACGCTCGACCAGCATCTGCCGCATGCGATCGACCACGGCCGGCGGCAGCCCGGCATACCGGCCGAATGCATCACACAGCCAACGGCAGTGCTCGAACGCGCTGATCAGCACCAGCCGCTGCGCATCGGTACCCCAGTCGCGCATCGCCAGCAGCGCCATTGCCGCGCCGAACGAGTGCGCGACGATTCCGTGCAACCGCCCGCTCGCCTGCGCAACGGCGTGAATCGCGCCGGCGTAAGCGACCAGATCGGTGCGCTTGCCGCTGGAGTGGCCGTGCGACGGCGCATCGAACGCCACGACCCGAAAGCCGCCGGCTACCAGCGGCTCTATCATGCGACCCAGGTGCGTGGCACGACTGCCCCAGCCGTGCACCAGCAGGATCGTCGGATCGGTCAGCGCGCCCCACTCGAACACGGCTAAGCTGCCATCGCCCAGTTCGACGCGTCGCGATACCGTGGCTTTGTCGCGAAGCCGCTGCTGCCACGGGCGCTCCTGCGTGTAAGGCGGGGTGGACAGCAGTCGATAGCCGACGTGCGCGGCGAGCGCAGGTGCGAGTTGACCCAGCGTGCCAAGCGTTGCACGCAGCACTTTCGCACGCGGCGATTCACGAAAGCGCCCGACCGTGCGGGCCGGTTCAGTGGCAGGACCAAGATAGGGCCATTGCCCAGTACTGGTTGAAACTCGTTGCGGCAACATGGGTGCGACTCCTTAAGCGGGCCAACAGGCTTACCGTCAGGCGGCATGGAAAGTCGGCTTGGGGGAGCTATCCACCAAGATCGATTGCGACACTGTAGGCACGCGGCATGTCCGCATCGCTTCAAGCGCACGGCGTTTTGTTTCGTTTGTCGCTGGCGGCGAGGCCGTGGACGCAGCGGCTAGAATTGCCGGCTCAATCGACTTCCGAGGCGCGCTCGGTGAACGCAGCGCGCCGAAACCAGGACCCTCCGATGATTCCCGACACCATGCAGTTCATCGATCACGGCGCCGGTGGCACCGCGACGGTGATGAAGGTCTCCAGCACCGCGACGCCGCGGCCGAAAGCCGGAGAAGTGCTCATCGAAGTCCACTACGCCGGGGTCAATCGACCCGACGTTGCGCAACGCGCCGGCGACTATCCACCACCGCCAGGCGCTTCTCCGACCCTTGGCCTCGAAGTGGCGGGCGCAGTCGTCGCGCTCGGCGAGGGCGTGACGCAGTGGAAGTTGGGCGACAGCGTCTGCGCGCTCACGCCCGGTGGCGGCTATGCGCAGTACTGTGCGGTGCCCGCGCCGCATTGCCTGCCGATTCCGCGCGGCCTGTCGGAACTCGAGGCCGCGGCGATTCCGGAAACGTACTTCACCGTGTGGACCAACGTGTTCGACCGCGGCGCCCTGAAAGCGGGTGAGTCATTCCTGGTGCACGGCGGCTCGAGCGGTATCGGCATCACCGCGATCCAGCTGGCCAAGGCGTTCGGTGCGAAGGTATTCACCACAGTCGGCAACGACGACAAGGTGGCCGCGTGCAAACGGCTCGGTGCCGACGTGGTGTTCAACTACAGAACCCAGGACTGGGCCAAGGAACTGTTCACCGCGACCGACAAGCGCGGTGTCGACGTGATCCTCGACATGGTCGGCGGCAGCTACACCAACAAGAATCTGCGCTCGCTCGCGCCCAATGGTCGCCTGGTGCAGATCGCGTTTCTCGAGGGGCAGAAAGTCGAGATCGAGCTGGCGCCGATCATGATGAAGCGGCTGCATATCACCGGATCGACGCTGCGGCCGCGCACGATCGACGAGAAGGCCGCGATCGCACGCGCGCTGGCCGACAAAGTGTGGCCGCTGCTGGAGAAGAACGTCGCCCGGCCGGTGATCCACAAGGTGTATCCGTTCGCCGACGCGGTGGCGGCCCATCAACTCATGGAATCCAGCCAGCACATCGGCAAGATCATGCTGCAAGTGAAGTAGTCAGGTTCGAACGCAACCCGGAGGCATCATGAACGCACCGACTGAAGCCGGACTCAAGGGCGTCGCTCTGAAAGACGCCAAGCTGTTTCGCACCCAGTGCTACATCAATGGTCAGTGGTGCGATGCCGACAGCGGCAAGCACTTTGCGGTGACCAACCCGGCCACGGGCGCACTGATCGCGAGCGTGCCCGACATGGGGGCGGCCGAGGCCAAACGCGCGATCGATGCGGCCGAAGCCGCACTGCCGGGCTGGCGCGCGAAGACCGCCAAGGAGCGCGCCGCAGTCATGCGCAAGTGGTTCGAATTGATGATGGCGGCGCAGGACGATCTCGGCGCCATCCTCACCGTCGAGCAAGGCAAACCGCTCGCCGAAGCCAAGGGCGAGATCGCATACGGCGCGTCGTTCATCGAGTGGTTCGCCGAGGAGGCCAAGCGCGTCTACGGCGACGTGATTCCCGGCCATCAGGGCGACAAGCGCATCGTCGTGCTGAAAGAGCCGATCGGCGTGTGCGCCGCGATCACGCCGTGGAATTTTCCGAACGCGATGATCACGCGCAAGGTTGCACCTGCGCTCGCGGCGGGTTGCACAGTCGTGCTCAAGCCCGCCGAGCAGACGCCGCTGTCGGCGCTGTCGATCGCCGAGCTGGCCGAGCGCGCCGGCATGCCCAGGGGCGTGCTCAACATCATCACCGGCGATGCACCGACGATCGGCGGCGAGCTGACATCCAATCCGAAGGTCCGCAAGCTGTCGTTCACCGGTTCTACCGAAGTTGGCCGGCTGTTGATGCAGCAGTGCTCGGGCACCGTGAAGAAGGTGTCGCTGGAGCTGGGTGGCAATGCGCCGTTCATCGTGTTCGACGACGCCGATCTGGATGCAGCCGCCGAGGGCGCGATCGCCTCGAAGTACCGCAACGCCGGGCAGACGTGCGTGTGTGCAAACCGACTGTTGGTGCAGGACAAGGTCTACGACGCGTTCGCGGCCAAGCTTGCCGAGCGAGTGCAGAAGTTCAAGGTCGGCAATGGCATGGAAGCCAACGTGACGATCGGGCCGCTGATCGACGCGCCCGCGATTGCCAAGGTGAAGAGCCACATCGAAGATGCAGTGGCCAAGGGCGCGAAGGTGGCTCTCGGTGGCAAGTCGCACAGCGCCGGTGGCTTGTTCTTCGAGCCGACCATCCTCACCAACGTCACTCCCGCGATGCGCGTGGCACGCGAGGAAACGTTCGGCCCCGTGGCACCGCTGTTTCGCTTCAAGGACGAGGCCGAAGCGATCCGCATGGCCAACGACACCGAGTTCGGTCTGGCCGCCTACTTCTATGGCCGCGACGTCGGCCGCATCTGGCGTGTCGCGGAGGCGCTCGAGTACGGCATCGTCGGAGTCAACACCGGCCTGATCTCGACCGAGGTCGCCCCGTTCGGTGGCATGAAGCAATCGGGCATCGGCCGTGAGGGATCGAAGTACGGCATCGAGGATTTTCTCGAGGTGAAGTACGTGTGCATCGGTGGCGTCGATCGTTGAGATCGCCGGTATCTGCGGCACGCGTCTCGCCGATCAGCAGAAAAGAAAACCCCGCCGGGTCGACCCCGACGGGGTTTCTCGTAGCGGACTGCGCGTGCTCAGCTGCCGATGTGCAACTGGTAGCGGCCGCCGTTCGACATGGTGCATTCGCCGCTCCCCTGCGTGGTTGAGTTCATCTGATACTGGCAGTTCATGTAGGTGCCTCGGGCCCCGTAGGCGTTGGCAACGCCGCGGCGAGTGTTGTTGGCCACCCGAGTCGCCTCACCGCTCAGCATTTCACCCGCCACCGCGAGATGGAACTCGCCGCGCCCATTCAGGTGATTCGTCACCGTACCGGTGAGCACGCCGGTGTGCGCGGCAAGATCATTGGTGGGATACAGACGCGCGGTCATCGATGTGCTTGCGGGTGCAGCCGGCGCATTTGCAGTCGTCGGGGGGACCGGATACACCGCCACCGGGCGTCCATCGGGTGTAACAGGCACTACATAGCATCCGCCCATCACTGCCGCCGCACTCAAAGCCAGCACCGCACCGACGCGCTTCATCGTACTGCCCATGTTGCTTCTCCGTTCGTGTGTACGAGCATCTGCTCGCGGAACGAAGCATGCGCACAGTGCGCGGCCCGATCGAGGTTCCGATCCAAGGTCGCGGCGCATGAGACGCGGCGTCGCGCGATTCGCGCTGCGTGCTTTACACAGCTTTACGCGACCGAGACAGGCCGGACATCGCTCGGAGCTAGCCTGATGTATCTTGAATTGCGTCGCGCCCGTTCTGGCGCATCCTCATTCAATCGCACGCATTGACCCATGCCGCACCGATGACTCAGCGCATTCTGATGATCGAGGATGATGCCCGGCTGGGCGCCATGGTGAGTGAATACCTGGGCGAATCCGGCATGCGTGTCACGGTCGCCGGCGACGCAGGCGCCGGGCTGGCGCGCATCACCCGCGAGCCGTTCGATGCGGTGATTCTCGATGTGATGCTGCCCGATCGAGACGGCTTCGACGTGCTGCGCGAGTTGCGCAGCGACCATGACTTGCCGGTGCTGATGCTCACCGCGCGCGGCGATGCCGCCGACCGCATCGTCGGCCTGGAGCTGGGTGCCGACGATTACCTGCCCAAGCCATTCGAGCCGCGCGAGTTGTTGGCACGCCTGCGCGCCATTTTGCGTCGCCAGCGCGGCAACGCCAAGCCAGCGTCGAGCCTGCGATTCGGCCGACTCGAGGTCGATCTGGGCGCGCGCGTGCCGCGGGTCGATGGCGTCGAGCGCTCGCTGACGAGCTATCAATTCGCCCTGCTGGTGGCATTGGCCGAACGCGCCGGCAAGGTACTGTCGCGCGACGCGCTGATGGATCTGATGAAAGGCGAACCGCTCGAAGCGTTCGACCGCTCCATCGACGTGCACATCTCGCGGATTCGCGCGGCAATCGAGGACGACCCCAAGCATCCGCGGCGGATCATCACCGTGCGTGGCGCCGGCTATGTGTTCGCGCGCAGTCAGGACGGCGAGGAAGTCTGAGGCGCTGGCCGCCGAGGATCCGCAATGGTGATGAAGCGCCTCTATCTGCAGATCTATCTGACGATCGTCGTCACCGTCATGGCGTTCGCGCTCGTCGCCGGATTCTTCTGGCGCTACGTCGTGAGCGAAGACGTGCCGAACCGGCCCCGCATGATATTCGCCCAAATGGCCGAGGCGATGCTGCCTGAGGCCGGCGCGCCGCGCGAAGCGCAGCAGGCGGCACTCGAGCGTCTGGCCGCCCGGCGCCGGCTCAACGTTGCGCTCTACGATGCCGACGGCACGCGGCTCGCGCTCGTGGGTCCCGAGTTGCCCAAGCCGGACGAATGGCGCCCCGGGTGGCACTGGCGATTCCGCCATGGTCCGGTGTGGTCGCTGCAGTTGGCCGACGGACGTTGGCTGATCTCGCGCCCGCCGGAGAATCAGCGGCGCCATCCGGCGTTCCCCTTCTTCATGACGCTTGCCATCGTGGCGCTGGCCATCGCCGTAGCGGCCTATCCTGCAACGCGACGCGTCACGCGCCGACTCGAGCGACTCAAAACCAGCGTCGATGCGCTCGGTGCCGGCGATCTGTCGGCACGCGTGGCGGTGGAAGGCCGTGACGAGGTCGCGGCACTGGCGACGAGTTTCAATCAGGCGGCGACCCGCATCGAGAATCTCGTCACCGCACATAAATCATTGCTCGCCAACGCATCGCACGAACTGCGCTCACCGCTAGCGCGGGTGCGCATGGGCATCGAGTTGCTGCAATCGAACGCGCGGCCGGAGATCCGCGAGGAACTTGCCCGCAACATCGCCGAGCTCGACCTGCTGGTCGACGAGATTCTCATGGCAAGCAAGCTCGACGCGGTGCGCGCGCTGGAACGCGAACCAGTCGATCTGCTGGCGCTCGCCGCCGAGGAGTGTGCGCGCGTCGATGCAAACCTCGACGGAACGAGCACAACGGTCATGGGGACGCCGCGATTGCTGCGTCGACTTATTCGCAATCTGCTGGAGAATGCCCGTCGCCACGGTGGCGGAACCCCGATCGACGTGAAGATCGAGCAGACCGCAAGTGGTAACGCCGTGATCTTTGTTTGCGACCGCGGTCCGGGCGTGCCTGAAGCCGAACGTGACCGCATCTTCGCGCCGTTCTACCGACCCTCGGGTGCGCGCGAAGCGGACGGTGGCGTAGGCCTAGGCTTGTCTCTGGTGCGGCAAATTGCCGAACGACATGGCGGCGGTGCGCGCTGCGAAGCGCGCAGCGGTGGCGGCTCCTGCTTCGTGGTCGAGCTGCCGCAGATCGTCGCTCGTTGAACCAGCGCGCGGCCGATACCGCGTACTACTCCTGCGCACTCCCTTGCACTCGGCACGTTGTGCAGTGCAGGCCATGACCGCCGTGCGATCGCGAAAACTGCACGTCGCGTGCTCTGTCGCAACGCGCACACGGCAATCCACCACAACCATCCGCACCCCGCGCTGCGATTCGAACGCGCCGCACCGATATAGAAATGATTGCCCGGCCGCCGTGCAGACGACCTGTTGGCATCGTCCGTCGTCCACTATTTCACAGCCACCCCACCTCGCCGCTCGATGGCATCGCCCGCAGCTCGCTTCACCATTCCAGGCATCGTCCTGCTGGCGGGTACGGCGGTGCTGGCACTCGCGCTGTTGCCAGCGCCGGCTGGATCGTGGATCGCCACCGCGTCGTTGATTGGACTGGCCGGCTTGGCTGCGGTCGTCGTTCGCGCACAGGCACGTTGTCACACTGAGCTTCGCGCGCTGCAGGCCCAACTGGAGCAACAGGCCCAAGCGCCGCAGACGCGTGCGCGCGCCATCGATGATGCGGTACGTTCGCACTTGCGCGAGATGGCTCAGGCCAACGGCGCACTGAACGCAAGCGTTGCGCGTCACCGCGAGTCGGAATCCAGGCTTCACGCCGAGCGTGATGCACTGTTCGCGCAGGTCACCCTGCTCGACACCCTCGTCCGCATCGAGGAACCACAGGCCGACGGCGTGAAGCATCTCCTGCCGCGGCTCACGCAGACGCTGGCCAAGACGCTGCGCGTCGATCGTGTGAGCGTCTGGCTGCCTGCACACGATCGGCACGGCCTGGTATGCGCCGATCTGTACGAAGCCCTGTCAGGCCATCACTCGAACGGTCTGGTTCTAAGTGCCGCTGAATTCACCAGCTACTTCGCAGCGCTGGAGAAAAAGACGACGCTCGCGCTGGCCGATCCATCGCAGGACGAGCGCACGCGCGCGCTGTTTGCCGAGCGGCTGATGTCGGCGGGCGTGCGTTCGCGCATGGACGTGCCGCTCGTGCGCGACGGCCGCCTCGACGGTGTGCTGGTCTGCGAAACCACCGAGCGCTCGACCGACTGGTCCGAAAGCGATCGCATGCTCGCTTCGGCCGTGGCCGGCATCGTCACGCTGTGGCTCGACCGTGACGCGCGCAGCCGCATCGAGCAGGAACTGCGCACCGCCAGCCGCGCGGCCGAGAGCGCGAGTCGGGCCAAATCGATGTTCCTGGCCAACATGAGTCATGAGATCCGCACGCCGATGAACGGGATCCTCGGCATGTCGGAACTGCTGCTCGCCACGCCGCTCACCGGTACGCAGAACGATCACGTCCGCACGATCTACTCGTCGGCCGAATCGCTGCTGCGCGTGCTGTCCGACGTGCTGGATTTCTCCAAGATCGAAGTCGGCAAGCTGGAGATCGAACGGGTGGACTTCGATCTCATCAGCCTGGTCGACGAGATCATGCGCACCACCGGCAAGCAGGCCGAAACCAAGGGCTTGGCGATCCACTGCGAGATCGACGGCGACATCGCCCCGCTGGTGTACGGCGATCCGGTGCGCATCCGCCAGATCCTGCTCAACATGGTGAACAACGCGGTGAAGTTCACCAATCAGGGCGAAGTCCTCGTGCACGTTCAGAAGCTGCCCGATGATGCGGTCGACGCCGCACACCCGCTCAGCGAACACATGTACGAGTTCAAGGTCACCGACACCGGCATCGGCATCGATCCGGGTAACACCACGCGGCTGTTCGAAGCGTTTTCGCAGCTCGACGAATCGTCCTCGCGCAAATACGGCGGCACCGGCCTTGGCCTGGCGATCGCCAGGCAACTGGTCGAACGCATGGGCGGCACGATCGGCGTACACAGTAATCGCGGGCGCGGCTCGACATTCTGGTTCCGCCTGCCGTTACGTCCCTCGCAAGTCGCCTTGAGGGCCGAGGATCTTGCCCCGGACGACGTTCCAGAGACGCTGAGCGGCACGGTGCTGCTGGTCGAGGACAACGCCGTCAATCGCGAAGTGGCGCACCGCATGCTCGAGCGGATCGGCCTGGAGGTCGTGGTCGCCGAGGATGGCGCCGAAGCGGTGGCCCTGGAACGCGTGCGCCGGTTCGATCTGATCCTGATGGACTGCCAGATGCCGATGATGGATGGCTACGAAGCCACCCGCTACATCCGCGCGCGCGAGAGCACGCTGCCGCCGCACGAGGCTTGGTCGACGCCGATCATCGCGTTGACGGCCAACGCCATGCGCGGTGATCGCGACAGGTGCCTGGCCGAAGGCATGGACGATCACATGGCCAAGCCGTTCAAGTTCGTCGAGTTGCGGGCGATGCTGGCGCGCTGGCTAGCGGTGAGCCGCAAGCGGCGCGAGGCGCTCGAGCACGAAATCGCCTGAACGGCGACCCGGTCGGCGCACGATTGTTCCGACGGTCGCGACGGATGCGATCGTCGCGCCGCTTCACTCCATATCGTCGAGCGTACGCGGCCAGCTCTTGTGCAGCAGCCGCGACAACGCGCGATCGGCGAGCAGCCTGTCACCGGTCTGGCAGCGCGCGCAGTAGTTCGACTCGTTCTCCGCGTAGACGATGCGCTGCACCGGTGCGCCGCACACCGGGCAAGGCTGACCGAACCGTCCGTGCACGGCCATGTCCGGGCGAAACGCTGTAACGCCCTCGGGAAACTCCGCACCGCTTGCCTGGCGCAGGCGCGCGATCCATTCGATCATCGTCGCGCGCGTCGCCTCGAACAACGCGCTCACCTGCTCTGCCGTCATCTTCTGCGTGAGCAGCACCGGCGAGAGTCGCGCGCGATGCAGGATCTCGTCGGAGTAGGCATTGCCGATCCCGGAGAACAGACGCGGATCGGTCAGCGCGCGCTTGAGCGTGTGGTTCTCTGCGCGCAGCCGCTGGTCGAACTGCACATGCGTGCAAGCGAGCACGTCGAGGCCGCCTGGGTCCATCGCCTGCAACGCCGCCTCGCCTTCGATCACGTGCAGCGACGCGCGGCGCTTGGTGCCGGCTTCGGTCAGCAGCAGGGTCCCATGCTCGAACTCGAATTGCGCCAGCGCGATGCGCCCTGGGGGCTTGGTGTTCGGCGACAGCCAGCGCAGCCGGCCGGCGATCATCAGATGCACCACGAGGAACAGCCCGCCTTCCAGCTCGATGACGATGCGCTTGCCGACCCGCCGCAGCGCGACCACCGTCCTGTTCTCCGCAGACGACAGTGGTGGCACCGCCGTACGCAGCAGAAAGGGATTGAGCGTGCGCACCCGCAGCAGGCGACGGCCGACGATGCGCTCGTCGAGCTTGTCGATATAGACGGTAATGTCGGGCAGCTCGGGCATCGCGGCACATTCTGCCACGCACGATCGGTCGATCAGGGCGCACACAAAGTATGGCTTGGTATCATCGCGCCCTTTTGCGAGCGATCATCCTTCCCGTTCGCCGCCCTCGCCCTTCATGAACGCTCCGCAGCTACCGCAATCGATCGTCTCGGACTCGCCGTCGCAGCGTGCGATCGCGGCCGACCTGGCCCGCGATGTCGCCCGGCGGCGCACGTTCGCGATCATCTCGCACCCTGACGCCGGCAAGACCACGCTCACCGAAAAGCTGCTGCTGTTCGGCGGTGCGATCCAGCTCGCTGGTACGGTGAAGGCGCGTAAGAGTTCGCGCCATGCCACCTCCGACTGGATGGAGGTGGAAAAGCAGCGCGGCATCTCGGTCACCAGCTCAGTCATGCAGTTCGAGTACGACGGGCACACCATCAATCTGCTCGACACGCCGGGCCACCAGGATTTTTCCGAGGACACCTATCGCGTGCTCACCGCGGTGGACGCCGCCGTCATGGTGATCGATGCCGCCAAGGGCGTGGAGGAGCAGACCATCAAGCTGCTCGAGGTGTGCCGGCTGCGCAACACGCCGATCATCACCTTCGTCAACAAGATGGACCGCGAGGTGCGCGAGCCGATCGCGCTGCTCGAGGAGATCGAGTCGGTGCTGAAGATCGAGTGCGCGCCGATCACCTGGCCGGTCGGCATGGGCAAGCGCTTTCACGGCGTGATGCATCTGCTCGATGAACGCCTGCTGCGCTTCACCGCGGGCGAAGAGCGCCGCAGCGACGACGCCGAGGCGATCGAGGGACTCGACAATCCGCGCCTGGACGAGCTGTTCCCTGAGGAGATGCCGGCGGTGCGCGCCGATGTCGAGCTGATTCGCGGCGCGAGCTCACCGTTCGAACTCGAGCGTTTTCTCGCCGGCCGGCAAACGCCGGTGTTCTTCGGCTCCGGGATCAACAATTTCGGTGTGCAGGAGATCCTGCGTGCGCTGGTCGATTGGGCGCCGGCGCCGCAGCCGCGCGACGGTGGAGCGCGCATGGTGCAACCGGCCGAACCGGCGTTCTCCGGCGTGGTGTTCAAGATCCAGGCGAACATGGACCCGAAGCATCGCGACCGCATCGCGTTCTTTCGCGTGTGTTCGGGGCGCTACCGGCCCGGCATGAAGGTCAAGCATGTGCGAGCCGACCGTGAGATCAAGATCGGCAACGCGCTCACCTTCATGGCCAATGAACGCGTGTCGAGTGAGGACGCGGTGGGCGGCGACATCATCGGCATCCACAACCACGGCCAGTTGCAGATCGGCGACACGCTCACCGAAGGCGAATCGCTGCAATTCAAGGGCATCCCGTATTTCGCCCCGGAATTGTTCCGCGAGGCGCGGCCGCGTGACCCGTTCAAGGCCAAGCAACTGCAAAAGGGGTTGCAGGAACTGGGCGAAGAAGGCGCGATCCAGGTGTTCGAGACGATCAACAACACGCTGCTGCTCGGCGCGGTGGGGCTGCTGCAGTTCGAGATCGTCGCGCACCGGTTGCAGGCCGAGTACAAGGTCGATGCGATCTACGACACGCCCTCGATCCACACCGCGCGCTGGCTCACCTATCCCGACGAAGCGACACGACGCAACTTCGAGAAAGAGCAGGCCGCGCGCCTGGCCAAGGATGTCGACGGCAACCCGGTGTATCTGGCGCAATCCAAGTACAGCCTTGAAGTGACTCTGGAGCGCTGGCCGAAGGTGGGCTTTCACACCACGCGTGAACACGGTCAGAGATTGGCGGACTGAGCGGGGCGCTTGCGCTGCGTGGACGCACCGCTGACACGGGCGCTATAAAAGAAATCGGGGCCCCAGGTTGCCCCGGGGCCCCATTTCCTTTGGGGTCGCGTTTTCTTCTTCGAGCTGCTTTTTAGCCCGTCGCGCCGGGTCGAACAACACCACCCGGCGGCATTCACAACCATTTTCCAATGCGGTATCGCCAGCGCGACGAGTCCGCGTCTTGTGCAAGGGAATCGACGGAGACCGCGGGTTGCGGACGCGTTCGCCGACTCAAGGCCATCACATCGAGTCGTACACCGTCTTCTCGAACGCGTAGTAGAGCGGCAACGACTTCTTGTCGGCGAACGGCAGGATCTGCGTGATGTAGACACCGCCGATGCCGTTCTGGTGGTCGATCCAGTAAAACGAATTCGCCAACCCCGCCCACATCAGACCGCCTGCGGGGCGTCCGGTCGGCGCGCGCTCATGATTGATCTGGAAGCTCAGCCCCCAGCCCTTGGGCATGCCGGGGAAGAACTCTGCATCGTTCGAGAACGGCGGCATCACCGTCTTCAGCAGCGAGACGCGCGTATCGCCCATGCTATTGCGCGACATGAGATCGACGGTCTCGGGCTTGAGCACCTGGTTGCCGTTGCCCTTGCCGCGATTGAGGATCATGCGCACGAACCTGCCGTAGTCGCCCACCGTGGAGTAAAGGCCGCCACCACCCATCTCGAACTGCGGCTCCTGCGGAATCTCCAATTCCAGGTCAGGCGCGAACGCATCGTTCTCGCCACGGTGATGGATCCGCGCCATGCGTGATCGCATATCCGGCGTGATCTTGAACGCGGTGCTGCTCATGCCCAGTGGCGCGAACAGGTTCTCCTGCATGTAAGCGCCCAGCTTCTTGCCGCTCACCGCCTCGACGCACTTGCCGGCGTAGTCGATGTTGATGCCGTACTCCCAGCGCTCGCCGGGATCGAACACCAGCGGCGTCGTGAGCGCGGCGTTCTCGCAAGTGGTGATCATCGGCACGCTCTTCGCCTGTTGAAAGCGCACGATGTCGTTGTTCCAGATCTCGTAGCTGAAACCGGCGGTGTGAGTGAGCAGGTGCCGCAGCGTGATAGCGCGCTTCGGGGCGCGAAGCCTCGGTTGCCCGCCGGCGTCGAACCCTTCCAACACCTGCACGCTGCCCAGCGCAGGCACCCATTTCGAAGCCGGACTGTCGAGATCGAGTTTGCCCTGCTCGACCAACTGCATCGCGGCGGTGCCGGTGACGGCTTTGGTCATCGAGGCGATCCAGGCGACCGTATCGACAGTCATCGCCGCAGGCTGCCCGAGCACGCGCTTGCCGAACGCGCCCTCGTAGATGGCGCCATCGCGATTGGTGGCAAGAGCGATCACGCCCGGCACTTCTCCTTTGTCGGCGGCTGTGCGAAGCAGCGCATCGGCACGTTCTTTCAGCGACATGGTGATCTCCTTTGGTGGGGTGCGTCAGTCGGACGGCAGGCGGTCGAACTGCGATCGAGCTGGTGTACAGGGTGATGACAGCTGCGCTACGCTCGATGCGGGCAGATTACACCTACAACTACCACGACGGAGACACGAGTCATGCTGCAACGCTGGATCGCCCTGATCGCCGCATGCCTGCTCAGTACCGGCGCCACCACCGCACTGGCGCAGTCATACCCGAACAAGCCGGTGCGCGTCATCGTGCCATTCGCAGCCGGCGGCCCCGACACGCTCGCGCGCATGATCGGTGCACGACTGGCCGAGCAGATGGGCCAACCATTCGTCATCGAGAATCGGCCCGCGGCGAACGGTATCGTCGGCACCGATGCGGTCGCAAAATCAGCGCCCGACGGCTACACGCTGCTCATCACCTCGAGCGGGTTCGTGGGCGCACCGAGTCTCTACAAAAAACTGCCGTACGACTCGGAACGTGACTTCGCACCGGTCAGCACGATCGCCGCCAATCTGGGCACGCTGCTGGTCGTGCACCCATCGGTTCCCGCGAACACGCTGCAGGAGTTCATCGCGCTGACGAAAAAACCCGACAGCAAGATCGCATTCAGCTCACCGGGCATCGGCAACACGCTTCATCTGATCGGTGAGCTGTTCAACGCGCGGGCCGGCGTGAAGATGCTGCACGTGCCCTACAAGGGCGGTGCGGGTGCGGTGGCCGCAGTGGTGTCGGGCGAAGTGCAGGCGATGATGGCGCCGCCGCAGCTTGGCTTGCCGCACATTCGCGCCGGCAAACTCCGCGCACTCGCCACCACCATGCCCGCGCGCCTGGACGTGCTGCCCGAAGTGCCGACGATGGCCGAAGCCGGCGTGGCGGACATGATCGCCGATGGCGGCTGGTTCGGCATGCTCGCGCCGGCCGCTACTCCATCCGACATCGTCGCGCGGCTGCACGGCGAAGTCGCGAAGGCACTCGCTGATCCTGCGGTGCGCGAGCGTCTCGCCAAGATCGGCTTTGGCCCGCTCATCAAGTCGCCCGCCGAGTTCAAACCCTTCGTGAGCGAGGAGATCAAGAAGTACGCGGAGATGGCGCGGATCGCCGGGATTCAACCCGAGTAGCGAGCTCAACCTCTGCCCCAATCGGCAATTCGCCCGACAAAAGAATCTGGAGCCCGCATGAAAGCCATCCGCATCAACAAGACCGGCGGACCCGAAGTGCTTGAGCTGGTCGATCTGCCTACACCGACACCGGCCGCAGGCCAGGTGCTCGTGCGCGCGCACGCCATTGGCGCAGGCAAACCCGACGTGCTGATGCGCACCGGCGTGTATCGCTGGATGCCGCCGCTGCCGGTCACCCCAGGTGCGGAGATGGGCGGCACGATCGAAGCGCTGGGTGATGGCGTAAGCGGCCTGCGCGTCGGACAGCGCGTGCTGGTCTATCACATGAAAGGCGGCTGCTACGCGCAGTACACCGCCGTCGATGCCGCCGACGTGACGCCGCTGCCCGAGAGCGTCGATCTCGACGACGCAGTCAGCATCCCTAACTTTCAGGTCGCCTGGGCGCTGTTCCACGAAGCGGCGCGCGGCAATGACAAGCGCTCGATCTACGTGAACGGCGCGGCCGGCGGCATGGGCGCGGCCATCATCCAGCTCGCCAAGCTCGAAGGCCGCATGGTGATCGCCGGCGCAAGCAGCGACGAGAAGTGCGCGTTCGCCAAAGCGCAAGGCGCCGATCACACCATCAACTACTCGCGCGAGAGCGTGCCCGATCGTGTGCTGGATATCACCGGCGGCCGCGGTGTGAGTCTGGTGCTCGATCACATCATCGGGCCGCGCTTCACCGAGAGCCTGAAGATGATCGAGACCTTCGGCATGCTCGTCTCGTTCAACGCGCTCGGCGGCTTTCCGGAGAAGGATCTGTTTCGCGAGATGCGCGCCAACGTCACCAAGTGTCCGGCGGTGCGCTGCTTCACCATGCACGGCTTCGACCACGACCCGGCCGGCATGAAACGCGTGACCGACGCGACGCTGACGCTATTCGCCGAGGGCAAGGTGCGCCCGCCGATTTTCAAGCGCCTGCCGCTGGCAAAGGCGCGTGAAGCGCACGAGCTGCTCGATGCGCGCGCCGTGCTCGGCAAGCTCGTGCTCAAGCCCGATTGAGCGCGCGACGGACACGGCCGCGACGAACCGTCGCGCCTGTCACCTTCTCTCAGCGTTTCCATACAAACGAGTGCACCGATGAAAGTCACCCAGATCGAAACCATTCGGCTGGATGCGTTCGCCAACATCCTGTGGGTGCGCATCCACACTGATGAAGGCCTGATCGGACTGGGCGAAACGTTCTACGGCCCCGCCGCGGCTGAAGCGCACATCCATCAGGTCATCGCGCCGTATCTGATCGGCAAGGATCCGCGCAACATCGAGCGGCATCAGGCGCATCTCATCGGCTATCTCGGCTTCGTCGGCTCGAGCGCCGAGATGCGCGCACGATCGGCCGTGGACATCGCGCTGTGGGACATCCTCGGCAAGTCGGTGAATCTGCCGCTCGCCGATCTGCTCGGCGGACGCGTGCGCGATGCGATCCGCATCTACAACACCTGTGCCGGCTACAGCTACGTGCAGACGCGCCCGACGCAAGGCACCGACAACTTCGGCCTCAATGCCAGGCGCGGCAACTACGAGGATCTGGAGGCGTTTCTGCATCGCGCCGATGAGCTCGCCCACAGCCTGCTCGACATGGGCATCACCGCGATGAAGATCTGGCCGTTCGATTACGCCGCCGAGGCCTCATCGGGGCAGTACATCTCGGCCGCGGATCTTGCCAAAGGGTTGGAGCCGTTTGCCAAGATCCGCCGCGCGCTCGGCGACAAGATCGACGTGATGGCGGAACTCCACTCGCTGTGGAATCGACCGGCCGCAGTGCAGATCGCGCGTGCACTGGAGGAGTTCTCGCCGATGTGGGTCGAAGATCCGGTGTTCATGGATCATCTTGAGTCGATCGGCGAAGTCGCCCGCGCCACCGAGTGTCCGATCGCCGTGGGCGAAACGCGCGGCGGACGCGCCGATTTTCGCCAGCTACTCGAACTCGAAGCCCTTAGCCTGGTGATCATGGACATGTCGTGGTGCGGCGGGGTGAGCGAAGCGCGCAAGATCGGTGCCATGGCCGAGACCTACCACGTGCCGGTGGCCTTCCACGATTGCACCGGTCCGGTGGTGCTCACCGCGTCAACGCATCTCGCGTTGCACACGCGCAACTGCCACATCCAGGAGATCGTGCGCGCGTTCTATTACGGCTGGTACGGCGACATGGTGACCGCACTGCCGCCGATCGCCAACGGCCAGATCACCGTGCCGCCCGGGCCAGGGATCGGCGTGGAGTTGCAGCCGGAGGTGTTCAAGCGGGCCGACTGCCATGTGCGGCGGACGGGGGTAGGTGACATTTGAGGTCCACGTCGAATGAGGCGTGATACGCGCTCGCCGCCACAAGCGCTACACCTTGAGATTCTCCTCCGCCAGTGACTTGCGCTCCGTCATGTTGAACCGA
>CADEDU010000026.1:0-7330 GCA_902826155.1 uncultured beta proteobacterium
TTCGCCGCAGCCGACGGGCCGCTGGTGATCAATCCCAACGTATACGCGAAGGTCGGCTTCGATCCGGAGCGGGACTTCGCTCCGATTGCAATTGCCGCGAGTGCCGGATTCGTGTTGATGGGATGCGCGAACCTGCCGGCGGATTCACTCGACGAGGTGATCAGACTGGCCGGATCGAAGCGTTTGTCGATCGGGTCGTCCGGTTTCGGCAGCAACCATCATCTGGCGGGCGAAATGCTCAAGGCTTCGGCCAGGATCGAGCTGACGCACGTGCCCTACAAGGGGTTCGGTCCGGCGGTGGTCGATGCCGTGGGATGCAACGTCGATCTGCTGTTCGGGTCGATCTCGGCCGGCGTGCCACACGTTCGCGGCGGCAAGCTCAAGGCTTTCGCCGTCACGACACCGAAGCGCCACGTCGACCTGCCGGACACGCCGACGTTCGCGGAAGCCGGGCATGCCACCGTGGCCATGGACGCCTACTTCGGCATGGTTGCCCCGGCCGGTACGCCACGAGCGATCATCGACAAGCTGCATGCCGAGATCGTCAGCATCCTCGCTGAGAATGAGACCGTCGCACGGCTGCGCGGAGCAGGGCTCGATATCGTCGCGAGTTCGCCGGAGCAATTTGCCGCGCGCATCAAGCAAGACCTGGCGAAGTATGCGGCGCTCGCCCGTTCGCTCGGCGCCAAGGCGCAGTGAAGGGTGCCGGTCAGTTTTCCTGATCAGAGTCTGATCAGAAAATCTTGATCGGCAGCTTCGGCACCTCGCGCACATGCGGGGCGACGATGCGATTGCGCAGTACGCCGATGCGCTCGACTTCCAGTTCGATCACGTCGCCGTCTTTCATGAACCGGCCCAGTTCGTTGCCGCAGCCGCCGCCCACCGTGCCCGAGCCGAGGATCTCGCCGGGGTAGATCGTTTCATTCTGCGAGGCGTAGGCGACGATGTGCGCGAAGTCGTGCTGCATCGATTTGCTCGAGCCGCGTGACCAGACCTCGCCGTTGATGCTCGCGGTCATGGTGAGGTTGTTGGCGTCGCCGATCTCGTCAGCGGTGGTGATCCAGGGGCCGAACGCGTTGCCGGTGTCGAAGTCCTTGCCCTTGGCCGGGCCGAGCTGGCCCTGCATCTCGATGTACTGCGCATCGCGGGCCGAGAAATCGTTGAAGACGGTGTAGCCGAAGATGTGGGCGGGCGCATCTTTGGGAGAGATATTCACGCCGCCTTTGCCGATGACGAGCCCGATCTCCAGTTCGTAGTCGATGATGCGCGAGTAGCTTGGCCACCGCACTTGCGCCTCAGGCCCCACCACGCTGAACGTGTTGCCCTTGTAGTACACCGGTTTCTCGTACCAGACCTTGGGGATCTCGACCTTCGACGGATCGATTCGCTCGGTCCCCATGCCGAACAGATAGCGGTTGGCGCGCGACTGGCGCACATGCAGCTCGAAACAAAGAAAGTCGCGCAGTCGCGGCGGGCGTGGGATCGGCGCGAGCAGCTTCACGTTCGCCAGCGCATGCGCCACGCGCGGTGCCGCAGCGACCTTGCGCGCCGCCTCGAGCCCCGCCGATCCGGCTTCGATCAACGCGAGCATGTCGCGAAACGCCGGATCGGGCGCCGAGGCGGTGAGATCGGCGATGCGATCACCGTCGATGACCGCACCGACGTGCGTGGCGCCGTCTGGGGCGACGAAGGTGGCGAGCTTCATTGGCGGACTCCCTTGTTTCCGGCGTCGTCGCAGTTGCAGTCGGCGCCGTGCTTGCGATAGTGGCGCTCGGCCATCAGGGCGAGCATTTGCAGGATCTCGGGCTTCTCGTCAGCGGGTATCGCACCGAATTCGCGATAGCAGGTGTAGACGTTGAGCGGCATGCGCTCATCCTCGGCGAAGTGAAGCCACGGATCGAGCGATATCGCGTCGGCAGCCTGCAGGTAGGTCATGCCGGCCTCGTAACACTTGCGCGATTCGGCGAGCACGTAGGCGAGGTAGTCACGGAATTCCTTGATGCCGGATTTGTCGGTGAGCGCGCCGTGACCGGGCACGACCACATCGATATCCCACGACAGCATCAGATCGCAGGCGCGGATCCAGTTCGTGGTGGGCCCGGCCCAGATCGCCGGATGCGCCTGGTTGAACAACATGTCGCCGGTGTAGAGCACCTTGTCTTGCGGCACGTACACCAGCACGTCGCCGCGCGTGTGCGCAGGCCCGACTTCGACGAGCCGCACTTCCTTGTTGCCGACCTTGACCGACATCGTGCCGGTGAACGTCTCGGTCGGCGCGACGACGCGGATGCCGTTGAAGTCGAAGCGCGAGCCCATCACCTCCCACCAGAACTTGCCGGCCAGCCCCATCGTCGGCCATTCCTTCTGCCAGCCCGCGTACTGCGCCGGCGGGCGCAGGAACATGTCTTCAGCGCACGCCTTCGAGGCGATGATGCGGGTGCCTTCTAGCAACTGGTTGCCGAAGAAGTGATCGCCGTTGGCATGGGTGTTCACCAGCGCGCCGATCGATTTCGACGCGGGCACCGCACGGCGCATCGCATCGAGCATCTCGCGTGTGTAGTTCAGATCGAACAGCGTGTCGACCAGCAGCGTCTGGCCGCTGTCTTCGATCAGGCCGGCGTTCGACCAGCCCCAGCTTCCATCGGGCAGCAGCCACGCGTGATGACCGTTGCCCAGATCGTGCAGTCCCTTGGTGTATTGCCAGCGCGGCATGCGTGCCTCTTTGTGGTGAGCGTGGTGAGCGAAGAGGGTTTGTTGAGGGCGGCCTTCGATCTAATCCAGCTTGATCTTCGCGTTGCGAATGACCTCGCCCCATTTGGCGTGATCGTTGCGCACGATCGTCGCGAACTCCGCGGGCGTGCTGCCGATCGGCTCGAGCGCGAGGTCCATCAATTTCTTGCGCACATCGGGTATGGCGAGCACCTTGGCCATGTCGGCGGCGAGTTTGTCGACGATGGATTGCGACGTCCCGGTCGGGGCGAAGATGCCATGCCATGCGTCACCGGAATAGCCAGGCACTGTCTCGGCGATCGCTGGCACGTCGGGCAGCAGCGGCGTGCGCTTGGGCATCGATACGCCCAGGGCGCGCGCCTTGCCGCTCCGGGCTGCGGTCACGCCGGTGGTGTAGGGCGTCATGGTGAGATCGGTTTCACCGCTGTAGACCGAGTTGAGCGCCGGCGTGGTCATCGGGATGTGCAGCATGCTCGTCCCCGTCATGCCGAGCAGCAGCTCCATGACGATATGCGTGCCCACGCCTGCGCCGGCCGAGCTATAGGTCAGCTTGCCCGGTTGAGCCTTGGCCTGCGTGATCAACTCCTGAATGTTGTTGATCGGGAGTCCATTGCGCGCCACCAGTACGTAGCCCAGGTTCACCACCTGCGTCACCGGCACGAACGCCTTCAGCGGGTCGAACGGCATCTTCGAGTACAGATGCGGATTGGCGCAGATGACCGAGTTGACGGTGTAGAGGAGCGTGTAGCCATCGGGTGCGGCCGTTGCAACTGCGTTGGCGCCGATGTTGCCCGAGGCGCCGGTGCGGTTCTCGATGATGAGCTGATGGCCCCACATGTCGCTCAAATGAGGGCCGGCAATGCGCATGATGATGTCGGGCGAGGTCGCGGCCGGAAACGGAATGATCAGCCGAACGACGCGGCTGGGATAGGCCGCGCCTTGCGCCTGAACCAGCGTGGCGGCAAGCAGGCCGAGCAGGGCGATGAGTGCTTTCACGGTCGATCCTATTTTGTCTGGTGATTGTGCCCGTGGGACGGGCGCGCGCTGTCTTCGTGCGCTGGCGTTGAACCCGAGCTCAGCCGGTGCTACGCAGCTTCAACAGGCGCACCGCATTTTCCTTCAGGATCTTCGGTCGTACGTCGGGTTTGATCGGCAGCTTGTCGAACTCGGCGATCCAGCGGTCGGGCATGATCGCCGGGTTGTCGCTGCCGAACAACACGCGGTCCTTGAGCAGCGTATTGGCGTATTGCACCAGCTTGGGTTCGAAGTACTTCGGTGACCAGCCCGACAGATCGATGTAGACGTTGGGTTTGTGCATGGCTACCGAAATCTGGCTGTCCTGCCAGGGCACACCCGGATGCGCGGAGATGATCGGCATCTCGGGAAAATCGGCGGCGACATCGTCGAGATAGATCGGGTCACCATATTTCAGGCGCAGGCCGCCGCCCGCGTACATGCCCGCGCCGATGCCGGTCTGGCCGCTGTGGAACAGGGCGGGCAGCTTCGCCTCGGCGATCACTTCGTAGAGTGGATAAACATCGCGATCGTTGGGATAGAAGCCCTGGATGATCGGATGAAACTTGAAGCCCTTGACGCCGAAATCCTTGATCAGCCGGCGAGCCTCGCGTACCCCCATCTTGCCGCGGGCAGGATCGATGCTCGCGAACGGGATGCAGATGTCGGCGTGTTCGGCGGCGGACTCGGCGACTTCTTCATTGGAGATGCGGCGGATGCCCATGCCGCGCTCCTGATCGACGGTGAACACCACGAAGGCAATGCGGCGCTCGCGGTAGAACGCGGCCATCTGCGCGATGGTCGGATGCTTGACCTCGTAGCGGAAGTATCGGCCACGCGCCACCAGCGCCTCGGCTTCGGCCTCATCGGGGAGCATGCGCGTGGACACTTCGGCGTGCGTGTGGATATCGATCGCGACCAGTTCGTCGACGTTCATTGCGCGGTTGTTTGATGTGGACATGGGCGGCTATGGCGGTAGGGGGGAGGCGAAGCCCTTCAGTCTACGTCGTCGGATTCGCTGGTGGCAGCACCATGTGCAGCAACGCCAGCCGATAGCGCGCCTGCTCGAAGCCACGCTCCAGCGCGGGCCGCAGTTGCGCGATCGTGCTTACCCTCTCGCCGAAACCGCCATAAGCCTCGGCGAGCTTGACGTAGTCAGGTCGCGGATCGATCGCGGTGCCGGCGAAGCGCCCGGATCGCACTGCCTGGCCGTCGGGGTAATAGGTGATCACGTCGCCTCGTTGCGAGCGGTAACCGGCATTGTCGAACAGGATCACCAGCAGGTTGATCCCATGCTCTTGTGCCGCACCGAGTGAGCCGACAACCGGGTTGTAATGGAACGCGCCGTCGCCGATCGTGAGCACGACCGTGCGCTGCGGATCGGCATGTTTGACACCGAGCGCCGTCGCCATGCCCACGCCGAGTCCGCCGAAGCTCGACTCGAAAAATCCGCCGGGACCCAAACGCGTGACATGCCGAAGCAGATCGAGACGGTGCGTGATGGTCTCGTTCACCAGCACGCCATTCACGGGAAACTGCTCGTTGAGTGCGCGCGCGATGGCCACGGTGTCGAAGGTCGTGTTTGCGGTTGGCGCTGACGCCCGCGACGACGATGCGCTCACCTGGAGCGGCTGTGCAGAGGCCGATCGAGGCTTCACCAAACGCACCAGTGTTTCGAGCGCCACGCCCAGGTCGCCTGGAATGATGCGTGTGGCCGGCACGCTCCAGTGCGGCAGGTGCGATCGCAATGGGTCTTCGCCCAGCGCGAAGATTTGCGGCGCGGTAACCGCCGAAGCGGGATGCCAGGGCACGACGGCATCGGCCAGCACGATCACATCGGCGGACTGTGCACGCGCGACCATGTCTTCGGCGACGATGCCACCATAAAGAGCATGATCGCGTGGAAAGTTGAAGTAGTAGGGCTGCCACGCTTCGACAACGGTCGCGCCGGATGCTTCAGCGAGCGTGACCAGGCGCTCGACGTTGCGCGGATCGCGGCCCGCTTCTTCGGTCACGATCAGCGGGTGCTTCGCGTTCGACAAGGCGGCGGCTAACTCGGCGAGTGCAGCGTGGTCGGGTGCAACCGGTGAGGGCAACGCCGCCGGCGCGGGGAGTGGTGCGGTCACGGGGTCGAGCAGATATTCGGTCGGCACCGACACGAACACCGGGCCAAGCGGTGCTGACTGTGCGAGCTGACATGCGCGTTGGATCGTGTGGCCGAGCAGGGCAGGAGCGTTGGGCCCCACGCTCCACTTCACGCACGGCTCGATCAGGCGGGCCGGACCGCCGGTGTCGGTCAGTAGTCGCAGCCACTGGCGGCCGAGCATCGGTGATGGTGGTTCGCTGAAGCCGATCGATTCGCCCGCGAACACGACCATCGGCACGCGTTCATGCAATGCGGCGCGCAGGCACATCGCAGCATGCAATGCGCCGACAGTGGTGTGGAGCATCACCGCAGGCAGCTTGCCGCTTGCGCGCGCGTAGCCGCTTGCCATCGACACCGCGGTCTCCTCGTGACGCACTGAGATGTACTGCGGCACCGAGTCGGGTGCGTGCTTGCCGGCGAGGGCCTCCCACACCGGCGCCCAGTCGGATCCAGGCGATGCGTAGATGCGCTCGACACCCATGCGGCGCAGGCAGAGCAGAAACAGATCGCTATTGGTCATGGCGATGGCGCGTCGTTTGTTGAGGGCGCGTGCAGTTTGCCAGTAGCTTCCATTGAGTGCTGACGTTGAACGTCAGTCGCGGATCGCCGATCCGTTGTTTCGCCACCGACGCAGCGTTGTAGCGTCGATGCATCGGATCTAAGCGTTGCATCGTCGGAGCGCATCGCACGCCGGCGTTCGCGAATCGCGTTCGCAACGCTCTTCATCGTGATCGTCGAACCCCGAGTGATTCTCTCGATCATTCGTTGATTGCGTTCCGTTCGTGCGGTGAATCGCACCGTTCGCGACTGCTGCGTGAATACGTCACGCATTGCACACGTGCGGAGAAAGTGAACAGCGTGATGACGAGGTCCGGTCATCGGCACATCGTGTCCCATCGTCCGAACTCGCAGGACAAGGTTGCACTCGATAGTTAGTCTGCGCACTCGCGGGAACCACCCAACAAGTGTGGTGTGCTGCGAAGAAGACCCCTGTGAGAAGACCGATGACTAAACCGTCGGGCTGAAGCTCGACCTCTTCAGGAGTGCTCTCGGTGGAACAATTCGAACGCCATAGCGCGACGTCATGTCGCAAGGTAGCGCTTTTCCCTAAACAAGCATCCACGCACCTCGCAGCGGCGGTATTGACCGTTGCGGTCACGTTCGGTGCGAGTGTGTCGAGTGCACGTGCGGACGTACTCGATGCCGAAGCGAACGCTTCCACTGTGGGGAGCGTTTCCGATGAAGCGATCGCCTCCATAGTGTTCGCTCAAGCCGCGAACAGCGGCAGCACGACCGGATCCGGTTCGACAACTGCCAGCCCCACGATCACTGAGCGCGTACGCGGTTGGTGGCAGCGAGTGAGGCGTTGGGGCAAGCCGCCGGTCACTACTAACCCCGGCCCGACAACGGGCGGCGGCACCACTACTGGTGGCGGCACGA
>CADEDU010000026.1:7430-34913 GCA_902826155.1 uncultured beta proteobacterium
CAACCGGAGGCGGCACGACAACCGGAGGCGGCACGACAACCGGAGGCGGCACGACAACCGGAGGCGGCACGACTACCGGAGGTGGCACGACGACTAACACCGGTTTGCTTCCCGCAGGCTGCGCGTCCGAAGGCGGGCTTGCCGGTCGTAAAGACGTAGTGATGTGCGAACCGTTCGAGAGCGCCGACTGGTGGAAGAACGGCTATCTCCAAGGCGCTGCGAAATCGAAGCCCGAAGCGGCGACGGCCGAGCACATGGCCAACACTTCGGTGGTTACCGAAGGCTGCCTCGGCGGCAAGTGCCTGAAGGTCGATCTCAAGCAATACCTGTCGGGCGGACTCGCGGTGCACTGGCCGTTCTCCAACGTGGGAAAAGCGCCTGAGGCCATGCACCTTCGCTACTACCTCAAGCTCGGCTCGAACTTCGTGCCAAATACCTGTCTGCCCGGCAGCACGGACGCGAGTACCGGTGGCAAATTCCCGGGGCTTGCCGACGTGCGCGCGTATCCGGAAGAGCAGTGCGGCAACGGCGGCGCATGGGGCGATGGCCTGAATTGCTGGTCGATGCGCACGCACTTCCGCAATTGCAACAGGTCCGGAAGTGATCGCACGTGCACGAGTCCGCAGGCCACTACACGCATCGGCAGCTACCTCTACTACTACGAGCAGGACGGCTTCGCCAACGCGGGTCTGTGGGACAACGTCGAGTGGGGCCAGGGCTACTACACCGAGCCGTTCGGATCGTGCAGCTCGCCGCGCGACATCGGCAGCTGCGGCATGGGCGTGGGCGGACAACTCGAGAACGATCGCTGGTATCGCGTCGAGATGTACGTGAAGATGAATACGCCCGGCAAGGCGGACGGCATCATCAAGGGCTGGGTCGATGGCGTGCTCAGCTATCAGAAGAACAACATGATCTTCCGCATCCCCGGTCACGACAATCTGCATGTGCGCACCGTCTGGTTGAACGTATTCGCCGGCGGTACGACCGGGCTGTGCCAGGGCTCGACGGTCTATCTCGATCAAGTCGTGGCGGCCACCGATGCACCCCCAGGCGCGTGGGTTGGCGGCAACGTTGCCGTCGCAGGCCCCGTGAGCACCACGCCCAGTGGATCGACCGGCGGAACCACCACAGGCGGAACAACCACAGGCGGAACCACGACCGGTGGAACCACGACCGGTGGAACCACGACCGGTGGAACCACGACCGGCGGCACCTCTGGATCCACGACGGGCTCGACCGGAAGCGGTGGTACCACGACGCAGCCCGTGGTCGGTCTCAATCCGGGAACGCCCGCAACCATCACCGGCGGCACGTTCAAGCCTTCGTACGCATTACCTGCCGCAGGCTCGGCAGTGCACATCGGTACCAACACGGTGCTCGACGTGCGTCCGACTGAGTTGTCCGCCGGAGCCTGGAACTACGTGGTGTTCGGATGCTTCGGTGGTGGCACGTTCGTGCGCGACTTCTCCGCCGGCGGCGCTTACGTCTCAGCCGGTACCGGTGGACACACCTGTCCGACGAATGTCGGCGCCGCGGTATTCGATTTCGCCGACGCGAAGTGGAAGCGGATCGACAACGCCAATGGCATTCCGTACCAGCATCCCGACTACAACATCTCGGCCACGAACGGCGCGCCTTACTACGAGTTGACGGCCGCGACTGCAGGACAGATCCCTGCGCCTGCGCACACCTATCGCACGGCGGTGGAACTGCCGAGCCGGCTGGGCGGAGGTTCGCGCGGCAGTCTGCTGCTCGTGACGCGCACCGCGATCGCGCAGGAATCCAAGGTCTCGGGTGCGGTGCATCGATTCGATCTGTCCACCGGACTTTGGACCCGGCACATCAATGCAGTGGCGCCGGAACCGCAGCTCTACGAGGGCACCTCGATCTTCGATGCGACGGAGGACAAGTACTGGATGACGCCCGACTGGCTGTACAGCATCAGCAAAGTCAGTTATCTGGATGGGCGCGACTGGACCTTCAAGCAGACCGCGGCGTTCGAGCCGAGCTTCACGATCGCCAAGGAGGCGGCGTACGGCGCATCGTTCATGGATGAATCGCGGCGGTTGATCATCTACCACCGCGGCTCGCGCATGGTTGCGCTCGATCTGAAGAATCCGGCGGCGGGCTGGAAGGAACTCAAGCTGTCGCAACCGGCACCTTCGGCCGGCAATCGCTGGGTGTTCTATCCGCCTGATGGATCGTTCTACTACCGGCACCAGGATGAAGTCGGGCAGACGTTGTATCGGCTCATCCCGCCGACCACGACCGATGCGATCAATGGCACCTGGAATCTGACCGCGGTCAGCATCAAGGGCGCCGCGTTGCCGAAGTTCTCGGGCGACCCTGGCATGCGTCACTACGGCACGCTCGTCTATGTGCCGGCGCTGCAGATGCTTGCGTGGATCCCGGGCGGGGCCAATCCGGTGGCGCTGATCCGGCCGTCCTGATCATCGGGCGATTGCAATCGAAACGCCGGCGCGGCAACCTCGCGCCGCGTCAAGCACCGAGAGCCACCGCAAGGTGGCTCTTTTCGCTTCCCGATCGGAATTTCGAATCGCTTGACCGCGTAACCGTCCCGACGTAGCGTCCGCGGGCATAAGAACAAGGGCGGATCTTTTCGAATCTGGAACGAGAAGGGGGCGCGGCATGGAGCCGCTGACCATCGGGTACATCGGTTGCGCTGCGTTTGTTGCGCTCATCTGCCTGCGAGCGCCCGTCGCGTATGCCATGGCGATTGTCGGCGTGCTCGGCCTCTTCTCGGTCTACGACGCTGCCGCAGTCTTCAAGTTCGTCCCGACCGAGATGTTCACGCACACCTCGAGCTTCACGCTCGCGGCGCTGCCATTGTTCCTGCTGATGGGCTATCTCGCGTTCTACGCTGACCTCGCGAGTGACGCCTACGAGGCGGCCAAGGCCTGGTTCGGCAGAGTGCCTGGCGGGCTCGCGGTGGGCACCGTCTACGGTTGCGCGATCTTTGGCGCGTGCTCAGGGTCGAGCCTGGCCACGTGTGCGGTGTTCTCCAGAATCTCGGTTCCCGAGATGATCCGCGCGGGCTACAACCGCAAGCTGTCGCTCGGCGTGGTCGCCGCCGGCGGTGGGCTCGACGTGTTGATCCCGCCGAGCATCGTCATGGTCATCTACGGCGTCATGACCGAGACCTCGATCGGCAAGCTGCTCATCGCGGGCATCCTGCCCGGCATCTTTTATGCCTGCGTGTTCGCGGTGGCGATAGTGGTTGCATGCTGGCTCAAGCCGGAGCTCGCTCCGCGGATCGCGAACGTCGACACGTCCTGGCGGGCGAAGTGGATCGCGGTGAGGAACCTCTGGGCGGTGATGGCGCTCTTCGTCCTCGTGCTCGGCGCGATCTACGCCGGATGGGCCACGCCCGACGAGGCGGCGGCGGTTGGCGTGGTCGGCGCACTCGCGCTGCTCGTCCAGCGGCGCCGCTTTTCCTGGGCGACCGTGAAGGGCGCGACGATCGATAGTGCCAAGGCAAGCGCGATGATTTTCCTTTTGCTTGGCGCGGCCGCCATCTTCGCGAAGTTTCTCGCCGTCACCGGCGTCATTGCCACCATGACGAAGGCAGTCATGGACCTCGGGATGCCGTTTTGGGCGCTCATCCTGGCCCTCACGCTTCTGTACCTCGTCCTCGGCTGCTTCCTCGATGCGATATCGATGATGATCCTCACCATGCCGCTCGTTGCGCCGCTCATTACCGCGCACGGTCAGAGCCTGATCTGGTTTGGTGTGTTCATCACGATGATGGCCGCGATCGGCGCGGTGACCCCGCCGCTTGGACTGAACTGCTTCGTGATGAAGGGGGCGCTCGGCGACGAGGTCGAGCTGAACGAAATCTTTCTGGGTGCTGCGCCGTTTGTGGTGCTCATGCTCGCGATCGCATTGGTCATCGCTGCGTTCCCGGAGCTTTCCCTGTGGCTACCCAACTACATGGCGGGGAAGTAGTGATGGAACGGTTCATCATGTCCTACGAGCGCGTCTACCGGCGGATCGCTACGTATCTCGTGTTCATACCGCTGCTTGCCATGACGGTGATCGAGTTTCTGAACGCGATCGGGCGCAAGCTGTTCATCCCGTTCCCGACGACCATCGAGTCCGTCGAGAGCCTGCTGGTGGTGTCGGTCTATTTCGGCGTTGCGCTTGTGGCGTTGGAAGGTGGGCATGTCAACGTCACGGTGTTCACCGACCGGTCGCCGCCGCGGATGCGCCACGCGCTCGATGCGTTCGTCAACGTGCTCGCTGCGCTGATTTTCGGCTACCTTGCGGCCGGAGCGTGGGCGGAGGCGCTGCGGTCCATCGCCCTCCTGGAGTACCGGCTCGGTGTCTACCGTTTCCCCCTGTGGCCGTTCAAGACACTGTTCGCCACGGGCCTCGTGCTCCTGACGATCCAGCTTGTCCTGAATACCGTGAAGCATCTGGCCCTCGCGCGCGGGCTGGTTTCGTACGCCGGATTGAAGAGTGAGCAGAGCCGCGATCACGCCGTGACGACCTGAAAGAAAAGGAGAGATTCATGCATCGCATTTGCAGGCAACTCGCCACGGCAGCCGTCGCGCTGGCCCTGGCCACCCCGAGCTTCGCGCAGGAACTCAAGCCGCAGACGCTCAAGATGGCGAACTTCGTACCGGAAGGTTCGTGGTTCGGCCAACAGCACAAGTGGTGGGTCGCCGAGCTCGAAAAGCGCTCCGGTGGGAAGCTGAAGGTGCAGGTCTTCTGGGTCGAGTCGCTCGCCAAGTTGAAAGATGCGCTGCCGGCGATCCAGTCGGGCGTCGCCGATCTCGCCTCGGTATCGAGCACGTACTTCCCGAGTCAGTTCCCCGGGTACCTGATGCTCGACAACCTGTTCAACTACGGCGACGACTATGTCGCGGCGGTCCTGGCGGCGTTGGACACGGCAGATAACGAGCCAAATCTCAAAGCAGAGCTTGCACGCGCCGGGATCATCCAGCTCATGTCGCACATCAGCGGACATGCCCCGATTGGCACGAAGGCCGAGCTGAAATCCATCAAGGATCTCAAGGGCAAGTCGCTGCGCACCTACGGCGGTGTGCGCACGCAGTTCTACACGAACATCGGCGCCAATCCGATCTTCATGTCCTTCCCCGATATGTACGAGGCGATCAATCGCGGCACGATCGATGCGCTGGGCGACATGGCTATCGTGGTTGCCCACGCGTTCAAACACTACGAGGTCGTCAGGGCGGTGTACTCCAACGCCCCGCCGGGCGTAAACGGCAATGGCGGTGCGCTGGCTTCGGGCTTTTTCATGAGCCGGAAAAAGTTCGATGCATTTCCGAAGGACACACAGAAGATGCTCATGGACTTGCGCAGGGATTATGGCGTGCACCTTGCCCAGACGATGATGAACGACGAAGGCGCGATCCGCAAAGAGTGGGAAACAAAGCACGGCGTGAAGTTCTTCAACGCCTCGCCCGAGGATGCAAAATTCATCCAACAGTCGGGTGAAGCGGCCAACGAGCAACTCATCAAGAAGCAGGAGGCCGACGGCCACAAGAATGTGCGCCAGATCTGGGCCTACTATCTCAGTGCGCGGCAGAAATACGAGGCGGAGCGCAAGAAGAAGTAATTCAAACGGCCCCAAGTAGGGGCCGTTTGAATTTGGTGGAGGCGGCGGGAATCGAACCCGCGTCCGCAAGCCCTCCGCCGGAGGTACTACATGCGTAGCTCGCCTATTTGATTTAGCCGCACGCTTAGCCGGCAAGCAGGCCGACGCGCAGCGAGTCACCTAGGATTTAGCGCTTCCCCAAAGTGACCCTGGTTGGCGCGATTCCATGTGAATGACCTTGCAGCTCAGTCAGAGGATTGCTCCCCCTCCCGAACTCCGACCCATGGAAAGATCGGTGCAAGGTCCAGCCGGTGTTAGGCGGCTAGAGCGAAACGCTCGTCGTTGGCGTTCGTAGGTTTGCAGCGTGATTTACGAGGGCACTGCACCTCGGCATGCACCCCACAGCTTCGCGACCCACGTCGAGACCAGGTCGCCCCCATTTTCTGAAGATAGAAGACTGAGAACGGGAATCCGAGATCGGCAGACCCAACTCCGATAACTGGGGCGCCGAGCGCAGAACACCGTCACAGCCATTGTCCCATAGATGGGGCATCACCCCGGAAGTTCAATACCAGTCGGCGGCGTTAGTGCGCAAACGGTGCGACACGCGCGGTTTGTAAGGCGCTCAGAGTTCGAGCATCGCGGCCAGTTCGGCTTCGGTGAATCCAGCCTGCAGGCGCGCGTTGCGATTGAGCGGCAGGTGAGGGCGGGGCGCGCGATACTTTTGCGCGAGTTCGATGAACGTGCGCGCAGGGTCGAGGCCGCGCGTCGCACAGGCGTGGCGAAACCAGCGATTGCCGATCGCGACGTGCCCGATCTCGTCCTGCAGGATCACTTCCAGAATGGCCACTGCCTCGTCGTCGCTCGCCTGAGCAAAACGATCCCGCAGACCCGGCGTGACATCGAGCCCGCGCGCCTCGAGTACCAGCGGCACGAGCGCCATGCGTGCCATCACGTCGTCGGCGGTGGCGACCGCCATCTCCCACAGACCGTTGTGTGCCGGGAATCGGCCATAGCCGCTGCCCCGACGTTCGAGCGATGCTCGCAGCAGGCCGAAGTGCTTTGCTTCCTCCGCGGCAACCATGAGCCAGTCTTCGTAGTACGAAGCGGGCATGGCGCGAAACCGATAGCACGCATCGAGGGCAAGATGCATGGCGTTGAACTCGATGTGCGCAATCGCGTGGACGAGCTTGGTGCGGCCGACCGGCGTGCTGACATTGCGCTTGGGCACGCGATGCGGTGGAACCAGGCGCAACTCAGGCGGATAGCCCGGCAACGCGATGGTTGCGAGCGGCGTATCTGCATCGATCACCAGCGTCCCGTTCCGAGCGGCTTGATGCAGCGTCTGGATGAGGCCGCGCTTCTCGCCAGGATCGATGCTCGCCAGCGCCTGCGCGCAGGAGGCGTACAGATTCACGCGGCCGGGATGCCCAGGTGCGTGCACAGCTCGAGCGGATGCTCGATCAGCAGGTCGGCGCCCCAGCGCTGCGGCGGCTCGCCATCGCCCAGATACCCGTAGCACGCGGCGACGCTGCGCATGCCCGCTGCGTGTGCTGCCTCGATGTCGCGCAGATCGTCGCCGACGTACGCGCAGGCGCGCGGATCGATGTCGATCAGCTTCGCCGCGTGCAGGAGCGGATCGGGATGCGGCTTGGCGCGCGGCGTGGTGTCGCCGCCGACGATGCAGCGGGTGCGTGCCGTAATGCCGAGCTTCTCCAGCAACGGAAAGGTGAATCGCTCGGCCTTGTTCGTGACGACGCCCCAGGCGAGGCCGGCGGCTTCCAACTGGTCGAGCAGTTCGCCCATTCCCGGAAACAGCGTGGTGTCGACGCAGATGAACGATTCGTACAGCGCCAGGAACCGATCGCGCAACGCCTGATAGTCGGGGTGCTCGGGCGTGATGCCGAAGCCCGCGCCGATCATGCCGCGCGCGCCGCTCGAGGTGTGCTTGCGGGTGAGGGCAAGTGGAACGGGAGCGCGCTCACGCTCGACGAGCAGGCGATTGAGTGCGCCGGCGAGATCCGGCGCGGTGTCGGCGAGTGTGCCGTCGAGATCGAACAGAACAGCCTGCGTTTTCATGCCGGGCGCTGCGCGTGTACCAGGTAGTTCACATCGGTATCGCTACCGAGGGCGTAGCGCTTGGTGAGCGGGTTGTAGGTCATGCCGATCACGTTGCGTAGCTCCAACCCCGCGTCGCGGCAGAAGCGTGCGAGTTCGGAAGGTTTGATGAACTTCTCATAGTCGTGGGTGCCACGTGGCAGCAGTCGCAGCACGTATTCGGCGCCGATCACCGCGAGCATGTACGCCTTGAGGTTGCGATTGATCGTCGAGAAGAACACGTCACCACCGGTGCGGACCAGCTTGCCGCACGCGGCAACGGTGCTCGCCGGGTCGGGCACGTGCTCGAGCATTTCCATGCAGGTGACGGCGTCGAACTTGCCGGGCTCACGCTCGGCCAGTGCTTCCGCACTGATCAACTCGTAGGCGAGTTGAAGGGGTGGGGCAGCCTCGGCGGACTCGAGCTGATGCAGTTGAGCAACCCGCAGCGGCTTGTCGGCCAGATCGATGCCCTTGACCTGCGCGCCGCGCTTCGCCATCGCTTCGGCGAGGATCCCGCCGCCGCAGCCGACATCCAACGTGCGCTTGCCGTTCAGCCCGACGATGCGGTCGATCCAATCGAGTCGCAGCGGATTGATCTCGTGCAGCGGCTTGAACTCGCTTTGCGGATCCCACCAGCGATGCGCGAGTTCGCTGAACTTCGCGAGTTCCTGCGGATCAAGATTGGATGTCCCGGAGGCTGGACTCATGCGCGAATTCTAGCGCTCGTCGGCAATCGGTTCGCGTAGTCGGTGTCCACAAACAAAAAGCCCCGCCGGAGCGGGGCTTTCGTAGGCGGTGAGCCGTGTTACTTGGTCACCGTCCGGGTGCCGACCACTTCAAGCTCCACGCGGCGATTCTTCGCGCGGCCATCGGCGGTACGGTTGTCGGCGATCGGCTGCTTCTTGCCTTTGCCTTCGGTGTAGATGCGGTTCGGCTCGACGCCCTTGCTGACCAGATAGGCCTTCACGGCTTCGGAGCGGCGCACTGACAGACGCTGGTTGTACGCGTCGCTACCGACGGAGTCGGTGTGGCCGATCGCGATGATGACTTCGAGCGCGACGCCCTTCACCTTCGCCACCAGGTCGTCCATCTTCGCGCGACCTTCCGGCTTGATCACGGCCTTGTCGAAGTCGAACAGCACGTCGGAGGCCAGGGTGACTTTCTCGGTCACGGGCTTCGGTGCCGGAGCAGGCGCGGGCTTCGGCACGACCGGCGGTGCTACAGGAGCCGGAGCGGGCTTCGGCGCTGGTGCCGGAGCCGGCGCGGGAGCCGGGGCTGGCGCGGGCTTCTTCGGTACCAGATCAGGATCGCACTCCACGGTCGCCAGAGCCGGCGTCCAGTAGGCAGTGCAAATACATTGTCCAAACGCATTGCGCAGGACGTTGTTGGAGGCGTCTGTGACGTAGCCTTGCGGCGTACCCACCGAACCTCCGGTCGCGCACGCACCCAGGGCGATACTCGCCGCGATGACAAGCGCTTTTTGTTTCGTGGACGATTCGAACATACTTTCCCCTTATTAAAGTGTGCGAACCAAATTGGGCAATGAAGTTTATGCGCGCTTGACGCTTTCGGGCCGCGGTACTTTTTCCTCTTGCTGACGGACCGCCAACTTTAGGCGCAGGACCAAGCTACGACAGTAACCTATTGTGCCACAAAAAAATTCGCTTTTCCAACCCCGCCAAGGTGGCACTAGTCAGACGACCTTGGTCCAGGACCATTTTACCTCGCACCCACACGTGCGTGACACTTTCGCGTCCACATACGTAGACCAGATGGGAAGCCGGATCGAAGACGGGGGCCATCATCGGATCATCGAAATTGATGGCGCACAGATCTGCAACCTTCCCCGGGACGATCGATCCGATCTGATCGGCGAGCCCTAGCGCGATTGCCCCTCCCAGCGTTGCTGAATGAAGAGCCCGATGCGCCGGCATGGCTTCCGGATTGCCTGCGACCGCCTTGGCGAGCATTGCCGCCGTGCGCATCTCCTGGAACGCATCGAGCCGGTTGTTGCTCGCCGCGCCGTCGGTGCCGATGGCCACGTTGATGCCCCGCTGTTGCACCCGCTCGATCGGTGCGAATCCGCTTGCGAGCTTGAGGTTCGATGACGGGCAGTGCACCACGCTCGCGCCTTCGGTACCGAGGCGCTCGATGTCGCGTTCCGACAAATGCACGGCGTGCACTGCGAGCAATCGCGGTGACACCACACCCAAGGCGGCGAGTCGATCGATCGGACGCGCGCCGTGCTGATCGATGCTCGTGCTGATCTCTTCGGCGGTTTCGTGGATGTGGCAGTGGATCGGTAAGTCGAGCTCTTCGGCGAGCGTTGCGATCCGCGTGAAGGTCTGATCGCTCACGGTGTACGGCGCGTGCGGAGCGAAGCAGAACGAGATCAGCTCGTTCGAGACGAATCGGTCGCGCGCGGCCAGTCCTCTGGCCAGATAGTCGTCGGGCGCGTTGGCGTAGCGGGTGGGGAATTCCACTGCGATGATGCCGACCGCCGCCCGCATGCCCGCATCGACGAACGCCTGCGCCGCCGACTCCGGATAGAAGTACATGTCGTTGGCGCAGGTGATGCCGCCGCGGATCATCTCAGCGGCCGCAACCAGCGTGCCGTCGTACACGAACTCGGGCGTCACGTGCTTGGCCTCGGCCGGCCAGATGTGCTCGCGCAACCAGCGCATCAAGGGCAGGTCGTCTGCCATGCCACGCATCAGCGCCATCGCCGCGTGCGTGTGGGCGTTGATCAGACCGGGAATCAGCGCGTGGTCGGCCAGTCGTACGATCTCGTTTGCGCTGAACCGTGTCTGCGCTTCGGTTGCCGGCACCACCGCCACGATGCGACCGTCGCGAATCGCCACCGCGTGCTGCGAGAGCACGACGTTCGCCGGCTCGATCGGAATGATCCAGCGCGGCAGCAGCAGGGTGTCGATCGCTTCTGGGGTGCTCACGTACTCAACCGGATGCTTCGCAAGTCACGCAAGGTGCTTCGCGGGCGGACGCGGCCTGCAAGTGCACAGCTTGAACGGGACTCGCCTGCCGAAGGCTACTTGCCCGGTCCTTTGATCTCGATTTCCACGCGACGGTTGGCGGACAGGCACGCGATCGTTTCCTTCTGATTGCGCGAATCCGGACAGAACTTCACCGGCGCAGTCTTGCCCTTGCCGATGGCGTTGATCCTGGCCGGCGCGACGCCCTTCGAGACCAGGTACTGTCTGACGACTTCGGCGCGCCGCTCTGAGAGCTTCTGGTTGTACTGCTGCGAGCCGATGCGATCGGTGTGGCCGGTGACCGTCAGTGAATCGATCGAAGCGCAATCCTGCAAACGCGCCAGGACCTCACCATCGATGCGGGCGCGAGCAGCCGGCACGAGCGTCGAACTGTTGAATCCGAAGGTCTGATCGCTTTGCATCGTCACCGAGACGTCGCAGCGCTTCGGTTTCGGTGGTGCAGCCGGCGCCGCTGCAGCGGGTTTGGGCGCTGGAAGGGGTGTCGCTGGCGCAGGAGGTGGCTTGGGTGCTGCGATCGGCGGTGATACGGATTGCGGGGCCGGCGCCGCTGCGGGTTTCGGCTTGGGCGTGAGATCGGGGTCGCAATCGGCGTTCGCCAGAGCGGGCGTCCAGAAACTGGTGCGCCAGCACAGGTTGTAGCCACTCTTGAGCACCGTCGTTGCGGCGTCGGTCGCATAGCCCGAATCACGCGAGCCGCCGAGCCCGGCGCAGCCGATGACGGCGAGCGCGAGCGCGCAGCTGAGGAGGATGCGTGCGTTCAACGTGATCTCCCGTGGGGTGTATTGGGGGCGGCCCCTGCGTGGGGGGGCGGCGCTCGCGGCCGGGCCCTCGTTCGGGGCTGTCCTGTCGTGAAGCGGCAGTCGTGTCGCCAAGCGCGCGAGTGTAGCCCAAAGCCTCTCGCGCCTGACGCCGGTGCATGGGTTCGCTCGCGCGGTCGCGAATCAGGCGCAAATCGGTGTCCGGAAAGGGCGCGCGCGATGATAAAATTCCATGTTTCCCTATCCGATTGGACGCGCGACCGGACGCGCGACCGCACGCGGAGACGACCGCAAGCGCGCAATCGTCCGACCCAGCGTGCAGGCGCGCGAACCCAGGCTCGCATCGGTTCGCGGATGCAAGCCCGCGCGCCAGCCGAACCCCTGAGCAGATGGATCAATTCGCCAAAGAAACGCTCCCGATCAGCCTCGAAGAGGAGATGCGCCGTTCGTACCTCGATTACGCGATGAGCGTGATCGTTGGACGCGCGCTGCCCGATGTCCGCGACGGACTGAAGCCTGTGCACCGCCGGGTGCTGTTCGCGATGCACGAGGCGAACAACGTCTGGAACCGGCCCTACGTGAAGTGCGCACGCGTCGTGGGCGATGTGCTCGGCAAGTACCATCCGCACGGCGATACCGCGACGTACGAAGCGCTGGTGCGCATGGCGCAGGACTTCTCGATGCGCTACACGCTCATCGACGGCCAGGGCAATTTCGGTTCGGTCGATGGCGACTCGCCTGCTGCCTACCGATACACCGAGTGCCGGCTCGAACGCATCGCCGGCGAGTTGCTCGGCGACATCGATCAGGAAACGGTCGATTTCACCGCCAACTACGACGGCAAGGAGCAGGAGCCCACCGTCCTGCCGGCGAAGATCCCGAATCTGCTGATCAACGGATCATCGGGGATCGCGGTGGGAATGGCCACCAACATCCCGCCGCACAATCTGGCCGAAGTCATCGATGCGTGTCTGACGCTGCTCGAGCGGCCGGAGACGACGATCGACGAGCTGATCCGGCTGATGCCGGCGCCGGATTTCCCCACGGCCGGAATCATCCACGGCGTGGGCGGCGTGCACGAAGGCTATCGCACCGGGCGCGGGCGCGTGGTGATGCGCGCGCGCACCCATTTCGAAGAGGTCGATCGCGGCTCGCGCACCGCGATCATCGTCGATGAGCTGCCGTATCAGGTCAACAAGAAGTCGCTGCTCGAGCGCATTGCCGAGCTGGTCAACGAGAAGCGGCTCGAGGGCATCTCGCACGTGCAGGACGAGTCCGACAAATCGGGCATGCGCGTCGTCATCGAACTCAAGCGCAACGAAATTCCCGACGTCGTCCTCAACAACCTCTACAAGCTCACCCAGCTGCAGGACAGCTTCGGCATCAACATGGTCGCGCTGGTCGACGGTCAGCCGCGGCTGCTCAACCTGCGGCAGATTCTCGAGTCGTTCCTCGCGCACCGCCGCGAAGTGGTCACGCGGCGCACGCTCTACGCACTGAAGAAGGCGCGCGAGAAGGCGCACATCCAGGAAGGTCTGGCCGTCGCGCTGGCCAACGTCGACGAGATCATCGAGCTCATCAAGACCTCGCCCACGCCGGCCGAGGCGAAGCTGCGCCTGCTCGCCAAGCCGTGGAAATCCTCCGTTGTCGAGGAAATGCTCGCGCGCGCCGCGCCCGATGCGACGCGGCTTGAAGAGTCGCATATCGGCATGACGCCGGAAGGCTATCGGTTGTCGGATACGCAGGCCCAGGCGATTCTGGAGATGCGGCTGGCCCGACTCACCGGGCTGGAGCAGGACAAGATCGTCGCCGAGTACAAGGCGTTGCTCGATGAAATCGCCGATCTGATCGATATCCTGTCCAAGCCCGCGCGCATCACCGCGATCATCGCCGAGGAGCTGGGCGCGATGAAGGCCCAGTACGGCGACAAGCGCAAGAGCGAGATCGTCACCCACGCTGAAGATCTGGCCCTGGAAGATCTGATCACGCCCGAAGACGTCGTGGTGACGTTCTCGCACGCCGGCTACATCAAGGCGCAGCCGCTGTCTGACTACCGCGCGCAAAACCGCGGTGGTCGCGGCAAGCTGGCGGCTGCCACCAAGGAAGACGATTTCATCGAGCGACTGTTCGTCGCGCACACCCACGATTTCGTGTTGTGCTTCTCCAACCGTGGCAAGGTGTACTGGCTGAAGGCCTACCAGGTGCCGCAGGGTAATCGCGTGAGCCGCGGCAAACCGATCGTGAACGTGCTCGCGCTGGAAGACGGCGAGAAGATCAACGCGGTGCTGCCGGTCAAGACGTTCGACGAGGACCGCTTCGTATTCATGGCCACGACCAACGGCACGGTTAAGAAGACACCGCTGGTCGAGTTCTCGCGGCCGCGTGAGAAGGGGATCATCGCCGTCGACCTCGACGAAGGCGATTTCCTGGTCGGCGTGGCGATCACCGATGGCAAATACGACGTGATGCTGTTCTCCGATGCCGGCAAGGCGGTGCGCTTCGAGGAAGCCGACGTGCGTCCGATGGGTCGCGGCGCGCGCGGCGTACGCGGCATGCGCCTGGGCGACGATCAGCGCGTGATCTCGATGCTGGTGGCCGAGCGCGACGATCTCTCGGTGCTGACCGCGACCGAAAACGGTTACGGCAAGCGCACCCCGGTGGCCGAGTACACGCGTCACGGGCGCGGCACGCAGGGCATGATCGCCATCCAGCCCTCGGATCGCAATGGCAAGCTGGTGAGCGCGGTGCTGGTCGAGACGCGCGACGAGATCATGCTCGTATCGACCGGCGGGGTGCTGATCCGCACCAAGGTCGAGCAGATCCGCGAGATGGGCCGATCCACCCAGGGCGTGCGCCTTATCGATCTGGATGAAGGCACCAAGCTCGCGAGCGTCGAGCGGATCGTCGAGACTGACGACGGCAATGGTGAGAACGGCGGCGAATCCGGCGCCGGCGAAGCGGGTCAGGACGGGGCCGGCGCAAGCGGGCCCGACGAGAGCGGTCAGAGCGGCAGCGGATCAGGCGCCAACGGCGGCGAGCCGCCACCGACCTGACGCGGCGCCCGGCGCCCGGCCTCGGAAACTCCCGCGCATCGCGCTCGCCCGCTTGCGCGGCACCGACTTTGCAACTTCAGCGAGTACACATCATGGGACGCGTCATCAACTTCAGTGCCGGGCCGGCCGTGCTGCCCGAGCCCGTGCTGCGCCAGGCCGCCGAGGAGATGCTCGACTGGCACGGCAGCGGCATGTCGGTGATGGAGATGAGCCATCGCGGGCCGGAGTTCATCTCGATCGCCGAGCAGGCCGAAGCCGATCTGCGCGAGCTGTTGGCGATTCCGCAGCAGTACAAGGTGCTGTTCCTGCAAGGCGGAGCCACGCAGCAGTTCGGGATGATCCCGATGAATCTGCTGCGCGGCAAAGCGGTGGCCGACTACGTGCACACCGGTGAGTGGGCCAAGAAGGCGATCGCCGACGCCAAGCGGTTCTGCAAGGTGAACATCGCCGCCTCGAGCGAGGACCGCAAGTTCAGCTACGCACCGGAGCAGGCGAACTGGAACCTAAGCGCCGACGCCGCGTATGTGCACTACACCTCGAACGAGACGATCGGCGGCGTGGAATTCCATTGGGTGCCGCAGACCGGCGCGGTACCGCTGGTGGCGGACATGTCGTCGCACTTCCTGTCGCGGCCGGTGGATGTATCGAAGTTCGGATTGATCTACGCTGGTGCGCAGAAGAACGTCGGTCCGGCCGGTCTGGTCATCGTGATCGTGCGCGAGGATCTGTTGGGGCACGTGGCGCCGGGCACGGCGTCGATGTTCGACTACAAAGTGCACGCCGATGCGCAGTCGATGTCGAACACGCCGCCCAGCTACGCGATCTACATCGCCGGCCTGGTCTTCAAGTGGCTCAAGGCGCAGGGCGGGCTGGCGGCGATCGAGGCGCGCAACATCGCCAAGGCGAAGCGCCTGTACGACTATCTCGACCAGTCGAAGTTCTTCAGCAACCCGGTGCGGGCGAGCGATCGCTCGCGCATGAACGTGCCGTTCACGCTCGCCGACGCGAAGCTCGACGACGAATTCCTCAAAGGCGCCGAGGCAAGCGGCATGGTGCAGCTCAAGGGCCACCGCTCGGTCGGCGGCATGCGCGCTTCGATCTACAACGCCATGCCCGAAGCCGGGGTGCAGAAGTTGGTGGACTACATGCGCGAGTTCGAAACGAAGCGCGGGTGAGCCGATCATGACGACCAAACGATTCGATATCCAGGTCCTGAACAACATCGCCGCGGTCGGCCTGCAGCGGCTGGCGGCGGAGCGCTATCACGTCGCCAAGGACACCAAGGCGCCCGACGCGATCCTGGTCCGTTCAGCCGACATGCATTCGCTCACCATCGCCGAATCGGTTCGCGCGATAGGACGCGCCGGCGCGGGCACCAACAACATCCCGGTGGCGGCGATGAGCAAGCGCGGCGTACCCGTGTTCAACGCGCCGGGCGCCAACGCCAACGCCGTGAAGGAGCTGGTGATCGCGGGTCTGCTGCTGGCCGCCCGCAATCTCGCCCCGGCGGTGTCGTTCGTGCGCGAAGTGGCCAAGCAGGATCTGAATGCGAAGGATCTGGATGCGCGCATCGAAGCGGGCAAGAAGGACTTCGCCGGCGTCGAGCTGCCTGCGCGCACGCTCGGGGTGATCGGTCTTGGCAAGATCGGCAGCCTGGTGGCCGACAGCGGGATCCGTCTGGGCATGAACGTGCTCGGCCATGATCCGGAGATCACCGTGGCAGCGGCGTGGAGTCTGCCCTCGCAGGTCAAGCGCGCCGAAACGATCGACGACGTGTTGCGTCAGAGCGACTTCATCAGCCTGCACGTTCCGCTGGTCGATGCCACGCGCGGCTTGATCGACGAACGCGCGCTGGCCGAGGTCAAGCCCGGCACCGTGCTGCTCAACTTCTCGCGCGAGGCGATCGTCGACGAGGCTGCGGTGCTGGAGGCACTGGCGAGTGGACAGCTCAAGAATTACGTCACCGACTTTCCCACCAAAGCCCTGGCCACAGCCAAGGGCGTGATCGCGCTGCCGCACCTGGGGGCCTCGACCCAGGAAGCCGAAGACAACTGCGCGGTGATGGTGGTCGATCAGGTGAGCGACTACCTGGAGCACGGCAATGTCCGCAACGCCGTGAACTTTCCCGAGGTGGTGATGCAGCGCGAGTCGCCGTTTCGCGTGGCGATCGCCAACGCCAACGTGCCGAACATGGTCGGTCAGATTTCGACGACAATGGCTCAGGCGGGATTGAACATACACAACATGATCAACAAGTCGCGCGGCGAGATGGCCTACACGCTGGTCGATTGCGACAGCGAGATCCCCGACAGCGTGATCGACGCGATCCGCCGCATCGACGGCGTGCTGGCGGTGCGGTATCTGCCGGCGCCTCGCTGATGCGCGCCGGGCATTGGGAGGAAGCGTGGCCGACGACATTGCCAAACATCGCGCGGCGATCGACCGCATCGACGCCGAACTCGTCCGGTTGATCTCGGAGCGCGCCGGTCACGCGCAGGCGATCGGCAGTCTCAAGGGCGGCGAGGTGAAGTATCGGCCCGAGCGCGAGGCACAGATCCTCGCGCAGGTGACCGCGGCCAACCCGGGGCCGTTGCCCAACGAAGCGCTGCAGCGCATCTTCGTGGAGGTCATGTCGGCATGCCGTGGCCTGGAGCAGGTGATTCGCGTCGCCTATCTCGGTCCGCAGGGTACGTTCAGCGAGATGGCGGTCGCGCAGCACTTCGGCGGCACCGTGGCGAGCGAACCCAATGCGTCGATCGACGCGGTGTTTCGCGCGGCCGAAAGCGAGGCCGTCCAGTTCGCGGTTGTGCCGGTGGAGAACTCCACCGAGGGCGCGATCGGGCGCACGCTCGACCTGTTGCTCGCGACCAATCTGCTCATCTGCGGCGAAGTGGTGGTGCGCGTGCATCAGAACTTCATGGTCAAGGGCGGCGGCCTCGACGGTGTCACCAAGGTGTATTCGCACGCGCAGTCGCTTGCGCAGTGTCACGGCTGGCTGAACGCGAACATTCCAAAAGCCGAGCGGGTTGCGGTGTCGAGCAACGCCGAAGCGGCGCGCATCGCCGCGAACGAACCAGGCACTGCCGCAATCGGCCCGAAGGTCGCCGCCGATCGTTATGGCCTGACCATCCTCGCCCCCAACATCGAGGACGATGCGCGCAATCGCACCCGGTTCCTGGTGCTGGGCCGGCAGCAGACGCTGCCAAGCGGACGCGATCGCACCTCGCTGGTGATGTCGGCGCCCAACCGTCCTGGCGCAGTGCATGAACTGGTCGCGCCGTTCGCCGAGAACGCGGTGAGCATGACGCGCATCGAATCACGGCCGGCGCGCACCGGGCAGTGGGAGTACCTGTTCTACATCGATGTCGAAGGGCATCAGCAGGACCCAGCGGTGGCGCGCGCGCTCGCCGGTCTGGGCAAGCTGGCGCCGTATCTGAAGATCCTCGGTTCCTATCCCGTCGCCGTGATCTAGTCAGGCGACCACGCAACCATGAACGCTCGAACGCCCATCGATCTGTGCGAGCAGGCTCCCGGCTATGTCCGCTCGATCGCCCCGTATCAACCCGGCAAGCCGATCTCCGAACTCGCGCGCGAGATGGGGCTCGACCCCGACAAGATCATCAAGCTCGCCTCCAACGAGAACCCGCTTGGCGTGAGTCCGGCCGCGCGGCGTGCGATCGAGCGCGAGCTTGTCGAACTGGGGCGCTATCCCGATGGCAACGGATTCGAGCTGAAGGCGGCCCTGGCCAAACGCTACAACGTTGGCCTGGAGCAGATCGTGCTGGGTAACGGCTCGAACGACGTGCTGGAGCTGGCGGCTGCCGCGTTTCTCGCGCCGGGGCGTGCAGCGGTGTATGCGCAGCATGCGTTCGCGGTGTATCCGCTGGCCACCAAGGCGCGCGGTGCTGCCGGAATCGTCGTGCCCGCCAAGCAGTTCGGACACGACCTCGATGTGATGATCGCTGCGATCACGCCGCAGACGCGCATCGTCTTTCTGGCCAATCCGAACAATCCCACCGGCACGTTCATCGAGCACGCGCAGGTCGAGCGTTTTCTCGCGCGCGTGCCCAAGGACGTCGTCGTGGTGCTCGACGAGGCGTACAACGAGTACCTGCCGCCCGCGCTGCGGTTCGATTCCGCGCAGTGGCTGCAGTCGTTCCACAACCTGATCATCGTGCGCACCTTTTCCAAGGTGTACGGGCTGGCCGGCCTGCGCGTGGGCTTCGGACTGATGCATGCCGACCTCGCCGATCTGCTCAATCGCGTGCGCCAGCCGTTCAACGTCAACAACCTCGCGCTCGCTGCCGCAGCTGCGGCGCTCGACGACAGCGCGTTCATCGAGCAGAGCTACGAGCTGAATCGCGCCGGACTCAAGCAGCTGGAGGCGGGTGCCGCCGCGCTGGGGCTGCGCTACATCCCATCGGTCGGCAACTTCCTGTCGATCGAGTTCGCGCGCGTCGAAGGCAAGTCACAGGCGGGCGTGGTGTTCGACAAGCTGTTGCGCCAGGGCGTGATCGTTCGCCCCGTGGCCGGCTACGAGATGCCCGATCACCTGCGCGTGACCGTCGGCACGCAAGCGGAGAACGAGCAGTTCCTCGCGGCGCTCGCACGCGTGCTGGGCCGCTAGTCGGGAAGGCACGCGTCGATGGCTCCGATCGAGCGGCTGGTGGTGGTCGGTGTCGGACTCATCGGCGGATCGTTCGCGCTGGCGCTCAAGCGACGCGGGCTGGTCAAGCGCGTGATCGGCGTCGGACGCAGTCAGGCAAATCTCGATGCGGCGCGTGCGCTGGGCGTGATCGACGAGGCTGCGCCACTTGCTTTTGCGCTCGAGGGTGCCGATTTCGTGCTGCTGGCAACGCCGGTCGGGCAGATGCAGGCGAGCTTCGCGGCAATGGCCTCGCGGCTCGCTCCCGGCGCGGTCGTCACCGATGGCGGAAGCACGAAGTCTGATGTTGTGGCCGCCGCGCGGCAGTCGCTTGGTCACGCGTTCCCGCGGTTCGTGCCGGCGCATCCGATCGCCGGCGCCGAGCGCAGTGGCGCGGCAGCGGCCAGTGCAACGCTCTACGACGGCCGGCGCGTGGTGTTGACGCCCGAGCCTGATACCGATCGGCAGGCGCTGGAGCGCGTGCGCGAGGCATGGCAGGCGTGCGGCGCGCAGGTGGTCGAACTCGGTGCTGCCGAGCATGATCATGTGCTGGGCGTCGTCAGCCATCTGCCTCACGTGCTTGCCTATGCGTTGATGCATCAGGTCGTGGCATCGCCACGATCCGACACGCTGCTTGCCAATGCGGGATCGGGGTTTCGCGACGTCACCCGTCTGGCGAGTAGTCATCCCGAGATGTGGCGCGATATTTTTCTGGCCAATCGGGCGGCGCTGCTCGCGGGCTTGAGTGAGTTCGAGGCGAATCTCGGCCTGTTGCGTACCGCCATCGAGCAGGGCGACGCCGATCGGCTCGATCGCATGCTGGCGCAGTGCCGCGACGTGCGCGACGGCTGGCTGGCAGATGCTGCGAAGGCAGGGCAACGGACAGACAAGCAAACAGAAATTCAGGCAAGAAAAGGCGACGCGTGAGCAGCGCTGCCACTCGCCTGGGCCATATCGACATCGCTCCGGTACGAGCATTCAGCGGCACGGTCCGTCTGCCGGGCTCCAAGAGCATTTCCAATCGAACGCTGCTGCTGGCGGCGCTGGCAGAGGGCGTCACCGAACTGCGTGGATTGCTCGCCTCCGACGACACCGCGCGCATGCTCGATGCACTGGCGAAGCTGGGTGTCGCGGTGGAGCAGACCGGCGTGAACGCCTGCCGCGTCACTGGCTGTGCGGGACGGTTTCCGAACCGATCCGCCGAGCTGTTCCTAGGCAATGCCGGCACCGCCTTCCGGCCGCTGACCGCCGCGCTTGCGCTGGCCGGCGGGCACTACCGTCTCTTTGGCGTGCCACGCATGCATGAGCGGCCGATCGGTGATCTGGTCGATGCGCTGCGTGGCGTGGGCGCGCGCATCCGCTACGAGGAGAACGACGGCTATCCGCCGCTCGCCATCGAACCCGCGCAGCTGAGCGAGACGCTCCGACTGAGCGTGCGCGGATCGGTGTCCAGTCAGTTCCTGACGGCGCTCCTGTTGGCGCTGCCGATCACCGGACGCAGTGCGGCTATCGACGTCGTCGGCGATCTGATCTCCAAACCGTATGTGTCGATCACGCTCGCCTTGATGCGTCGCTTCGGCGTCGAGGTGGCGCAGCAGGGCTGGTCACGGTTCGTGCTCGACGATGGACAGCGCTACCGCAGTCCAGGCGTGCTGTGGGTCGAGGGCGACGCGTCGTCGGCTTCGTACTTCCTGGCGGCCGGGGCGATTCTCGGCGGTCCGGTGCGGGTCGAAGGGGTGGGTGCGCAAAGCATCCAGGGCGACGTGCGATTCGTCGAAGTGCTGCGGCAGATGGGCGCGCAGGTCGATCTGGCCGACGATGCGATCGTCGTTTCGCGCGACGGGCCGTTGCGCGCGATCGACGCCGATCTCAATCACATTCCCGACGCCGCCATGACGGTTGCAGTGCTCGCGCTGTTCGCCGAGGGTCCGTCGGTGATCCGCAACATCGCGAGCTGGCGGGTCAAGGAAACCGATCGCATCCACGCGATGGCCACCGAACTGCGCAAGGTCGGGGCGGTGGTGGAGGCGGGCGACGATTTCATCCGGATCACGCCCGGCGCGTTGCACGCGGCGACGATCGACACCTACGACGATCACCGCATGGCGATGTGCTTCTCGCTGGTCGCCCTGGGTGGTGTCGGCGTTCGCATCAGCGATCCGATGTGTGTCGCGAAGACGTTCCCCGAGTACTTCGCCGAATTCGAAGCGCTCGCGCAACACTGAGTGGCGATGGCCAGCGAATCCCCGATCGAGACTGCGGACGCCGACATTGAACTGCGCGTCCCGGTGATCGCCATCGACGGGCCGTCGGCCTCGGGCAAGGGGACGGTCGCTTCGCGTGTCGCCGAGCGACTTGGCTTTCACTACCTTGACAGCGGCGCGCTCTATCGCATCGCCGCCCGCGCTGCGCTCGACCAGCACGTGCCGCTAGAAGATGGGGACCGTGTTGCCGCCCTGGCGGCGCGTCTGGACATCCGGTTCGCGGGCCAGAGTGTGTTCCTGGACCAGCGCGACATTACCGATGCGATCCGAACCGAGGAGGTGAGCGCCGGATCGTCCAAAGTCGCGGCGCACGGGGCGGTCCGGGCCGCGCTCCTGGCTCGTCAGCGCGCGTTTCGGACGCCGCCAGGACTGGTCGCCGACGGGCGCGATATGGGATCGGTGGTGTTCCCCGATGCCAGGCTCAAGGTATTCCTCACGGCGAGCCTGCAAGTGAGGGCCGAACGACGCCGTAACCAGTTGATGGGAAAAGGGATCTCGGATACACTTTCGCGCCTTTTGCAGGAGCTGCGCGAGCGCGACGAGCGCGACAGCAGCCGCGCCGTAGCACCCCTGGTTCGGCTCCCCGAGGCCCGCCTGTTGGACACCACCGCGATGACCATCGAGCAAGCGATCGACGCCGTGCTCGTCTGGTACGCCGAGGTTTCGTCCGGCATCACCGGTGGTGGCGCAAACGCTTCGGCGTGATCCGATCGCTTGATCGCGATTGGGATCGGTATTTGTTTGAGTATTTGAGTGTTTGGAATTGCAGCAACCCAGGCAGTAACCCAGGTGGTGTTCCCGGCGTAGGCCTGGAGCACCGAGTCGTCAACCTCAACCCGTCGGGCGCTTTGGATCCCCTAGCCGCGAGCGCAACGCTTACGCCCGGGCGCCCCCCGTAGGACCTCACCCCTCATGGCCAATGCCGCAGCAGCCGTAGCCTCCCCCAGCAGTCTGCCCGTCGAGAGTTTTGCCGCGTTGTTCGAAGAAAGCCTGAGCCGCCAGGAGATGCGGATCGGCGAAGTCATCACCGCGGAAGTCGTGCGCGTCGATCAGAACGTCGTCATCGTCAATGCCGGCCTGAAGTCCGAAAGCGTCATCCCGGTCGAAGAGTTCAAGAACGACAACGGCGAGATCTCCGTCAAGGAAGGCGATTTCGTCACCGTCGCCATCGAAGCGCTCGAAGACGGTCACGGCGAGACGCGCCTGTCGCGCGACAAGGCCAAGCGCCTGGCCGCATGGCTCGATCTGGAAAAGGCCCTGGAGAGCGGCGTGCTGACCTCGGGCGTGGTGACGGGCAAGGTCAAGGGCGGTCTGACGGTGATGATCAACGGCATCCGCGCGTTCCTGCCGGGCTCGCTGATCGACATGCGGCCGGTGAAGGACACCACGCCGTACGAGAACAAGTCGCTCGAGTTCAAGGTCATCAAACTCGATCGCAAGCGCAACAACGTCGTGGTGTCGCGTCGTGCGGTGCTCGAGCAGACCGCCGGTGCCGAGCGCGAAGCGCTGCTGGCAACGCTGCAGGAAGGCGCGATCGTCAAGGGCGTGGTCAAGAACATCACCGACTACGGCGCGTTCGTCGACCTGGGCGGCATCGATGGTCTGCTGCACATCACCGACCTGGCATGGCGTCGCGTCAAGCACCCGACCGAGGTCGTCAACGTCGGCGACGAAGTCACCGCCAAGATCCTCAAGTTCGACGCCGAGAAGAATCGCGTCTCGCTCGGCCTGAAGCAGCTCGGCGAAGACCCATGGGTGGGCATCTCGCGTCGCTACCCCTCGGGCACGCGGCTGTTCGGCAAGGTCACGAACATCACCGACTACGGCGCGTTCGTCGAAGTGGAGAGCGGCATCGAAGGCCTGGTGCACGTCTCCGAGATGGACTGGACCAACAAGAACGTGCATCCCTCGAAGGTCGTGCAGGTGGGCGACGAGGTCGAGGTGATGATCCTGGAGATCGACGAGGATCGCCGGCGGATTTCGCTGGGCATGAAGCAGTGCCTGCCCAATCCGTGGGAAGAGTTCTCGATGAACCAGAAGAAGGGCGAGAAGGTGCGCGGCCAGATCAAGTCGATCACCGACTTCGGCATCTTCGTGGGCCTGACCGGCAGCATCGACGGCCTGGTGCATCTGTCCGACCTGTCGTGGTCGTTGCCCGGCGAAGAGGCGGTGCGCAACTACAAGAAGGGCGACGAAGTCGAGGCGGTGGTGCTGTCGATCGACGTCGAGCGTGAGCGAATCTCCCTTGGCATCAAGCAGCTCGAGGGCGATCCGTTCAACAACTACGTCGCCACCCACGACAAGGGCTCGGTGGTGACCGGCACGGTCAAGACGGTCGATGCCAAGGGCGCCGTGGTTACGCTCGATGGCGAGGTCGAAGGCTACTTGCGGGCCTCCGAGGTTGCGCGCGACCGCGTCGAAGACGCCCGCACGCACCTGAAGGAAGGCGATCAGTTGAACGTGATGATCATCAACGTCGATCGCAAGAACCGCACGATCAACCTGTCGATCAAGGCGCGCGATGCCGCCGAGGAGAACGAGGCGATGGCCAAGCTCCAGAGCGAAAGCGCGGCGGCCAGCGGCAGTACCAGCCTGGGCGCGCTGCTCAAGGCGCGGCTCGACCGCGGTAGCCAGCAATGACCAATACGGCCGCGGAGGACCTCGACGGGCACGACGGCTCCGGGGGGATGACGAAGTCCGAGCTGATCGCCAAGCTCGCGGCGCGCTACCCCCAGCTCGTGGCCAAGGACGCCGAGTTCGCGGTGAAGATGATCCTCGATGCCATGACCGCGAGCCTGGTGCGGGGCCAGCGCATCGAGATCCGCGGGTTCGGCAGCTTCGGACTGAATCATCGCCCCGCGCGTGTCGGGCGCAACCCGAAGTCGGGCGAACGGGTGCACGTGCCCGAGAAGTTCGTGCCCCACTTCAAGGCCGGCAAGGAATTGCGCGAACGCGTCGACGGCAAGGAAGAAGACCAGGTCAGCTGAGAGTCGGTCACGCGCGAGCACACTGGCGCGCAGGATCGATCGCATCGGGCAGAGCGGCGGCAGGCAAGGCCGCCGTTTTGCTTTTGTAGAGGCCCGATCCATGGAGGCCCGATATGCCAACCATCCTGAAAATCCTCACCTGGTTGCTGCGCGGACTGGTGTTCCTCGTGTTGCTGCTGCTGGCCATGAAGAACACCGAGCCGGTGACGCTGCACTTCTATTTCGGACAATCGTGGACCGCGCCACTCGCGCTCGTGCTGTTCCTGGTGCTGGCATTCGGGGCGCTGCTCGGTTTGATCGCGGGCCTGGAGCGGCTGGTTGCGCAGCGGCGCGAGGTTCTCACGCTCAAGCGCGAGATGCGCGTGCGTCTGGGTGAGGGCGCGCGCCGCGCCAGCGCCCTGGGCGAAGAAAGCGCGCCGCCGCGAACGCTGGGCGACGCACACCTGGGTCACTCATAGCCCCGCCGACATGCTCCCGGGGTCTTCCCCGACCGCGATGGCGTTCAGGCGCTCAACCTCTCCCTCCGATTCGATTCCATGGACTTCGAGTTCTGGTGGCTGATCGGCTTCCCGGTGTTCTTCGGGTTGGGCTGGCTGGCCGCGCGCATCGACTTGAAGCATCTGGTCTCGGAATCGCGGGCGCTGCCGCGTTCGTATTTCAAGGGGCTCAACTTCCTGCTGAACGAGCAGCCCGATAAGGCGATCGAGGCGTTCATCGAAGTGGTGAAGGTGGATCCCGAGACCGTCGAGCTGCACTTCGCGCTCGGCAGCCTGTTCCGGCGGCGTGGCGAAACCGATCGGGCGATCCGCATGCACCGCAATCTGCTCGAACGCTCCGATCTCGCAGACGATCAGCGCGTGCACGCGATGGCCGAGCTGGCCGAGGATTACCTCAAGGCCGGGCTGCTCGATCGGGCCGAGGAGGCGTTCAGCAAACTCAGGGACGGTCCTTACCGCGCCCGCGCGCTCAAGAGCCTGCTCGAGATCTTCCAGCTGGAGAAGGAATGGCGCAAGGCGGTCGAAATCGCGCTCGAGCTGGGCAAGGATTCCGGTCAGCCCTGGAACAAGGAGATCGCGAACTACTGGTGCGAGATCGCGGCCGCGGAGATCGCCGGATCCGACATGCAGGCGGCCCGCCGTTCGCTGGAAGAAGCGCTCGGCGCGAATCGGCACTGTGTGCGTGCAAATCTGATGCTCGGTGACCTGGCCGCGCGCGAAGACGATCATGCGCGCGCGATCGAATACTGGCGCCGCATCGAGCAACAGAATCCGGCCTACGTGGCACTCGTGGCGCAGCGCATGCTCGCCAGCTATCGAACGACCGGGCGCAACAGCGAAGGGCTGGCGGTGCTCAAGAACGCGCTGGCCAACGCGCCATCGCTCGATCTGCTCGACGTGGTGTTCCAATCCACGCTCGATGCGCAGGGTGCCGACGAGGCATACCGCCTGGTGCGCGACGAGTTGCGGCGCAATCCCACCCTGCTGGGGCTCGACCGACTGCTCGAGGCCCAGCTGATCAACGCCACGCCCGATCGCCGCCAGGAACTGGAGATGGTGAAGGGGCTGGTCCACGGTCATACCCGACGCCTGTCCCGCTATCGCTGCGAGAACTGCGGTTTCAGGGCGCGGCAGTTTTACTGGCAATGCCCGGCCTGCAACGGCTGGGAGACATATCCGCCGCGGCGGACCGAAGAATTCGAGCTTGGGCAGTAGGCGGGCAGTGTGGGCTGGAAACGCCCGGCTAATTTGATGGAGAGCGATTCGTGCGCATAACGATGATCGGCAGTGGTTACGTCGGCTTGGTGACCGGGGCCTGCTTCGCGGAGGTCGGCAACGACGTGGTGTGTCTCGATGTGGACGAGCGCAAGGTGCGCATCCTCAACGACGGCGGCATCCCGATCCACGAGCCGGGGCTGGAGCAAATGGTCAAGCGCAATCGTGCCGCGGGGCGCCTGCACTTCACCACCGACGTGGCCAAAGGCGTCGAGCATGGACTGGTGCAGTTCATCGCGGTGGGCACGCCACCGGAGGAAGACGGCTCTGCCGATCTGCGTCACGTGGTCAATGCCGCCCGCGCGATCGGCCGTCACATGACCTCGTACCGGCTCGTGGTCGACAAATCCACCGTGCCGGTCGGTACCGCCGACGCGGTGCGCGCGGCGATCGGCGACGAATTGCGCCAGCGCAAGCTCGATGTGAAGTACTCGGTGGTCTCCAACCCCGAGTTCCTCAAGGAAGGGGCTGCGATCGACGATTTCATGCGACCCGATCGCATCGTCGTCGGCGCCGACGACGCAGAGGCGTTCCGCATCATGCGTTCGCTCTACGCGCCGTTCCAGCGCAACCACGACAAGATCTTCGAGATGGATGTGCGCTCGGCCGAACTCACCAAGTACGCGGCCAACGCGATGCTCGCCACGCGCATTTCGTTCATGAACGAGCTGGCGAATCTGGCCGAGCGGCTGGGGGCCGACATCGAGCACGTGCGCCGCGGCATCGGCTCCGATCCGCGCATCGGTTTCGATTTCCTGTACCCGGGCATCGGTTACGGCGGCTCGTGCTTCCCCAAGGATGTGAAGGCGCTGATGCACACCGGCCAGCATTCGGGCATGGGTCTGGAGATTCTTTCGGCGGTCGATCGCGTCAACGATCAGCAGAAACAGGTGCTGACGCGCAAGATCGTGCGCCGCTTCGGCGAGCGTCTCACCGGCAAGCGATTCGCGCTGTGGGGGCTGGCTTTTAAACCCAACACCGATGACATGCGCGAGGCGCCGAGCCGCGTGCTGGTGGCCGATCTGCTCGAGCGCGGGGCGACCATCTGTGCCTACGATCCGGTAGCCATCGACGAGGCCAAGCGTGCGTTCGGCGACGATGCAAGGATCCAGTACGCAAGCGGCGCTGTCGACGCGCTGCGCGACGCCGATGCGCTGGTGATCGTCACCGAGTGGAAGGAGTTTCGGAGCCCCGATTTCGACCGTCTGCGCGAGATGCTCAAGGCGCGCGTGGTGTTCGATGGCCGCAATCTCTACGATCCGGTCGATCTGGCCCGCGCCGGCATTGAGTACCATCCGGTGGGTCG
>CADEDU010000026.1:35013-60339 GCA_902826155.1 uncultured beta proteobacterium
CCCGCATTCTCGTCGTCGGCGACGTGATGCTCGATCGCTATTGGTTCGGCGACGTCAATCGCATCTCGCCCGAGGCGCCGGTGCCGGTCGTGCGCGTTGCGCGCACCGAGGAACGTCCGGGCGGCGCGGCGAATGTGGCCCGCAACGCGGCCGCGCTGGGTGCGAGCGTGTCGTTGCTGTCGGTGGTGGGCAGCGACGAAGCGGGCGAGCGTATCGCAACGCTCGCTGCGGCTGAGCGCGTGAACACGGTGCTGCACCGGGACAGCACGGTATCCACCACGATCAAGCTGCGGGTGATCGCCCGCCAGCAACAGCTGGTGCGCATCGATTTCGAGAACACGCCCAGCCGCGAAGTGCTCGCGGACAAGCTGAACGACTTCGAGACGCTGCTGGAGCGTTGAGACGTGGTCATCCTCTCCGACTACGGCAAGGGCGGGCTCACGCATATCGTGCGCATGATCGAAATGGCACGTGTGCGTGGCAAACGCGTCCTGGTCGATCCGAAGGGTGACGATTACTCGCGCTACGCCGGCGCGCACGTGCTCACGCCCAATCGTGCCGAACTGCGCGAGGTGGTCGGGCGCTGGAGCGACGAGGCTGACCTGCAGCAGCGCACGCAGAAGCTGCGTGAGTCACTGCGGCTGCAGGCCGTGCTGCTGACCCGCAGCGAGGAGGGCATGACATTGTTCGAGCAGGGCGCAGTGACGCACGTACCGACCCAGGCGCGCGAAGTGTTCGACGTGAGCGGCGCGGGCGACACGGTGATCAGCACGCTCGCCGTCATGCTTGCTTCGGGCGCATCGCTGCCGGAGGCGATGCGTGTCGCCAACCATGCGGCCGGAATCGTCGTTGGTAAACTGGGCACGGCGGTGGTGACGCGTGACGAGCTGCTCGCCGATCTTTCGCACCGTCATCGGAATTCGACGCCTCACTAAGAGTTGCTCACACTATTGCGGGATACCTCTCCCCAACCCCTATCTAAGCCGCCTGACCGTAATTCTGTCAGGCGCATCAAGAAATGGCCTCCTACTATCTCGTTACCGGAGCGGCCGGTTTCGTCGGTTCGAACCTGTTGCGCGCCTTGAACGATCGCGGCGTGAGCAACATCATCGCGGTCGACAATCTCGAACGCGGCGACAAGTTCCGCAACCTGATCGATGCCGATTTCGAGGAGTACATCGACAAACGCGAGTTTCTCCAGCGGCTGGAGGACGGCGAGCTCGACAACGCCATCGAGGCGGTGCTGCATCAGGGCGCCTGCTCCGACACCACCGAGCGCGACGGCCGCTACATGATGGACAACAACTACCGGTACTCGTTGCAGTTGCTCGATTTCTGCATGACCGAGAGCGTTCCGCTGATCTATGCCTCGTCGGCGGCGGTGTACGGAGCAGGCACGTCGTTCGCGGAGGAGCGCAGCAACGAATCGCCGCTCAACGTCTATGGCTACTCGAAGTTCCTGTTCGATCAGATGGTGCGGCTTCGTTTCGACGAAGCCTCCTCGCAGATCGTCGGTTTGCGGTATTTCAACGTCTACGGGCGCAACGAGGCGCACAAAGGGCGGATGGCCTCGGTGGCGTACCACTTCTTAAAGCAGTATCAGCGCGACGGCAAGGTGAAGCTGTTCGAAGGGACGGGCACTTACGGGAACGGCGAGCAGCGTCGCGACTTCGTGTCGGTCGAGGATGTGGTCAAAGTGAATCTGCATTTCCTCGAGAATCCCGATGTCTCGGGCATCTTCAACGTCGGCACCGGCCAGGCCGGCACGTTCAACGACGTGGCCTGCGCGGTCATCAACGCATGCCGACGCGAGGGCGGAGAGAGCGTCCTCACGCTCGATGCGCTGCGCCAACAAGGCGCGATCGAGTACATCCAGTTTCCTGCTGACCTGGTCGGTAAGTACCAGAGCTTCACCCAAGCCGACATCCGCAGGCTGCGCGAGGCGCGCTACGGCGATGCTTTTCTCGGCGTGGAAGCAGGCGTGGGGCGCTACGTCGAACACCTGCTCGCCGAAGGCCGGCAATGAGCGGCTATCCGAGCATCGAAGACACCATCGGCCGCACGCCGCTGGTGCGTCTGCAGCGGCTTCCGGGCTCGACCACGAACACGGTGCTGGTCAAACTCGAAGGCAACAATCCGGCCGGCTCGGTGAAGGATCGGCCGGCGCTGTGGATGATCAAGCGCGCCGAGGAGCGCGGCACGATCAAGCCGGGTGACACGCTGGTGGAGGCAACCAGCGGCAACACCGGCATCGCACTCGCCATGGTGGCGGCGATCCGCGGCTATCGGATGGTATTGATCATGCCCGACAACCTGTCGATCGAGCGGCGCCAGTCGATGAAGGCGTATGGGGCCGAGCTGATCCTTACCCCCAAGAGTGCCGGCATGGAAGGCGCGCGCGACCTGGCCGATCAAATGGTGCGCGAGGGCAAGGGCGTGATCCTCGACCAGTTCGCCAACGCCGACAATCCGCAGGCGCACTTCGAGACGACCGGTCCGGAGATCTGGCGCGACACCAACGGCCGCGTGACCCATTTCGTTTCGAGCATGGGTACCACAGGCACGATCATGGGTGTCTCCCGGTATCTGAAGGAGATGAATCCGAGCATCGAGATCATCGGCGCGCAACCGGAGGATGGGTCGAGCATACCGGGCATCCGCAAATGGCCCGAAGCCTACCTGCCGAAGATCTTCGACCGGCGTCGCGTCGATCGCGTCGAATCGGTGAGCCAGGCCGCCGCCGAGGAGATGGCGCGGCGGCTGGCGAGCGAGGAGGGCATCTTCGCCGGGATTTCGTCGGGCGGTGCGATCGAGATCGCGCTGCGCGTGAGCGCGCAGGTCCGCGACGCGACGATCGTCGCGATCATCTGCGATCGCGGCGACCGCTATCTCTCCACAGGCGTATTTCCCGGCTGACCCCGATCGATCGGCGAGCGCGTGACTCCAACCCTGGTCTTCGATATCGAAACCGTTCCCGACGTCGACGGCCTTCGAGCGGTCTACGAACTGGACGACACCCTGACCGATCACGACGTGGCCGAGCACGCTTTCCAGCGCAGGCGCGCGGCGAGCGGGAATGACTTCCTGCCGATCCACATGCAGCGCGTCGTGGCGATCGCCTGCGCGATGCGCGAACGCGATGCGTTTCGGGTCTGGTCGATCGGCACGCCCGCCGACGACGAACGCACGTTGATTCAGCGCTTTTTCGACGGGGTCGAGAAATTCACTCCGCAGCTGATTTCGTGGAACGGCGGCGGATTCGATCTGCCGGTGCTGCACTATCGCGGCCTGGTCAACGGCGTGAGCGCGCCGCGCTACTGGGACATGGGCGAGGACGATCGCGACTTCAAGTGGAACAACTACATCAGCCGCTATCACACGCGTCATCTCGACTTGATGGACCTGCTGGCGCTCTACCAGCCGCGCAACAACGTCCCGCTCGATCAGATCGCCCGTTTGCTCGGCCTGCCCGGCAAGCTCGGCATGGACGGTGGCAAGGTGTGGGACGCCTTCCGGCACGGTGAGATCGGCGCGGTGCGCGACTACTGCGAAACCGACGTGGTGAACACGCACCTGGTGTTTCTCGCCTTCCAGCATATGCGCGGCGCGCTCGATGCGGCCGGACTCAAGTCCGAGACCGAACTGGTGCGCGCCACACTCACCAAGCAGAAGGGCAAGCATTGGCAGGAGTTCCTCGCCGCGTGGAAGCCCGGGCGCGGCTGATGGGCGATGAAAACGCGCGCGTCGCGACCATCGAGTCGCTCGACGCACTGGGGCGGGGCGTTGCGCATCTCGAGGGCAAGGTCGTCTTCATCGAGGGTGCGCTGACCGGTGAGCAGGTCGAGTTCGAGACCGTGCAGCGCAAGCCGAGCTTCGATCGCGGTCGGGTCACGCGCGTCATCCGGGCCAGTGTGGCGCGCGTAAGTCCGCGCTGTCCGCACTTCGGCGTGTGCGGCGGCTGCGCGTTGCAGCACATCGATCTCGGCACGCAGGTGGCGGCCAAACAGCGCGTGCTCGAAGACGCGCTCGCGCACGTGGGCAAAGTGCAACCCGAGAGCGTGTTCGCGCCGATCGTCGGGCTGGCGTGGGGCTATCGTCATCGGGCGCGGCTGTCGGCGCGCTGGGTCGAGAAGAAGGGCGGCGCGCTGGTGGGTTTCCACGAACGCGGCTCGAGCTACGTCGCCGTCATGAACTCGTGCGAGGTCCTGCCTGCGCACGTGTCTAGCTTGATCCTGCCTCTGCGTGCCCTCATCGATACGCTGTCGATCGCCGAGCGGCTGCCGCAGGTGGAGGTTGCCGTCGGCCAAGCCGCCACGGTACTCGTGTTCCGCGTGCTGGTGCCGCCGACTGCGCCCGACGAAACGAAGTTGCGCGCTTTTGCCGATGCGCATGGCGTTCAGGTCTGGTTGCAGAGTACTGGGCCCGAGAGTGCGCGCCTGTTTCACCCGATCGAAGCGCCTGCGCTCGACTACCGGATCGAGGATTTCGGTATCGATATCGGATTCCTGCCCACCGACTTCACGCAGGTCAATCACGCGGTCAATGGTGTGCTGGTGCGACGGGCAATCGGTTTGCTCGCCCCGCGAGCGGGTGAGCGCGTGCTCGACCTGTTCTGCGGGCTTGGCAATTTCACCTTGCCGATCGCCCGGTGCGGCGCGTTGGTGCACGGCGTCGAGGGGAACGCGGGATTGATCCGGCGCGCCAAGGCGAATGCCGAGCGCAACGGCCTTGCCGCGCAATTTTCGGTCGCGAATCTATTCGAGGCAGGCGAGATCCCCGATCTCGCGGGCGCCGACAAGGTGCTGATCGATCCGCCGCGCGAGGGGGCGATCGAGGTGGTGAAGGCGTTGCCGGAATCGGGCGGCCCGCATCGCATCGTCTACGTATCGTGCGATCCGGCCACGCTGGCGCGGGATGCCGGCATGCTGGTGACGCTCAAGGGCTACCGTCTGGCGGGTGCCGGCATTGCCAACATGTTTCCGCACACCGCGCACGTCGAGTCGATCGCGCTGTTCGAGCGGAGCTGAACGAGAGGGTGGGAAACGACGGGCAGGAAATACGCGCAACAAAACTGGGCAACAAAAAAGGCGGCTCGCGCCGCCTTTCTCATGCAGGGCGAATCGATCAGTCGCGATCGCCGCCCATGATTCCCAGCAGCTGCAGCAGGCTGGAGAAGATGTTGTAGATGGCCACGTACAACGACAGCGTGGCCGAAACATAGTTGGTCTCGCCGCCGCGCACGATGCTGTTGATCTGGAACAGGATCACCGCCGACGAGAACAGGATGAAAGCCCCGAGCAGCGCCAGGTGCAGCACCGGGCTCTGCAGGAAGATGTTGGCGAGCACCGCGAGCATGATCACGATGAACCCCACCATCAGGAAGCTGCCGAGCTTGGAGAAGTCGCGCTTGGTGCTGCTGGCCACAGCGGCCAGGCCGAAGAACACCGCAGCGGTGCCGCCCGCGGCCATCATCACCAGTTGCCCGCCGTTACTCAGTCCGAGGACCGAGCGCAGCAGTGGTCCAAGCAGCAGACCCAGGAATAGCGTGAAGCCGAGCAGCAGGCCGACGCCAAGACCGCTGTCGCGGTTGCGCTCGATGGCGTAGATCCAGCCGTAGAAGATGACCATGATCGCGATCACCGAAATGATCGGATTGGTTCGCATGAACGACAGGTTGAGATTCATGCCCACCGCTGCGCCGATCACCGTCGGAATCAGGGTGAGCGCGAGCAGCAGATAGGTGTTCCGCAGGACGCGGTTCTGCGTGACGCTGATACTGCCGCCGAACGGGCTGTTCGATGCCGGCTGATAACGCTGATCCATAAAGGGCTCTCCTCTTCGTCGTTGGACCCTGCACGTTAGATGCGCAGTGACGGCGCGAAGTTTCCCGACCGGACCACGAAAAATCAAGGGTTTATTTGTGACGGTCCCGGCCGGGCGGGTACTATCAGGATTCGCAATGGAAGCGAGCCGTGCTGGTGGCAAAGGTGTGGAATTCAAGTGGGCCGGCAGTTGCAGGTCCGTATAATTCGCGCCGCCGCGAGCGCAGCGACAGCGGAGGGATGGCAGAGCGGTCGAATGCGGCGGTCTTGACAATATCCGCGAGGATATTGCGGCGGACACTAACTTGCCGGTGGCAAGTTATGTGGGAGCCAAAACCGTTGTCGGTGTTCGAGGCAGCGGAGGGATGGCAGAGCGGTCGAATGCGGCGGTCTTGAAAACCGTTGTAGGGCAACCTACCGGGGGTTCGAATCCCTCTCCCTCCGCCAGGATCTGCACTGGCCCGTGGCGTTCAGTCCTTAGTCCACCATCCCGGATCCGGCAACTCGTCGAACACCTTCCTGAGCTGCCCGCCCCAACGACTGCGGATCATGCCGAAGTACGCGTCATCCTCGTCGATCAGGATGTGCTGGCTGATCCTCAACTCGCCGGTCGTGTAGCAAAGCAGATCGAGCGGCAGTCCGACCGACAGGTTGGACTTGATGGTCGAGTCCATCGAGATCAGCGCGCATTTCGCCGCTTCGTCGAGCGACAGCGATTCGGTCACGACACGATCGAGGATCGGTTTGCCGTACTTGGACTCGCCCAATTGCACGAACGGCGTCTCCAGTGTCGACTCGATGAAGTTACCGGCGGCGTAGATGTTGAACAGCCGCGGTGGTTCCTCGCCGATCTGGCCGCCGAGGATCAGATTGACGTTGAATTCGACGCCGAAGTCCTTCAGTGCCGCCGCGTCGTGCCGATAAACCGCGCGCACTGCCTCACCGACGACGGTTGCCGCGTCGAACATGGTACGCGCGTTCCATAGCGTGGCGCCAGCCGCGTCGGAGCGGAACGCCGAGCGCAGCAGGCTGGTGGTGGCCTGCGATGCGGCAAGATTGCCCGAGCAAAGGATCACCAGCACGCGGTTGCCCGGCCGTTCGAACAGGTGCATCTTGCGAAAGGTGCTGATCTGATCGACGCCCGCATTGGTGCGCGAGTCCGACAGGAACACCAGGCCCGCGTCGACGCGGATTCCCACGCAATAGGTCATGGAGAGGCGGCGCTGCTCGTCTTGTAGGAGGCGCTTATTGTTGCTCGGATAGGGTGGGCGCCGCGTTGACTGCTACCTCCACCGCGAGCGATTCGCCGCTGCCGCCCTGACGCATGCCACGGACCGGCGAGGCATCGAGGAAGTCGCGGCCGATCGCCAGGCGACAGTAGGACTCGCCTGCCAGGGCGCGATGGGTGGCATCGAAGCTGACCCAGCCCCGGCCGTTCAGCCACACATCGGCCCAGGCATGGCTGGACACGTGGCTGGCGTCGCCCGCGTCGATATAGCCGCTGACGTAGCGGCCCGGGATGCCGGCTGCTCGGGCGCACGCGAGAAAGATGTGGGCGTGGTCCTGGCACACCCCGGAGCCTTGCGCGAGCGCTTCGGCCGCGGTGTGGTCGACGTCGGTGCTGCCGGTTTCGTAGCGGACTCGGTGGTGGATCTCGTCCATCAGGCGTCGCAGGGCCTGCTCCTGGTCGGTCGCCGCCGCAAGCGTCGCGCGCGAAAGCTCGAGAATCGCGGTGTTGGGATGCGTGAGTCGCGTTTCCACCAGGAATGCTTCAACCGGCAGCGTTGGTTCTTCGTAGATTGTCGCGCCCGGGGAAAGAAACGTTTCGACCGTGCCGTGCGCGATGATCCGCAGCTCATCGTGCGAAGCATCGAGCGACATCACGTGCACCACGTTGCCGAACGCATCGCTCTGACGCCAGCGCCGGCCCGGTGCGTCGATGTGCCACTCGATGATGCGCTGGCCGGCATCGGCGCGCGGGGTGAGGCGCAGATACTGGATGCTGTAGCGCACCGGCGAGGCGTAGCGATAAACCGTTTCGTGACGGATGGTGAGCTTCATCGGGCGGGGAGGGTGAGGGCGTCTTGCTGCGGCATCGTCGATCGATCAGGGAACGAGGAAGTCGGCGCTGATGCGGTTGCCCAGATCGGCGGTGCGCTCGAGGAATTCGGTCAGTGCCTGATGCAGGCCGCGCTCGAAAATCTGATCCATGCGGCCGAAGTGGAGCTGCGCATGCAGCTCGCCCGCGCGACGCTCGGTCTCGGCCGACTGGCCGTTCGAGATCCTGCCCAGGATCGAATACACCTCTTCCATGCAGGCGTGCAGCGAGCGTGGCATGTCCGGACGCAGGATGAGCAGTTCGGCCACGCGTGCCGGCGTGATGACGTCGCGGTAGACACGCCGGTAGATCTCGAACGCCGACACCGAGCGCAGCAGCGCACCCCATTCGTAGTATTCGGTTCCGGGCTGCGGCTGCGGCGCGAGCTCGTCGTACTTGACGTCGAGGATCCGCGCGGTGTTGTCGGCGCGTTCGAGAAACGTGCCCAGGCGGGCGAAGTAGAACGCTTCGTCGCGCAGCATCGTGCCCACCGTCACGCCGCGCGACAGGTGCGAGCGGAACTTCACCCACTCGAAGAACGACGAGAGCGCCGCGCCGTACAACTGGCCCGGCTTGATGTCGCGCATCTCGATCCAGGTGGTATTGAGCGTTTCCCAGGTCTCGGAGGTCACGGTGCCGCGTACGGCATGGGCGTTCTCGCGCGCGCTGCGCAGGCAAGTGCGGATCGACGAGGGGTTGTCGTCGTCGAGCACCATGTAGCGCACCACGTTGACGGCCGAGAAGGCGCCGTACTTGGTGCGATAGGCTTCGTCGAGCCCGTTGGCGCTCAGTGATGCGCCCCAATAGCCGGCGGTGTCGTTGCCGGGCAGCAGCGACATCCGATAGGTCACGTCGAGCAGGCGCGCGACATTCTCGGCGCGCTCGGTGTAGCGCGACATCCAGTACAACGAATCGGCGGTGCGGGAGAGCATGCGCGGTTCAGCGGCCGTTCAGCGGTTGAGAACCCAGGTGTCCTTGGTGCCGCCGCCCTGCGACGAGTTCACCACCAGCGAGCCGGCGCGCAGCGCAACCCGCGTGAGACCGCCGGGCACGATCTGGATCTCCCGGCCGGAAAGCACGAACGGGCGCAGATCGATGTGGCGCGGCGCGATCCCCGCTTCGACGTAGGTCGGGCAGGCCGACAGCGCAAGCGTGGGCTGGGCGATGTAGCGGCCGGGATCCGCCTGAATGCGGCGGCGGAATTCGTCGATTTCGGCGAGCGTCGCGGCCGGACCGATCAGCATGCCGTATCCACCCGCGTTGTGCGTTTCCTTCACCACCAGTTCAGACAGATGCGCGAGGACGTGATCGCGCTCGGCCGGCCGGCGGCACTGGAATGTCGGCACGTTGGCGAGCTTCGGTTCCTCGCCCAAGTAGAAGCGGATCATGTCGGGCACGTACGGATAGATCGACTTGTCGTCGGCCACGCCGCCGCCGATGGCGTTGGCGAGCGTCACGCGTCCGGCGCGATAGACCGACAGCAGGCCGGGCACGCCGAGCATCGAGTCGGGCCGGAATCCGAGCGGATCGAGAAAATCGTCGTCGATGCGCCGGTAGATCACATCGACGCGCTGCGGTCCGCGCGTGGTGCGCATCAGCAGCGTTTCATCGTGCACGTACAGATCGCGGCCTTCGACCAGCTCGATGCCCATCTGTTGCGCCAGATACGCGTGCTCGAAGTACGCGGAGTTCGCCGCACCGGGAGTGAGGAGCACGATGGTCGGGTTGTCCACGCCGCGCGGCGCGACGCTGCGCAGATTCTCCAGCAGCACATCGGGATAATGGTCGACCGGCGCCACCGGATAGCGCGCGAACAGCTCGGGAAAAAGCCGGATCATCATCTTGCGGTTCTCGAGCATGTACGACACGCCCGAGGGCACGCGCAGGTTGTCCTCGAGCACGCAGTACTGGCCCGCCCCGTCGCGCACGATGTCGATGCCGGCGATATGGGTGTAGACAGCCATCGGCACGTCGACGCCCTGCATCTCCGGCCGGTATTGCGAGTTGCCGAAGATGTGTTCGGCTGGAATGATCCCGGCGCGCACGATGCGATGGTCGTGGTACACGTCGTGGATGAACGCATTGAGCGCGCGCACGCGTTGTTCCAGACCCGCCTGCAGCGCGACCCACTCCGGCTGCGGGATGATGCGCGGAATGATGTCGAACGGAATCAGCCGTTCCTGTCCGGCATCTTCGCCGTAGACCGCGAACGTGATGCCGACGCGATGGAAGGCGGAATCCGCCTCGGCGCGTTTCTGATCGACGTACTGCGGCGGGATGATCGAGAGCCAGTCTTGAAAGGCGCCGTAATGCTCGCGGACGCGGCCGTCGGCGGCGGTCATTTCGTCGTAGAACGCAGCGGGCATGGCTCGATGGGTTTCAGCAGGGCTCAGAAGGGTGAAGTACGGCTCAGTTGGGTTTGAGTCCGATCTTGCGGATCAGCGCGCCCCATTGCGCGGTTTCCTTGCGCAGATGCTCGGCCAGTTCCTGCGGCGAGGAGCTGATCAGCTCGATCGCCGTGAGCCGATCGCTCAGACCGGGCTGCGCGAGCACGCGCCGCACCTCGGCATTGAGCTTGTCGATGATCGGCTTGGGCGTGCCGGCGGGTGCGAACAGCGCGAACCACTCCGCGGTCACCACCTCGAATCCCTGTTCCTTGAGCGTAGGCACTTCCGGAATCGATCCGTAGCGTTCGGCTGACGTGACGCCCAGCGCGCGCAGTTGTTTGGCCTTGTATTGCGTGAGCGCCTGACCGACCGTGGCGAACGTCATCGGGATATGCCCGGCCATCGCATCGGCCATCGCGGGCGTGCCGCCTTTGTAGACGATGTGCTGCAACGACGCTCCGGTGATGTCTTTCAGCAGTTCCGCCGCGAGGTGCGTGACCGTGCCGGTGCCGCCCGATCCGTAGCTGATGCCGCCCGCCGTGGTTTTCGAGAGCGCGATCAATTCCTTGATGTTCTGCGGTGCAAAGTTCGGATTGACGTAGGCGACGATCGGCGCGCGCGCGAGCATGCTCACCGGCTCGAAGTCGCGCACCGCGTCGTACGGCAGCTTGGCGTTGAGCGCAGGGTTGGTCGCCATCGTGCTCACACCGATGAGCAGCGTGTAGCCGTCGGGTTTCGACTTCGCCGCCGCGTCGTAGCCGATGATGGTTCCGCCGCCGGGGCGGTTCTCCGTCACCACCGTCTGCCCCCAGTTCTCGGACATCTTCTGGCCGAGCGTCCGCCCCACGAGATCGGTCGAGCCGCCCGGCGCGAACGGCACGATGATGCGGATCGGCTTGTCGGGATAGGTGTCGGCGCCGGTCTGGGCGAAGGTTGCCGAGGCAGCCAGCGAACCAAGAAGCGTCAGCGCGAACAGGCGGACGGCGGTGTGATGTTTGCGACTCGCTCGAAGCACGGTGCGTGGCTCCTGGATGTTGACTGGCTGCATGCAAATAGGGGGGGCGAGGTGCAAGAGCCGACCGGCGCGTCGGCACGGGCTATGTGCGATCAGCGTACGCGCCGCGAGGTGAAGTCTTCGGCGATCTTGTCCTCGAAGTAACTCACCGGGGAGGGCGCGCTCATGAAGCCGCGATGGATTTCACTGGAGACGCCGGAGTACGCGACGATCCGACCATCGGAGAACTCCAGTTCGAGCGTTCGGGTCTTCTCGTCGTAACCGGCTGAGCGGATTTTGCTCGCATTGACGCGTTTGCGTTCCACGGCGTGCCTCCGTCGGGTTCAAGCGGATCGGGTGTCGAGCGACAGGTCGGCGGGCGCCCAGTGCTCGATCGACAGCCGCGTCGCGGCCAGCCCATTGTATTCGTCGATCGACAGCCGATAGGCCAGTTGCGCATGCTCGGGCAGCGGCGTCGTGTCGCCGAACAGCATGGCGTCCACCGGCCGGCCGCGCACATCGAGCTTGAGGCGCGAGTGACGCTCGCCCACGACCCGCTGCGACACCACGCGAACGCGATCGCTGAACAGCGGCGCCGGAAACCCCTGGCCCCAGATCTGCTGCTCGAGCAGTCGTGCGACGTTGTAGTTGACGTACTCCGGTTCGAGCGGACCGTCGGTCTCGATCACCCGCGCGAGCGCCGCCTCGTCGAGCATCTCGCGCGCGACCTGTTCGTAGGCCAGCGCGAAACGGTCGAAATCGCGCTCGCGGATGGTGACACCGGCCGCCGCCGCGTGACCGCCGAATCGCATCAGCAAGTCGGGGTGCATCTTGGCGACCAGATCGAGGCAGTCGCGCAAATGCAGTCCGGCGATCGAGCGCCCGGAGCCGCGCAACTCGCCTTCGTTGGCGCGTGCAAACGCGAAGGTCGGTCGATGCAGTCGATCCTTGATGCGCCCGGCCACGATGCCGACCACGCCCTGGTGCCACCCGGGTTCGAACAGCGCGATCGTGGCGCGTTCGCCCGGATCGAGCCGCGCCAGCGTCTGCGCGGCTTCGTCGGACATGGCGGTCTCGATGCCGCGCCGCTCGCGATTGAGCCGCTCGAGCTCCTGCGCGATGGTGAGTGCGCGGGCTGTATCGTCGGTGGCCAGGCATTCGATGCCGACGCGCATGTCGGCGAGACGCCCGGCGGCGTTGATGCGCGGCCCGATCGCGAATCCCAGATCGAACGTGCTCGCCCGCTCCAGCGAGCGACCTGCCACCGCGAATAACGCGCGCAGCCCGGGCGAGACCTTGCCCGCACGGATACGCAGCAGCCCCTGGCTGACCAGGATGCGGTTGTTGCGATCGAGCCGCACTACATCGGCCACGGTGCCGGCAGCGACCAGATCGAGCCATTGCGCGAGATTGGGTTCGGGGCGCTCGCGAAAGCGTCCGCGGGTGCGCAACTGCGCCCGCAGCGCCAGCATCACGTAGAACATCACGCCCACGCCGGCAATCGATTTGCTGGGAAAGCCGCAGCCGGGCTGATTCGGATTGACGATGCAGGTGGCCGCCGGAAGCGTGTCGCCCGGCAGATGGTGATCGGTGATCAGCGTGCGGATGCCCAGCGCATTGGCCGCCGCGACGCCGTCGACGCTGGCAATACCGTTGTCGACGGTGATCAACAGGTCAGGCTTGAGCGGGGCGACGAGCTGTACCAGTTCGGGCGTGAGGCCGTAGCCCAGCTCGAAGCGATTGGGCACGAAAAACTCCACCTGCGCGCCGAACGCCCGCAGTGCGCGCAAACCCACCGCGCACGCGGTGGCGCCGTCGCAGTCGTAGTCGGCGACGATCAGCAGGCGTTCGCCGCGTTCGATCGCGTCGGCAAGGAGCGCGGCGGCCCGATCGGCGTTCTTCATTCGGTCGGGCGGGATGAGTCCGGACAACTCGTAGTCGAGTTCGTTGGCCGTGCGGATGCCGCGCGCCGCGCACAGCCGTGCCAGGACCGGATGCATGCCGGCCGCGCGCAGGCTCGCCTCGATCGGCACCGGAATCGGTCGCGTGCGCAGGACGGTCATCGCGGCAGTGCCCGGCGCATGGTTTCAGGATTCCAGTGCGGCATTCGCATGGTCGACGCTCGGGTTCACATAGGAGTGCAGCGGTCGGCGGCGGCGCCACAGATAGCGCAGATCGCTCGCCGTCGTTTCGACCACGAGCTCGCTGCCCGGGCCGAACGCGTGCAACGTGATCATGCCGAGTTGACGTGCGCGCAGCGCGGCAAGGGCCGGCGCGAACCAATCGCGTTCGAGGATTTCAAGCCCGCGCGCCCAGGCGGTGCGGTCGTGGTACGCAACCGGTGCACGCAACGCATCGAGCACACACCAGGCGACGCCGGATCGCGTTGCAGTCGATCGCACCAGTTCGTCGAATTGCGGCGGCGGATCGATGGCCTCGATGCCCGCCGCATGCGCCAGGCCCCGCGCGACAGCCAAGGTGCTGCACAGCAGTTGGACGCGTGGCGCGCGCACCGGTGCGATCGTGCCGCCCGATGCGAACCAGACGCTGTTGATCGGCAGCTCGCCGCGCGTCTCGCGTGCCGCGTTGGCCGGATGATCGTGCAGCACCATCTGGACTTCGGTGAGCAGGCGTTGCCACGTTTTGCCGCCGTCACCACGAGGCAGGAACCGCGCGATCGGATGCCCGCGAACGCGTGCAGCAGGCTCGGCGAGGAGCGGAGGCATGGCACCGATCGCGGCGTACCAGCGTGACGGCGTGGGCGCGACGAAGCGCACCTGCTGCGGATCGAAGCGATCGTTGAGCGTGCCAAGCAGCGCTTCGGTGTCGGCACTGGTGAGCGGCGGGTCGGGCTCGACCAGCACCAGATGATCACGCTCCACGCGTAAGTGAACCGGATCGGCGTGCGCCCACGTCTGCTCGCCTGGCTCGCCACCGTCAGCCGCCAGCGCGAACGGGGCCGAGGCGAGCGGCGCCTGATCGGCAGCCGTGAACTGCGCGAGCAGCCACGCCTCAAATGATGCGGCGGGCTGCGTCGCTTTGCGTCCGCGCGCGAGGATCGTCTCCAGCGCTGGTGTAGCAGGCGCGGACGCTGACGCAGTTGGAGGCTCGGCGCCGGCGGCATCGAACGGCGGGCCGAACAGATCGGGAACGAGAAGATGCAGATGCATGACCGGACGAATGCTGACCGACGTGGCGGGCGGCCGCAAGCGTGCGCGCTCTTCTCCCTGCGATGGTGCATCTGCGCCGATTCGGTTCGCCGCGCCGGTGCACTGTGGGACAATCCGCCGCCCCGACGACACCCCCCTCCATGAAATACGAGTTGCTGGTCGGTCTGCGCTACACGCGCGCCGAGCGGTCCAATCATTTCGTCTCGTTCCTGTCGCTGGTCTCGATCCTCGGCGTTGCGCTCGGCGTGGCGGCGCTCATCGTCGTGCTCGCGGTGGTGAACGGGTTCGAGCACGAGTTCAGGCGGGGCGTGCTCGGGGCCACACCACACGTTCAGGTGCAAAGCTTCGACGGGCCGCTCGATGACTGGCGCAGGGTCGCAGCGGTGGCCGAGCAGTTTCCCGATGTGATCGCCACCGCGCCGTTCATCAACGTGCAGGCGCTGCTGTCGAACGAATCAAACCTGCGCGGTGTCCTGCTGCGCGGCATCGACCCGCAGCGCGAAGATCGTGCGGCCGACCTTTCCCGCCAGATCAAGCAAGGCAAGCTCGAGGAGCTGGTACCGGGTGAGGGGCGCGTGATCCTGGGGGCGGAGCTGGCCAAGACGCTGGGCGTCGGTGTGGGCGAGCGCGTCATGCTGGTGGCGCCGCGCACGGATGGCGAGGGTGCGGGTGCGCTGCCGCGCGTTACGCCGCTCACTGTGATCGGGTTGTTCTCGGTCGGACTGTACGACTACGACAGCGCGCTTGGCGTGATGCACCTGGACGATCTGCGTGCGCAGTTCGGCTTCGGCGACCGAGTGTCGGGCGTGCGATTGCGTCTGCGCGAGCCGCTGGAGGCCCCGGCCGTGGCCGCCCAGCTCGGTGGTCAGTTGCGCCAGCTCGCGGTCACCGACTGGACGCGCGGCAACGCCAACCTGTTCCATGCCGTGAGAACCTCGAAACTCATGGTGGTGATGGTCGTGTCGCTGTTGATCGCGATCGCCACGTTCAACATCGTCGCCTCGCTGGTCATGGCGGTGGCCGACAAGGAAGCCGACATCGCGATTCTGCGCACGCTCGGCGCATCGCCCGGCGGCATCATGCGTCTGTTCATCGTGCAAGGCACGACGATCGGCGTGATCGGCACCATTGCGGGCGTGATTGCCGGCGTGCTGATTGCGCTGAACGTGCCGCGCATCGCCAAGGCGGTGGAGGACGTGTTCGGCTTCAAGCCGATCTCCCCCGAGATCTATCACATCAGCGAGTTGCCTTCGCAATTGCACTCCGGCGATGTGATCCTCACCGCGGTGGTCGCGCTGGCATTGTCGCTGCTGGCCACGCTGTACCCGAGTTGGCGCGCGGCGCGCTTGCGGCCGGCCGAGGCGCTGCGCTTCGAATAGTCGCTCACCGCCACGTACAACGACGACGCGATGAACTACGAGCTGCTGGTCGGACTGCGCTACACGCGCGCCAAGCGGCGCAACCGCTTCATCTCGTTCATCTCGCTCATCTCGATGCTCGGGATCGCGCTGGGCGTGGCTGCGCTGATCGTCGTCCTGTCGATCATGAACGGGTTCCAGCGCGAATTGCGCTCGCGGATTCTGGGCGTGACCGCGCACGTGCAGGTGAGCGGACCCGAAGGCAAGCTCGGTGAGTGGCCCAAGGTTGCCGAGACGGCCAGTGCGGACCCAGGCGTGGTCGCCGCGGCGCCGTACGTGAGCACGCAGGCGATGCTCTCCACCGGCGATGTGGTGCGCGGCGCGAACGTGCGCGGCATCGATCCGCGAATGGAGATCAAGGTCGCCGACATGACGCGCTATCTGCGTGCGGGCACGCTCGATGCGCTCGCCCCGGGCGAGTTCGGCATCCTGCTCGGTGCCGATCTGGCGAACTTCCTGCACGTGCGGGTAGGCGATCGCGTCACGGTGATGGCTTCGCAGGGCTTGATCACGCCGGCGGGCATGGTCCCGCGCACCAAGCAGTTCCGCGTCGTGGGCGTGTTCGAAGTGGGCATGTACGAGTACGACAGCGGACTGGCGCTGGTCCATCTGCAGGACGCACAGCGACTGTTCAGCTTCGACGGGCAGGTGTCGGGCGTGCGGCTCAAACTCATCGATCTGTTCGATGCGCCCGAGGTCACCCGGCGACTTGAGCCCAGGCTTGCAGGCACGCAGATCACCGATTGGACGCAGAGCCATGCAAGTTTCTTTCGCGCGGTGCAGGTCGAGAAGAACGTGATGTTCATCATCCTCACGCTGATCGTTGCGGTGGCCGCGTTCAACATCGTCTCGACGCTGGTGATGGTGGTGACCGACAAGCGTCCCGACATCGCGATCCTGCGCACACTCGGCGCTTCGCCCGGGGGCATCATGCGCATCTTCGTCGTGCAGGGCGCGTTGATCGGCGTGTTCGGCACCATCGTCGGCCTGCTGGGCGGCGTGCTGCTCGCCTCGTACATCGACGTGGTGGTGCCGTTTCTCGAGCGAGTGGTCGGGCTGCGCATGTTCGACCCGCAGGTGTATTACATCAGTCAGCTGCCGGCCGAATTGCAACGCGCCGACGTGATCACCATCGGCGTGGTGGCGTTCGTGCTCAGCCTGCTCGCCACGCTCTACCCAAGCTGGCGCGCCGCAAGGGTGCGCCCGGCCGAAGCTCTCCGCTACGAATGACCGACACTTCCATCGTTCTGGCCTGTCACGGCCTGACCAAGACGTACGTGCAGGGCCCACATCAGGTGCCGGTGCTGACCGGCGTCGACCTCGAGGTGCGTGCCGGTGAACTGGTCGCGATCATCGGCGCCTCGGGTTCGGGCAAGAGCACGTTGTTGCATCTGCTGGGCGGACTGGACGATCCGAGCGCGGGCACGGTGCGCATCATGGGTCGCGAGATGAGCGCTTTGTCCGACGTGGAACGCGGCAGTTTGCGCAATCAGGCGCTCGGCTTCGTCTATCAGTTCCATCATCTGCTGATGGAGTTCAGCGCGCTCGACAACGTCGCGATGCCGTTGTTCATCCGGCGCATGAAGCCGGCGCAGGCGCGCGAGCGGGCCGCGAAGGTGCTGAGCGAAGTGGGGCTGGGGCAGAGGCTTTCGCACACGCCTTCACAACTGTCGGGCGGCGAGCGTCAGCGCGCGGCATTGGCGCGCGCGCTGGTGACGCAACCGGCGTGCGTGCTGGCCGACGAACCCACCGGGAATCTCGATCACGCTACGTCACAGAGCGTGTTCGAGCTGCTGCTGCGGCTCAATCGCGAACATCGCACCAGCTTCATCGTGGTCACGCACGATCAGGAGCTGGCAGCGCGCGCGCACCGCACCATGCGCTTGGAGGACGGGCGCCTGTCGCAGGTGGCTTGAGGTGCGTCTGTGCAGTGACGGCCCTGACGCGGTGGCCCGGACTCGACAGCCCGGACTCAAGCGGCGCCGAGGCGCTGCTGCAGGTGCTTGCGACCCGACGGCGTCACCATGTAGAGCAGCACGTCGCCTGCGCGCACCGCGTACTCGTCGCTCGGGTTGTAGTGCCACTGGCCGCCGCCTCGTACCGCCAGGAGCAGATGGTGCGGTCCGCGCGGATCGAGTTCGCGCACTGCCGTGCCCGAGAGCGGCTCGGGAACGGCGAACTCCTCGACGCGATAGTCGCGATCGGCGTGCGCCATGTCTTCCATGAACGAGGCCACCTGTGGCCGCACCATCGAGGCGACGATGCTCATGCCGCCGTTGAAGTCGGGCGAGACGATCGCATCGGCGCCGACGCGCTTCATCTTCTCGATGTAGTTGACTTCGTGGCAGCGGGCGACGACCCGGATCGAAGGATTGATCTGCTTCGCGCTAAGGGTGATCACCAGATTTTTGGCGTCGTCGCCGGTGATCGCGAATACGCCCGCGGCGCGCTCCAGTCCGGCCGCGATCAGCACGTGGTCTTCTGCCGCATCACCGTGCAGGAACAGCATCTCCGGGTCTTCCTCGCGGCAGATCTCGGCGCGAGCGGTGTCGATGTCGATCGTCACGTACGCGCGCTCGGTGCGCGCCAGCTCTGCGGCGACGTTCGCGCCGACGCGTCCCAGCCCACAGACGATGTGGTGGTTGGAGAGCTTGTCGATGGTCTTGTGCATGCGTCGCCTCTTGAGTGCGTTGTGGATGTCGCCTTCGATCAGCATCGCGGTGAGCACCGACATGATCACCCAGGTGTTGGCGATGCCGGTGAAGCCGAGCACCATGGTGAACACTCGTCCCGCGGTGCTGCCCGACAGATCGATCACCTCGCCGTAGCCGATCGTGGCGATGGTGATGAAGGTCATGTACAGCCCATCGAGGACCGAGTACCGCGGCCCGCCGATGATGAGATAGCCGGCCGTTCCGATGACATGCAGGCCGAGCAGGAACGCGATCGGCTTGGCCAGCCGTCGTGCTGCCGCACGCAGCAGATGCAGATGCGCTCGGGGCGGGTTGGGCGCGGAGCGCGAACCGGGCGTGTTCATGGTGGCTGACCGGCGCGCTGTCGCCGCCGCCGGCGCCAGGCCAGGATGATGTACGCGCGCCACGCCAGGTCGACCACCACATAGCCCAGCCCGGCGAGGATGAACGCCAGACACACCAGACCGATCACCAGCGGTTTGCCGAGCGCGCCGAACCATCCGAGCAGCGCCATCGTCGAGCCGATCAGATCGGAGAAGGTCAGGGTCGGTGGGGTGATCATCTCGCCGTCACCGCCGATGACGAGCTTCCCCAGCTGGAAGGCGAGGTAGTACAGCGGCAGGATGGTGAATGGATTGGAGTAGAGGGTGACAAAGATTGATACGGGAAGGTTGACTTTGAACAACAACGCCCCGAGCGCGCCCGCGAAGAACTGAACCGGGTTGCTCCCGGGGATCAGTCCCGCGAACATGCCCACCGCGGTGCCGCCTGCGACCGAGCGCCGGTTGATGTGCCACAGGTTGGGATGGCTCAGGCGCGGACCGAAGCGGCGCAGGTACCGGTTGCTGGCGATGCTTTCCGGGGTCGGCAGGTATTTGCGGAAGTACTTCCGGGGCATCGCGGCGTTGGAGAGAATTCGGCCAGAAAGGCTGGCGGTCGCGGCGGATTCTAGAGCCGATTGAAAGCGGCTGATTGCGAAGCGGTTGATAACGAATGATCGCGGCGCGCGTCGAGCGCCGCACGGGACGGAGGGCAGGTGCGAGCGGTTGCCGTCGGCGCAGTGCTCGGTGCAGCAGCGTTGCAGCATGCGGCGAGTCTGCCGTCGCGCTCGACGCTCGTTGCCATCGGCGTCGGGTTCGCGGCGTTGTGGCTCGTGCTTGCTCGCCTGCGCAATCGATCGCACTGGATGGTCCGCGGCGCAGCGTCGATAGCCGTCGGCGCGCTCGGCGCCTTCCTGTGGAGCGCGATCCTCGCGCATCAACGCATCGACGCGCGGCTCGATCCGGCATTGGAAGGCCGTGACGTCACGGTGATCGGTGTCGTGAGCGGGCTGCCGCAACCGTTCGAACGCGGGGTGCGACTCACGCTCGAGGTGGAATCGAGCGATCCCCCTGGCGTGGCTGGTCGTATCGCACTGAGTTGGTATAGCGGCTGGACCCCGGAGGAGTTCCAGTCGGTGCTGCCGGTGCGCGGCGGCGAGCGTTGGCGCTTCATGGTGCGGCTCAAGCGCCCGCACACCAATGCCAATCCGCATGGCTTCGACTACGAGGCGTGGCTGCTCGAACAGAACATCCACGCCACCGGATCGGTGCGGCCGAAGGGTGGGCACCAGCGCATCGAGGATGCCCGCACGCTGTCAGCGCGCATCGACCGGTTGCGCGATGCCATCCGCGCGCGGCTATGGCAGGCGCTACCCGACTCGCGCTACGCGGGAGTGCTGGTGGCGCTGGTGGTGGGCGATCAGCGCGCGATCCGCTTCGAGGACTGGGCCACGTTCAACCGGACCGGTGTGACCCATCTCATGAGCATCTCCGGCCTGCATGTCACCATGATCGCGAGCCTGGCGGCGTGGCTCGCCGCGTGGGGATGGCGCCGATTTGCCAGGCTGCTGATCTGGTGTCCGGCCCGCAAGGCCGCCGCCGTCGCAGGCGTGCTGACCGCGCTCGTCTACTGCGCGCTGGCAGGCTTCGGCATTCCGGCGCAGCGCACGCTCTACATGCTCGGTGTCGCGGCACTCGCGCTATGGCTCGATCGCACGCAGTCGGCCTCGCGCGTGCTCGCCCTGGCGTTGCTTGTGGTGCTCGCGATCGACCCCTGGGCGGTGATCGCGCCAGGCTTCTGGCTGTCGTTCGCCGCGGTAGCACTGATCTTCTACGTCGGTGATCGTTCCCGGCCGCAGGGATTTCTCGCCGGATGGGCGCGAGTGCAATGGGCGATCACCGTCGGGCTGGTGCCGCTGACCGTCGCGCTCTTCCATCAGGTGTCGCTCGTGTCGCCGCTGGCCAACGCGATCGCGATCCCGGTGATCAGCGGAATTGTCACGCCCTTGGCGCTGCTGGCCGCGCTGCTCCCGCTCGACGCGATCGCAGCCGTTGCCCACTGGTTCGTGGCCACGCTGATGCCGTTGCTGCAATGGTTGGCGGAACTGCCGGTTGCGGTGTGGCAGCAGCACGCCCCGCCGTGGTGGAGCGTTGCGCTGGCGTTGCTGGGCGTGGTCTGGCTGCTTGCGCCGGCGGGTGTGCCCACGCGCGCAATGGCGTTGCCGCTGTTCGTGCCGATGCTGTTTGCCGTGCCGCAGCGCCCGCCCGCTGGGACGGCGTGGATTGACGTGCTCGACGTCGGTCAGGGCTCGGCGATCGTCGTTCGCACCGCCGGACACGTGCTCCTGTACGACGCTGGTCCGGCCTACAGCGTCGAAGCCGACGCGGGCGCGCGCGTGGTGCTGCCGTTTCTGCGCGGCGAAGGCATCGGGCGCATCGATCGCATGATGATCACGCATCTGGACAACGATCATGCCGGCGGGGCCGCCGCGGTCGCGAGCGTGCTGCCCACCGACATGCTGCTGTCTTCGCTCCCCACGACGCATCGGGTCATGGGGCACGTGCCGTATCGCGTGCCGTGCCTGCGCGGACAATCGTGGGAGTGGGATGGCGTGCGCTTCGAAGTGCTGCATCCCGGCACAGCGGCGTATGAGTCCGGTGCCAGGCCGAACGCGATGTCGTGCGTGCTGCGCATCACTGCGGGTGCGCAAAGCGTGCTGCTCACCGGCGACATCGAGGCGCGCGAGGAGGCGGCGCTGATTCGAGAGGGCATGGCAGCGCTGCGCGCCGATGTCCTGCTCGTTCCGCATCATGGCAGTCGAACGTCTTCGACCGCCGCGTTCCTCGATGCCGTGTCACCGCGTTACGCATTGATCGGGGCGGGCTACCGCAATCGATTCGGTCATCCCAGGGCCGACGTCGTGGCCCGCTACGAATCGCGCGGCATCGCGTTGTTGCGGACCGATACGCTGGGAGCCCTGCGCATCAAGCTGGCGCCGCAGACCATCGACACGAGCACGTTTCGCGCGACCGATCCGCGTTACTGGCGCTGACCAGTGGCGGACCTGCCGGCGCAGGTCCGTACAATGACGTGATCGCTTGATCGCACCTGTCCTCCATGTCCGTTCGCGTCCAGATTGAAGTGCATGGCCCCGCCGAGTTGCTGCGTCCGTTTCGGACGCGCGCCAATGCGTTGCTCGATGAGCAGTTCGACGATCGCTACGCCGAACATCACACGGCGGACAAGCTCGAGTATCGGCTGGTGGCGAGGCAGGGCATTCCGTTCCCGCCCTTCGTAATCGCCTCCGAGGAATGCCCGGAGCTGGTCGTAAACGTCGTCTGGCAGGCACGCTCCGGTCCGCAGCGCGGCGCGGCGACCATCACCGCCGGCAAGGTCGTCGAGTATGCCGACGAGGGCGCCGCTACTGACGATGGTGTTCGACACCACGTCGAAGCGGCGGCCGACGGTGCGATCACGCTCGCCGTTGCGTTGCGTGAGTGGCAGCCTGCCGCGTGGCTCGGCTACGCATTGAGTGCGCACCAGCAGAGCTACTTTCACTGCGCTCTCAGCGATGAGGGGATGACGTTTCGGTTCACCGATGACGTGGCCAGTGCCTGGGCTCGCAGCGTCGAATTCCAGGCCGACGGTTCGTCGCGAGTCAACGCCTGTACCGAGACCATCGAGCCGCCTGTGCTGAATGCGCTCGACGATCTGTCGCGAGCCTTCGTCGATGGCTGGATCTGGTTCGAAGCGGAACCCGAACTCGACACTGCGCTGGAGCGGCACCGGTTCACGCAATACGGTCTGCGCGTCTACCCGGCCAATCTGCGCAGCGAGAGAATTCGCCGGTCGATGACTCAGCACGACGAGGGCTATCGCTTCGGCACGCTCGATGAGCTGGCCGCTTCCATCATCGAGGCACTGAATCGGTGCTGGCGTGTAGGTGTCGCGCCCGATTGACCGGCCGGCGCCATGGCGTTGTCCGCTATCACCCACGATCCATCCACGGCTATCCGTTCTGTCCTCCGTTAACAATGAGCCAGCTTCCCCAACCCAAGTTCGTCACCTGCGTTTCGCCCAGTGGCCTGCACCGCCTCGCGTATTACGAGTGGGGCGATCCGCGCAATGACAAGGTGGTCGTGTGCGTGCATGGCCTGACGCGTTCCGGGCGTGACTTCGACGCACTCGCGCGCGCGCTGTCGGACCGGTTTCGCGTCATCTGTCCCGATATGCCGGGGCGCGGTGCGAGCACGTGGCTCAAGAATCCGATGGAGTATCAGATCCCGACGTACATAGCCGACTGCGTGACCTTGATCGCGCGTGCTGGGGCGGAGCAGGTCGACTGGGTCGGCACGTCGATGGGCGGGCTGATCGGTATGGCACTTGCCTCGCTCGCGGGTCATCCGATTCGCAAGCTCGTGCTCAACGATGCCGGGCCGGTGATCACGGCGCAATCGCTCGAACGTATCGGCACTTACCTGGGCAAGGCGCCACGCTTTCCGGACTTTGGTGCTGCCGAGCAGTTCATCCGCACGATATGCGCGCCGTTCGGTCCGCACACGGATGGCGAATGGCGTTTCCTGACCGAAGTGGTGATGCGCGTGCAAGCCGACGGCAGCTACGCCGTTCACTACGACCCGGCGATCGCCGTGCCTTACCACGCCGCGCGCACCGGTGCCGACGTGGAGATGTGGCCGCTCTATGACGCCATCCGCATTCCGACGCTGGTGATCCGCGGCGCGCAGTCCGATCTGCTGCGCCACGAGACGGTGGAGGCGATGCGCCGGCGCGGACCACACGCCGAGGTCGCCGAATTCGCCGGCGTCGGGCACGCACCCACGCTGATGCACGAAGACCAGATCGCGGTTGTACGGGCGTTTCTGGAACGTTGAACGTACCCCGACACGTTCGGAGAGCGTCCGGCGATCAAGGATTCCGGTCAGCCAGCAATTCGGGAGGCGGCGTGCAACGAGCGATCAGAACATGCCCACCGAAAGCCCCGCGGCAAGCGTCGCACCGAGTTCGCGGCACTGGTCGAGCGTCGCAGCGGTGATGTCCTTGCGTGCGATCACCGGCTCGATCACTTTCTTCATGCGCAGGCCGGCGAGGATGCGATCGATGTTGAACACCGCCCCGGCGCCGTCGTTGCCGGCTTTCACGAACAGGCCATAGGGTCGGCCTTCCATGTCGTGCTCGCACGGGTAGAAAGTGCGGTCGAAGAAATCCTTGATTGCACCCGACATGTAGCCGAAATTCTCCGGCGTGCCGATGATCAGCCCGTCGGCCGCGCGCAGATCGCTGGCGTCGGTGTCGAACGCGCGCTTGCAGGTCCAGTCGATGTCCTCGACCGAGCGCACGCCCTCGATGACCGCGTCGCACATGCGCTGCGTGCCGCCCGATTGCGAGTGGTAGACGATGAGCAGTCGTTTCACGGCCGATGCGCCTCGATCGGGCGGCGTGCTCAGCGCGAGTCGGCGCTGTCGTTCGGCGGCCCGTCGATAGCACGCAGGCGCGCGAGCGGGTCCTGGCGATAGAACGCACGCAGCGCCTGGTACAGATCGGGATAGGTCTGGTCCAGCAGGTCGGGCTGGGTGAAGAACGCCTCCGACATCACCGCGAAGAACTCCGCCGGATGCTCCGCGGCATACTCATCGAAGGGCAGATACTCCACATCGGAGTCGACCAGCGCGCAGAACGCTTGATAGTGCGTACGTAGCATGTCGATCCAGCGTTGCGCGCTGAACCCCGGTGGTGCGGGCGGTACGCCGTCCGCGTCACCCGTCAGCGCATCGAGCTTGTGCGCGAACTCGTGGATCACCACGTTGTAGCCATCCTCGGAGCCGTCGGCGCTCATCGCGATGTCTTCCCACGAGAGCACCACCGGTCCACCGGGGAATGCCTCGCCGGAAATGTCGTCGTCCCATTCGTGCACCACGCCGGATTCATCCAGCTCCTCGCGGCGAACGCGAAACTCGCCCGGATAGACCACCACGCCGATCCAACCGCTGTAGCACTCCAGACCGAGATTCAGGATCGGCAGGCATGCCTGCACGGCGATCGCCACGAGCATCGCATCGGTGAGCTCGAAGCCGGCGGCACCGGCGAATTGCTTCTCGGCCAGGAACCGTGTGGTCAGTTCGCGCAGCTTCGCTTCCTCCGCGCCGGACAGGCCGTCGAGAAACGGCGAACGCTCGAGGGTGGACTGCCACAAGTCGTCGGCAATGGCGGTGCCCTCGACGTTGCGGCGACGTGCCCAGCGGCGGAGCAGGCTCATGGGTTGACCTCGCCTGGATGATCGAGCCCGGTTTTGTCGGAGCGAGCTGCGAGTGCGGCGATCGGGGAGAGGCGTGGTGCGATGGATGCGTCCATGCACGAATTATCGCGAACCGGGTCGATTGGCGCTCGCCGCCGAAGCCGCGGCGA
>CADEDU010000026.1:60439-78770 GCA_902826155.1 uncultured beta proteobacterium
GCGATGCGATAATCCGCCGCATTCCGGTCCGAGTGCCGCATACGATGGCCGACGCCGCTACTGTCGAGCTTGATCCGATCTGTCTGGATGACGCGCTGCTCGGGCTCGATCTAGCCGAGCAGGCGGCGGTGCGCCGGGCGGTCGAGTATGTGCGCCCGTTGTACGAGGGGCGCACGCTCGCGACGACCGAGCCGACGCTTCCGCATGCAATCGCGACGGTGAATCTGCTGGCGATGCTGCGGCTGGATGCGGCGACGCGCATCGCCGGGCTGCTGTCAGGCGTGCCCGAGCTCGAGCCCAGGTTCAAGGAACAGCTCGAAGCGAAGTTCAGCACGGAAGTGGCCGGGATTGTCGCGAACGTCGCGCGGCTCGATCAGCTGCGCCTGGTGACGCGCGAGGTGGCGCGGCAGGCGGTGTCCGCCGATCGCAGCAATCAGCTCGAGGTGCTGCGCAAGATGCTGCTGGCGATGGTGGAAGACCTGCGCGCGGTGCTGGTGCGGCTGGCCAGTCGCACCCAGACCTGCGCGTACCTCGCGCACACGCCGGAGCAGTTGCGCCGCGAGATCGCACAGGAGACGCTCGACATCTACGCGCCGCTCGCCAACCGGCTCGGCGTGTGGCAGCTCAAGTGGCGCCTGGAAGACGCGGCGTTGCAGGTGCTGCAGCCCGCCGGCTTCGCGCGCATCAGCGAATTGCTGGACGAAGGCCGCGAAGCGCGTGAGCAGTTCATCGAGCAATGCATCGCAACGTTGCGCGGCGAACTGGAGGCCGCGAACGTGCGCGGGGACATCAGCGGGCGGCCCAAGCACATCACCAGCATCTGGAACAAGATGCAGCGCAAAGGCCGGGCGTTCGCCGAGCTGACCGATCTGCGTGGACTGCGCGTGCTCGTCGACGAGGTGCGCGATTGCTACACGGTGCTGGGCATCGTGCACAACCTGTGGCAGCCGATCCCACGCGAGTTCGACGACTACATCTCGCGTCCCAAGCCCAACGGGTATCGATCGCTGCACACGGCGGTGGTCGCACCCGACGGCAAACCGCTCGAGGTGCAGATCCGCACCCACGACATGCATCGGCAGGCCGAGCTGGGCGTCGCCGCGCACTGGCGCTACAAGGAGGGCGCGGGCACCGATGGCGCGGGACGACGTGTCGACTACGAAGCGAAGATCGCGTGGCTGCGTCAAGTGCTCGCCTGGCGCGATGAGATCGTCGACGGCGCCGACTGGGTCGATCACACCAAGCAGGCGGCGCTCGATGACACGGTCTATGTGCTGACGCCGCAGGGCCGGGTGATCGATCTGCCGCGCGGCTCGACGCCCATCGACATGGCCTTCGCTATCCACACCGATCTGGGCCATCGCTGTCGCGGTGCCAAGGTCGACGGACACATGGTGCCGCTCGACTACGTGCTCGACAACGGGCAGACGATCGAGATCGTCGCGGCCAAGCAGGGTGGGCCGAGCCGCGACTGGCTCAACCCCGATCGCGGCTATCTCGGTTCGCATCGCGCCAGGTTGAAGGTGCGGCAGTGGTTCAACGCCGAGGAGCATCAGGCGCTGCGGGTGCGCGGTCGGGCCGAACTCGAGCGCACCCTGCAACGCGAGGGCAGGACCAGTATCAAGCTGGAGGCGTTGGCGGCCGATCTGGGGTTCGAGTCGACCGATGCATTGTTCGCGGCGATCGGTCGTGACGAGGTCGGGCCGCGCCAACTGCAGCTCGCGTTGCACGGCGAGTCGGAGGATGAATCGCACGAGGCCGAGATCGTCGCGCCGCGGCCGAGCAGCGCGAAGTCCTCGGGCGGCATTCTCGTGGTCGGCGTCGACCGCCTGCTCACGCAGCTCGCCAAGTGCTGCCGGCCGGTGCCGCCTGATCCGATCCGCGGCTTCGTCACGCGCGGCCGCGGCGTGTCGATTCATCGCGCCGGGTGCGCCAATCTGGCGCAGTTGCTCGTCCGTGCGCCGGAACGCGGGATCGAGGCACAGTGGGGTACGAAAGTGGAGGGCGTGTTCGCCGCCGATCTGCTGGTGCGTGCCCAGGACAGGCAGGGGCTGCTGCGCGATGTATCCGATGCGCTCACCCGCAATCGCGTCAACGTCACCGCAGTCAGTTCGCAGAGCCGCCGCGGCGAAGCGATCATGCAGTTCACCGTCGAGGTCGGCGAACTGGCGACGCTGGGTCGCGCGCTCGACGAGATCCGCGAGGTGAACGGCGTCTTCAACGCGCACCGGCGTTGATCCCGATCAGCGCAAGCTGCACCGGGAGTTGTTCAGCGCACGCGGGGTGTCCGACAATTCAGCTGCTCACTCCACAAACTTCAGTTACTTCGCTTCTCTCGATTCGCTCCTCTCGAATACCACCCGTTCACGAGCTCAACATGTCCAGACGGTCGCGTTTCACGCCAGGTTCTTCCTTCAACGACGTCCTGCAGGCACGGCTCAGCCGCCGCCAGGTGCTGCAGGGCGGATTGATCGTCGCCGCCACGGGGCTGACGGGTTCATTGCTGGGCTGTGCCGGTGCGACCGGCGAGGGCGTAACGCCGTCATCGAAATCCACGACGCTCGGCTTCAAGCCGGTGCCGGTGTCGAGCGACGACGCGTTGCGCATCCCTGAGGGCTATCGCGCCGACGTGCTGTACCGATGGGGTGATCCGGTCGGTGCCACTGCTGGCATGCCGGCGTTTCGCATGGATGCCTCCAACTCGGCCGATGATCAAGCGCTGCAGGCGGGGATGCACCATGACGGGATGCAGTTCTTCCCGCTGCCGCAAGGCGCGACGGGCTCCGATCACGGTCTGCTGGTCATGAATCACGAGTACTACGATCCGAACATGCTCACTCCCGACGGTGCGCGCGAGAACTCACGCGAGAAAGTGCGCAAAGCGATGCATTCGGTGGGGGTGTCGGTGATCGAGATCACACGCTCGGGCGAACGCTGGCAGGTCAATCGCCCGTCGCGATACGCGCGACGGATCCACGCTGCTACGCGCGTGCAGATCAGCGGGCCGGCGGCCGGTGCCCCGATCATGCGCACGGCGCTCGATCCGAGCGGTCGCGAAGGGTTCGGCACCTTCGCAGGGTGCGCGCACGGCTGGACCCCCTGGGGCACCTACCTCACGTGCGAAGAAAACTTCCAGTTCATGTTCTTCAAGGAGGGGCAGCGCGACGTCGCGCAGACACGCTACGACGTGTCGAACCGGCCGCGGTACCGCTGGTTCGAGCACGATGAGCGGTTCGACACCGGGCGCCACCCGAACGAGTTCCACCGCTTCGGCTGGGTGGTCGAGATCGATCCGTTCAATCCGGTCACGGCGCCCGTCAAACGCACGGCGATGGGCCGGTTCTCGCATGAAGGTGCGTGCCCGTTGGTGGGCCGCGACGGTCGCGTCGCGTTCTACATGGGTGACGATCGGGCATTCGAGTACATCTACAAATACGTGACCCGCGATGCGTGGAACCAGAACGACCGCGGCGCCAATCGCGAGATGCTCGATCACGGCACGCTCTATGTGGCGCGGTTCGACGCCGACGGGAGCGGCACCTGGCTGCCGTTGGTTTTCGGGCAGAACGGTCTGACCGCGGCAAATGGTTTCGGCAGCCAGGCCGACGTGCTGGTTCGTGCCCGCCTTGCCGCGGACGTGGTCGGCGCGACGCCGATGGATCGTCCGGAGTGGTGTGCAGTGCATCCTGATACCGGCGAGGTGTATTGCACGCTCACCAACAACTCCGGGCGCGGTCGGGCCGGCCAGGCTAGTGCCGACTCGGCCAACCCGCGCGCCAACAACGTGTTCGGCCACATCATTCGCTGGCGTGAAGACGGCAGCGAGCCGGGCAAGGCCAACGTGGGTGCCACGCGCTTCAAGTGGGATGTGTTCGCGATGGGTGGCGATCCGGAAAGCGCCGACCCCGCCAAGCGCGGACGGTTCAGCGGCGACGCGTTCGGCAGTCCGGACGGGTTGTTCTTCGATCGCCGCGGGGTGCTCTGGGTCGAGACCGACATCTCGCCCACCGCGCTCAACGCCGGCGACTACGCGCGGTTGGGCAACAACGCGATGTTCGCGGTCGATCCGGCCACGGGCGCGTTCCGACGCTTTCTCACCGGTCCGCGCGGCGCGGAGATCACCGGCCTCACCAGTACGCCCGATGGCCAGACCTTTTTCGTCAACATCCAGCATCCAGGTGAGGGACCCAAGTCGACCGATCCGGTCAATCCGCGTCAGTACTCCAATTGGCCCGACTTCGATGCCAAAGGCCGGCCGCGCTCGTCGACGGTGGTGATTCGCAAGATCGGGGGCGGAATCGTCGGATCGTGACGACTGAAGTCCAAACGGGGGCGGGCGCCACGACGATCGTTCGAATACGAACAAAACGGAAACTTCATCCACTGCGCCGGTTCAAACGTATCGGCTCTGACGTTGCTGCCCGAACGTTGTTGCTCGAACGTCTGCGCCCGAACAACCCCGCCCGCTCAACGGGTGATCTCAGAGAGAGGAACCTGACATGCGCTTCAGACTCGCCGCGATTCTCGTCGCATCGCTAGCCTTTACAGGCTGCGGACTCATCACCATACCGGGTCTCGCCACCGGCACCAGCCAGAAGGACGTCCAGTCGCGCGTCGGCACGCCGCACGATCAACGCACGTTGGGCGATGGAAGCAAGGCGTGGGACTACGTCTACGGCCCGGTCGGCTTCTACACCTGGCGCGTCAGCTTCGACAACACCGACCGTGTATCCAAGGTCGAACAGCTGCTGACGCACGATCGATTCATGTCGGTTCCGGCGAACAAGCTATCGCGCCAGGACGTGCTCAACATGTTCGGCAGGCCGGGGCAAATCTCGAGCTTCAACAACATCGGCGAGGAAGTCTGGACCTACCGGTACATGTACAGCCAGGACTACAAGCTGGCCGATCTGCACTTCGATGCGAAAGCCGGCGTCGTCAAATACGCGGCCACGTACCACGACCCCGCGTACTACAACGCGATCGCGCAGTAGTCAGCACCCCAGTCGGCACCCCAGCCAGCGCCATTAGCGACCAGTAACGCTTGCTCAATCCGGCAGGCGGGGCGGAATCGCCCCGTCGGCCGCCTCGGCCCGGTGCGGGCAATCGGACTTGATGCATTCCGCGTACAGATGCAGGGAATGCTCGCGGATCTGGAAGCCGCGGCCCTTGGCGATCCTCGCCTGGCGCTTCTCGATCTCCTCATCGTAGAACTCCTCGACGCGGCCGCATTGAATGCACACCAGGTGATCGTGGTGAGCCGAATCGTTCAGCTCGAACACCGCCTTGCCTGATTCGAAATGGTGCCGACGCAGCAGCCCGGCCTGCTCGAACTGGGTCAACACGCGGTAGACGGTCGCCAAGCCGATGTCGCGATCGTCGTCCTGCAGCAGCATGCGATAGATGTCCTCGGCCGAGAGGTGGCGCACGGTGCTGCGCTCGAAGAGGGCGAGGATCTTCAGGCGCGGTCCGGTGACCTTCAGTCCGATGGTGCGCAGATCTTGCGAGTTCGACATCGCGATGGTTGGCGCAAGGGGTGCAGGGGTCGAAGCACCGCCGTTGCAGCGATTGCGGGAGGCTTTCGCTATGATAGGCGAACTCACAAGAAAGCAGACCGTGCGGTGAATGGAGACCGTACCGGTCTCCGATCGTCCCCTGCCGCGACGTCCCCAGCCGAAATGCCCCCCTTCGAATCGTCTCGTTTCGAATTTCCCCACCCGGCAACGCCCGCTTCGGGTTTCCGCTCAGGTGCGATCACGCGACGCCTGCTGGTTGTAGCTGCAACAGGCGCTGCACTGCTGGCCGGCGCCACGCTGCCCGGATGCTCGTTCTTCAGTCCGTATCGCATCGAGATTCAGCAGGGCAACTACATCTCCCAGGAGGCGATGAGCCAGGTCAAGCCGGGCATGACCAAGGATCAGGTGCGCGCGATCCTGGGTACGCCGCTCATCAACGATGTCTTCCATGTCGATCGCTGGGATTACGTCTATCGCCGCTCCGCTGCGAACAGCACGAGCTTGGAAGCGCGCCGGGCGACGCTGTTTTTCGACGGCGACCTTCTCAAACGCGTCGAGTCCGACCTGATGCCCTCGGGCCAGTTGCGTACCGGCGCGGCGGAAACACGGCGCTGAGCGCTGCGGATTTCGATCAGCACGGGGAAGGAGAACCGCATGCGCGTTGGAGTCGCCGGCAGCACCGGCAAGATGGGGCGGACACTGATCGAGGCCATCATCAAGGACGCCGAACTGACGCTCGCGGCTGCGCTGGAGGTGCGCGGGAGTCCGGGTGTAGGGCGTGACGCAGCGGAAGGGATCGGCGCACCGAGCGGTGTCACCATCGCCGATGATCTCGACGCAACGGTGGACCGCGCCGATTGCTGGATCGATTTCACCCGGCCCGAGGGCACGCTCGCACTCCTGAATGCTTGCGCGCGCGCGGGCAAAGCGATGGTGATCGGCACGACCGGGTTCGAGCCGTCGCAGAAGAAGGAAGTCGAAGCGCTTGCCCGCAAGGTGCCGGTGATGATGGCGCCGAACATGGCGATCGGCGTCAATGCGACGTTCAAGCTCGCGGAGGTGGCGGCACGCATCCTCGGGGACGCGTACGACGTCGAGATCATCGAAGCGCATCACCGCTTCAAGGTCGACGCCCCCTCGGGTACGGCATTGCGCTTGGGCGAGGCGGTGGCCGGCGCGCTCGGCCGCGACCTGCGCAAGGTTGCCAAACACGGGCGCGAGGGCATCACCGGCGAGCGCGACACGCCGACGATCGGCTTTCATGCCATCCGCGGCGGGGACATCGTCGGCGAGCACACGGTGATGTTTGCAGGCATGGGTGAGCGCGTCGAAATAACGGTACGCTCGGCCACCCGCATGACCTACGCTCTTGGGGCGTTGCGAGCGGTGAAATACCTCAAAGGGCGGGCACCGGGTTTGTACGACATGTTCGACGTGCTGGGGCTGCGTTAGCGGCACACTCCAGCCACCGGTGGCGGCCACTCCGGCCATCGCGGCGCGCGTCTCGCCGCCCGCCTGCCGCCCGGCGCTGACACGGTTGCCAGATCGGGCGCGTCGTGCTGCAATACGGCGGTAAAGCCCTGGACGCGAGCCAGGGCTTCGTATTTGTTGCGTGGATCTCGCTTCACTGGCTCGAGTACTCGCTCCACGCTCTCAGACTCCCCAGGCCGCAGCACCCGCTTCGATCGCAGACAGGAGTGCCGGCACCTTTCCGGAATTCCCTATGAGCAAAGTCCATCTCACCGTTATCGGTGCCGAAAAGCTTCGAGCCGAATTGCATCGGCTCAAGACGGTCGAGCGCCCCAACGTCATTCAGGCCATTGCCGAAGCGCGCTCGCACGGCGATCTGTCGGAGAACGCCGAGTACGAGGCCGCCAAGGAACGCCAGGGGTTCATCGAAGGCCGCATCTCGGAAGTCGAGGCCAAGCTGGGCAACGCGACGGTGATCGACCCGAAGACGCTCGACGCGGACGGCCGCTGCGTGTTCGGCGCGACGGTCGAGATCGAAGACACCGACTCGGGCGACGCAACGACCTACCAGATCGTCGGCGAGGACGAGGCCGACATCAAGGCAGGCAGGATCTCGGTGACATCACCCACCGGGCGTGCGCTGATCGGCAAGAGCGTCGGTGACGTCGTGGAGGTGCAAACGCCGGGCGGCAGGCGCGAGTTCGAGATCCTGGGCGTTCGCTACGAGTAGCAGGTCGATCCGCGCGGCGAACGAGCGCAGGCCGTCGCGGTTCTGTCCATTTGCTGCTGGCCGGACGCGCGATCAGCGCGCCGGGCGTCGGCGTTGCAGCCGCCGCCGTTCCGACGAGACGAAGCGGCGCGGGTCTGAAGCCGATTTGCGCGCAGGCCGCGCTGTGGCTCCACGATCATCGGCCCGGGCCGGGCGCAACCGCTTCTTCGCCGGACGCGCCGCCTTCGGCTCGGGTTCGACGACCTTGGGCGTGTGGCGATAGATCACCAGGATCCTGCCGATGTGCTGCACGGGTTGAGCGCCGGTCGCCTCGCACACCGCTGCAAGCAGCGTGTCGCGTTCCTCGCGTTCGGCCTCGAGCACGCGGAGCTTGATCAACTCGTGATGGGTCAGGGCGCGGTCGATCTCGGCGATCACCGCCGCGCTGGCGCCATTGGTGCTGATCATCACGACCGGTTTGAGTGCATGGGCGCGTGCACGCAGATCGCTGCGCTGCTGTGACGTGAGCGCGGGTTGTTGGATGACGGGTTGGGAGTCGTTCATGGGCGGAGGAACCTAAGATCGCCTGGGAAATTTGCCGTCAGGCGGCATGGATAGGGGCTTGGGGGAGGTATCCCTCAGGATTGTTGGCGAGTCTAAGGCGAGGTCGCATCGGGCGGACGCAGGATGGCAGGCAGATCGACAAAGAAAGTTCGTGGCGGTGCGCGCTGGATGGACGAGCACGTCAACGATCCGTACGTGAAGCGAGCCAAGGCCGAGGGCTATCGCTCGCGCGCGGCGTACAAGCTGATCGAGCTCGATCGGCGCGATCGCATCCTCGCGCGCGGACAGATCGTCGTCGATCTGGGCGCGGCGCCGGGCAGCTGGTCGCAGGTCGCGGTGGGGCGAGTCGGTGCGCCCGGTCGGGTGATCGCGCTCGAGCTGCTGCCGGTGCAACCGCTCGCCGGGGTGAGCATGATCGAAGGAGACTTCAGCACCGACGAGGTGCTGGAGCGATTGGTCGAAGCGCTCGAGGGCCGTCAGGTCGACGTGGTGCTCTCCGACATGGCGCCCAACTTGTCGGGGATTGCGGTCGCCGATCAGGCCCGTGCGGTGGCCCTGGGTGAACTTGCACTGGAATTTGCCGAGGCACACCTCAAACCCGGTGGGGTCCTGGTGATGAAGGTGTTCCAGGGCAGCGGCTTCACCGAATTGTTGGCCGCGATTCGGCGTCGCTTTGTCAGCGTGCAAGCGCGCAAGCCCGATGCCTCGCGCGACCGATCCGCGGAGATGTTCCTAGTGGCGCGCGGGAAGCGATGACTCGAACCGCACACGGAAGCGCTGCTGTGGGTTCATCGCGGCTGTGGGGAGTCGATGGATCCGCGCCTGAATCGGCCACGAAGCCGGACCAAGGAACCGTTTGATCACGGCAGGCGAATGCCCGTCCGTCGGTCGATTGACGCGCTCATCGGGATGCGTCGGCTTGAATCGATCGCGCAGTGGCCATACTTCAAGCATGTCGCCACTGAAAGCATCGGCACAATGGCAGGAACAGCATTCACTCCCGGCGGTCTGAAGCGTCGCGCTGGGCAGAAATCCCTCATCGAATCACGAAGCAAACCGATTACAATTCTGTAGTCTTTGCCTGACCACGGGCCCAAGGAAGCTGTCGTTGTTCTCGCTTCGGCCCTCCCAACCGGTTTCCCATCCGCGGTAGGCGCATCCGCAGGGAACAAGGAGCAAGCTTGAACAACCTCGTGAAGAACCTGGTCATCTGGCTCGTCATCGGCTTGGTGCTGATGACCGTGTTCAATCAGTTCAATCAGCGCGAGCAGCGCGGCCAGGCGATCCCGTACTCGCAGTTCATGGACGACGCCAAGGCCGGGCGCATCAAGCGCGTCCATATCGAAGGCCGGATGCTCCGCGCCGAAACCAATGACGGGCGCGTGGTCGTGTCGTATTCCCCGGGTGTGGTGGGCGACATCTGGATGGTCGGCGACCTGATGAAGTACGGCGTCACCATCGAGGCGCCCAAGCCGCAGGAAGAGCAGTCCACGCTGATGCAGATCTTCATCTCGTGGTTCCCGATGCTGCTGCTGATCGGCGTGTGGATCTTCTTCATGCGTCAGATGCAGGGTGGAGGTCGCGGCGGCGCATTCTCTTTCGGTAAATCGCGCGCCCGCATGCTCGACGAGTCGAACAACAACGTCACCTTCGCAGACGTTGCCGGCTGTGATGAAGCCAAGGAAGAAGTCGCCGAACTGGTCGACTTCCTGAAGGATCCCTCCAAGTTCCAGAAATTGGGTGGCCGTATCCCGAAGGGCGTGCTGATGGTGGGCAGCCCCGGTACCGGCAAGACGTTGCTCGCACGCGCCATCGCCGGTGAAGCGAAGGTGCCGTTCTTCTCGATCTCGGGCTCCGATTTCGTCGAGATGTTCGTCGGTGTAGGTGCGGCGCGCGTGCGCGACATGTTCGAGCAAGCCAAGAAGCACGCCCCGTGCATCGTCTTCATCGACGAGATCGACGCGGTCGGACGCCAGCGTGGTGCCGGCCTCGGTGGTGGCAATGACGAGCGCGAGCAGACGCTCAATCAGCTGCTGGTCGAGATGGACGGCTTCGAAGCTACCGCGGGTGTGATCGTCATCGCCGCCACGAACCGTCCTGACGTTCTCGATCCCGCGTTGTTGCGCCCGGGTCGTTTCGACCGTCAGGTCGTGGTGCCGCTGCCTGACATTCGTGGTCGCGAGCAGATCCTGCTGGTGCACATGCGCAAGGTGCCGCTCGCGCCCGACGTCAAGGCCGAAATCATCGCGCGCGGTACGCCGGGCTTTTCAGGTGCCGATCTGGCGAATCTGGTGAATGAAGCGGCGCTGTTCGCCGCTCGCCAGAGCAAGCGCCTGGTGGATATGGACGACTTCGAGCGCGCCAAAGACAAGATCATGATGGGCGCGGAGCGCCGTTCGATGGTGATGAGCGAGGAAGAGAAGAAGAACACCGCCTATCACGAGTCGGGCCACGCGATCGTCGCCAAACTGCTGCCGAAATCCGACCCGGTGCACAAGGTCACCATCATCCCGCGCGGCCGTGCGCTAGGCGTGACGATGCAACTGCCCGAGCAGGACCGTTATGCCTACGACCGCGACTACCTGATGAGCCGCATTGCGGTGCTGTTCGGTGGGCGCGTGGCCGAAGAGCTGTTCATGAATCAGATGACCACCGGCGCCTCCAACGATTTCGAGCGCGCAACGCAGATGGCGCGCGACATGGTCACGCGCTACGGCATGTCCGATGCGCTCGGGCCGATGGTCTACGGCGAGAACGAGGGCGAAGTGTTCCTCGGCCGCTCGATCACCACGCACAAGAACCTGTCGGAAGACACGCTGCGCAAGGTCGACGCCGAGATCCGGCGCATCATCGACGAGCAGTACGGCTTGGCGCGACGGCTGCTGGAGGAGAATCGCGACAAGGTCGAAGCGATGGCCAAGGCCCTGCTCGAATTCGAGACGATCGACGCCGAGCAGATCAACGACATCATGGCGGGTCAGCCGCCGCGGCCGCCCAAGCCCACCGGCTCGGCGAATCAGCCGCAGCCCCCGCAGCAAGGCGCGGGAGGCGGAGCAGCAGCGCCGGCAGCCGCCTGACCGCACGCAGCAGCCCACCAGCGGAACGTTGAATACGACGATTCCCAAGCCCAGCCGAAACGGCCGCGTCCTGCGATGCGGCCGTTTTGTTTTGTCGCTCGATCGAGTGCGCATCATGGGCATCGTCAACATCACGCCCGATTCGTTCTCCGACGGCGGCGAGGTCTTCGATCCGAGCGCCGCTGTGACACGTGCGGAGGCGTTCGTCGAGCAAGGCGCGGACATCATCGATCTCGGTGCGGAGTCGACCCGCCCTGGTGCCAAGCCGGTATCGGTCGAGCAGGAACTGGATCGGTTGATGCCGGTGCTCGAGCGGGTGCGCGAGTTGCCGGTGCCGATCTCGGTCGACACGCTGAAGCCTGAGGTCATGCGAGCCGCGATACGAGGCGGCGCATCGATGATCAACGACGTGTTCGGCTTGCGCGCGCCGGGCGCGGTCGAAGCGATCGCCGACAGCGATTGCGGCGTGTGCGTGATGCACATGCAAGGTACTCCGCGCACCATGCAGGCGGCGCCGCACTACGAAGACGTCGTCGCCGAGGTCGGTGCGTTTCTGCGTGAACGGGTAGGTGCGCTGCGGGCCGCGGGGGTGGCGACCGAGCGGATCGTTGTCGATCCTGGTTTCGGCTTCGGCAAGACCCTCGAGCACAATCTCGCGTTGCTCCGGGCGATCGATGCGTTCGGCGCCGAGGGCGCGGCTGTGCTCGCGGGCCTGTCCCGAAAGTCGATGCTCGGTGCGATTACCGGCAAGGCCGCCGGCGACAGGCTGGCGGCCAGCATCGCCGCGGCGGTACTCGCGGCGGAGCGCGGCGCTCACATCGTTCGCGTGCATGATGTCGCGGCGACGCGGGATGCGCTGGCGGTCCATGCCGCGGTGACTGCGAGCCGTGCATAGTGCGCGAATCGTGGCGCATACGATTTGGGTAGACGGCGCGGCGGGCCGTAACTGGGCGGTCGGACCCTGATCGAGGCGACCGGTTATGGCGGGGCGTGTGTGCAAATCCGCGCGTCGGCCCCGTGCCGTCGTTCAGACAGAGGTGACCGATTTCGCGCAGCCGGGCGGCGCGACGGGTGCACAATGTGCGCGATCTGCCGTCGATACGGTCCCCATGACGGCGCACCCGTTCTTTCAACGCAATTTCTCTGATCGGCAGGGGCTTATGGCTAGGAAGTACTTCGGAACCGATGGCATACGCGGCATGGTGGGCGAAGCCCCGATCACGCCGGACTTCGTGATGCGTCTTGGCTACGCGGCGGGTGAGGTGCTGGTGGAGCGCGCCACGGTCGCGCGCGGGTCGCGCCCGGCCGTGCTGATCGGCAAGGACACACGCATTTCTGGCTACATGCTCGAGGCCGCGCTCGAATGCGGCTTCGCGGCCGCGGGTGTCGACGTGATCCTCACCGGTCCGTTGTCGACGCCGGCGATCGCGTATCTCACGCGCGCGCTGCGGCTGCAGGCGGGCATCGTGATCAGCGCTTCCCACAATCCGTATCACGACAACGGCATCAAGTTCTTCTCCGCCGAAGGCGGCAAGCTGCCCGACGAGATCGAGTTGCAGATCGAGCAGGCGGTCGAGCAGAACATCCGCTGCCGTTCCTCGCGCGAGCTGGGCAAGGCGCGCCGCATCGAGGATGCCGCCGGGCGCTACATCGAGTTCTGCAAGAGCACTTTTCCGCCGGATCTCGACCTGCGCGGCATGCGCGTCGTGGTCGACTGCGCGCACGGTGCGTCGTATCACGTCGCTCCGGCGGTGTTCCATGAGCTGGGCGCCGACGTCATCGCGATGGGCGTGGAGCCGAACGGCTTCAACATCAACGACGGAGTCGGCGCCACCCATCCCAAGGCGCTAGCGGCTGCCGTCGTCAAGGAGAAGGCCGACATCGGCATCGCGCTCGACGGCGACGCCGACCGCGTGGTGATGGTCGACGCGGCGGGCCGCGTCTACGACGGCGACCAACTGCTATATGTCATTGCGCGTGACCGTGCGCGCCACAGCCCGGTACGCGGTGTCGTCGGCACGCTGATGTCCAACTTCGCGCTCGAGCGCACGCTCAAGGGCGATGGGATCGATTTCGTACGCGCCAAGGTCGGCGACCGTTACGTGCTCGAGACCATGCTGCGCAACGGCTGGATCCTGGGCGGCGAATCGTCGGGGCACATCATCTGCCTCGATCGTCATACCACGGGCGACGGCATCATCTCGGCGCTTCAAGTGCTGGCTGCCATGCGCGCGCAGGACGCTTCACTGAGCGACCTGGCCGGTTCGCTCCAGCTCTATCCGCAGGTGCTCATCAACGTACGCATCGATGGCGCGGTCGACTGGCTCTCGCACGCCGGCGTCGCCTCGGCGCGGGCCCACGCCGAGAACAAGCTCGGCTCGCGCGGACGTGTGCTGCTGCGTACCTCGGGAACCGAGCCGGTGGTGCGTGTGATGGTCGAAGGCGAGGATCACGCCGAGGTCGAGAGCCTGGCCAAACTCATCGCCAAGGAGATCGAGGGCGCGGTGCTGGCTGCCGCATAACGCTCGATCGATTTCGTCTCCGATCGCACAGCAGCGCGACGTCCGACAGGGCGCCGCGCTGTTTGCTTTTCTGGGCGCCGCAACACCCGGCGCAGCGATAATCCCCGGTTCGCGCTTCATCGCAACATCCACCGCACGGAGATTCGTTTGATCGGGCTGCTGCAGCGCGTCCTGGACGCCAAGGTGGTCGTCGAGGGCGAACTCGTCGGGCGCATCGAGCACGGCTTGCTGGTGCTGGTGTGCGCCGAACGGGGCGACAACGAGCAAAGCGCCGGGAAGCTGCTCGAAAAGCTGCTCGCGATCCGGGTATTCGCCGACGACGCGGGCAAGATGAATCGCAGCGTGCGCGATGTCGAGGGCGGCCTGCTGCTCGTCCCCCAGTTCACGCTTGCAGCTGACACCCGAGGTGGCACGCGCCCGAGCTTCTCGGCCGCCGCTGAGCCGGCCCTCGCGCGTCGATTGTTCGATTACATGGCCGTCGAAGCCGCGCGATCGCATCAGCCCGTGGCGACCGGCCGATTCGGCGCCGACATGAAGGTGACGCTCACCAACGATGGGCCGGTCACGATCTGGGTGCGTATCGACCCGCCGACGGCGTCCTAGGAGGCTCCGGCGGCTCGAATCGCCTTATCTGCGGTCGGTATGGACGCCGCAATCGTGCGATCCGGCGACCAAAGAATCGCCGCGGTGGCTTGGGATCCCTTGCTCGTACACGTTACCGTCATTGACCCGTGCGAAATGAGTCAATAAAATCAGCGGGTTTTACTTCCCCTCGCTTGTCCGGAGCGCTTAGGTGCGTCGTCGTCTCGTCGCTGGCAACTGGAAGATGCACGGCAGTTTCGCCGTCAATCGTGCGCTGCTGGAAGGCGTGCGCATGGGCGCGGGTGCGTTGCAAGGCGTCGAGGTCGTGGTGTGCGTACCGTTTCCGTATCTCGCGCAGGCCCAGCAGCTTCTCAACGGCGGTCCGGTCGGTTGGGGCAGCCAGAACGTATCCGAGCACGAGTCGGGCCCTTTCACCGGCGAGGTGTCAGCATCGATGCTGAAGGACTTCGGCACTCGCTACGTGATCGTCGGCCACTCCGAGCGGCGCGCGCTCTACGGTGAGTCCGATGCGCAGGTCGCGGCGAAGTTCGTCGCTGCCGCCAAAGCGGGTCTGACGCCGATCTTGTGCGTGGGCGAACAACTCGCCGAACGCGAGGCCGGCGCAACGATGCAGGTGGTGACCCGACAGCTTGATGCCGTGCTTGCGCAGGTGGGGGCGCAGGCTGTTGCCGGCGGAGTCCTGGCCTACGAGCCGGTCTGGGCGATCGGCACGGGCAAGACGGCCACGCCGGCGCAAGCGCAGGAAGTGCATGCGGCTTTGCGCGCGCATGTCAGCAAGGCCGATGCGAAAGCGGCGGCAGATCTAACGATCCTTTACGGCGGAAGCGTGAAGGGGACGAACGCGGGCGAGTTGTTCGCGATGGCCGACATCGACGGCGGATTGATCGGCGGCGCCTCTCTCAAGGCGGACGAGTTTCTGGCGATTTGTCAGGCGGCGCGAAACTAGCCCGTGTGGGGCACGTAGCTGCGAACCGAATCGCCTCTTGAATTGGATACAGACTAAATGAGCATCTGGCTTGGGTTGTTGCTGACGGTCCACGTGGTCGCGGCAATCGTGGTGATCGTGCTGGTGCTGCTTCAGCACGGCAAAGGCGCCGACATGGGCGCTGCGTTCGGCAGCGGTTCATCGGGCAGTCTGTTCGGTGCCACCGGATCGGCCAACTTCCTGTCGCGCACGACGGGTGCCGTCGCCACGGTGTTCTTTCTGACCAGTCTGGGTCTGACGTATCTGGCTTCCGAGCGTCAGAGCGGCGGCGACATCGGCGTCATGCAGTCGGTTCGTCCCGGTGCCGCAGACAAAAAAGACGAGAAGAAATCGGGCGACACGATTCCGGGGGCAGATAGTTCGTCCAAACCACCGGCAGAATCTTCGCCAAGCTCGAAAACTGGTGAGGTTCCGAAGTAGAATTGCGCGCTTTGCGTGAGCAACGCAACGCTCTGCCGACGTGGTGAAATTGGTAGACACGCCATCTTGAGGGGGTGGTGGGGTAACCCGTGAGAGTTCGAGTCTCTCCGTCGGCACCAAACACAATTCGGGTGTTGAGGCACCGCAGCCTGGAATCTCACAGATGCTCGAAGGCTACTTCCCTGTCCTGATGTTCATGATCATCGGCGCCGTGTTCGGCGTTGCCATGATCGCCGCCGGCGGCGCCGCGGGCTTCCTGCTCGGCGTCACGCGTCCCGACAGCGAAAAGCTCTCTCCATACGAGTGCGGCTTCGAGGCCTTCGAAGACGCGCGCATGAAATTCGACGTGCGCTACTACCTCGTGGCGATCCTGTTCATCCTGTTCGACCTTGAGATCGCGTTCCTGTTTCCGTGGGCGATCACGCTGCTCGACATCGGTGCGTTCGGCTTCTGGTCGATGATGGTGTTCCTGGCGATCCTGGTGGTCGGGTTCGTGTACGAGTGGAAGAAGGGGGCTCTCGAATGGGAGTGAGTCATGGGCGCCGCTGATACTCCAGTCATGCAGCAAGGCTTCGTCACCACGACGATCGATACGGTGCTCAACTGGACGCGCACCGGTTCGCTGTGGCCGATGACGTTCGGACTCGCCTGTTGCGCCGTCGAGATGATGCAGGCCGGAGCGTCGCGTTACGACCTCGATCGATTCGGCATCATCTTCCGTCCGAGCCCGCGCCAGTCCGACGTGATGATCGTCGCGGGCACGCTGTGCAACAAGATGGCTCCGGCGTTGCGCAAGGTGTACGACCAGATGGCCGAGCCGCGCTGGGTGATCTCGATGGGCTCGTGCGCCAACGGCGGCGGGTACTACCACTATTCGTATTCGGTCGTACGTGGCTGCGACCGGATCGTGCCCGTTGATGTCTACGTTCCCGGCTGTCCACCGACGGCCGAGGCATTGCTCTACGGCATCGTGCAGTTGCAGAACAAGATCAAGCGCACCAATACGATTGCCCGTTAGGGCGAAATCAAAAACGCCCCACGGCGTAAGCAACGACCTCCCGCATGTCGGCAAAACTCGAGAGACTCCAGGCGGCCCTGGCCGCTGCGCTCGGCGCACGCATCGCGAGCGTGAGCGACGCGCTGAACGAGATCACCATCGTCGTGCGCGCCGGCGACTATCTCGAGTCCGCCCGCATCCTGCGCGACGATCCCACATTGCGGTTCGAGTCGCTCGTCGATCTGTGCGGGCTCGACTATTCGGCCTACGGTGACGGTGCATGGGGCGGGCAGCGCTTCGCGGTCGTCTCGCATCTGCTTTCGGTCACGCACAACTGGCGGTTGCGCCTGCGTGTGTTCGCGCCCGATGACGGATTTCCCGTGGTCGCCTCGGTCAACGATCTGTGGCCGAGCGCGAACTGGTTCGAGCGTGAGGCGTTCGACCTGTTCGGCATCATGTTCGAAGGGCATGCCGACCTGCGCCGGCTGCTGACCGATTACGGCTTCATCGGCCATCCGTTCCGCAAGGACTTCCCGCTTTCCGGGCATGTGGAGATGCGGTACGACCCCGATCAGAAGCGCGTGATCTATCAGCCGGTCACGATCGAGCCGCGCGAAATCGTCCCGCGCGTCATCCGCGAAGAGCATTACGGCGACTCTGGAAAGCACTGAGCGGAAAGCACCGGGCATGGCTGAAATTCGCAACTACACCTTGAACTTTGGACCGCAACATCCGGCCGCTCACGGTGTGCTGCGCCTGGTGCTCGAGCTCGACGGCGAGGTGATCGAACGCGCCGATCCGCACATCGGCTTGCTGCATCGAGCGACGGAGAAGCTCGCCGAGCACAAGACGTTCATCCAGTCGCTGCCTTACATGGACCGGCTCGACTACGTGTCCATGATGTGCAACGAGCACGCCTACGTGATGGCGATCGAGAAGCTGCTGGGCATCGAAGTCCCGCTCCGCGCGCAGTACATCCGGGTGATGTTCGATGAGATCACCCGCATCCTGAACCACCTGCTGTGGCTCGGGGCGCATGCGCTCGACATCGGCGCCATGACGGTGTTTCTGTATGCGTTCCGCGAACGCGAAGATCTGATGGATTGCTACGAAGCGGTATCGGGGGCGCGCCTGCATGCGGCGTACTACCGGCCCGGCGGCGTGTACCGCGATCTGCCGGAAGTCATGCCGCAGTACGTGAACTCCAAGTTCCGTTCCGATGCCACCACGCGCAAGCTGAACGAGGTGCGATCGGGTTCGCTGCTCGATTTCGTCGAGGATTTCACCCGGCGTTTCCCGACCTACGTCGACGAGTACGAGACGCTGCTCACCGACAACCGGATCTGGAAGCAGCGCACGGTGAGCATCGGCGTGGTTACCCCGGAGCGGGCGATGGCGCTTGGCTTCACCGGACCGATGCTGCGCGGCTCGGGCATCGCCTGGGACCTGCGCAAGAAGCAGCCGTACG
>CADEDU010000027.1:0-18600 GCA_902826155.1 uncultured beta proteobacterium
CTGGCGCTGCGACAGGTTGAGCTTGGCCAGGCCCTGATCGAAATCGCCGGCGGTGGCGATACGCAGCGTGTCGGCGATCGCGGCGGCAGTCACACCCTGGTCTGCCGCGCGCGCCGTGTCGGGCCGGATGATCACTTCAGGCCGGATCAGGCTCGCGCTCGAAGTGATGTTGCCGATGCCCGGGATCGTGCGCAGTTCACGTTCGAGCTGCCGTGCTGATTCGACCAGCGCCACACCGTCGTCGCTGGTGAGCGCCAGGACCAGCTTCTCGCCGGCACCGCCGAATCCCACCAGCGAGCGAATGCCGGGTATCGCCGCCACCGCAGCGCGCAGCTCGCCTTCGATGACCTGCTTGTTCTCTTTGCGCTCGGCGCGCGGTGTGAGATTGAGCAGCAGCGTCGCCTTGCGCGCATCGGGCGCGCCGCCCGGAGCGAACGGGTCGGCGCCGGTCGCCCCGCCACCGATCGCGGTGTAGACGAGCTTCACGTGCGGATGCTTCGCGATCGCCGCGCGCGCCTGCTCGGCCTTCTCGAACGTCTGCGTGAAGGTGCTGCCCGGCGGCAGTTCGATCACGACCTGGGTCTGATCCAGATCGTCCGGCGGAATGAAGCCGGTGGGCAGCAACGGCACCAGCATGAGCGAGCCGACGAAGAATGCGGCGGCCCCCAGAATGGTGATGAAGCGATGCCGGATGCACCAGCGTGCCAGACGCAGATACCACGTCATCAATCGACCGGTCTTGTACTCGCGCTGACTGGGCTTGAGCATGTACGCCGCCATCATCGGCGTGAGCAGCCGCGCCACCACCAGCGACGCGAACACGGCGATCGCAGCAGTCCAGCCGAACTGCACGAAGAACTTGCCCGCCACGCCACTCATGAACGCAGTGGGCAGAAACACCGCCACCAGCGTGAACGTGGTGGCCACCACTGCCAGTCCGATTTCCTCCACCGCTTCCATCGCCGCCTCCTGCGGCGATTTGCCCAGGCTCAGGTGGCGCACGATGTTCTCGATCTCGACGATCGCATCGTCGACCAGCACGCCCACGACCAGCGCGAGCGCGAGCAGCGTCACCACGTTGATGGTGAATCCCAGCCAGTGCATGCCCACGAACGTCGGAATCACCGACAGCGGTAACGCCACCGCCGCGACGATTGTGGCACGCCAGTTGCGCAAAAACAGGAACACGACCAGCACCGCAAGCAGGCCACCCTCATAGAGCAGCATCATCGAACCGTCGTACTGCTCCTTCACCGGCGTGACGAAGTTGAACGCTTCGGTGACCTCGATGCCGGGATGCTCCGCGCGCAGCTTGTCGAGCACCGTGCGAATGCCCTCGGCGGTGGCGATCTCGCTCGCCCCTTTGCTGCGCGAGATCTCGAAGCCGACCACCGGTTTGCCGTTCAACAGGGCCGCCGAACGGCGCTCGGCAACGGTGTCCTGCACGCTCGCCACCTGATCGAGACGCACGTGCCTGCCGTCGTTGAGCGGCACTTCCATCGACGCGAGTTCGCGCGCGGTCTGCACCGTGGCGATGGTGCGGATGGCCTGCTCGCCGCCGCCGACGTCGGTGCGTCCGCCCGAGGCTTCCTGTTGCACGCGGCGCAACTGCCGCGAGATCTCGGCGACCGTCACGTTCAGCGCCGCCAGCCGTGACGGATCGATCTCGACGCGGATCTCACGCGTGACGCCGCCCACGCGCGCGACCTTGCCCACGCCCGCCACGGTGAGCATCGCTTTCGACACGGTGTTGTCGACGAACCACGACAACGCCTCCTCGTCCATGCGCGACGAGGCGATCGAGTAGGTGAGGAACGGCACGCCGGCCAGGTCGAACTTGACGATGACCGGATCGCGCAGATCGGTGGGCAAATCGGCACGCACGCGATTGACCGCATCGCGCACGTCTTCGGTGGCGGCCGAGAGGCTCTTCTCCAGCCGGAATTCAGCGGTGACGGTCGCCACGCCGTCCTGCACGCGCGTGTAGATGTGCTTGAGCCCGGAGATGGTGGCGATCGAGTTCTCGATCTTGCGTGCCACTTCAGTCTCGAGCTGGGCCGGTGCGGCACCGGGCAAGGCCGCGCTCACCGACACCGTGGGCAGTTCCACGTCCGGGAAGTTCTGGATCTTCATCGCCTTGAACGACATGAAGCCCAGCCCGGTCAGCAGCAGAAACAGCAGCAGCGTCGGGATCGGATTGCGGATCGACCAGGTCGACAGATTCATCGCGCGCTCCGTCGATTACTGCGGCGGGGCGACGCGAACCAGATCGCCGTCGTTGAGGAACCCGACGCCGCTCGCGACGATCTGCGTGCCCTCGGGCAGACGCGTGGTGAGCTCGGCGCGATCGCCGCTGCGCCGGCCCACGTCCACCTTGGTGAGCTTCACGCGCGAGCCGGCTTCGAGCACGAACACGTAATCGAACCCCTCGCGACGCAGCACCGCCGCTTGGGGCACGGCGCTCACCTCGGTTGCGCCGAGATCGAACGCACCGCGCGCGAACATGCCGGCGCTCGCCCCGCTGTTGGCGGGAATATCGACGTAGACGATCGCCATGCGCGTTTGCGGATCGACCGTGGGGCCGATCATGCGCACCGTACCGCTCGATTTGGCGCCGTTGGCCGCTTCGATCGCCACCCCTTGCTTCGGCTTTATGCGCGCGAGCTCGGCGGCGGTGACCTCGGCGCGCCACTCCAACCGGCCCTGTCGAATCAGACGGAACAGCTCCTGTCCCGGCTGCACCACCGCGCCCAACATCGCACTGCGCGCCGAGATGATGCCGTCGTCGGGCGCGACGATGCGCGTCTGCGTGAGCCGGATCTCATCGTTGCGCAATCGCGCACGCGCCACTTCCAGCCGGGCTTCGGCGGTGCGCTCGGCCGTGAGCAACTGATTGATCTGCTGCGCACTGATCGCGCCGGTCTGATCGAGCTTGCGCGCGCGTTCGGCATCGAGCCTGGCGTGCGCGAGCGTGGCTTCGGCTTCAGCGATCGCGGCGCGCTGCTGCGCCAGATCGACCTGCACCGTCGCCTCCGACAATTGCGCGAGCATCTGGCCGCGTTTGACGACATCGCCGACGTTGACCAGCAGATTACTGATTCGCAGGCCTGCAGCCTCGGCGCCGACGCTGGCCTCCTGCCACGCCGTGACGCTGCCGTTCGCGCTCAAGGTCAATGGCCACTGTGCCGATTCCGGGCGCGTCACGGTGACGGTGAGAGCCGGTCGCGGGGCGCCTTTGCCATCGGGCGCGGATGCCTTCGACGTGTCGGGCTTCGCTGCGTCACTCTTCGCGACATCGCTCTTCGTCGGGGTTGCCCCGTCGTTTTTCGAACACGCAGCACCTAGTGCAAGTGCGCATAACGCGAACACGAACGCGAATACGAGCGCGACGCGACGCGATCGATGATGCGGCGATTTCTGCCCGTGTTCGCGAGCAGGGCTTTGGATGGGTGCTGCGCTTTGGATAGCTTCGGTTCTCATCGATCGTTCTTCGCTCGCTCGGCCGCCGGCTCCCAGCCGCCGCCCAGCACCTTGTACAGATTGATCCACTGCGCGACACGCTCGCGCCGCAATTGAATCAGCACCGAATTCGCGTTCAGCGCCTGGCGCCGCGCTTCTTCCAGTTCGATCAGATTGCCCACACCGACGTCCCACCGGGTCTGGGCCGCGGCGAAGAACGCTTCGAAGTCCTTTACCGCCGCCTCGGCATCGGTCTGCCGGCGCTCGGCCGCATCGAGCCGTACCAGCGCCTCTTCCACCTCGCGTACTGCGTTGCGCGCACGCTGCATGTAGAGCGCGCGAAGCTCGGCGTAGCGCGCCTTGGCGACGTCCACCTGCGCGATGCGCCGGCCGCCATCGAGCAGCGGCAAGGTCAACGCCGGGCCGATGCTCCACGACTCGCCCTCGGTACTCACACCGCTCAAGCGGAACAACGCATAGCCGATCGACCCGACGAGCGAGACGCGCGGGTAACGTGCCGCCTCCGCTGTGCCGATCTCGGCCGCAGCGGCAGCGAGTTCGCGTTCGGCGGCTGCCAGATCGGGTCGCTGCGCGATCACCGCGGCGGGCACTGCGCTCACGGTGAACGCGCGTGGCCGCGGCAACGCGGCCGATTGCGCTCCTGCTTGTGCTGCCCCTCGTTCCGCCGCTGTTGCCTGGGCTTGTGCCGCCAGTTGTTCGCGCAACGGCGCTTCGCTCAGACCGGTGAGATTGACCAGCGCTTTTACGAGCAGGTCGCAGTCGGCCCGCTGTCCGACCAGGCGGCTGCGAGCATCGGTAAGGCTGGCGCGCAGCAACGCCGCGTCGGCCGGTGCGGTGAAACCGGCGGCCACGCGTCGCTCGGTGAGCGTGACGGTCTGCTGGCGCGAGTCGGTGTCGAGTTGCTGCACGCCGGCAAGGGCTTCGCAGGTGCGCAGGTTGACGTAGGTGAGAGCAACCTCGGCAGCCAGACTGGTGCGCGCATCGTGCCACTCGGTTTCGCGGGCTTCGATACGGGCGCGCGCCGACTCTCGCGAGTAACGCACCGCGCCGAACAGATCGATTTCCCACGCGGCATCACCCGTCACCGTGCCGCTGGTGATGGGCGCCGGAAACGGCGGGACACCGGCAGCGCGCCGCTGCAACGAGGCGTTCATCGTGACGGTGGGCCATTCGCCTGCGCCGATCGCGCGAGCATTGGCGCGCGCCTGCTCGATGCGCGCGATCGAGGCTTCGAGACCGGGATTGTCGCGCTGCGCCGTGTCGATCAACCGCACCAAGGTGGGATCGTCGATGCGCGTCCACCATTCGCGCAACCGTTCGAGTTCACCCCCGTGCGGCAGCGGCGCGCTCCACTGCGGCGGCACGACCGGTTGTGGCGGCTCGTAGTTTGGCCCGACTGTACAGCCCGTGAGCGCAAAGACGCCGGCGCACCACCACCGGCGCAGAGCAATGCGCGACGTGGATGCATCTTGATGAAGAACCGTCGATAGGCGCGACGGGCGGGTGCGTTTGTTGTTGGACATTCGAGGCACGGCCGGGAGGGCGGCGGGTCCGAGTTTGGACCCGCGAGATGTCGGCGAAGTTTCTGGCGTGTTTCAGCGGAAATGCGGCCGATCGCGCATGCGCCGACAGGCGGCAGCTTAATGGGCTTGCGCCTGCTCGGCTACCACGACCCGGCCCCGACCGCCGCACCGGCCGGCAACTGATCTAAACTGCTCCGAGCAGACCGGACGCATCACGATGGCGCGTGATGCTCCAGCCAGGAGGAGACTGCCATGCCAATCGCCCCGCATCAGAGCGGCAGCGTTCGTTCAGGGGACGTCAACCTGTTCTATCGCCGCTTCGGCCAGCGCGGCAAGACGCCGCTGTTGATTACGCACGGCTTGTCGTACTTTTCCTACGACTGGATCGATGCCGCTGCGGCGCTGAGCGCCGATCGCGAAGTGGTCGCACTCGATACACGTGGCTTCGGCGATTCGGATTGGAGTCCGACCAAGGACTACGCCGTGCCGACGCTCGCCGGCGATATCGTCCACGCGCTCGACGCGCTCGGCTGGCAGCAGGTGGTGCTGATCGGCCATTCGATGAGCGGTCGCGCCACCTCGTACGTGGCGGCCGAACATGGCGCGCGCGTCACAGGACTCGCCCTCATCGATTACACACCCGAGAACGCGCCGGCCGGTTCCAAACGGGTCACCGAAGCGGTGGCGAGCCAGCCCGACACGTTCGACAGCGTCGAGGCGGCGATGCGCTACTTCGGCGTCGATCCGGCTTCAGCCGAAGGCGCAGGCAAACGCGCGCGCTTCGAGGCCTACCTGAAGCCGGTTGCCGGTGGACTGCAGCTCAAGCGCGATCTGCATTTCCGCGACCAGTTCAAGCGGGTCCGCGATCTGGGCGAACGGCCCAAGCTGGGCGTAGACATGTGGCAGATCATCGGCCGCGTGCAATGCCCGATTCTCTCGATGCGCGGCGCACGGTCCGACATGTACGCGCCCGAAACCGCCGAGAAGATGAAGGCGGCAAACCCGCGAGTGCGGATGGTCGAGGTCGATGCGGGCCACAACATCGCGGGCGAGAACCTGCCGGGGTTCCTCGCGGCATTGCGGCCATTCGTCGCGGCGTTGGAGCAATAGAACGATGACTACCGCGAGCCCCACCGCCAACAGAACCATGAGTGCGCTCCCCGCCCTGCAGCCGGTGCCGACCCGCGGCATCGACCATCTGGCGTTCGTCACCGACGATCTGCCCGCGACGATGGATTTCTACACCCGTGTGCTCGGCATGCAACTGGTGCACGTGCGCCGCGTGCCGTTCGAGCGAGACCGCGGTCAGCCGCCCTACGAGAATCTGCGGCACTACTTCTTCAACATGGGCAACGACACGCTGCTCGCGTTCTTCGAGTATCCGAAGGGCCTGGCGAAGCAGAATCGCGATCTGCCCGGTGGCATGCAGCATGTCGCGTTTCACGTACCTGACGATCGCTTCGACGCGATGGTCGAGCACGTCAAGGGCTGCGGCGTGAACGTAATCGGTCCGGTGCCCCTGGGCGGACGGTTCTGGTCGGCCTACTTCTACGATCCCAACGGCATCCGCCTGGAGATAGCCACCAGCAAAGCGCCCGCCGAACTCGGCGTGGTGCCGTCGGTGCTGCAAACCGAAGAGGAAATTCGCGCCGAGCTCGCGACGTTGTTCGACGATCCGAAGGTTGTCGATGCGTGGCTGGCGAAGATGCCGGTCAAGCGCACCGGGTCTGCGCCCGCATGAAGGCATCACGTTCCACATTCCACGTTCGACTGGAGAAGCCACGATGAAAACCACTGCCCTTAGATGGATGGCCGCGGCCGGCGCGATGCTGGTGTTAGGCGCGGCACAGGCCCAGCAGAAGTTCGAGATGAAGGTGGCGCATTTCGTGACGCCGCAGCACCCGTTCTCGAAATGGGTCGAGAACTGGGCCACCGAGCTGGCGAAGAATTCCGGCGGACGTATCGAGTTCAAGTACTTCCCCGGTGCGCAGATGGGTCCGCCGCCGGTGTACTACGACCTGGCGCGCAACGGCCAGGCCGAAGTCACCTGGTTTCTCTCGGGCGGAACGCCCGGGCGGTTTCCGATCACCGAGCTCATCAATCTGCCGTATCTGGTCGGCAGCAGCGAGATCGGCACCAAGATGATGAACGAGCCCGAACTGCGCACGAAGTACTTCGATCCGGAGCACAAGGGCGTGAAGGTGCTGGTCTACATGACGCATCAGCCCGGGCAGATTCTCACGACGAAGAAGGCGATCCGCACCGTCGAGGACATGAAGGGCATGCGCATCCGCTTCTCGTCGCCGACGATCCGCGATTTCGTATCCGCGCTGGGCGCCACGCCGGTGGGCATTCAACCGACCGAGATCGCCGAGGCACTCAGCAAGGGCACCGTCGACGGCGCCTTCATGGACTACGGCGGCGCCGGCATCGCATTCAAGCTCGGCGGCATCCTCAAGTACACCACCGAGATGTACTCGTACGTGGCCTCGTTCGGGCTGGTGATGAATCCGGACTTCTACAACAAGCTGCCGGCCGACCTGAAGAAGCTGGTCGACGACAGCATGAAGGGCGTGGAGAAAGCGGTCGGCGAGGCGTGGGATTCGATCGACGGTCCGGGCAAGAAAATGATCGTCGACGGCGGCGCCGAAGCGATCAAACTCTCACCGGCCGAAGACGCGAAGTTCCGCAAGATCGGCGCCGACATGGCCGAAGCCAAGATCAAGGAACTGGAAGGCAAGGGCATGCCCGCACGTGCGGCATTCACCCTGATGAAGTCGCTGGCCGAGAAGCATACGGCGACGTCGCGAAATTTCTGGAAGCAGTAGGCGCCGCCCGCTGACGTAACGAGTGGGGTGCCACCGCTGCCCCGCTCGGTTCCAGCACTCGGTTCCAGCTAAGAGGGAGGAGACGCGCACACACGTGCGTCATCAGAGCAATGCGCGCTCGCATCTCGCGATTCTGCGGCTGGCTCGCCGCGATCTGTCTGGCCGGCATGATGCTGGTGACCGTGACCGACGTGGTCATGCGCCACCTGTTGGGCAAGCCGATCCGCGGCGTGGTCGACATAGTCGAACTGTTGCTCACCGGGGCGTTCTTCCTCGCGCTGCCGGCCGCGTTCTTCCGCGAGGAGCACATCGTGGTCGACGTGCTCGATCACAAGATGCCGCGCGCAGTGATATGGCTGAAGCGGCTCTCGGCGCTGTTGGCGGTGGCGGTACTCACGGTCATGGCCTGGCAGGGCTACAAGGTCGCAGGCGATATGGCCATGTTCGGCGATGTCACTTCCGATCTGTCCTGGCCGAAGGTGTGGTACTGGATTCCGGTGTTGGCGGGCATCATCGGCGGGGCGATCGCCGCTGCGGTGATGATGTTCGCGCGGGATGAGCGGCAATGAGCGTCGGCATGATCGGCCTGCTGGGCGTCATCGCGCTGCTGGCGGCGATCCTCATCCGCATTCCGATCGGCGTCGCGCTCGCGGGCGTTGGCGTGCTGGGTTACGCCGCCGCCGATGGCTGGCCCAAGGCACTCAAGATGTTCGGCACCGTGCCGTTCGAACTCGCAAGCGCCTATTCGCTCTCGGTGGTGCCGCTGTTCATCCTGATGGGGGCCATCGCGTCGCGCGCCAACATGTCGCGCGAGCTGTTCGACGCGGCCAACGCGATCTTCTCCGGCCTGCGCGGCGCGCTGGCGAGCGCGACGATCGGCGCATGCGCCGCGTTCGGTGCGATCTGCGGCTCGTCGATTGCCACGGCCGCCACGTTCTCCAAGGTGGCGATCCCGGAGATGCGCCGCCACGGTTACGAACCGGGCTTCGCGGCCGGCGCCGTTGCGTCGGCGGGTACGCTGGGCATTCTCATTCCACCGTCGGTGATGCTCGCCATCTACGCCGTCGTGGCTGAGCAATCGCTGCCGAAACTGTTCGCCGCAGCGTTGATTCCGGGGCTGGTTCTCGCCCTGCTCTTCGTGATCACCGTCACCATCGTCACGCGCCTCAACCCGAAGATCGCACCGATGGTGCCGCCGATGCCCACCGCGCAGCGACTGGCCGCGGCCAAGGGCTTGTGGAAGCTGGTGCTGCTGTTCTTCTTCGCCGTCGTCGGCATCTATCTGGGCTGGTTCTCGCCCACCGAGGCCGCCGGTGTCGCCGCGTTCGTCGCCATGGTCATCGGCTTCGCGACGCGGCAACTCACGATTCGCGGTTTGATCGACGCACTGATGGAAACCGCCTACGCGACCGCGATGCTGTTCTTCATCGTCGTGGGCGCGTTCATCTTCTCGCGCTTCGTGGTGCTCACCCAATTGCCCAACCACCTGTCGAACTGGGTGACGACGATGGGATTTTCGCCCTTGCTGGTGCTGCTGGCGATCATCGCGCTGTTCATCCTGCTCGGCACATTCCTGGAGGAAGTGAGCACCATCCTGATCACCGTGCCGGTGCTGCTGCCACTGGTGGTCAAGATGGGCTATGACCCGGTCTGGTTCGGCATCATGGTGACGGTGCTGTGCACGATCGGTCTGATCAGTCCGCCCACGGGCCTGACGGTATTCGTGATCCAGGCGCAGAACACCGATATTCCGGTGACGCGTATCTACCGCGGCACGCTGCCGTTCCTGGTTGCTGACTTCGTGCTGGTCGCGCTGCTGATCGCGATTCCGTCGATGGCTCTGTGGCTGCCGACAGTGTTCAAGATGTAGCGTGCCTGTCCTGCGCGCGGCGGCTTGACACTGCAGCGAGCGCTGCGGTCTGATCGGGCGACCTCCTCGCCTTCAATCCCCATGTCGCGCATCGCCTCGATCGACACCATCCTGGTTCAGTTGCCCACCCGCCGCGAGCACAAGTGGACCGGGCTCACCGAACCGATCGGCCGCTACGTGCTGGTGAAGATGACCGACGATGCCGGTCGCGTCGGCTGGGGCGAGGCGCCTGCGCTCAAGGATTGGGGCGGCGAATTCGGCCGCTACTTCGGCGAGTCGCCCAGCATCACGCGTCTGGTGATGCAGAGCTACCTCGCACCCGGCGTGATCGGTCTTGAACTGGCGAATTTCGTCGAGCTGCACGCGCGCATGGATCAGGTGGTCAAGGGCTATCCGTACGCCAAGTCCGCGATCGATTTCGCCTACTACGATCTGAGCGCCAAGGCACTCGGCGTGCCGGCGTACGCGCTGTTGGGCGGGCGCGCGCGCAATCGCGTTCCGGTGACGCATTCGATCGGCCTGCTCGGCATCGAAGAAGCCATTCGCGAATGTGCGCAGGTGGCGCGCGAAGGCATCCGCACCATCAAGATCAAGGTCGGGCAGAACCCGAAACGCGATGTCGAGATCGTGCGCGAGATCCGCCACGCGGTGGGGCCCGATGTCGACCTGTGCGTCGATGCCAACGAGGGTTACGCCACACCGGGTGAGGCAATCCGCACCATTCGCGCGATGGAACCGTTCAACCTCAAGTATGCCGAGCAGCCGGTGATGGGGATCGAACGCATCGCCGAAGTCTCGCGCGCGATCGACACTCCGGTGATGGCCGACGAGAGCGCCTGGAACAGCCACGACGTGGTGCAGATCATCGAGCGGCGCGCCGCCGAGATCGTGTCGATCTACACCACCAAGCCCGGCGGCCTGTATCGCGCGATGGAAGTCGCCGCGGTGTGCCGCGCCGCCGGGATCGTGTGCAACGTGAACGGCTCGGTGGAGCTGGGCGTGGGCAACCGCGCCAACATCACGCTCGCGGCCGCGGCACCGTCGGTGACGCTGTCGAACGTCGTGCCGGTGTCGACGCCGGCTGAATTCCAATCGGGGCAGATCGCCGGGATCTACTACAAGGACGATCTGCTGCGCGCGCCGATGAAATTCGTCGACGGCACGATCGAGGTGCCCGATACGCCGGGGTTAGGCATCGACGTGGACGAGGCGAAGATCGCGCGGTATCGGATTGCCGACTAGTACCTGTTGCCTGCATTTGATTCGGGGTGTGCTGAATGAGAGCTGAAATCGTCCAACGCGTCGCCGGTGCTGCCAGGCAGCATGACCTCGACGCGATGATCACCTGCGGGCCGGAGAACTTCGCCTATCTCACCGGATTCGTGGTGCCTTCGCAGCCGCTGATGCGCCATCGCCACGCCATGACCATCACCACCGCGAACGGCGACACCGCCATCCTCGGCGTGGACATGGAAGCCACCACCATCGGGCGCCGCGAGCCGAACACGAAAACGAAGATATGGGCCGAGTTCGCCGACAACTGCATCGCGTCGCTCGCCGCGCTGCTCACCGAGATGGGGCTCGCGCGCGCCAGGATCGGCATCGAGCTGAGCTACCTGCCTGCCGTCGATTTCGACAAGCTCAAGACCGCGCTGCCCACCGCCACGTTCGTCGGCAATCAGCAGATCTTCGACCGGCTGCGTCAGATCAAGACGCCCGACGAGATCGCGCTGCTGCGCCGCCTCTCGCGCATCGCCGATCAGTCGATCACCGACGCCCTGCGCGCGGTGAAGGCTGGTGATTCCGAGATGGACCTCGCCGGTCATCTCACACGCAATGTCTATGCGCTCGGTGCCGAGCAATTCAAGTTGATGATCGTCGCCACCGGCGATCGCAGCGAGCTGCCCAACGTCGGTCCGAGCGAGCGACGGCTGCAGGCGGGCGACGTGTGCCGCATCGAGATCTTCTCGGTGATCTCCGGCTACCAAGCCGGCGTGTGTCGCACTGCGGTCGTGCAGAAAGCACCACCGCATGCCGAGCGCATCTGGAAGCATCTGGTCGAGTGCAAGGTTCAGTTACTGGACCAAGCCAAGCCCGGCGCGAGCTGCCGCGCGATCTACGACGCGTTCATCAGCAAGCTCGCCGAGCTGAATCTGCCGCCGATCTCGTTCGTCGGTCACGGCATCGGGTTGTTCCTGCACGAGGATCCATATCTTGGCAAGACGCCCGAGATCGGCCGCGCGGGCGACGCGCAACTCGAGGCCGGCATGGTGCTGGGGGTGGAGCCGCTGTGCTATCGCACCGGCTACGGTTTCGGCATGCAGCTGAAGGACATGCTGCTCATCACGCCCACCGGCTGCGAGATGCTGTCCGACTATTGCTCGAACGACGAGTTGATCGTCGTCAAGTGAACCGAGCCATGCGCGTCGCCGTCATCGGAGCAGGCGCAGGCGGTGCAGCGGCGGTGGCCGAGTTGACGCTGGCGGGCCATCAGCTCGCGTTGTGGAATCGCTCGAAAGAGACGCTCGCACCGTTCATCACGCGCGGTGGCGTCGAATACGAAGGCGTGCTCGGCTCGGGCTTCGCACAGCCGCACCGCATGACCGGCGATATCGCCACCGCGGTATCCGATGCCGAGGTCGCGTTGGTGTGTCTGCCCACCATCTCGCACGTTGCGGTGGCACAGGCGCTTGCCGCGGCGGGCGCGCATGCGATTCCGGTCGTACTCAACCCCGGTCACACCGGCGGCGCATTGGAGTTTCGCGAAGCGTATCGACGCGCCTCGGGTGGACCAACGCCACCGATCGCCGAGTTCCACACGCTCACCTATATCGCGCGTAAATACGCACCGGCGCGCGTCACGGTCACTGGAAAAGCGAAGTTCCTGCGGCTTGGTGTGCTGCCCGGCGGTGATGCAGCGGCGCGCGCGGCGCAAGCGTTGTTTCCAGTGGCACAACGCGTGCCCGACGTACTGAACTCGAGCCTCGCCAATCTGAACATGACGTTGCACGCACCGTGCGCGGTGCTGGGCGCGGCATGGATCGAGGCCACGCGCGGCGACTTCACCTTCTACGTGCAAGGGATGACGCCCGGCGTCACGCGCGTGATGCAGGCCCTCGACAGCGAGCGCCTCGCGGTGGCGCGCGCCTTCGGCCACGAGTTGTTGCCGCTCGGCGCCGAGATGCAGCAGTACGGCACGGTTGAACCTGGGGTGCGAGACACCGCCGATCTGGCCGGCGCGATCGCCAGCGGCGAAGCCAACAAACGCATCAAGGCACCCGATTCGCTGCAGCATCGCTATTACCTCGAAGATTTCGGTCATGGCCTGGTGCCGTTCATCGCGCTCGCCCAGGCTGCGGGTGTGTCGGTGCCGACGGCGAATGCGCTGCTCGATCTCGGTGCCGCGCTCACCGGCGTGAACTTTCGCGCGCGCGGCCGTACTGCGGATTCGATGGGAATCGCCGGGCTCGATCGCGACGCGTTGCTGAACCTGGTGAGCGCGTAGTGCGCAAGTCCAAATCGACGCGTGCACGCGCGACGCAACGTTTTCTGGAATGCATGCGCGTGCGACGACGCACCATGGCGTTTCGTTCAGATGCAGGGGAATCGTGATGGGTAAGGTTCGCATCGGCGTGAGCTTCGACGGCTTCATCCCGTTCGCCGATTCGCTCGCCATCGCCAAGGAGGCCGAGGCCGCCGGCGCTGCGAGCTTGTGGATGGCCGAGCACCTGGGCTATCGCGATTCACTCGGTTCGTGCATGGCGTTCGCGTTGGCCACGAAAACGGCAACGGTCGTGCCGACCGCGATCAGCCCATATCTGCGCAACCCGCTGCCGCTCGCGATGGCGATGGCCACGCTGGCCGAAGCTGCGCCCGGTCGCGTCGCGATCGCGGTGGGCGTGGGCAATCCGCTATTTCTGGCCGAAGCGGGCGTGCAGATGGAAAAGCCGCTGCGCGCCAATCGCGAATACGTCGAAGCGCTGCGCACGCTGTGGTCGGGCGAGCCGGCGCGACAACCCGAAGCGTTGCTGCATCGCCTGGCGGGCGCGCGCATGATGTTCCAGCCGCCGCAGCCGATTCCGATCTACCTCGCGCCGATGAAGGAACAGAACCTGAAGCTGGCGGGGCGCATCGGCGATGGCGTCGTGCTCTCGGGGGGCCTGTCGCCCGAATACGCACGCGTGTCTCTCGAGTTCATGCGAGCGGGGGCACGCGAAGCGAACCGTGATCCGGCCGCGTTGCGTGCGGCGTCCTATATCTTCTTCATGGCCGCGCACAACACCCGCGATGCGATGGAGAAGTCGCGCCGCAAACTGGCGTTCGTGCTGCGCAACCGGTTCCTCGACGACAGCATCCGTCATTCGGGTCTGCCGATCGATCAGGAAGCGATCGTCGCGGCGATCAGCAAACGCGATCTCGATGGCGCAGCGCGGCTGGTGCCCGACGAGGCGGTCGAAGCGTTCACCGTATTCGGCACGCGCCGCCAATGCGCCGAGCGTCTGGAGCGTTACATCGCCGCGGGCATCGACGAGCCGGTACTGCTGCTGGTGGGCGAAGCGGCCGACCGCGGCGAGTCGCTCGCGGTGATCAGTGAATTCGCAACTTGAAACGGAGGATCGTCATGTATCTGCGTCATGCACTTCGCGCCGCCTTGGGCGGCGTCCTGCTCGCCGGTTGGATAAGCGGCGCACTCGCGCAAGCGTTTCCCTCGCAGCCGGTCACCTTGATCGTGCCCTGGCCGCCGGGCGGCGGCAGCGACATCGCGATGCGACTGGTGGCCGACAGCGCGAGCAAGAAGTTCGGTGTGCCGGTGGTGGTGGTGAACAAGCCCGGCGCGGGCGGTTCGATCGGCCTGAAGGAAGTGGCCTCGGCCAAACCCGACGGCTACACGATCGGCATGATGGCCACCGGTGCGATCTTCGCGCAGTACAACAATCCCAACGCCAGCGCGCTCAGCGACTTCGAGCCGATCGCGTTCATGGGTGACGACCCGTCGCTGCTGAGCGCGAACGCCAAGACCGGCTTCAAGAACGTTGCCGATTTCGTCAACGCCGCCAAGGCCAGTCCGGGCAAGATCAAGAACGGCAATGATCAGCCCGGTGGCTCGTCGCACATCACGGCGTCATTGATGGAAAAGACACTCGGCGTGAAGATCATCAAGGTTCCCTACGCGGGCTTCGCCCCGACCGTGCAGGCGCTGCTCGCCGGCGAGCTCGACACCGTGACCGTGCCGGCGCCTGACATCGTCCAGCATCACAAGTCAGGTGCCGTGCGCATTCTCGGCGTGGCGGGGAGTGAGCGGCATTTTCTGGCACCGGACGTGCCGACGTTCAAGGAGCAAGGCATCGATTTCGTGTCCGGCGTATGGCGCGTGATCGTCGGGCCGAAAGGCATCCCCAGCGACCGCGCGACAACGCTCGAAGCGAAACTGCTCGATGCGATGCGCGACAAGGAATTCCAGGACAAGGCGAAGAATGCCGGCTTCATCGTGAGCCCGATGGGGCGCGCGGACACCGCAAAGCGCATGGCCGCGGAAGATGCTGCGATGTATCCGGTGTTCCTCGAAGCCGGTTTGGTGAAGACGCGACAAAAGTAAAAACAGCATCGCCTGCGCCACGAACCGGGGCTGATCCAAGTCTGATCGGTTCCCAGGCAAACGATCCGCATCAATGCCTCGCCTCGGCTCCGAGAAAGTTCTCGCCGGTCTGCTGTTTCTCGCGATCGGCGTCGCGGGTCTGTGGATCGGCCGCTCGCTCAACATCGGCACGGCCGCCGAGATGGGCGAAGGTTTCGTACCGCTGGCGATGTGCTGGGCACTGGTAGGGCTGGGCGTGTTGATTGTCGCGACAGGTTGGCGGCGCCCCGGTCCGCGCATGGAACCGATCGGTTGGCGGCCAGTCGTTTGGGTCACGGCGTCGGTGCTGGCCTTCGCCGCAACGTTGGAATCGCTCGGCGTGATCATCGCAACGTTCGTTGCGGTCGTGCTTGCGACCTTTGCGGGCGAACGTGCGCGCACGCGCGGGATCATCACGCTCGCCGCGGTACTGACGCTTGCTGTGCTGGCGATCTTCGTATGGGGGCTCGGATTGCCGTTGCGCGCTTGGCCGCGGCTCGGATAGCAAGCGTTGGAAGCGCTGCTCGCTCATCTCGTTCAAGGCTTCGGCGTCGCGCTCACGCCTGCCAATCTGCTGCTCTGCCTCACTGGGTGCGTCCTCGGTACGCTGATCGGCGTGCTGCCGGGCCTCGGTCCGACGGCAACGGTGGCGATGCTCATGCCGATCACGTTCTGGCTGCCACCGACCGGCGCGCTCATCATGCTCGCGGGTGTGTTCTACGGCTCGCAGTACGGCGGCTCGACCACGGCGATTCTCGTCAATCTGCCAGGCGAATCGTCATCGGTGGTGACGTGCCTGGACGGCTACGCGATGGCGCAGCAAGGCCGCGCCGGTGCAGCGCTGGCGATCGCCGCACTGGCGTCGCTGTTTGCCGGCACGGTCACCGCCTTCGCGATCGCGTTCGCCGGCCCGGCGATCGCCGGCATCGCACTGCTGTTCCAGTCGCCCGACTACGTGTCGGTGATGGTGCTCGGATTGGTGGCTGCGATCGTGCTGGCACACGGTTCGTTGCTCAACGCGCTGGCGATGATCGTGCTGGGCGTGTTTCTCGGGCTGATCGGCACCGACGTCACCACCAGCGAACAGCGCTTCACACTGGGCATCAGCGACCTCTACGACGGCATCGGCTTCGTGCCAGTGGCGATGGGCATGTTCGGGCTGGCGGAGATCATGCTCAATTTGGAAGCCCGCGCAGGTGGCAATGTCATGACCAAACTGCGCGATCGGCTGTGGCCCAGCCGCGACGACTTTCGCCGTGCCACCCCTGCAGCGATACGCGGGACGATGCTGGGCATGTTTCTGGGCATTCTGCCGGGCGGTGGTTCGACGATTCCATCGTTCGCCGCTTACAGTCTGGAGAAGAAGCTCTCGCGCCACCCCGAGCGATTCGGCAGGGGCGCAGTCGAGGGCGTGGCGTCTCCCGAGGCGGCCAACAACGCCGGTGCGCAGGCCGGGTTTATCCCGATGTTAGCCTTGGGCATTCCGCCGAATGCCATCATGGCGCTCATGATCGGCGCGATGATGATCCACGGCATCCAGCCCGGTCCGCAGGTGATCGACAAGCAGCCCGAATTGTTCTGGGGGCTGGTGGCCAGCATGTGGATCGGCAACCTGATGCTGGTGGTGCTCAACCTCCCGCTGATCGGAATCTGGGTGAAGCTGCTGGAGATTCCGTACCGCTATCTCTACCCGGCGATCATCATCTTCTGCTGCATCGGCGTGTACAGCCTGAAGAACAGCTGGATGGAAGTGGTGTTCATGGCCGTGTTCGGTATCGTCGGCTACGTACTGCGCAAACTGAAGTGCGAGCCGGCGCCGTTGCTGCTCGGTTTCATTCTCGGGCCGATGCTGGAGGAGAACTTCCGCCGCTCGATGGTGGTCTCCGGCGGCGATCTGTCGGTGTTCGTCACGCGACCGATCAGCGCGGGCTTCCTGTTGGCCTCAGCGGTGTTGCTGATCGCGGTGCTGGTGCCGGCGGTGCGGCGCGAGCGCGATCGGGCGGCAGCGGAGTAAGGCGAGGGGCGGAGCTCGGCGAACGCTCACTCGCTCACCTCAAACGTCGGACGCCAAGGTGAGAAGGTCGGCACCCGGGAAAGCGTACACACGCGTCTCATGAAAGCGGTTGTCTACACAAGATACGGTCCACCGGAAGTTCTCCACTTCCGTGAGCTGCCGACACCGACACCCAAAGCAAGCGAGCTGCTTGTCAGGTTGAAGGCAACCACGGTCACCTCGGCAGACTGGCGCCTGCGGTCGCTAAGCATGCCGAGTGGATTCGGCCCCTTCGCCCGTCTTGCTTTCGGGATTACCGGCCCCAGACAACCTGTCCTTGGCTCCGAACTTGCGGGCGATGTGGTTGCGGTCGGACCGCAGGTATCGCGCTTCAAACCGGGCGATCAGGTCTTCGCTTTCACCGGTTCGCGCTTGGGCTGCCACGTCGAGTACAGATGCGTCCCGGCAGACGGCGCGGTCGCCCTGAAGCCTCCCAACCTCAACTACGAGCAAGCTGCGGCGCTGTCGTTCGGCGGGGCGACGATGCTCGACTTCTTTCGCCGTGCTGAACTGAAAAGCGGCGAGCATGTGTTGGTCAATGGTGCCTCCGGGGCGGTGGGCACGGCCGCAGTCCAGTTGGCCCGTCATTTCGGCGCGCGGGTGACGGGCGTCTGCAGCAAAGGCAATGCCGAGCTCGTCATGTCTATCGGCGCCGAACGCGTTCTCGATTATGCGACCGAGGACTTCGCGCGCATCGGGGCAGCTTATGACGTCATCGTCGATATAGCCGGCACTGCGCCCTACACGCGCTGCGCGCCGGTCCTCGCGCCGGGAGGGCGCCTTCTGCTCGTGCTGGCCAGTCTGTCGGAGATGCTACGAGCGCCGTGGAACTGCCTTCGGCGTGGCAAGCGCGTGATCGCCGGGCCGGCGGCGGAGCGTGTGGAGTACGTGCAGCGTCTGAGTGAGATAGCGCTCGCGGGGCGTTTCGTACCGATCATCGACCGATCGTATCGATTCGATCAGATCCGTGCGGCACACGCGTACGTCGACCAGGGGCACAAGAAGGGAAACGTGATCATTCGCGTGGACCACGGGGATCAGGTGGTGCAATCGTTCTAGTGATGCTTGTGCTCGTCCTGCTTTGCCGCGGCGCCTGACAGCTGGCGTACTTCCGCTGTCACTTCCACCGTCTGGCGTTTCTTGTCTCTGTCTTCGAATGTCAGCGTGAGCGGCACCTTGGCGCCCGGCTTCATCGGCTCTTTGATGTCGATGAACATGATGTGATAGCCGCC
>CADEDU010000027.1:18700-21940 GCA_902826155.1 uncultured beta proteobacterium
TCGAACTCGATGTGCAGCACGTCGCCGGGTTTGACCGGCCCCACGCCTTCGGGCGTGCCGGTGAAGATGATGTCGCCCGGATAGAGCGTGTAGCACTCGGTCGCGTACTCGATGAGCTTCGGAATGTTGAACACCAGCATGCTGGTGTTCGATTTCTGCCGCGGCTCGCCGTTCACGGTGAGCGAAAAATTGAGGTTGTGCGGGTCGGGGATCTCGTCCTTGGTGACCAGCCACGGACCACAGGGCGCATAGGTGTCGAACGACTTGCGCCAGCTGCGGTCTTCCTGGCCGCGCACCGTCATGTCCAGCCCGATCGAATAGGCCGCGACGTAGTCCATGGCGTTGGCGACGGTCGCTTTGCTGCATTTCTTGCCGATGATCACCGCCAGTTCCAGCTCGTGATCGTTGCGTCGGTCGCCCTTGCGCAGTTTGATCTCCTCGCCGAAGCCGATCATCGCGCTGTTGGCCTTCAAGAACAGGCCCCAGTCACCGATGAACATGCTGGTCTTGCCGGCCGCGCCGGCGCCCAGTTGCTTGTCGGTAAGCGCCTCGTCGGCGTGCAGCTTGTAGTTCACCGGCGCGTTGATGATCTTGCTGTAGTTGGCCACCGGCGGCAGCAGCTTCACCGATGCGAGCGCATGCTTGGACGCACCAGCCTTCACCGCGTTGATGCGCGCCGTCACCTTGTCGAGATTCTCGATCATGATGTCGTACGCAGGCAGCGGGTAACGGCACGCGGGCAGCACGTCGAGCGCGGCGGTGACATCGAGCACATCGTTGCCCTCGACCAGGCCCAGACGGTTGTCGTTGGAGTTGGCGGCAGTAAAGCGGCAGATCTTCATGAAGATTCCTCGAATCGGAATGAGCGCATCGGAAAACGGATCACTGTACGCAGCACGCGCCCGGTTCGTCAACGCGATACGGCGGTTACATCATCGCTGCCTGGCCATGCGGCTCGACCGGCCACCCGAAGGAGGAACACCATGACCGTGCGCATTGTTCGTTTGGGCACGCCGCGCACGCGCAACGAAGGCTTGCGCATCGGTACGGTGCGCCGGCCGCCGCGCGGAGTGCCCAAGTCACGGTTCGCCAAGGACGACTGGTATGACGTCTGGCTCCCGAACCTGGCGCCCGCCGCCGACACGGTGTCGATCGCGCTCGATGCGCAGACGCCCGCGCAGTGGGCCACATTCGTCAAGCGCTATCGCAGCGAGATGAAACAGCCCGAGCATGCACGCGTGCTTGATGTGTTCGCCGCCCTGTCGCACTCGGCGAACTTCTCGGTCGGCTGCTACTGCGAAGACGAGGCCCGCTGCCATCGATCGATCCTGCGGGCGCTGTTGAGCGAGCGCGGCGCGAAGATCGCCGACTGATCAGCGATCGGCCTCGATGTCTTCTCCCCTGCTATGGGAGAAGGTCGAGATGCGTCGGGCTCGGTCCGACTACCTTCGGCGCCCGGCTTTCTTCTTCGCTGCGCTCTTCTTCGCCGCCTTCTTCACGCCTTTCTTCGCGCCGGCTTTCTTCACTGCGCGCGGCGCGTCCAGGTGTGCGATGGAGGCGATCTCCACCAGGAACTCGGGCTTCACCAGCGGCGACTGGATGCAATAGCGCGCCGGCTGGCCTTTCGGGAAGTACTCGCGATAGACCTCGTTCATCGCCGCGTAGTACTTCATGTCCGACAGGAAGATGTGATTGAAGGTGATGTCGCGCAGCGACCCGCCCGCGGCTGCAAGCACCGATTTGATCGACTCGAGGATGTGGCGCGTCTGCGCCTTCGGATCGCCCGCCCCGACCAGCTTGCCCTCGCTGTCGAGTGCGAGCGTGCCCGAGACGTACACCGCATTGCCCGCCTTGGTGCCAGGCGAATAGGGTGCGAGCGGTGGCGCTGAACCTTTCGGGATGATGACCTGATAACCCATGATTGCCTCCTTGCTGGGGAAGAGCGTGCGGTGGGATCTTCGTTGAAATCGCGGGACAACCGCGGCCCCGTGTGACTTGATCGTGCGCGACGCGCGTGCACGCACACGACGTACGGATTATAGGAACGCCCGCTCACAACGCCATGGGTGGCCGCGGTATGCGGCCAGCCGCTATGCTTACCGCCTGCCCAATCGAGGAGACCAGCATGAGTCCACGTGATCCCGCCGCCCGCGTCGTGCACGACGCGCCCGTCGCCAGTCCAGCCAAGCCCGACGCCTGGGGCAGCGACGCGATGGCCGCGATGCTGCGCGCGCTCGACGTGCCGTACGTGGCGCTCAATCCCGGTGCGAGCTATCGCGGCCTGCACGACAGCCTGGTCAATCACCTGGGCAACGAGAAGCCGCAGATGATCCTGTGCCTGGACGAGGACAACGCGGTGTCGATCGCGCACGGCTACGCCAAGGCCACCGGACGGATGATGGGCGCAGCGCTGCATTCGAACGTGGGGCTCCTGCATGGCAGCATGTCGATCTTCAACGCGTGGTGCGATCGCGTGCCGATGCTGGTTCTTGGCGCCACCGGCCCGTGGGATGCCGCCAAGCGCCGCCCGTGGATCGACTGGATCCATACCGTGTCCGATCAGGGCGCGCTCATTCGCGACTTCACCAAGTGGGACAACCAGCCGGCCTCCATTCCGGCGATGTACGAGGCCACCGCGCGTGCCGTTCAGATCGCCAACACCGCGCCGTGCGGGCCGGTGTACGTGAACCTGGATGCGGCGCTGCAAGAAGCGAAACTCGACGCGGCACCTGCACTGCCGCAGGTAGCACGGTTCGCGGCACCCCCGGCCGTCAAGCCCGATGCGCAGTCGATCGCGCAAGCCGCGCAATGGCTGTCGGGGTCGAAGAATCCGATCATTCTGCTGGGTCGCGTCGATCGCACGCAGCAGTCGTGGAACGATCGCGTGGCGCTCGCCGAAAAGCTGCATGCGCGCGTGTTCACCGACATCAAGTGTGCCGCCGCGTTTCCGACCGATCATCCGTTGCACTTCGGCTGGCCCGGCATTCAGCAGTTGCCGCCTGGGCTGGACGCCATCAAGCAGGCCGACGTGATTCTCGCGCTCGATTGCGTCGATCTGGGCGGCACGCTCAAACAGGCGTGGGGTGATGCGCCGGTCACCGCGAAAGTAATTCGCGTCTCGCTCGATCAGCACAGTCATCGCGGCTTCGGCATGGAATACCACGTGTTGCCGCCGGCCGATTGCTATCTGCTGTGCGACCCCGAGGCCGCCGTGCCGATGCTGCTGCAGGCGGTGACCAA
>CADEDU010000027.1:22040-60516 GCA_902826155.1 uncultured beta proteobacterium
GTGTGGACCGCCGCGCACTACAAGATTCCGTGCCTGATGATCATCGCCAACAACCGCTCGTTCTACAACGACGAGCTGCATCAGGAGCGTGTCGCGAAAACGCGCGGACGTCCGGTCGAGAACAAGTGGATCGGCCAGCGCATCAGCGAGCCCGACATCGATCTGGCGATGATGGCGCGCGCGCAGGGTGCCGAAGGCATCGGCCCGGTGACCAAGCCGGACGAGCTGTCAGCGGCGATCAAACGCGGCATTGAGCTGGTGCAGCAGGGCAAGGTGTGCGTGATCGACACCCGCGTGGCACCCGGCTACGACACCGATGCCACCGGCGGCGGCTCGGCAATCAAGCGGGGATAGACGCGATCGCGTCGCCCGTTCAATGAAGCTCCTGCGTGCGCCCATGACGCGTGCCGGTTCGAGCGTCGACCGCTTCTGCCGGTCCGCGCTCGCCTGTGTGCTCGCGTGTCTGCTCGCTTTCACGTGCGCGACCGCGAGCGCGCAGGACGACGTGTTCCATCGCTGGAACCACGTCGCCCTCAAGCAGGTGCGCGACACGCTGATGGGTCCGCCGATGGTGGCGCGCATGTTCACGCTGCTGCACACCGCGATGTTCGATGCGTGGAGCGCCTACGACCCGCACGCTCGCCCGACGCTGCAGGGCGACACATGGCGACGGCCGGCCACGGAGCACACGCTGGAGAACAAACGCCGCGCGATCAGCTACGCCGCGCGCGAAGTGCTCGTTGATCTGTTCCCGCAGTATTGGCGCGAAATCCACGAGGCAATGCGTGCGCTGGGCTACGACCCGCTCGACATCACCGGCAACGTCGCGACGGCGGCGGGCGTCGGCAACGTCGCGGCGCGCGCGGTGCTGCGCGATCGTCGCTACGACGGCGCCAATCAGCGCGGCACCTGGCTCGACGATCCGTATTTCGACAATACGCGGTACCGCCCGATCAACACGACGACCAAGGTAGTCGACCCGGGTCGCTGGCAGCCGCTGCGCGTCGACGTGCCATACAAGGATTTCTTCGAGCAGGGGTTCCTGGCGCCGCATTGGGGCAACGTGCGGCCGTTCGCGTTGCGCACGCGCGATCAGTTCATGCCGACGCCGCCGGCAAAGTTCGGCTCGCAAGCATTTGCCGAGCAGGTGCGCGAAGTGGTCGAGCTGAGTGCCAATCTCACCGATCGGCACAAGGCGATCACCGAGTACTGGTCGGCCGGGGTGGCGAGCGAATCACCGCCCGGCCACTGGATGGTGCTCGCGCAGTTCGTGTCCACGCGTGATCGGCACAACATCGATCAGGATGCAAAGCTGTACTTCGCGCTGTCGAACGCATTGCTCGATGCGAGCATCACGGCGTGGCATGCCAAGCGGACGTTCGACTACGTGCGGCCGATCACCGCGGTGCGTCACCTGTATGGCGATCAGGCGATTCGCGCCTGGGCCGGGCCGGGCAAAGGCACGCAGACGATCAAGGCACGCGACTGGTTGCCATATCAAGAAAGCACGTTCGTCACGCCGCCGTTTCCCGAGTACATCTCCGGCCACAGCACGTTCAGCGCTGCCGCCGCCGCCGTATTGCGCGCGTTCACCGGCAGTGATCGATTCGAAGCATCGACGGTCGTCCCCGCACGCAGCTCATTGATCGAGCGCGATGCCGTACCGGCGCAAGACGTCGTGCTCAGCTGGGCGACGTTCACCGAAGCCGCCGACGAGGCGGGTTTGTCGCGCCGCTTCGGCGGAATCCACTTCGAGCAGGGTGACCTCGAAGGCCGACGCATCGGCAAGCTGGTCGGCGAGCAGGCGTGGGAGAAGGCGCGAGGGTTTTTCGGCGCGAAGTGACCCGGCGGCAACGTCACGCAATCACATTGGTCGCGCAACTGGTCCCAACCCCTGGGTACGCGAACTGCGATTTCCCGCTTGCCCGCAGGGCCGCTGCGCGCTTGTGACCGTGCGCGAGCCCGTTGTATCGTCCAGCCCCCCGCCTCCGACCGGCGTCGGTGGTGACCGTAACGAACAAAGAAGGAGCAATCGATGGGAACGATGATCGAGCTGAAGTCTGCCGACGGACACAAGTTCGCGGCCTACGTGGCCGAGCCCAAAGGCAAGGCGCGCGGCGCGCTGGTGGTGGTGCAGGAGATCTTCGGCGTCAACACGCACATGAAGGCCGTCACCGACGCATTCGCCGAAGACGGCTATCTGGCGATCTGCCCGGCGTTCTTCGATCGCAAGGAGCGCGGCATCGAGCTCGGCTATCAACAGGCCGACATCGATCGCGGCCGCGGCATCGCGATGAGTCTGGACTGGAAAAACACGATCGCCGACGTGAGCGCCGCGATCGCGCACGTGAAAGGTGCCGGCAAGGTCGGCATCGTCGGGTACTGCTGGGGCGGTACCGTAGCATGGGCGGCCGCGTGCGATGCGAGCGGCTTGGCGTGCTCGGCGCCGTTCTACGGCGGTGGCGTCGCGAGCATGGTCGATAAGCAACCGAAGGCGCCGGTGATGTTCCACTGGGGCGAGACCGACCACGCCATTCCGATGGAGGCGGTGCGCAAGGTCGAAGCCGCGCATCCGAATCAGACCTCGTACGTGTATCCCGCCGGTCATGGCTTCAATTGCGACCATCGCGGTTCGTGGCATGCCGACAGCGCCAAGCTCGCGCGCGGCCGTACCGTCGAGTTCTTCCGCAAGCACATCGGCTAGAGGAATATCGGAACAAGGGGGCTCGCCCCCTCGTCGGGTTGGGAAGTGAAGGGGCCCAACCCTTCACTTGCCCTGAAAAATTTGATCCCTCCGCATCACCTCGATAGGTTACGCGGAGGTTCCCTAGAGAGACTCCCATGGCCAATCTCCCCGATTCGATTGCCGAACGCAGGAAGCTCGCCGCGCAGGTGCGCCGCGAAGTGCTCGGCGACTCCTACGTCAACACCGGCCAGACGATGGCCGATCCGTTCTATCAGAACTTCCTCGAGTTCACGGTCGACAACGCGTGGTCGGCGGTATGGCTGCGCGACGGACTGCCGCGCAAGACGCGCAGCATGCTGAACCTGGCGATGCTCTCGGTGATGGGGCGCTGGCACGAGTTCGATGTGCACACCCGCGGCGCGCTCAACAACGGCGTCACCGAGCAGGAGATCGCCGAAGTGCTGGTGCAGGCCGGCGCGTATGGCGGTGTGCCGGTGGCAGCCGAAGCGTTCCGGCGCGCGCGCGCGACCATCAAAGAGTGGAAAGAAGCGCAGACCAAGAAGTAGCAACTGGAGTTCGCGTCCATGGCCCGCACACCGAAACCGCTGCGCTCCGACATGGGGTGGAGCACCACCAAGCGCATCGCGGTGCGCGGGCTCGATCTGCCCGGCGAGATCCTCGGGCATCTGACGCTGGGCGACATGGCTTGGCTGGAGATCACCGGCCGCAAGCCAAGCGCCGCCGAATCGACGATGTTCAATGCGCTGCTGTGCACGCTGGTGGAGCACGGCGTGACGCCCAACGCGATCGCCACACGGCTGACCTACCTCGGCGCGCCTGAATCGATGCAGGCAGCGGTCGCGGCCGGACTATGCGGCATGGGCACCACGTTCGCCGGCACCGCTGAAGGCGCCGCGCGGCTGCTGCAATCAGTGCTGGGAACGAAAGCGCAGCCGAAACAGGTTGATGACCTCGATGCGGCGGCACGCGCGATCGTCGCCGAGCATCAACAGCGTAAAGCGATCATTCCTGGCATCGGCCATCCGATCCACAAGCCGGTCGACCCGCGCACGCCGCGGCTGTTCGAGATCGCCGGCGCTACCGGCTTCAATGGTCGCTACGTCGATCTGCTGCAGCGAATTCAGCGCGAAGCCGAACGCGCGAGCGGCAAGGTGCTGCCCATCAACGCAACCGGCGCGATGGGTGCGATCCTCTGCGAGATGGAGATCGACTGGCGCCTGGCCCGCGGCATCGCCGTGATCGGCCGGGCGGTGGGACTGGTCGGTCACATCGCCGAAGAACTGCGCAACCCGATCGCACGCGAGATCTGGGAGCGCATCGAAGACGAGGCGAGCGCGCACGCGCGGCCGGCCGAGTAGAGCGCCTCTAGCGCACCTGTGCTCGCCGCCGTTCGGCGTAGCCGAATGCCATGCCCAGCAGCGCCCAGAACAGCCAGGCGTTGTGGCGCACGAACAGGTCGTCGACCATGTTCTTGAGCAGCACCGCGCACACCACGCTCAGGCCGGTGATGCCGATGAGGCGTAGCGCCGGATCGTCGTCGCGGTAGAGCGCCAGCAGCCGTCGTACGACGGCGACGAACAGCACGGTCAGTGCGATCATGCCCGGAATGCCGGTCTGCACACCTTGGCTCAGCAGGATGTTGTGCGGGTGAACGGCGGTATCGTCATTGAGCGCCTTGCGGAACTTGTCGACCTGCGCCATGCGGCCGAAGCCGGTGCCGGTCCACGGGTGATCGGCGATCCAGGTCACGCTGTACGCCCAGATCTTGAATCGCGGGTCGGCAGTGACGGTGTGCTCCACGGCCTGCGCGAGGCTGAGCTGCGGTCGGGCACGATGCTGCGCGATCCACAGAAACCCGCTCAGCAACACCGGCACGACCAGCACGGCCGCCAAGCCGGCTCGCAGTTTGACCCGACGATCGACCGCCACGCGCGAGAAGTACAACAGCGCGAACAAGGCGACCGACAGCGCCACGGTCGGCACGAACGAACGATTCAGGCCGAGCGCGCCGGTGCAAAGCGCAAGAATGATGAGCCCTGCCGCGGCGTTGCGCATCCACCGGGCCACGCCCTGTGCAACGGCGGCGCCAAGCAAGACCGGAATGACGGTAGCCAGAAAGGCGATGAAGTAGAGCACCCCGCCATGCAGGTTGTCGCCTTCGATGGACCCGGTGCGCGCGAACGTCCATGACGCATGCGCGCACAGCAGCGCCACCGCGGCGCCGATCACCATCACGTAGCGGCGAATGTCGGTCGCATCGCGCGTCAGCGCGAAGAACACGAGATACGCGAGCAGCCCGTAGGCGATCTCCGATTTGATCTCCGACAGCGAGAAGCGCGTGTCGCTGGCCCACGGCAACGCCAGCAAGGCTACGGTGGCCCACAGCGCGAAAGGCCAGAGCAACGGTGGCAGGGCTGGCCGTTCCGCGCGCCAGGCGACCATGGCCCCTGCGAGCATCAGCGCGAACGCGATCGAGCGCACCGACGTCGTGTGCGCGAACGGCAGGATGAACAGGTACAGCGCGGGAGCGGCCGAGCCGAGAATCGTTCGTGTTAGAGTTTGCATCGACAGCCGTCATCAGCGAGCGGGGCGCGCCGCGGCCTCAACAACGCACCGGCGCTTGCATCACACGGCTCACCCGTAGTCACGCATTCGCACGCAAGCAGTCGTGCATGCCCACGCAAGCTCGCCGTGCTGTCGGGCCGCGCGAAGCGACAGTGTCGTTCCTTGGCGCCCGCTTGGCAATTCGCGCCGGCAGCGCGTGCCCGGGAGTTCGCCGAAGGGGAGAAGGCTCATCAAGATCGACAGCACACTCGTCGTCGCCGACGCGCAGGCCCACGCCGGCGAATTCGAACGGCTCATCGCCGGCATTGCCTATGAACGCAAAGGCGTGCTGTTCAGCGAGATGCTGTTCGTATACGCGGTGCTGCGGCGGCTCGCACCGGCACGCATCATCGAATCGGGGCGTGCACGCGGGCAGAGTACCCATCTGCTGGCGGCCTGCTTTCCGTCTACACCGATCATCAGCATCGAGTTCGATGCACGATCGCCCGACGTACCGGTCGCGGCGGAGCGATTGCGGCCGTATTCGAACGTCGAGCTGCTGTTCGGAGATGCCACCGCGCTGTTGCCGGAGATGCTGCGCCCCGGCGATGCGGTGATGATCGACGGACCGAAAGGGTTCCGCGCGCTGCGCCTCGCGCTGCGGCTGCTGAGCCTGGGTCAATCCGCGCCGCTGGCCATGTTCATCCACGACAGTGGCCACGGTTCGGTCGAACGCGAGTTCCTCGCGCAGTCACTGCCGCACACGCTCTACAGCGACGAGTCGCAGTTCGTGCGCCGCTTCGCGCATCTGGATCGCGCCTGCGCTGCGCTCGATCCGGAGCTGCTGCATCCCGATGCCCCGGCCGGCACCAGCTACGGGCCGACGTTTGCCTGCGTATTTCCCGAGCCCGACACGAACTATGCGGCGCTGCGCTTGCGCCTCGCGCTGCGTGGCCTCGTGCATCGAATGCAGCGCACCTCATCCAGGCTCGCACGGGCATGAATGGCCGCGTAGCCATCGCCTGCTCGCCCGGCGCTTCGGTATCATGCGCGCAGCCGAACGCCCGACGCTGCAATGACTGAATATATCGACTGGACGCGGCACTCCGACGATCCCAACGACAGCAGCACCAAGCAGCTCGTCAAGGCGTCGATGCAGGCGGCGCGCCGGATTCATCTCGATCGTGACCTGACCGGTTTCGTCGTCGAGGCGGCACGCAGCAAGCGGGTGCTCGACATCGGCGTGGTCTCGCATACCGTCCGCTACGTCCGCGACCCGAACTGGCGCCACGCAAAGATTCGCGAAGTCGCCGCACGCTGCATCGGCATCGACATCCTCGAGGATCTGGTGCGCGAGCTGAGCCGCGACGGCTTCGACGTGCGCTGCGTCGATGCCACCTCCGATACCGACATCGGTGAACGTTTCGATCTGATCTTTGCCGGCGACGTGATCGAGCACGTCGACAATGCCGTGGCGCTGCTGCGCTTCGCCAAGCGTCACCTCGACCCCGCGGGCCGGCTCCTGGTCGCGACGCCCAATCCGTTCAGCCGCAAGTTCCACCGCCGGTTCATGCGCGAGGGTGTGGCGATGATCAATCTCGATCACGTCGCCTGGATCACCCCGACCATGGCGCTGGAGATCGGGCGGCGCGCCGGACTGGCGTTTGATGCGTACCACCTCATCAAACCGATCGGTGCTGCCAAACGGCTGATCCACAACGTGGCCTGGCAGTTCACGCCGCCGGAATACACGTTCGGCGATTTTCTGTTCGAGTATCGCCACCCCTCTGCGCAGGGCCGTTGACGCGCTCATGCCCGCGGCGGCTCCGTCCTTCCTGGTCATCAACGTCGCGCGGATCGGCGACACGCTATTGGTTACCCCAGCATTGCGTGCGCTCGCGGCGGCCTTCCCCGGCTGTCGGATCACGGCACTGGCGCATCCCAAGCGCGCCGAAGTTCTCGACGGACTACCGTTCCTCGCACGCGTCGGCGGCATCACCAAGAACACGGCACCGTGGCGCGGACGCGTCGGCGGCGAGCGCTACGACTACGCGCTGGTATACGGTTTCGATGAAACGCTGGTGCGCTACGCACTGCGCGTGGCAAAACAGGTCGTCGCGTTTCGCCAGCGCGATCAGGCCGTGAACGCCCGCCTGCATCGATGCGTCGACCCGACTCCCACCGACGATGGGCATGCGGTCGCGCAACGACTGGCGCTGGTGGAAGCGCTGGGCGTACGCGACGCAGGCAAGCGCCTTGTGTATCACGTGTCGCGCGAGGAGCAGGCCGCGGCCGATGCACGCCTGAAGCGCGACGTGCCCGGCGACGCGCGCCCGATCGTGGGCATCAACGTCGCCACCTTTCCCACCAAGCTGTTTCGCCGCTGGCCGATCGAGCAGTTCGCGCAGTTGTCGGAACGCATCCTCGCCGAGTGGCCGCGCACGCATGTTCTGATCTTCGGTGGCAGCGACGAGATCGCCGACGCACGCCGGCTCCATCAGCAATTGGGCAGCCGCGCGACGCTGCTTGCGGGCCAGCTGAGCCTGCGCGAGAGCGGCGCCCTGATGCGCCTTACTGATCTGTACATCGGCCTGGATACCGGCCCGACTCATCTGATGAGCGCGTTCGAGATCCCGATGGTGGTGCTCTATCACTGCCGCATCCCGAGCCGCAACATCGCCCCGCTCGAGCATCCGGCCTTGTACGTGGTGGACCATCCGCGCCTCGGCAGCGAGTGCACCGAGAGCACACCCATGACCGAGATCACGGTCGACATGGTGCTGGCACAGGTGCGCCGCGCGTTGCAGGCGCATCCTCCTCGCGGACGGGCGGATGGCTCCACATGAAGTTCGCGTTCGTCGTCACCAACCTCGCGGGCGGCGGCGCGGAGAAGGCCGTGATCAAGATCGCCGCGGCGCTGCGCACGCGCGGCCACGATGTGCATTTGATCCTGCTCGAGCATCTCATCGAGCATGAGGGGTCCGATGGCGCTCCGATTCACGCACTCGGCGCACGCGGGACCGCGGCTTCGAAGGGGTGGCTCGGCAAGCGCCGACTGGCGCGCCAGCTGCGCAACTTGCTTCGGGACATGGAAGCCGGCGGGCGCTTCGATCTGATCGTGTCGACCTTGCCGTTCGCCGACGAGGTGACCGCATTGGCCGGTGTGCCACGCCATAGCTGCCGCATCGCGAACACGCTGTCCGCGGAAATCGCGCGCCTGCACCAAACCGATCCGGGCAAGGCGCGCCGACGCGCGCAGCGCTACCGGCGGTTGTACGACGCACGCATGTTGATCGCGGTGTCGGCCGGCGTGCATGACGACCTGCAGCGCGAGTTCGGCATCGACACGGCGCGCATCGCCACGATCCCCAACCCGTTCGACTTCGCCGCCATTCGCGCGCACGCGAGTGAACCGGCGTCGTTACCGGTGCAGCCTTACGTGATCCACGTCGGCCGGTTCGCCGCACAGAAGCGCCACGACCTGCTGCTCGATGCGTGGCAACGCCTGCAGGTCCCGCATCTGCTGGTGCTGCTTACCAAAGCCGAGAGCGAACTGGATCGGATGATTCAGACACGCGGCCTGCGCGATCGCGTCGTCGTCGCCGGCTTTCAATCCAACCCCTACCCGTGGATGAAGCACGCGCGTCTGCTGGTGCTCGCCTCCGATCACGAAGGTCTGCCCAACGTCATCATCGAGGCGCTGGCCCTGGGTACGCCGGTGGTGAGCACCGATTGCCCGTCGGGACCGCGCGAGATTCTCGGCACGGCAATGCCGGCGCAACTCGTGCCGACCGGCGACGTCGCAGCGCTGGCCGAAGCGATCGCCCGCGCCTTGGACCAACCACCCGATGCATCGCGCGTCGATCTGTCTGCGTACACAGTCGAATCGGTAGCCGCGAGCTATGAACAGCTCGCGCAGCGGAGCTTCTGATCGTGTGCGGCATCTTCGGCCTGATCGACAGCCCTTGGCGAACCGGTGCCGTGAAGGCGCTCGATGCGTTGCGAAGGCGCGGGCCCGATGACGCGGAACTCGTCGAGCTTGGCGACGCTGTTCTCGGGCACACGCGGCTGTCGGTCATCGATCTGGCCACCGGGCATCAGCCGATGCACTCGCCCGACCGACGCCTCTCGATCGTCTTCAACGGCGAGATCTACAACTATCGCGAGCTGCGCACCGAGCTGCAGCAGGCGGGGTTCACGTTCGCCACCCAGTCCGATACCGAAGTGCTGCTGCACGGCTATGCGGCCTGGGGTGAGCGGCTCGTACCGCGTCTGGATGGCATGTTCGCTTTTGCGATCTGGGATGCCCGCGAACGCACATTGTTTGCCGCGCGCGATCGCATCGGCATCAAACCGTTCTTCTACTCGACGGCAACAGGCTTCGCATTCGCCTCGACGTTGGCGCCGTTCCTGCAGCTGGACGGCTTCCCGCGTCGTCTCGATTACGAAGCGCTGCGTGACTACCTCGCTTTCCAGACGCCGCTCGCCCCGCAGTCGTTTCTGCGCGACGTGCGCCAACTGCCGCCCGCTTCGCAATTGAGCTGGCATCAGCCTTCGGGGCGCCTGACGCTGGCACGCTACTGGGATATTCCTGCGCCCGTCGCGACGGCGCCCGACCGCGAAGCGCTGCTCGAGCGGGTCGACGCCGCACTCGCCGTGGCGGTGAAGCGGCAACTGGTGGCCGACGTGCCGCTGGGCGCGTTCCTGTCGGGCGGCATCGATTCGAGCCTGATGGTGCACTACATGGCCCGCGCCGGTGCGCATCCGCTGAAGACGTTCAACCTGCGCTTCGCGGAGGAGGGATTCGACGAGACGCCGTTCGCGCGGGCGGTGGCCACGCAGCTGGACACTGAACACCACGTGATCGAGGCGCCCGCGATCGATGGCGACGTATTCGCACACGCGATCGGTGATCTCGACCAGCCGCTCGCCGATCCCGCTTACGTGATGACGCACGCGCTGTCGCGGCTGACCCGCAAGCACGTGACCGTCGCGATCAGCGGTGACGGCGGCGACGAATTGTTCGGCGGCTACGCGCGGTTTCGGGAGGAAGAATCGGGCTTCCCGCATCGTCTGGGCCAGGACGCGTTGCGACGTCTGGTCGAGGCCGGTTGGCTGCCCGCAGCGTTGCTCCGGCGCACGCTGCACGGTCGCGACGTGGTGTTCTATCGGCGCGTCGAGGCCGGCCCGTGGCCGGTGTCGCGCAAGAGCCTCAAGCGCTACCTGGCCCCGCAGGCATGGCAGCAGTGCGTGCCCGAACGCACGCTCCAGCTATGGCGCGAGCTGGCGCCCACCTTCACCGGCCGCATCGACAGCGCCGGCCTGATGCGCGCGGACCTGTGGACGTATCTGTCGGAGAACTGCCTGGTGAAGACCGATCGCGCGAGCATGGCGCACGGACTCGAAGTGCGCGTGCCGATGCTGGGCAATGACGTGCTCGATGCGGTGCTGAGCTTGCCCGCGCGCGTGCATTTCGAGCCGCAGGGCAAGGCGCTGTTGACCGCGCTGGCGCAGCGCCACCTGCCCGAGTCGGTGTGGAATCGGCCCAAGCACGGCTTCTCGGTGCCGCTGCAGTCGCTGTTCAACGGTGCCTGGGGCGACGTGGCGCAAGATGCCGTCTCGCGCTGCGACGCGATCGCGCCATTTCTCGACGCAGGCGAAATCCGCCGCGCGTTCGATCAGGCGTGTCATGGAAACTTCTCGCGACGGCTCGCCTACACCTTCGTCGTGCTGTTGTTGTGGCTCGACCGGAATCGCGTGACGGCCTGAGATTTCTTGCGTCGGGGTCCGCTTGACCGAGCCCCCCGAACGGCTCACGCGAGCGGCTCGATGTGCATCTCCGCCGCGAGCTTGTCGAGCGTGGCGATCAGCGGCGCCGGTAACGGCACGCCGTTCTGCTCGCGGTCGAGCCGCTTGGTGTGGCTCTGCTCACCCGGCAGCCAGATGCGGTCGTAGCCGGGCAGGCGCTTCGAGGCGCGAATGTCGCGCACCACCGTATCGACGTTGCGTTTGAACTGCGCGCGATCGCCGAACGCGTCGATCGAGATCGCCAGGATCGATTGCCCGGTGTTGGTGGCCGAGGTGTCGTCCTTGTTGAAATCGACCACGTCCTTGCCCATCGCGGCGCCGTTCAGTGTGCCGGCGAGCAACCCGAACACCAGCGACAGGCCATAGCCTTTGTAGCCGCCGATCGGCAGCAAGAGGCCCTCGTCGGCGCGCTTCGGATCGGTGAGCGGCTGGCCGAGCCGGTCGATCATCCAACCGATCGGCATTGTCTCGCCGCGCTGCGCAGCGGTCTTCACCTTGCCATAGGCCGCGACCGTGGTGGCCATGTCGAGCACGATCGGCGGCTCTTCGAGCGCAGGCACCGCAGCCGCGACCGGATTGGTCGAGAGCAGCATGTCGAGGCCACCCCAGGCCGCGAGATGGTTGGCGTTTCCGACTGCAAGGTACAGGCCGATCATGTCCACCGCGAGCGGCATGCGCGCGTAGAGCAGCGCGGGCCCGGCATGGTTGCTCATGCGCGCACCCACCCAGCCGATACCACATTGCCTGGCCTTGTCGATCGCGATCTGCGCGGCACGCGACATCACCAGATGGCCCATGCCGTTGTCGCCGTCGACCAACGCGGTCGCCGCGGTCTCGCGCACGACGCGGATGTTCGGCGTCTTGTTGAAGCCACCGGCCTTGATGCGGCGGATGTAGTGCGGCAGGCGAAACAGGCCGTGGCCATCCGCGCCGAACAGATCGGCCTCGGTCATCAGTCGCGCGACGGTAGCCGCATCCTCATCGGGCAGACCGGCCGCGATAAGTGCTCGTGTGGCGAATGCGCGCAGGGTTTCAGCGGGATGGCGAACGGGGGTAGCGGTACTCATGCGATAGCGTCAGTGAATTTGCGTCGGTACGAGTGGACGAGCGACTGCGACGATCGACGCAGGAATTATGCAGCGCGTCGTTTCGCCGCGTCGGATGAGCGAGCTTGCGCGTCGCGAATCCGCTCCCACAACGCGTGATGCGACATCGGCGTCTGCGCGATCGACGTGCCAAGCGGCGCGAGCGCATCGTTGATGGCACTGGCGATCGCGGCCGGCGCGCCGAGATAGCCCGCCTCGCCCGAGCCCTTCTGGCCGAACGTGGTGAGCGGCGAAGGCGTGCAGTGATCGACGATCTCGATGCCGGGCACTTCGTGCGCACTGGGCATCAGATAGTCCATGAACGTGCCGCTGGCGAGTTGACCATCGTCGGTGAAGGTGAACTGTTCGTACAGCGCCGCGCCGATGCCATGCGCGATCCCGCCGTAGGTCATGCCGTGGACGATGTCGGGATTGATCATCACGCCGCAGTCGTGTCCGCACACGTACTTGCGGATCTTCGGTTTGGCGGTACGTGCGTCAAGCTCGACCAGCACCACGTGCGCCTCGAACGAGAAGCACGGATACATCTGGATGCGGCCGTCGGGCGTGGGCAGCGCACCACCCGTGGGCACCTCCCAGACGAACTTCGCTTGCAGGCCCGGTTCCATCCCCGCCGGCAGCTTGTGGAACTTGCGATGCGCGATCTCGACGAGTTGATCCCAGGTGAGCCGTTTGCTGTCGTCGCCGGCGACGGAACAAGTGCCTTCGCGATAGACGATCTCATCGGCGCCGGCGCCCAAGTTGCGCGCCGCGATGGCGATCAGATTCTGTCGAATCGTACGTGCCGCGCCCGCCGCCGCGCCGCCGAGCATGATCGCCATACGGCTGCCCACCGGGCTGTTCGAGGGCAGTGCGTTGAGCGAATCGGCATGCACCACGCGGATCGTGGCCGGATCGCGCTCGAGCACTTCGCCGATAACCGTCGCGACCAGCGTCTCGTGGCCCTGGCCGGAGGTGGAGGTGCCCATGACCCCGGTGATCGCTCCTGACAAGTCGACGCGCACCAGGCACGAGTCCATCCAGGTCGTGGTGTCGTTCTTCGGATTGAACAGCGGCTCGAACGAGGAGTTGCCGCCGCTCGGTTCCAGACAGGTGGCGATGCCGATGCCGGCGAGCTTGCCGTCGCGGCGCAACGCATCGCGCTCGACGAGCAGCGCCTCGTAGTTCGCCGCCTTCAGCGCCAGATCGAGGACGGTGTGATAGTCGCCCGAGTCGTACGTGCTCCCGCTCGGAATCAGGTAGGGGAATTCGTCATGACCGATCAGATTGCGTTTGCGAACTTCGATGCGATCGAGATCGAGAAAGCGCGCCACACGATCGACGGTCGACTCGAGTGCGAAGTTGGTCGGCGACTGGCCGAAGCCGCGCACCGCCTCCTGCGGGGTCTTGTTGGTGAGCACCGAGATCGCTTCGTACTCCACCGCATCGATACGGTACGGTCCGCAGATCGCGCCGACCGGCTTGCCAAGTTGCAGCGGCGCGCGCCCGGTATAGGCACCGGCGTCATCGAGCGCGCGGATGCGCAATGCGCGGATCGTGCCGTTGCGATCGAACGCCGCCTCCATGTCGAAGATGCGATCCGGGCCCTGCATGTCGCCGCCGCGCATGTTCTCCAGGCGGTCTTCGATGAAACGCACCGGCACACCGAGCTTGCGCGCGAGGTAGCCGATCAGCACCGCGTGCTTGATGCCGCGCTTGACGCCGTAGCTGCCGCCCACGTCGACGTCGTAGTGCACGCGCACCGCGTTGCCGGACAGACGCAAGGCGCGCGCGATCTGATCGGGAAATTTCGGCATCTGGATCGAAGCCCAGACGTCGAGCAGCTCGCTGCCGCGATGCCATTGCGCGACGACGCCGAACGTCTCGATCGGCACGGTCGCGTTGCGATGCCAGCGCGCGCGAAACTGCAGACGATGTTCGGCTTGCGCGAAGCGCTCCTCGACCGGGCCCCACACGAACTTTCGATGGAACAACACGTTCGAGCCGTGCTCGGCATGGACCAGATGGCCATCGCCGGCGAATGCGCGCTCGGGGTCCATCACGAACGGCAGCGGCTCGTATTCGACCTCGACCAGCTCCGCGGCATCCTCGGCGATCGCGCGCGAATCGGCCACCACCGCGGCCACCCACTCGCCCGCGTACCGCACCACCTCGTGTGCCAGCGCATAGCGGCGCACCTTCGGCGCATCGACCCCGACCGGGTGTGCGTCGGTGCCGGCGCAGTACTCGGCACCGGTCACGACGTCGATCACACCAGGCAGTGCCCGAGCGGCATCGAGCTTGATCGACTTGATACGCGCACTCGGATGCGGGCTGGCGACGATCGCCACGTGCTTCATGCCCGGCAGATGGATGTCGGCGACGTAGCGACCGTTGCCGCTGACGAAACGCGGATCCTCCTTGGCGCGGCGTTTGGTACCGATGTAGCGGAACGAGCGCTGAGCGGTCATCGCAGGGCCTCTTCGCGTCGATGCGCGGCAAGCCCGATCGCATCGACGATCTGCTGGTAGCCGGTGCAACGGCACAGATTGCCGCTGATCGCCTCGCGGATCTGGTGCTCGGTCGGCTGCGCATGTGTCGCAAGCAGCGCGTGCGCCGCCAGCAGCATGCCGGGCGTGCAGTAGCCGCACTGCAGGCCATGCGCCTCGCAAAAGCTGTCCTGCAACACGCTCATCGATCCGTCGGCGTTCGCGAGCCCTTCGACCGTGGTCACGCGCTGGCCATCGACCTGCACCGCGAACGCGATGCACGATCGCACCGGCTCGCCATCGAGCAGCACGGTGCAGGCGCCGCAGATGCCGTGCTCGCAACCGACGTGCGTACCGGTGAGACGCAGCTCGTCGCGCAGCAAATCGACCAGCGTGGTGCGAGCGGTCACGTGGGCGCTGCGCCGCTTGCCGTTCACGTCGAGCGAGACGGTGTGCAGGCGTTCCACCGATCGAGCGTCGGTATCGACATTCGCCATCGCGACAGGGGCGAGGGCCGGCGCAGACGCGGGTATTGCACCGGCGGACCCGGCACTGCGCGGATCCGGGCGCATCGGCTGGGGGTTTGCTGCGGTCGAAGCCGCACCAACCATGGTCGAAGCCATCGCATCGTTGAATGCGGCATGCAGCACGCGCTCGATCAGCACTTCGGCCAGATGCCGGCGGTAGTCGGCGCTGGCGTGCAGATCGCTCGATGGCTGCAAGCGACGCGCCGCTTCCGCTGCGACGTCGCGCACCATCCGCTCGTCCAGCGCGTGGCCGGAGAAGCGCGCAGCGAGATCGGGAAAAGCACGCACGGTTGCATCCGCGCCGCCGATACCGAGCGCCGCGCGCACGCAGCGGCCTTGATCATCGAGCGCGACTTGCGCCGCGGCCGCGACGATCGCGAAATCGCCATGACGGATCGCCAGCTCGTCGAACGCCGCACCAACCCGCGGCGCGCGCCAAATTGCGAAGTCGATGCTCATCAGCAATTCGTCGGCTTTCAGCACCGTGCTCATCGGCCCGGTGAAGAACGTGCTGGCCGCGACGCTGCGCTCACCGCGCCGGCTGCGCACCATCAGGTTTGCATCGAGTGCACAGGCAACCAGCGGCAGTTCGGCTGACGGATCAGCGTGCGCGATCGATCCGCCCACCGTGCCGCGATTGCGTGTCTGGTTGTGTCCCACCCAGCGGATCGCTCGCCCGAGCAAGGGCACCGCTGCGCCAATCGCCGCTTCGCGCTCGATCACGTTTTGACCGACGCACGCACCGAGCCGCAGCACATCGCCCTCGATCGACCAGGCTCGCAGCGCGTCGATGCGATTCACGTCGATCAGCACCGCGGGCCGTGCCAGACGCATCGCCATCATCGGCACCAGGCTCTGGCCGCCGGCAATCAGCTTGGCCTCATCGCCATGTTGCGCGAGCAGCGCGCACGCCTGCTCGATCGAGCCGGCGCGCACGTAATCGAACGAAGCGGCCTTCATGGCAATGCGCGATTCCGGCGGAGAACTCGGGGCACAGAACGGTGGAGGCGACGATCGAGGAGACAGCCGTAATTCAGACTACGGTGCATGAGGCTGCGATGCATGAGGCTGCCGCGCACGATCCGCTCGGGCAATCAATACCTCAGATCACGCCGGCAGCGCGCAACGCGGCGATACGCTCGGCAGTGTAGCCAAGTTCGCCTGCCAGGACCTCATCGGTATGCTCGCCCAGCGCAGGCGACGCGCGGCGCAGTTGCGAGGGCGTGTCGCTCATCTTCACCGGCACGCCGACCTGCCGATAGCTCCCCATTGCCGGATGCGTGACCTCACGCACCATCTCGCGCGCGCTCGTGTGCGGATCGGCCACCGCCTGCGAGACGGCGTTGATCGGCCCGCACGGCACACCGGCTGCGTGCAGCGTCTCGATCCAGTAGGCGGTTGGTTGAGTCCGGAAGGCCGCGGCCACCGCCTCGTCCATCGCCTTGCGGTTGGTGACGCGGTCGCGCACTTTGGCGAAGCGCGGGTCGGTGAGCCATTCCGGGTGACCGAGGAGTTTGGCGACACGCTCGAACTGGCCGTCGTTGCCGCAGGCGAGCACCAGGCGTCCATCTGCGGTCGGGTAGTCGTCGTACGGCACCACGTTGGGATGGCCGTTGCCGTAGCGGCCAGGCTCCTTCCCCGATGCAAGGAAGTTGTTCGCCACGTTCGAGAGCATGAACAGCGCCGAGTCGTAGAGCGAACACTCGATGCGCTGGCCGCGTCCGGTGCGATGTCTGGCCTGCAACGCGGTGAGGATCGCATTGACCGCCAGCAGGCCGGTGACGATATCGACCACGGCCACCCCATACTTGATCGGACCGCTTTCATGCGTCCCGGTGATGCTCATCAAGCCTGATTCGGCCTGCAGGATGAAATCGTAGCCGGGCAGCCCGGCTTTCGGTCCCGTCGTTCCATAGCCGGTGATCGAGCAGCGGATCGCGCGCGCCGCGTGGGCCTCGAACCATTCGTTGGTGAAGCCCCATTTCTCCAAGGTGCCGGCCTTGAAGTTGTCGATGACCACATCGGCCTTGCGTGCCAGCCCGGCGAGGATCTCGTTACCTTCGGGCGTGCCGAGGTTGAGCGTAATCGAGCGCTTGTTGCGGTTGAAGCCGAGAAAGTACGCCGCATCGTTGGCCACGAACGGCGGGCCCCAGCCGCGCACGTCGTCGCCCTTGCCCGGCGGCTCGACCTTGATGACCTCGGCGCCGTAGTCGCCGAGCGTCATCGTGCACAGCGGCCCGGCGAGCACTCGGGTGAGATCGAGCACCCGCAGGCCGTGCAGGGCCGGGGTCGAGTCGGGACCCATGCTGTCGACTCGAACTAGCGCTTGCCCTTCCTGCGCATTGACGGCGGCTGGTTCAAGCCGCGATTGAAGCCGTCCATGTACTTGTCGAGTTCACGCTTGTTGCGCAGGCGGAACTGGTTGAAGTTCGGTTTGCGCCCGTCGAGGAATGCCTGCATGCCCTCCAGGCTCTCTTCCGAACCCCAGATGTGCGCGAGCAGTTCCATGCCGTGCTGCCACGACGAATACAGATCGTCCGATTCGTGGTTGAGCGATTTCTTGGTGGCCCGCAAGGTCTGCGCGCTGTGACTCTTGATCGTCTCGGTCCACTTGATCGTCTCGGCCAGCAGATCCTTCTGCGGCACGCACTTGTTGATGAGACCGACCTCCTGCGCTTCCTTCGCCTTGAAACGGCGGCCGAGGAAAATCATCTCGCGTGCCAGTCGCTCACCGATGATGCGCGGGATGTACTGCGTGGCCCCGACGGTGGGGCACGCGCCGACCTTGGCGCCAGTCTGGCCGAGCACCGCGTTCTCCGAGGCGATCACCAGATCGCACCACAGCGCCAGCTCGTGGCCACCGCCCATGCACCAGCCGTTGACCATCGCGATCACCGGGATCGACAGACCGCGGATCGTCATCGCCAGGCCCAGCATGCGGTCGTTCCACATGTGCGCGTTGGCGCGGTTCAAACGCATCATCGCGTAGAAATCGCCACCGGCCGAGAAGGACTTGTCGCCCGCACCGGTCACCACCGCGCAGGCGATCGACGGATCCTCGCGGGTCGACTTGAAGGCGTCGATCAGCTCGTCGAGCGTCTGCTCGCGGAAGGAATTCAACACCTCGGGGCGATTGATGGTGATCCACGCGACTTGCTTCTCGACGCGGAACAGGATGTCTTGGTAACGCTTGCGCGCAGCAACAGTCTTGCCTTTGGCCATGATGGATGAGCGAGTGAGAGGTCGGATGATGCGTGGGGCGACGCGGTTGGCGCCTCGGCACGCGCAATGAAACGCCACAACAGTGCGCTTGCATCGGCAGGCCGGCGACGACACACCGTGATACACGCTGTTGATTTGTCCGGACAAAAGAATAACATACGCGCACTCGAGCACCGCCGGTCGCTCGCATCAGGACGATGGAGGAGAAGTGGCAGTGGAGTCTTGCGCACCGGCACGAGGGCTACGCAGCGCATAAGTTGCGCGCCCTCGTGCCCGCTGCTCTCTTTCGACCGATCCTCCACTCGCCTGCTCGCAATGCCTTCGTCCGTCTCGCGTCGCGCTCAGCCGGCGCCGCGCTACCGGCGCATCGCGCAACGACTCATCGCCGATATCCGCGCCGGCCGCTACCGCGTCGGTGACGTGCTGCCGAGCGAACACGATCTGTGCGAACGCTTCGATGCGAGCCGGTTCACGGTGCGCGAAGCGCTGCGCGAGCTGACCGAGAAAGGGCTGATCTCGCGGCGTCCGCGCGCCGGATCGGTCGTCACCGCGGCCGAGCAATCGAGCATGTTCACGCAGAGCCTGGGCTCGGTCGCCGAAATGCTCAACTATCCCGCGCAGACCTATCGCGAGGTGCGCGAGACCGAATCGGTGCGCACCGGTCGCGCGCTCGCGCAGCTGCTCAAGTGTCCGGTCGGTGCGCGCTGGTTTCGTATCGGCGCGCTGCGTCGCACACCGAGTCTGGTCGTGCCGCTCTGCTGGACCGACATTTACGTCGCGCCGCGTTACGCGCGGATCGTGCGCCGCCGCGATCACGGTCGCGTTCCGGTGTTCAAGCAGCTCGAAGAGCAGTTCGGCGTGCATGTGGAGCGCGCCCAGCTCGACGTGTTCGCATCGAGCGTACCGCCTCGCCTCGCGCGTGCCCTCGAAGTCGACGCGAGAAGCGAGGCACTCACCATCGTGCGGCGCTACTACGACGCTGCGGGCGATAATTTCGAGAACACCGTGTCGATTCACCCCGGCAGCCGCTATACCTACTCGATCGAACTACGCCGGGAGTTCCGCTCGGCGGGATAATCGATTCATCTGCTCTTTTCCGGAGATCGCTCATGCGCATTGCCAGCATCCAGCCCATCGCCATCAGCATTCCCATGAAGAAGCCGGTGAAGATGTCCGGCGTGGAGATCAAGTCGGCCGAGAACGTGCTGGTGCGCGTGCAGACCGACAACGGCGCGGTCGGCTGGGGTGAAGCGGCCTGCGCCCCCAACATGACCGGCGAGACGGTCGAGAGCATGATGGCCGCGCTGCGCTACATGGCGCCGTTCCTGGTCGGCAAGCCGGTTGCCGAATTCGCCGCGGTTCACGACGAGATGGACTGGCGCATGGTCGGCAACACCTCGGCCAAGGCGACGATCGACATGGCCCTGCACGACATCGTCGCGCGTGCGCGCGGCATCCCGGTGCATGCGCTGCTGGGCGAGCAGCGCCGCAAGCGCATTCCGGTGTTGTGGCTGGTAGGCACCGGCTCGCTCGAGGGCGACGTGCGCGAGGCGGCCGAGCGCAAGGCGCAGGGGTTCACCGCGTACAAGATCAAGGTCGGCGCCGATTCACCGGCACAGGATGCCGCACGCACCCGGGCGATCTGCGAGGCGCTGGGCAAGGGTCTGCTGGTATCGGCTGACGTCAATCAGGCCTGGACGGTGGCGCAGGCGATCGAATTCGTCAAAGCGGTCGGCAACGCGCCGCTCGATTTTCTCGAGCAGCCGGTACGCGGCACCGATCTGGCCGGCATGGCGAAGGTGGCTGCGGCCAGTTCGATCGCCATCGGCGCCGACGAGGGGCTGCACGGCATGCACGAGATCGAGCGCCATCACGAAATGAAGGCGGCGCGCGGCGGCAGCTTGAAGACCATCAAGTTTGGCGGCATCGCACCGGCGTTCGCGGCCGGCGTGCTGTGCGATCGGTTGGGCATGAAGGTCAACCTCGCCTCGAAGATGGCCGAGTCGAGCATCGCCGCCGCTGCGCTGCTGCAACTGGCTGCGGCGCTGCCCAACCTCGACTGGGGCGTGAGCCCCACCAACCACTATCTCGTCGACGATCTGGTGAAGCAGCCGCTCACGGTCGAGGCGGGGCACATGAGCGTCCCCGCCGGCGCGGGGTTAGGCGTGGAGGTCGACGAAGCGAAGGTCGCGAAATATCAGCGCGCGTGAGTGCGCGCCGATCGGGCGCGGCTCCTCACTGATGCGCGTAGAGCTTCTTGCCCGCCACCGGCATCTGCGCCACGAGGATGTCGCCCGAGAGCGACTCGGTGATGTAGAGCGTCTTCAGATCCTTGCCGCCAAACGCGATGTTGGCGAGGTGATGATGGCGATGATCGTCGGAGGACACCAGGTGCGTGGGCAGCATGTTGCTGTCGAACCGCCACACGCCGACGCCGAGCTGGCACACCAGCAGACCATTCTCGCCGTCCATCTCGATGCCGTCGGGGCCGCCGACGCCGCCTGAGAGCTGGATCGCCACGCCGGTCTTCGACACCGCACCATCGGCCATGATCGGCAGCCGCCAGATCTGCTGCGAGCGCGTCACACCGACATAGCAGTGCTTCTCGGTGGTCGAGAGCGTGATGCCGTTCGGACTGGGCACGTTCGCGGCCAGCTTGTCGAGCGCACCGTTGGCGCGCAGGCGAAACACGCGCCCGGTGGGGTCTGCGATGCCGGTTTGCCCCTGGTCGGTGAAGTACAGATCACCGTTGGCGGCGAAGTGCAGATCGTTCAGCCCCTTGAAGCTCTCGCTGTAGGCAGTGCGCAGCAGCTCGGTGATGCGGCCGGTTTTCGGATCGAGCGTGAGCAGCCCGAGCTTGTAGTCGGTGATGTAGATCGTTCCGTTCTTGTGGATCTTCAGTCCATTTGGCCAGCCGTCGTACTGCGTGACCAGCTCCCAGTCCTTTTTCGGTGTGATGCGGAAGACCCGCCCGAACGGAATGTCGACGAACCACAGATTGCCTTTGCGATCGAACGACGGCCCCTCCAGAAAGCATTCGACCTCGGCGTTCTGGCGGTTGGGATCCGACCATGCCGAGCGTTGCTTCTTGCGGAACTTCTTCGGCATCGACATGAAGACTTCGGTTTTGATGTGCTGCAGCGGCTGGAACGGATTGAACATTTCTTCGTGATCGTCGTTGTGTTGAGCGAATTGAATCGCGGGATCGGGTGCGGGTGATGACGTTGCTATCGCCGATCGAGCGCTGGCGGATCGGACATCGGGCGAGAAAGGCGAGCGAAGCTTATTGTAGGGTTCGTCAATCCACTTTCGCCCCCGATTCCCTGACGACCTTCGCCCACTTCTGCAAGTCGGTCTTGATGAACGTCGCCATCTCCTCCGATGTGGACCCGAACGGCGGTTCATTGCCCTGGTCGATCAGCCGTTGACGAAGCGCCGGCGTGGCCAATGCCTTCACGAACGCGCCCTCGAGCGTCTTCACGACTTCGCGCGGTGTGCCGGCGGGGGCAAGCGCACCGAACACGACCACCGCCTCGTAACCCTTGATGCCCTGCTCGTCCATCGTCGGGATATTGGGCATGAAACCGCTACGCCTGGCCGAAGTCATCGCGATCGCATTCAGCTTGCCCGATTTGATGTGCGGCGCGGCCGTGGCGATCCCGGCGAAGTGCAGCGGCACGTGGCCGGCGATCGTGTCGGCGATGGCCGGTCCGCCGCCCTTGTAGGGCACGTGCACGAGATTGATGTCGGCCATCATCTTGAACAGCTCGCCGCCCAGATGGGCGCCGCTGCCGTTGCCGAACGACGCGTAGCTGAGCTGCCCGGGCTTCTCTTTGGCGAGCGCGATCAGCTCGGCGATCGTCTTCGCGGGAAACGACGGATGCGAAACCAGCACCATCGACACTGCACCGATCAGGCTGACCGGCGCGAAGTCGCGCTCGGTATCGTAGGGCAGCTTCGGATAAAGCGATGCGTTCGCCAGATGCGAGAACATCGTGTGAATCAGCAGCGTGTAGCCGTCGGGCGCGGACTTGGCCACCACATCGGCGCCGATCACCCCGTTCGAGCCGCCACGGTTCTCGATGACGATAGGCTGGCCGAGAATCTTCGAGACCTCCTCGCACACAGGCCGGCCGATGATGTCGGTGCCACCGCCAGGTGGAAACGGAAAGATCACGCGGATCGGCTTCGATGGAAATGCTTGCGCCTGTGCGACCACGGTGAACGCGGCGAGCAGCATGCCCAGCCCGGATCGAACGACACCTGAACGCAGCGAACGGGTTGATTCCATGAGCCCGGTCCTCAGTGAGCGTTATTTGTCCGGACATATTTACAGCATCGCCGAGTTGGTGCAAGAAGCGATCGGATCATCGTCGCTCAACGCCAATCGCGGGCCGGCGCGTCCGCATCACACGAAAGGGGGAAGCTCATGACCAGTAACGAAGGACTCGATCGGCGCGAATTCCTGCAATCGGCCGGCGTGATCGCCGCCACCGCCGGCGCTGCGCTCGGTGCGACGACGCTCGCCAACGCACAGACGTCTCAGGCCACCGCAGCGGCAACACCCACGCATCAGGGCCCGATGACGAAACGCTGGATCGAGCAGCGCTGGACGCTCGACAACATCATCCGCACGGTCGGCATGGACTGGGACCAGCCGCGCTCGATCTACCTCTCCGCGCCATGCGGACCAGCGGCCAATGCCGATTTCGCCGCGATCCGCGCACGCATCACCAAGTATGCCGATGCCTCACCCGCGTTCGAAGCGGTGGCTCGACGGCGCGAAGGTGTCGCAAGCGCCGCGTTGAAAGCCGACGAGAACGTCACCGCACGCGACAACTACTTCATGGCGGCGATCCACTGGGCGGCTGCGCAGTGGCCGTTCGAAACCAACAACGACAAGAACAAGTTCTGCAACCAGCGCAAGCGCGAGTGCTACAGCCAATACGCTCGACTCGCTGACCACCGCGTCGAGGAAGCATGGATCCCGATGCCGAACGGCAAACCGCTACCGGCGTGGTTTCACTTGCCGCCGGGGTACCAGGGCGGACGCATTCCGTGCGTGGTGTCGATCCCAGGCATGGACAGCTTCAAGGAGATGGGCACCGCGCTCTACGGCGATCGCTGGCTCTCGCGCGGCATCGCGGTACTCGCGGTGGACGGTCCGGGACAATACGAAAGCGCGGTGCTCGACATTCACTTCAGCATGCCGGCCTGGGCCGCCGCGGGTAAAGCCTGCTTCGAGTGGGTGACGAAGCGAGCCGAGATCGACCCCGAGCGCGTCGGGATCAGCGGCAACAGCTTCGGTTCGTTCTTCGTGACGATCGCCGCCGCGCATGAGCCGCGCTACCGCGCCGTGGCGGGCAGCGCCGTGTGTCACGAGCCGGGTTTTCACACGATCTTCCAGGAGGCCTCGCCCACCTTCAAGATGCGCTTCATGTACATGTCGGGCATCCACGACGAAGCCAGGTTCGACGAGTTCCGCAAAGGAATGACGTGGGAAGGTCACGCCGACAGGATCCGCATGCCCTACCTGTGCATGGCGGGCGAGGCCGACGAACTCAGTCCGCTCGAACACACCGACCGGCTGATGAAGACACTCGCCGGGCAAAAGCGGCTGGTCGTCTATCAGGATGCGCGCCATGCCATCTTCGGCGCGCCGGCGGCGAACCTCGGGCCGAATCCCGCAGTGCACGTGGCCGATTGGATGCAGGCGCGGTTCGCCGGCAGGTCGTTCGCGAACGAACGCTGGTACGTCACCGGCACTGGCCAGATTCAGCGCGCGCCGCTTTGAGGCGGATCGTTCCCGCGCGTGCCGGCAACCCGCTCGTGCGGGGTCGCTCAACGCGCCCCGCACTCCGCTGCGCTACTGCGTGACCTCGATCTTGCCTTTCATGTTCGGGTGCAGGCCGCAGATGTAGTCGTAGGTGCCCGGTGCGTCGAACTTCAGTGCCACGCTCTGCCCCTTGAGGATGACGTCGGTGCGCAGCGTGGTGGCGCCCTGCACCGTCACCTGATGCGGAGAATCGTCGACGTTGGTCCAGGTGATGGTCTGCCCGGCTTTGACCGTCGACTTTTCCGGGCCGAACAGAAACTCGGCAATCGACACCGACGTTGGTCCGGCCGCGGGTTTGGCCACCACCTTGCCGCCCGGAAACGTACCGTTCAGGCTGGCCAGCGAGATGACGAAATCAGCCTTCTCGTGCGGCTTGTGGCACTGGAAGCAGGCGCGCAGATTCGCCTTTTCGTTGACCTTCTTGTCGGCAGTGAACGCCTGATACTCCCATTCGCCGTTGCGGATATCGGCCGCGTACTGGGCACCCCAGCCGCTGCGTTTCTCCATCACGGCGTAGGCGACCACGCCGTCTTTGACGAAACGTCCGTCGGGCCCCTTGATCGGATTGCCCTTGTCGTCCACTTTCGCCTTGTGCTGCACCAGGGTCAGGACGGTGCCGCTGGGGACCGGCATGCCCTTGCGCACCGCGTCAACGGCTTCCTTGCTCGCATACAGCTCGCGGAACTGTTTGATGTCGTGGCGATCGAGCGACTGGTACAGCACCCCTTTCTCGAAGCCTTCGGGGAACTTGACGTTCGCCGCACCGGACATCACTTGGGCGGTTACTGGCACGCCGCCCACCGCAGCAGCAACGAAGGCGGCCAAGACGGCGGGGCGTACTCGCACGAACGGAATGCGCATGGTTGTCTCCTCTAATGGTGAGTCGCAGCGGGGGCCATGCGGATGTCGCGCGATGAACCGCGCAAGCGATCGCAGCAGCAGCCGAGTAGTCAAGCGTGCGCGCACCTTGCCGCGCGCCAGCCCGATGCCATGTCTACGCGGTGGCACCGGCTTTGGATGCATACCACATCACTTCTCGGCGGGCGCGCCGTGAAGGTATGGCTTCAGACAGGCGTAAGCCATCGCGTGCGTCGGGGTCGGCACGCCCAGTTCGCGCCCCTTGCGCACGACCAAACCGGAGAGGCTGTCCAGTTCGAGCCGCTTGCCGCGCATCAGGTCGTGATACATCGAGGCGAACATGTGCGGCGGAAAGTTCTGATGCTGCTTGAGCATCTGCGGCACGATGTCCTCGGCAAGCGCGATGCCCTGCGCGCGCGCCACGGCCGCCACTTCGGTGAAGCATTGCACCGCGATCGGGATCAGGTCCGGGTCGTGGTACACGACGCCCGCGGGCTTGCGCACCAGGCAATTGAGCGCCGTATTGGTGGCGAGCCCCACGAATTTGTGCCACTGCGCCGCGCGAATATCGGGCATGAGCTCCGCGCCGAAACCTGCAGCCAGGCACGCATCGCGAAACGCGGAGGCGCGCGCCGACATCGAACCATCGGTTTCACCGAAGCGGATCGACGACATGTCCGAGGTGTAGCGGATCACCCCGGGCGCTTCGATCAGCGCCGACACGTAGGCGAGCCCGCCCATGACGCGGTCGCGCCCGACGATGGCGCCGATTCGATCCTGCGCATCCACGCCGTTCTGCACGCTGATGCACACGCCGCCCTTGGCCAGCAGCGGCGCGACCGATTGCGCGGCACTCTCGGTGTCGTAGAGCTTGACGCTGCACAGCACCACGTCGACGGGCGCGAGTTCAGCTGGACGATCGGTGGCCTGCACCTTGGACAGTTCGAGATCGCCGCGCGGCCCGCGAATCGCGAGCCCCTTGGCCTGCATCGCGCGCAGATGCTCGCCGCGAGCGATGAACGTCACGTCCTGGCCGGCACGTTGCAGATAGGCACCGAAATAGGCGCCGACGCCGCCGGTGCCGAGAATGGCAATACGCATGAATGGGTCCCTTGGTTGATCTGTTGTGTTGATCCCGTTGTACGGTCTGATCTGTCTGCGCACCAAACGATCCGCGCTACGACGACGCCTGCACCGCCGCACCCGAAGCCACGAGCGCATCGATCGTCGCGCGATCGAAGCCGGCTTCGCTGAGCACCTCGGTGGTGTGTTCACCCAGCCGAGGCGCCATGCGGCGGATCGACGGTGCGGTGTCGGACCATTCGCTGGGCACGCCCATGGTGACGATGCGACCCTCGGTGGGGTGATCGTCTTCGCGAAAGAAGCCGATCTTGTTCAGATGGGGATCGGCGACGAGACTCTCGAACGTGTGCACCGGGAAGAACGTAATGCCGGCGCCGTCGAGCCGGGTGCGCACCTCGGCCTGCGTGTACTTCGCGATCTCGGCCGCGACCATGGCGTAGATCTCGTTGATGTGCCGGGTGCGCGCGGCGATGTCGCGGAATCGCGGATCGGTGCGTACCAGTTCGGGCTGACCGAAGCGCGCGAAGAAACTCTGCCATTGCGCATCGGTGTAGAGCAGGATGCACAAATGACCGTCTTTGGTCGCGTAAGGCCGGCGCTCGGCACCCATCAGGCGCTGATAGCCGAACTCGCCTTCGGGCGGCACGAACGTGTGCCCCCACATGTGATCGCCCAGGACGTTCTGCGCCATGGTCTCGAACATCGGCACGTCGACCTTCTGGCCGCGACCGGTGCGTTCACGAGCGTAGAGCGCGGCGGTGATCATGCCCATCGCGTACAGCCCCACGGCGCGATCGCATACCGCCGTGGGCACATAGCGCGGAATGTCGCCGGTCGATTGCGCGATGATCGACGGCAGCGCCACCGCCGCCTGGATCAGATCGTCGAACGCGGCTTCGGCGGCGTACGGTCCGCGCTGGCTGAAGCCGAGCATGCTCACGTAGACCAGGCGCGGATTCACCTTGGCGAGCGACGCATAGTCCACGCCCATGCGTTGCAGCGCATCGGTACGCATGTTCACGGCGAACACGTCGGCCGCGGCGCACAGCCGGTGCAATGCCTGCTGCGCGTCCGGGCGTTTCAGATCGAACACCACCGAGCGTTTGTTGCGGTTCAGATGCAGGAACACCGGCGCCATGCCGGCGTGACGCTTCGGACCGACGTGACGCATCACGTCGCCCTCGGGCGATTCGATCTTGATGACGTCGGCACCGAGATCGGCAAGATGCTGGGTGCAGTACGGACCAAGAATGACGTGCGTGCAATCGATGATGCGCACGCCGGCGAGCGGGCCGTGGTTGTCGGGAGCGTTCATGAGGGTTGAGCGGTGGGCGCCGCAAGGATGGCACCGCGCGGCCGAAAGCGTCAAACTCACGTGGTGTGAACGCGGCGCCTTGATTGCAGCGCCTCATTACCAATCGAGAACCACGATGCTCAAACTCTACGCGATGTGCGCCGGTCAGCTCGAATTCGACCGCACGCTGTTCTTTCCCGACGAGACGCCCGGCACCGCGATGACGATCCAGGTGCCGAGCTTTCTGATTCGTCACGACCAAGGCAATGTGTTGTTCGACACAGGGGTGGACTGCACCGCGTATCAGGATCCGCTCGGCAAGCTCGGCAAGCGCATCGCCACCTCCTTTGCGCTGCGCTCGGCATCCGATGAGAATCCGGTCGATCAGCTCGCCACCGTGGGGTTGAGGCCGCAGGACATCACGATCGTCATCAACTCGCATTTCCACTTCGATCACTGCGGCTGCAACACATTGTTTGCGCGCGCGACGTTCATCGTGCAGAAAGCCGAGATGGAGATGGCACGCGCGCCGAAGAGCCCGTACAACCGCGCGTACTGGGATCATCCGTTCGACTATCGCATCGTCGATGGCGAGCACGATGTGTTCGGCGACGGCACGTTGGTGCTGCTGCCTACGCCGGGTCATACCGCGGGCCATCAGTCGCTGCGCGTGCGGGCCGCACCGGGCGTGGAGTTCGTGCTGACGGCCGATGCGTGCTACAGCAAGGCGCACCTCGATCGCGAGATCGTGCCGCACGCGGGCGCGGCCTGGAAACCCGAGCTGATGGTCGAGACGTTCGGGCGATTGCGCGCCATGCAGGACCGCCAGGGTTGCCGCTTGATCTTCGGTCACGACCCCGAACAGTGGGCGAGCATGCCGCACGCGCCGGCGGCGATGGCTTAGTGCCCCCTCCCCAGCCCGGCGTCTTCCGCTACCGCCCCTGAAAATTCGGCTTGCGCTTCTCGGCGAACGCTTTGCGGCCCTCGGCGTAATCCTGCGAGGCGAAGCACGCGTCGATCATCGGCTGCACGCGCGCGAGGTTCTGCTCGGCCTGCGGCTTCTCCAGTTCCAGGATCGACTGCTTGAGCGCGGCGAGCGTGAGCGGCGCGTTTTCGGCGATCGACTGCGCGAACGCTTTCACCTCCGCCTCCAGCGCCGCGGCCGGCACGACGCGATTCACCAGTCCGATCGCGAGCGCTTCCTGCGCGTTGATGCGCCGCGCAGTGAATAGCAATTCGCGTGCGCGCGCCAGACCGATCACGCGCGCAAGCATCACCACACCCTCGGAGCCGAACCCCAGGCCGAGTTTTCCGGCGGGGATCGCGAACGTGGAATCCTCCGAACAAATGCGGATGTCGCAGTTGGCGGCGTATTCCAGTCCACCGCCGATGCAGTAACCGCGGATCATCGCGATCGTCGGTTTGGCGCACTCGTACACCGAGTGGAACGCGCGGTGGACGATCTCGCGGTAGCGGCGGTTGGCCTCCGGGTCAGCGCGCACCGCATCGAACTTCGAGATGTCGGACCCGGCCACGAACGCGCGCTCGCCCGCACCCACCAGCACCACCACGCGAACCGCCGCATCGTGCTCGTAGGCGTGCATCACCTCGGGGATCGCCTGGGCCATGTCGAGCGACACCGCGTTGTGGCGCTCCGGATTGTTGAACACCAGCCAGCCAATGTGACCGTCGGTGCGGGCCTGGATCTTGTTGGTTTGCAGGTTCATGGATAGAGGCTCGAAGGACAAGTACGCAAATCGTCGGGGTGCGAACGCTACATCGCAATGCCGATGGAAGGACGCAAGCCTACACCGCTGCTATTCTTCCGCGCTCCCCGATCATAGAGAGCACCATGCAAGTCATGCATCGCGCCTTGGCGACGCTTGCCGCGGCCACGTTGGTCAGCCTGGGCGTCGTGCCGGCCCCGGCGTTCGCCCAACACCGCATCCTCGTCAACTATCCGCCCGGCGGCGGACTTGATGCCACCGCGCGCATGCTCGCCGAGAAGCTGTCCGAGTCGAGCGGACGTTCGTACGTAGTGGAAAACCGCGCTGGTGCCGCCGGGGCGATCGGTGCCGCGGCGCTGAAGGGCGCGCCGGCCGACGGTTCGGTACTGCTGTTCGCGCCCGACTCCAACATCAGCGTCTACCCGCACACGGTCAAGAAGCCCGCGTATGTGCCGCTGACCGATTTCGTCGGCATCGCGCACGGCGGCATCTACCGTATCGCGCTGGCTGCGCACGCCGGCGTCCCGGCCAAGGACGTGAAAGAACTGGCCGCCTGGAGCAAGACGCAGTCGGCACAGGTGGGATACGGCACCGCCGGCGCGGGCACCAACCTGCACTTCTTCGGGACGCTGCTGGTGCAGGTGACCGGCGCCAACATGACGCACGTGCCCTACCGCGGCACGGTGCCGGCAATCACCGACCTGGTCGCGGGTCACGTCGCCGCCGCGGTGCTGCCGATGGGCTCGCTGCTCTCGCACGTGCGCAGCGGCAAGATCAAGTACCTCGCGCAGACCGGCGACGATCGCTCGGTGAACGCGCCGGACGTCCCCTCGTTCAAGGAGTTGGGTTACCCGATGCTCGCGGTGTCGGGCTGGTACGGACTGTTCGCACCGGCCGGCACGCCCGCCGACGTGGTCAATCGCATCAACGAAGTCGTGGTTCGCACCTTGCGCACGCAGGACGGCCGCGAGCGCATGCGCAAGTTCGAGCTGGAGATTCGCGAGATGACGCCCGCCGACTTCCAGGCGATGGTGAAGGCCGACACCGAGCGCTGGGCGCCGATCATCCAGAAATCGGGCTTCACGCCGAGCGCGGAATAGCTGAACGGTCTGGCGCGACTAACCGCGCGCCGCGTTGATCGCTCGCCAGACGCGTTCAGGCGTCGCAGGCATCTGAATATCGGTGACGCCGAGCGGCGCCAGTGCATCGAGAATCGCGTGCACGATCGCAGGCGGCGCGCCCACGTTGCCCGCCTCGCTGCCACCCTTCACGCCTAACAGATTGGTCGAGGTGGGCACGTTGAGTACGTCGGCCGCGATCGGCGGCAGCGAATCGGCACGCGGCATCGCGTAGTCGAGAAACGATCCAGTCAACAGCTGCCCGGAGCCTGGCTCGTACACCACCTGCTCCACCAGCGCCTGGCCCAGACCCTGCGCGATCGAGCCGTGCAGCTGACCTTCGAGCAGCAGCGGATTGATCACCACGCCGACGTCGTCGACGGCAGCGAGCCGATCCACCGTGACTTGTCCGGTGTCGACATCGACTTCGACCTCGCACACCATGCAGCCATTGGGGAAGTTGTTCGGTCCGTCGTGGTTGCCGATGCCGTCCAGACCCAAGCCGAGCTCGGATGGCAGTCCGACCGGTAGATACGCTTTCTTGGCGACGTCATCGAAGCGCGCGATGCGATCGGTGCCGGTTACCTTGAACACGCCCTGTTCGAACGTGAGATCCGCTTCGGCCGCTTCCAGCATCCACGCAGCGATACGCCGGGCTTTGCGCACGACCTCGTCGACGGCCAGTTTGAGCGCCGAGCCGCCCGCGTTCATGCTGCGCTGGGCAAACGTACCGCGCCCGAAGAGAACGCGATCGGTGTCGCCCTGCACCACGCGGATGCGCTCGTGCGGCACGCCCAGCCATTGCGACACCATCTGCGCGAACACCGTTTCGTGGCCTTGCCCGGTGGCGAGCGTGCCGACATGCAAGGCGATCGAGCCGTCCTGCGCGACGCGCACTTCCATGCGCTCCGATTGGCTGCCCGCGCGCTGGCAATGCATGGCCAAACCACGACCACGGCGCAGCCCTCGTGACTCGCTGTGCGCGCGCCGTGCAGCGAACCCGTTCCAGTCGGCCAGCTCGATCGCTCGATCGAGCACGCGCGCGAATTCGCCTGAGTCGAACAGATAGCCACCTGGCGTGCGATACGGCATCGCGTCGGGCGCGATCAGATTGCGGCGTCGAATCTCGATCGGGTCGATGCGCATTGCGTGCGCCGCGCGCTCGATCAGCCGTTCGGTCACGTACGTCGCCTCGGGTTTGGCCGTGCCGCGATACGGGCCGACCGGTGCGGTGTTGGTGAACACCGCGTCGACACGCGAGTGGATGAGCGGAATGTCGTAAGTGTTGGTGTAGCTGATCGCAGCGTTGTTCGGCGCGACACCGGCGGAATAGCCGAGATATGCGCCCAGGTCGATCGCAACCGCCACACGCAGCGCGAGCGCACGCCCGCTCGCATCCAGCGCGAGTTCCGCATGGGCGATCTGGTGACGCCCGTGCATGTCGGCAGCCAGGCTTTCACTGCGATCGGCGACCCAACGCACCGGGCGCGACAGTTTCATCGCCGCCCACAACACCAGCGCTTCTTCCGGATAGATCTGGCTCTTCATGCCGAACCCGCCGCCGACATCGGGTGCGATCACCCGCAGGCTTTGCTCGGGCAGGCGAAACGCCTGCGCCAGGACCTCGCGCAGTTGAAACGGAAACTGCGTCGACGAACAGATCGTGTGCCGGCCATCGAGCGCCTCGCGCCACGCCAGCACCGCGCGCGGCTCGATTGCGTTGGCCGAAGCGCGCGGATAGTGCACATCGATCCGGGCGACATGCGCGGCGCGACTGAAAGCCTGATCGACCGTGCTCACATCACCGCGTTCGAGTCGAAAGCAGACGTTGCTGGCGGCTTCGTCCCACACTTTGGCGGCATCGTCGCGTAGCGCGTCGCCAAGCGCCACCGCAGGAAGCGGTGCGTATTCGATGAGCGCGCGCTCCGCCGCATCCTTCGCTTGTGCTTCGGACGCCGCGACGATCAGCGCAACCGCCTCGCCGACATGACGCACCTTGTCGCGCGCGAGTATCGGCTGCAGCGGACGATGAAACGGGCTGCCCGCCGGCAATCGGGGAAAAGCCTCGCACGGCAGCGCGCCGATCTGCTCGCGCACGAGGTCATCTGCGGTCAGCACCAGCAGCACACCCGGCGACGAACGCGCCGCCGCGGCATCGCAATGCACGATCCGCGCATGCGCATGCGGCGAGCGCACGACGACCGCGTGCGCCGTATCGGGCAGATGCATATCGGCGACGAAGCGGCCCTGGCCGCAGAGGAAGCGCGGGTCTTCCAGGCGCGGCAGCGGAGCACCCATTGCGCCCGAAGCGTGCCGGTTGGGAGCAACTGACTGCGATTCCATCAACGAGGTTTGGCGGACTTGCGAGTGGCTGGGCGCAGCAATCGCGTACGAACGGACCGTGGCACCCACGGGGGAATCGAGCCGACGTGACCGCGAATCCGACCCCGCTCCAATCGGGCGACGAACCTGAATGGCCGACGATCATCGTCGTTGTCCAGTAACACGGTGACGTCGACCAAGGGTATCGCCTTCGCAAGGTTGAGAAGGGTCCTGGGAAATCGGGCGTAGAGGCGATCACGCGGCACGTCGTGGCCTTGCCGCGCGGTCACTCGTTCGAGCACGCGTGCCTCCGACAGCGCGGGCGAACTGATGCCGACGAACACCAGCACGGTACGAAAGCCTCGCGTTGAGGCTTCCTCGAGCATTCTGATCTTGGCTCCGACCGGATCGGAGAAGACCGTTTCGGTAATAAATGACTCCCCGCGCGCGATCCGATCGGCCCGCTCGCGGTCCGCAAGCCGCTGGGCGGCGATTTCCACGGCCAAGCTGCTGCGCGACCGCGTCGTCGCGCGTCGGCCAGCGCGAATGGACCGGGCAATTTCATCGGCGTTGATGAAGGGCAGTCCGGCTTGTGCAAAGTGGGTTGCATACAAAGTACTCTTGCCGGCACCGTTCGAACCAGCGAGCACGAGCAACACCGGCTGGGACTGGCCGAGCGTCGCGCGCAACCGTGCGAGCTCGCGCTCGACCGTCATCGGCGGCGGGAAGCAGGCACGAATTCACCCCTCACGATCCTGCCCAGACGTCGAGAGCCATCGGGCTGGACTTGCGTCACATATCCCGGTTTTCCGCGCGCGGCGGCATATACCGGTCGACTCGTACCGCGAATGTGTCGAATCGCGCGGGCGCGATCACCGCCGGCAAGCTCGTCGATCAGAACGTCGATCGCTTCACGCGCCTGGGCATCCGCGATAACCTGCCGTGGATCGGTACCTGCTCGTTTGATCGCGTGCAATTGCGGGATACGAAGCACCGATTCGACGATCCGACCAATTTGCGCCCAGTGCTCGATCTGCTTGGTCATCGAACGGCCCGCGATGTTCGCTTCGATCTGAGCGGCGCCTGCCAGGGTGTCGGACAGCTTGACCGGGATAGTCACGAGTTTGAATGTTTCGGGCGGGAAAGTAGCAAAATGCTACCACTTGCCACCAATGGCGGTGGGTGGGCACTCCGATTTCCCTCGTGACGCGGTTCATGTTTGAATCGTCGCTCTCGACGAGTGGCCCCAACCGCGACCTCGTTCATGCTCTGCCCCAGCTGCCAGAGGGAAAACCGCATCGGCGCGTCGTTCTGCGACGGATGCGGTGCCGCGCTGCGAGCCGCTGCGGCACCTGCACCGTTGCTGGCAAGCCAGGCGAGCGGCGACGGTTTCGTGGGTCGTGGTGCCGAACTCGCGCGCTTGTTCGGGAGCCTTGATCAGGCTGCGCAAAGCCGCGGTCAGATCTGGATGGTTGCCGGTGAGCCGGGCATCGGCAAGACGCGCGTCGCGCAGCGTGTCGCGCTCGAAGCCGGCACCCGCGCGCTGCAGGTGCTGTGGGGCCGCTGCAAGGAGGAACCGGGCGCACCGCCCTATTGGCCCTGGGTGCAGGCAATCGATGCTTACGTTGCGCAACACGATGACGCGACCGTGCGTGCGATGCTCGGTCGCGGCGCGACGTACATCGCCGAGATCGCACCGAGCGTGGCGGAACGCTGCGCCGATCTGCCCACGTTGCCGCGCGCGAACGATCCGGATCAAGCGCGGTTCCAACTGTTCGACGCACTCACCAGCTTCTGGAAGCGAGTTGCCGGCGCAGGCGGACTGGTCCTGATCCTCGATAACCTGCATTGCGCGGACGCCGCTTCGCTGCGGTTCCTCGAGTTCTTCGCGTCCGAGGCAGATGGTGAGCGGCTGATGGTGCTGGGAACCTACCGCGACATCGAGCTCACGCGCCAGCATGCCATGTCGAACACGCTTGGCGAACTGGCGCGGCATGCATGGGCCTACCGAATGAAGTTGAGCGGACTCACCTTCGATGAATCGGCCCAACTGGTCGGCGCAATTGCCGGCGCCGAAGCACCGAGCGAGCTTCTCGCCACATTGTTCTCGCAGACCGAGGGCAATCCGTTGTTCCTCCAGGAGATGACGCGCTATCTCGCGCAGGAGGGCCTGCTGGGCCGGGAAGGCACAACCGCCGTCATGCCCACCACCCCGCGGCGCATTCCCGAGGGCATCCGCGAAGTCATCGGAACACGCCTCAACCGCCTGTCCAAGTCCGCCAATGATGTGCTTGGCTGCGCCGCGGTGATCGGTCGGACATTCCGCCCCGAGTTGCTCACACGCGTGATCGAAGGAATCCGCGCCGACGATTGCCTCGTCGCGCTGGAACAGGCCGAGGCGATGCGCATTGTCGAGCCGGGCCATGAAGCGGGGAGCTATCAGTTCACGCACGCCTTGATTCGCGAGACCCTCTACGATGAATTGTCCGCGGTGCGTCGTTCGCGGCTGCACCAGCGCGTGGCGGAGTCGCTCGAACTCATGCGCAGCCCGCGCGAGATGACCGCGCTCGCTGCGATCGCTCATCACTTCTGCGCGGCATTGCCGGGCGGTGACGTCGACAAGGCTATCGACTACGCGCGGCGTGCGGCCGAGCGGGCGAACATTCTCACTGCCTACGAGGAGTCGGCGCGGCTATATCGACTGGCGCTACAGGCTCAGGAAGCCACGTCAAACGCCGACCCGATCGATCGCGCTCGGCTGCTGCTTGCACTGGGGGAGTCGCTGACAAAGGCGGGTGAACACGTGGAGGCGCGGGATACCTTTCGCCAGGTCGCGGTGCTGTTATCGGACAACAACTCGGCGGACGCACTACAAATTCGCGCGCAAGCAGCGATCGGCTTCGAGGATGCAAGCTGGCGCCCTGGTGAGCACGGCGGGCTCGCCGTACGTTTCCTCCGCGAGACGCTGGAATGCCTCGATCCCGGTGACAGCTTGCTCCGAGCACGCATGCTTTCGGCACTGACGCGGGCGTTGGTGCACACCGGAGACGTCGAATCCGCAAACTCGGCGAACGAGCAGGCGATCGCCATCGCGCGACGCCTGGGTGATCGTGCAACGCTCGCGAGCGCCTTAGTTGCGGGCGTCGGGGCTCGCTGGCAGGCTGATCGGATACACGTTCGCATCGCCAACGGCAGGGAAGCGTACCGCCTTGCAATCGAGGCTGGTGACGAAGTGCGCGCCGTCGAGGCGATGAGCTTCTACACGTTCGATTTACTCGAGAGCGGTGAATTGCACCTGCACGTAAATGAGTTCAGGGAGTTCGAGCGCCTGGTCGGATTGCTGCGGCTGCCTTTCTATCAATACGTCATTCTCACTTCGAATGCCGGGCTTGCACTCTTCACTGGCAGGTTTGATGAAGCCGAGCGACTGGCCGAGGAGGCGTTCAGTCGAGGACAACGCCAACCCGGAATCGATGCCCTCGGCGTGTACGGCGTGCAGATGTTCAGCATCCGGCGGGAGCAAGGTCGGCTTCGTGAAGTCGCACCGATCGTGAAGCGGATCGTGAGCGGCACGCCCGAGGCGGCGACCTGGCGCCCGGGGCTGGCGCTCATTTATGCCGAACTCGACATGCGCGAACAAGCGCGCGCGTTGTTCGAGCAGCTGGCGCACGACGAGTTTTGTGCCATCGCGCGTGATGCGCTCTGGATCACATCGGTCGGATACCTGGCCGAGGTGTGCGCGTATCTGGGCGATGATGCCCGCGCCTCGGTGCTGTACCGACTACTCGCTCCCTATCAGACGTTCAACCTGGTCACCGGCTCGAATCTCGTCTGCGTGGGTTCGGTCGAACGCCATCTTGGCATGCTGGCTGCGACCATGAAGCGAATCGAGGAAGCGGATCGGCATTTCAGTGCGGCCGCATCGATGAACGAGCGGCAAGGCGCCTTGCCGTGGCTCGCGCACACCAGGCATCAGCATGCGGCGATGCTCCTTGACCGCAACCGGTCGCAGGACCGGGCGCGCGCGATCGAGCTGGCCGATCAGGCCCTGGCAGTTGCCAAGGCACTGGGTATGAAGATGCTGGAAGAACGGCTCAGTCTGTTAGGTGCGCGCATCGGCACTTCCCAAGCGCGGGGCGCAAACCCGGCCAGACTATCGGACCGCGAAGTGGCGGTGCTGAAGCTAGTCGCAATCGGGCGCAGCAATCGGGAGATCGGCAAAGCGCTGTTCGTGAGCGAGAACACGGTTGCCAATCACGTGCGCAACATCTTGGCCAAGACCGAAACTGCCAATCGCACCGAAGCAGCTGCGTTTGCGCGGGAGAATCGATTGGCTTAGGCGCGCGGCGCGGAGGTCGCTATGCGAACTGCTCGGGACGAAGTTCGCTCACCTCGATCACGCTATCGGCGGGCAGGCTCGCTGCCTTGGCGGCGGCGCGAATCGCGTCGGCGCTGGGCGCTTCGTACAGGCAATAGGTTTTTTTCTTGTCGGCGCTGAGAAAAGAAAAGAGCCAGCGCACGCCTGCGTCGTCGTTGATGCGCTTGACTTGCGCCGCGGCATCTTTGGTGACTTCCAGCTGCTCGGCGAAATTGCGTTCGATCACGAATAGCGGCATAGGTGATTCCTCGCTTTGAGCCGACGGAATGTCGGTACAGAGCGGGGACGGTACTACGAATCCATCACCCTGGGCAAAGCCTTCCATCCAGCGCGCTCGAGCGGGACCGCCGGCCTACATCCATGCCTGACGTGACCCGGCGCCGCTAGCGGTACACGTTAAAGCCGTGTTGGGCTTCGCCCGCCCCGCTTTGCGGCAGACCTCCGGACCGACTACCGTGATCGAGAACTCGCATCGATATGCCAACTCACGCGGCGATCGGAGCCGCTACGCCGCATTTCGAGCCGCGGTCTCGCGCGCTAGCCCCAGCGCGGCTGCTCGTCGGGGTTGATGCCCAACGACATCTTGCCGACCAGTTCGTGAGCGAGTGCAGCGTTCGCCGGGTGGAACCGACCGGCACGCGCATCGCGGAACAACCGTTCCAGTTCGTTCTTCTTGAACATGCCGAATCCGCCCGAGAGCTCCATCGCGCGATCGACCACGCGCCAAGCCGACTCGACCGCGTGGTACTTCGCCGCGACGATCTTGACCGGCCAGGCACCACCGTGGTCGACGCCGCTCGACCAGTCCTGCGCGACGCGGTCCAGATGCGCCGCGATCGCCTCCAGATCGATCACCATCTCGGCAACGCCATGCTGCACTTCGGCGTGGTACGCCATCGATCGCGACAACCCCACCGAGGTTTTCGATTTGATAGCCGGCAGCACCAGATCGAGCGAGCGCCGCGCCAGTCCGCAGTAGACGTTGCCGAAGCCCAGCAACGCCCACGCAAAAATTCCCAGTACGAACAGATCCACGCCCGCAGCGCCCGCCGGCACCACCCGAGCGATGTACTTGTCGGGCACGAACGCGCCCTCCAATATGGTGTCGTCGCTGCGCGTGGCACGCATGCCGAGTACGTCCCAGGTCTCGACGATCTTGTAGCCGCCGGCATCGCGCGGCAGGAAGCCGTGCACGATCTTCGGCGCAGCCGCATCACTGGTGTCGATACCGTGAATGCCCAGGCGCGTCCATACCGGCGTGAGGCTGCCGAAGGCTTTGCGCCCGGTGAAGCGGTAGCCGCCCTTTACGCGCTCGGCTTTGGTGGTGGAGAGCAGAACCGGGATGTCATTGCCGTTCTCGGCGTGGCCCGCCGCGAACACTTCACCCGCAGCGCCTTCGCGCAACATCCATTCGAGCGACTTGTCGCCCGAGCGCCACACATCGGCCGCCAACCCCATCCAGTAGTTGTGCATGTTCA
>CADEDU010000027.1:60616-72988 GCA_902826155.1 uncultured beta proteobacterium
CGATACGCCCCCTCGCTGAGTGCGACCACGGTGATCTGGCCAGACTGCGCTGCCCGGTACATGTCGCCGGCGCCAAGCACGATGTCGTCGGTGCTGCGGTCCGCGGTAAGCCACAGCGTTCCGCGTTCGCATACGACCGAGGCGCCCGTGCGTACGACGATCGAGCGCATCGATCCTGCGGCGAGCGCGAACTGCACGCCCGGCTCATGCACTTGCGTCGTGGGCTGCGACGCATCGTTGCGAGCCGGCGTAATACCGCGCTTCGTGTAGTCCGAACATGGTTTGCGTATCGCCGGTTCGTTGACGACGTGAGTCATCGTTCTCTCCTGCAATGGGGATTCAACAGGTCCGCGACGTACGTGACCAGCCTCGTACGGCTTCATGCGTAGGAATGAATCCGACACTTGCGTCGGGTTGCCCTGATGAGGTGCTGCTGATCAGGGCGACGACTCAGTACCGCAATCGAGGTCACGTAGCGCACGCCGAATCTCCGGTCGGGCCGACGGCGCAAGCGGCACGTCAGCGATGTCGCAAGACTAGAGATCGAACGCGCGGGGCGAATCGACAGAATCGATCAATCCGCCTGGCGGGCGCTGCCCTTGGGGGCTAGTCAATCCTGACTAGCAGATGCGCGTGGAACGCGATTCGTCGCGGCGAATCTCAGGAGAAATACAGCTTCAGCGCGTTCTCCGCGAAGATCTTGTTAAGCGCCGGACCCTCAGGCACCCAGGCGAGCACGTCGTCGATGGTTTCACGATAGGTGACTTGCGATTCGTGCCCGACGAACGGGCAGTCGCTCGCCCACAGCAGCCGATCGGGCCCGACCAGCCGCAACAGCTCCCGGCCGTAGTGCGCCGCGCGCTCCTTGCCCAAGCGGTAGGCGGCCGAGACCTTTACCCAGGTGCGGCCCTTCTCGATCGCGCGCAGCATCATCTGGAAGCCCGCGCAGTTGACGCCGAGGTTCGGATCGGGCCGACCGAAGTGATCGATCACGAGCTTGACGCCCGAACGCTCGAGCGCCGGCATCACTTGCGGCAGGCGTGGCCCGTCCAGATGCAGATGCACGTGCCAGTCGAGATCGCGAAACCGTCGCAGCAGACGCTGGTATTCGAACGCGGTGAGATCGGGCAGGTCACTAAGGCTGATGTAGGGCAGGCGCACGCCGACGATGCCGTCGCGTTTCATCATCGCCAGCGTGTATCGCTCGGCCGAGGGCTCCAGGATCACCGTGCCGCGCAGTCGCGCGTGCCCTTTGATCGCATCGATGGTGTAGTCGTTGTAGTCGCCGTACGGGCTGGCCGCGGCGATGACCGCGTAATGGACATCGTGCTCATCGAGCGTGCGCAGGTACTGCTCGACGGTGAAGTCGTACTGGATGTTGTGGCGCGGATTGGCGATGTGCGGCATGTCGGCCAGGAACACATGCGCATGTGCATCGACCATCAACGGCAAGGTGGCCATGTCAGCTCGCGCACGCTACTGCGGCTGTATTCCTGCGCGCTTGATCACCGCCTCCCACTTGCCGATATCGGCCACCAGCCGCTTGCCGAGCTCGTCGGGCGTACCGGCAAAAGCTTCGAGTCCGAGGTCGAGGAAGCGCTTCTTCACATCGGGCATCGCGACGATCGTGTTGAGATGACGATTGAGCACCGCGACGATCTCGGGGGGCGTTCCGGCCAGCGCGCCAAGTGCGTTCCAACCCACGACCTCGTAGCCCGCGACTCCGGCCTCCAGCACCGTGGGCGTGGCGGGCTGATAACCGCTGCGCTTGGGGCCAGTGCTGGCAAGCGCTTTGAGCTTGCCGGATTCGACCAACGCCTTGGTCGAGGCGAACGCTTCGAACACCGCGTCGATCTGCCCACCCATGAGCGCGGTGAGCGCTTCGGGTGTGGTTTTGAACGGGACGATCGGCACGTTCACGCCTGCGGTCGAACGAAACAGCTCGGCCGAGAGGTTCTGCGTGCTGCCCGGGTTGATGGTGCCGAAGTTGAGCTTGCCCGGATTGGCCTTCGCCGCGGCGAGCAACTCACCGAGCGTGCGGTGCGGACCATCGCCCTTGGCAACGATGATCAGATCGAAGTACGCCACCAGCGACACCGGCACGAAGTCCTTCGCCGGATCGAACGGCAGGCTCTTGAACAGCGACTTACTGATGGCCGTGCCATTGGTGAGCACCAGGAGCGTGTGCCCATCAGGTTTGGCGCGCAGCACAGCATTGGCGGCGGCGATGCCGCCCGCGCCGGGCTGGTTCTCGACCAGCACCTGCTTGCCCACCAACTCCGAGAGTTTGTCGGCAACCAGGCGAAACGTGATGTCGGCCAGGCCGCCCGCGGCGAACGCCACGACGATGCGGATCGGGCGCTCCGGAAACGAAGCAGCGGGATTGGACTGCGCCTGGGCAACGCTGGCGCTTCCGAACAGACACAGGGCGGTCAGCGCGGCAAGGGCTCGCAACATCGGACGTCCTTCAGAGAGGGCAACGGAAGGAGGCGAATTTACGCGAAAGGACCACCGCTTGGGGCGGGGCGTTTGCTGCGTGAACTCGCATGCGATTGTGTACGGCCCTCACGGAAGTATCGATCAACGATCACGACGCGCACGCGCGAGCTGCTGCAGTTCCTGAGGCTGACACCATTCTCGATCGAGGGCTGGCAACGAGACCCGCCGCGCCTGATCGGTGGGCCGCTCGAGCATCGCGCGGATCCGGGGCAGCGCTGCATGCCCGGCACGCGCGCCGGCCGCGATCAGCGCATCACGATTCGCCAGTGTGACCTCAGCCTCCGGCGGCAGCACCGGCTCGATCAACACATCGGCCTCGCGCGCTTCACGCCGCGCCTGCGCCTTGATCATCACCAGCGCTGTCTGAAATAGCCGGTCGACCGTCGACTCCAGGCGCGATTCGCGCGGGTCGAACGTCACGTCTACCGCGATCACAAGTTCGGCGCCCAAAGCGCGCGCAACCCGGACCGGAAGCGGACTCAGCAAGCCGCCGTCGGCATAGTCCCGGCCGGCGATCGACACCGGCGCAAACGCGCCCGGCATTGCTGCAGAAGCCTGCACCGCGGTGGCCGCATCGCCCGCGTTGAACACAGCCAGGCAACCGCTTTGCAGTTCGGTCGCGACCGCAGCGAATCGAACCGGGAACCGCTCGATGCGCCGCTCGGCGGCATGTCGATCGACGAAATCGAACACCGGCGGTCGCCCTAAGCCGAGGCGCGTCGCAAGCAGCCCGGAGACCAGATCAAAGTCGACGCTTTGCGCCGCCTTGCGCAGGCTCGTCAGGTCGACACCCGATGCGAACAACGAACCAACAATCGATCCCGCGCTTGTGCCCACGACGAGATCGGGATGTACGCCGTTCGACGCAAGCACCTCCAGGACGCCGAGGTGCGCGAAGCCTCGCAAACTGCCGGCCGAGAGGACGATCGCGAGCCGGGATCGCGCAACGGGCCGCTCGATCAGATGTGGCTCGGTAAACGACTTCGCTCCAGACACGGGAATCGTCTGTGCGCAAGATGCAACTTCGAGACACAGACCCACTGCGACCAGCATCCTCCAGTATCGGGTGGAACGATCGGGGCGGGTCGCACTCTTGCATGGGCGAAAAAGGTGCATCGCATACTCGGTCATCGGTCTTCGATCACCGCTATGCTTCCTTGAATATGCGATCCGTCCAATTGGGCTGAGGCGCTAGCCCTCAGGGGCAGATTGCCCGACATCGCCGCGTCGCGCGCGAACCCCGCAACTATCGCAGGACCCAGTCGGCTCGCACCAATGCGCGGCGTGCGATCTCGGTGCCGATTGGAAGTCCTTGCTCCACGTGGTGCCAGCTCTTCCATTGGCCACAGCCGCCATTCCTGCGCTAGTATTACGAATCTGTATTACGAAGGCAGGAACGCCTATGGCCGTCTCCGCCCGCTTGAAGCGCGAAACCGAAGCCCGTTTGACACGATTCTGCCGCGCCAAAGGAATCAGCAAGACCGAAGCCATCGAACGCGGAATCGAGTTGTTGATCGAGCAGGATAGGGGGCAGGCACACCCGGCCTATCTCGCTTATCGCCGGCTGACGCTCGTGGCGGAAGCACCTGCGCGCGCGCAGAAGCGATCGAGCGACGCAATGCGAGCGGCGATCCGTGCGAAATATCCTGATTGATACGGGCGTCGTGATCGGGTTGTTGAGCCCGACCGATCGGTACCACACGCATGCCGAGTCGTTCTTCGCCGGATTGCGCGGTAATGACCGCCTGTTCACGACCTGGCCGGTGATCACCGAATGCACGTTTGCGCTGGAGCGTAATCGAGACACCTTCTTCGAATGGTTGTTGGGCTCCGGCACCGAGGTGGTCGACTTTGCGCTCGATGACCTGTCGGTGATGCAGGCCTGGGCATCGAAGTATCGCGATCGGCAGGTGGATTTTGCCGATGCGACACTCGTCTGGCTTGCATCCAAGTTGCGCACCAACCTGATCGCCACCACGGATTTCAACGACTTCGAGGCGTATCGATTACCCAATCGAAAAGCCTTCAAGAATCTCGTCGTGCGCTAGTTAGTGCGATGTAGATCGCCTCTCCCGGACTACTTCACGACGTAGTCCGCCCGCATCAGTATCGATCTAGAAATAACGATGCCAAGAGCATTGGCCCGATCGAGATTGATGGTGAGCTCGAGGTTCTTGGGTTGCTCGATCGGCAGCTCAGCCGCATTTGCGCCCCTGGCAATCCGGTCGACGTAGCGCGCGGTTCTGCGAAACAAGTCGCGAGGATCGGGTCCAAAACTCATCAACCCGCCCAGTTCGACGAAATCGCGTTTCGAGAACATCGTGGGCATCCTCAATGCAAGGCCCGTCGCCAGGATGGAGTCGAAGAATTCGAGGAACCGGTCATCTTCAGGAAGAACAAGCAACGCCTGCACACCCATGGATCGCAATTCGTCGCGCGCGACGCCGGGCGTTGCGAACCGCTCAATGTCGACGGCGATCAGGCTGACACCGAGGGACTGGGATACTGGTTCCAAGCGCTCCAGAATCTCGCGCTGATCGACGCTGGCAACGTTGATCACCGCCCCAATCGACTTCGCCCTGGGAAACGAAGCGGCCAGGTGCTCCAGCATCTTCGGCGCCAGACCGTTGACGCTGCCCGTCACACCGGTCACGTTGATGCCCGGTCTGGCCAGATTCTTGACGAATCCCCGGCCCACCGGATTGGCGATGCCACCCAGAATGATCGGGATCGTCGACGTCGCTCGCATCGCGCTGCGTGCAGTCCAGCCGCAAGAAGTGATGATCACGCCCACGTCGCTCGCGACCAGATCGCGAGCATGTTGCGCCATGCGCGAGTCAGGGTAGGTCCCGGAGCGCTTGAGCAACGAGAGATTCTTCTCCTCGACGTAGCCTAGCTCAGCTAATCCCGCGCGGACCGACTGCTCGATCATCGCCCAACGGTCCGGCGTTCCGGAAAGGAGTAGTCCCACTCTGACCGGGCGAGCATCCTGCACCGCCCGAGCGTGGCGACCGGCGACGGTCGTCACGGCGAAGCCCGAGAGAATGCCCCTCAGCGCTTGCCGTCTTGTCCATCTCATTCGCACACTCCTACCTACTTCACGACATATTCGGCCCGCATCAACGCCGCACGCGGCACGTCGATGCCGAACTCGGTGGCCTTCTCGAGGTTGATCGCGAACTCGAGTCTGGTCGGATTCTCGACCGGGCATTCGGACGGATCCAGTCCGTTGACGATGCGGTCGATGAAGTACGCATTGCGTCGAAAGATCGCGACCGAATCGACGCCGTAGCTGAACACGCCGCCCACATCCACGAGATCGCGCTTGGTGAAGAACGTGGGTACGCGCAACTCAGCGCTGACCGGGAAAATATGCTGGAGGAACTCGAAATAGAGATCGTCATCGGGCAGCACCATCACGAGCTGCACGCCTGACTCGCGCAACACGTCGCGCGTAGCCTCGCGGCTGGAGAACCGATGCAGATCGATATCGATCGTCCTCAAGCGCAGGGTGGCTGCCGCGCGATGCACGCCGTCGATGCTGCGCGCGTGCGTGGGATTCTTGGGATTGGCCAATACGCCGATGACCGTCGCATTGGGCATTGCAATGCGTACGTACTCGAGCATCTTCGGGCCGAGATCACGAATGTGGCCCGTTTGGCCCGTCACGTTCGTGCCAGGGCGCGCGAGACTGCGAATGTATCCCCGCCCGACGGGATCGTGAATGCTGCCCATGACGATCGGGATTTTCTTCGTCATCTTGGCCGCGAGCGTCGTCGACCATCCGCAGCTCGTGACGATCACCTCGACGTTGCGATCGATCAGCTCCTGCGTGTGCGCGTCCATGCGCTTGTCGGGGTAGGTCGCATTGCGCCGGATGAGTTCGAGGTTCTTGCCCTCGATGTAGCCCATGTCGCGCAGGCCGGCGGCGGTGGCGGTCTCGACCATGTCCCACCGGATTGGCGCGCCCGAAGTGAGCATGCCGATGCTGACTGGGCGATTGGGCGGGGGGGCGGCGATGGCACGGTTGATTCCCATCGGCGCGGCGCTCAACGATGCAAGCCCGAGTCCTCCGAGAACGGCTCTACGGCGCAAGGGGTTCATGCGCTGCCTCTCCCAGTTGTTGTTTTGCGACCGCATCGTATATGACACGGCCGAGGCTAGTCCCAAGGGGTTAGAAGAGCCACTGCCCGAAAGTTTTAGCCCTTTAGGGCACGCGCGTCGAATGCCCGGCTCTATGGGGCCAAGCCTGGGCAACAACCAATCTACCGCGCCTGCGCCACCACGCCAGTCGCCACGTAATACGAGCCGAGCCAGAACGTCCGCATCAAGGTCAGATTCGGGCAATAGCGAAGCATGGGTCGCCAAGGCTCGCGAAGACCGGCGAAGGTCGTCAGGTAGCACGACGTGCGATACAGGTTCCACAGATTGATCGGTGCGCCCCATGCCCACGGCAGCAAGCGCAAGCCGGCGAGTGACACGCGCGCGCCCGGCTTGGCAAAGCGCATCACGTTGGCAAGTGCCGCCGGCGATTGCAGCACGTCGTGCGTGTAGCAGAACAGTGCGGCGTCGAATGGTTCGGCCAATTGCACGGTTTCGATCGGCTCATTGATCAGCCTGACTTGGTGCAGCTGATTCCGCGCCACGAGCCCGGCTGCAAGCGCGCTCATATGCGGACAATGGTCGATGCCGACCACTCGACCGCTTGCGCCGACGGTGCGCGCCAGCTGCGACAGACTCAAGCCGCTGCCGCTAGCAACGTCAAGCACCGATTCGTCCGCCCGCAACCCGAGTGCGTCGATCGCCGCCATCCGGATTCGCTCGGCGTAGCCTGCGGTACTGTCGTATTGCTTGGCGAGGTACCGGTAGCGATCCAACGAAAGCGAAGCGCTGGGCCCCGATGACGTGTTCGCTACGAGGTCTCGCAATCTCAGGCGCACGAACCTGCTCCCTACTTTGTGGTGACGCCAGGGCGCGGTGCATCCACGCGGTGCATCCATTGTCGCCGCATCGTGCGCCAGCGTCGCTACGCCCGAACGGCTACTTCGATCCCGCGCCCTTGTCGTTGATGAACGCCATCCCGGAGGGTCCTTGTCCGCTCACCTGCAAGACCACGGGCTCGGCTTTAGTTGCTTTGAAGTGCGGAACGTTGGCCGGCTCGGTGTAGAAACTGCCGGCCGGCAATGCAACCAGCTTCGATTCGTCGAACGTCGTACCCCATCCAACGTAGAAAGTGCCCGAGATGACGGTGTAGGTGCGATCGTCGGGGTGCGCGTGCGGGGGGATATTGAGGTTGGCAGGCAGCTTTCCGCGATACACGTATCCGCCCGGTTTGGACGAGTCGCCGATCATCAAGGCTTGCTCGACGCCTTGCACTCTCCCAGCACGCGTCCAGTTGAGTCGATCGGGCGGCACCATCACTCCGGCCTGTTGCGACAAGGCATTGCCCGCCATGACACCCAGTGCTGCTCCGATCGCGACCAGCCTTGCATTGTTTCGAATCATCATCGGCTCCATATCAGGGTTCGCGATTCGGAGGCGGGAGACCGAAGCTGCTGCTCACCCCGCTGACCCCGACGTTAGGCGGAACACGCCGGCGTCCACAATCGAGCCTGAGCGCTAGCCCTAAAGGGCAACCGGACGTATGCCCACCCGCAGTAGACTGCTTCGCGCAAGGAGGGCTGACGTTGAAGATCCTGGTGGTGGACGATCATCCGCTGGTGCGCGAGGCCATGGCGGGCATCCTGGGCGAACTCGGCGATTCATCGCGCGAGTCACCTCAATTGATCGAAGCCGCCGATTGCGCCGGCGCGCTCGCCCTGGCGCGCGAGCAGACCGACATCAACCTGGTGCTGCTCGATCTCAATCTGCCCGGGGTGCGTGGCTTCGAGGCGCTCGATCGCCTCCGCCGCGCACACCCCACGCTCCCTGTCGTCATTCTCTCGATGCATCACGATCGCGAATCGATCCGCGAAGCCTTGCGCCATGGCGCGAACGGCTACATCCCCAAGGCATCGCCGACAGCCGTCATCGTCAGCGCGGTGCGGCTGGTGCTTTCCGGCGGCGTGTACGTGCCGCCCGAAGTGGTGGATGAAGTCGGCAGGTCGCCTCGCGACCCGCTCGAGTTCGCCCCGCCTGCACGCGCGCGATCGGTCGTTGATCTTGGACTGACACCGCGGCAGGGTCAGGTGCTGGCGCTGATCATGCGAGGCAGGTCGAACAAGGAGATCTGCCGCGCACTCGGCCTGGCCGAGCGCACCGTCAAGGTTCACGTCACCGCTGTGTTGACGGCCCTAAGAGTGTCGTCGCGCACCCAGGCCGTCATCGCCGCAAGCGAACTCGGTCTAAGCCCGGACGCATTGCTGGCGGTCGGCGCTGAAAGCTAGACCTCCTCACCAGACGACGAAGTAGCGGCCACGCGCGACTCACACCTGGGCCTGCGGCGCCACGCCGGCCAGAGTGTCTGTGCGAGCCTCGGTTGCCACGTGATGCAATAGCGCGCGAAGCTTCGCGGCCTCCAGCGGCTTGGCCAGGACGTACGCTGCTTCAACACCCTCGATCGCGCGTGCGGCTTCCTTCTCGTCCGCACTCACGATGAGCGCGGGCAACGCCACGCCGGTCTCCCGTCGCACCATTCCCACAACCTCGGTGCCAAGCTCGCCGTCGGCGAGACGGAAATCGCACACGATCACGTTCGGCATCACCCGCGCTGCGCTGAGCGCGGCTCGAGCCTCCGATCCACTCGAAGCGACGATTGCGTTGCAGCCCCATTGCGCGAGCAACCCGGCAACCGCGTCGCGCGTGTCGAGATCATCGTCGACCACCAGTGCGGTCACTTGCGCCAGGCTCATCTCATTGCGCCACGCGAGGAGCGACACGTCGGCTTTTGGAACTTCGCTCAATGCGGCCCCCCGTGGTACCTCCACTGCGAACACCGATCCGCGACCGACGCTCGACCGAACCTCGAGTCGCAGGTGCAGCAACTGGGCAGCTCGCCTGACGATCGCCAATCCAAGCCCCAATCCCTTGGACTGATCCTTGTCGAGGCTGCCTTGCGCTTGAAAGAACTCCTCGAAGATCCGCTCACGATCGTGTGCCGCGATGCCGATACCCGTATCCCAGACCTCGACCCGCAGCTTGCCCGCCCTACGCCGCGCGGCGATCAGCACGCCGCCTTCCCTGGTGTAGCGCATCGCGTTCGCGGTGAGGTTCATCAGAATCTGTTCGAGCAACAACGGATCGGTCTGGACCAACTCGGTCGAAGGACGGATGCGAAAGCGCAGCTCACGCCCCTGGGCAAGTTGCGCGTAGTGATGTTCCAACCGATCGAAGATCTTCTGGATCGGGAAGACACCGGACCGCGGCACCACTCTCCCGGCGTCCAGCTTGGAGATGTCGAAGAGCGATTCCAGCAGCTCGGAAACCGCCCGGCTCGACGACTCGATGCGCGCGAGCAATCGCTCCCTGTCCTCGCGCGTGCGCGCGGCGCGCAGCTGCGCAACGAACAGCCCAAGCGCGTGCGCCGGCTGCCGCAGATCGTGACTCGCTGCGGCGAGAAACCGCGACTTCGCATCATTGGCCGCCGCGAGTTCGCGCGTCCGGGACGCGACCTTGCTTTCCAGCTCGTCGTAAGAAGTCTTGAGCCGATCGACCATTCGATTGAACTGCTCGGCCAGATCCTGCAGCTCGTCATGGGTGGCGAGCATCACGCGCTCTTGAAGACGGCCCGCACCGATCCGCGCCGCACTTTCCTGCAAAGCACGGATCGGCGCGCTCATTCGGCGGGCCAGCACCATCGCCACCAGGGCGGCAAGCGCAATGCCTGCGAGCAGGACGATGCCGGTGCGCATTGCAGCGCCGAACAACGGCGCGAACACCTCGGTCATGGGTTGCTCGACCAGCACGTGCCAATCGAGCGCGGGGATGTGGGCACCGGCAGTGAGCGTCCAGCGCTCGCGGCCGTCGCCTGCGTGGCGTGAGATGGTGGTCGTTGGAACTGAAGCAGGCCGACCGGGCGCAGGTTGACCTGCAAGCTCCGTCTTCACCTGCTTCAGATTCGAAAGATCCGTCTTGCGCAGTACCAGCCCGATGTCCGGATGCGAGATCAGGTGTCCTGCCGCATCGACGACATAGGCGTACCCGGTCTTGCCGATCCTGATGTCGGCGACAACCTCCCACACCAGCTTGAGGTTGACGTCGGCGAACAACACGGCGCGGTCTTCTCGCGTGGTGGGCCGTCGGGAGTTGTCAGCGGCCGTCACGCCAAGCGTGGCGAACGGCTCGCTGTCGTGCCGAAACGTCACCGGACTCACATAGAGCGACCCGGTGCGGGCCGGTGCGAGCCCGGCGTGGCCCGACCAGTCGCGACCGCTGCCGATCTCATCACGCGTGATGCGCGATGCTCGCACCTGTTCACGGTTGTCGCGGTCGACCCACGCCACGTCGACGATCGCAGGCGCCTGGCGCAACAACCGGATCAACTCCAGGTGCCGCTCCTCGGCCGTCTGCACGATGCCAGCCTGCTCGACCAGCAACGCGCCCCGCAGCTGACCTTCGAGCAGACGGGCGAACTGCTCGATGCGAAGCGCCGCACTGCGCGCCTTCTCGCGTTGCAGTTCGTCGACCAGATCGCGCGCGTCGCGATATGAGAAGTACAGGCCTAACGTGCCGCTGACGAGCAGCGCCACCGTCACCAGCCCGGCGAAGGTGAGCGCGTATTTGCGGAACAGCGATCGGCGAACAGGCATCGGCGCGGTCCGTCTGGTGGATCAGCACTCGGGACCGACGCGCCCCGAGCGAACCGAGTGAACTGACTGAACTTCGTTGCGCAATGCCCGATCAGTCTAGCAGCCGACCATTGCACGACCTGCCGCAGCGTGCTCTGATCCCACCGATCGCATCACCAACAACGAGGATCCTGCATGTCGATGCTGATTCGTGCGTTCGCTACTGCCTGCATAGGCTTGGCCGCTGCCGTCGTCCAGGCACAGACGTATCCGTCCAAGCCGGTACGGCTGATCGCACCGTTTCCCGCCGCGGGCCCGCTCGACGTTGCAGCGCGGATCTATGCGCAGAAGCTCGGTGATCGATGGGGGCAGTCGGTGATCGTCGAGAACCGCGTCGGCGCCACCGGCACGATCGGCACCGAGTCGGTCGTGCGTGCGGCACCTGACGGCTACACGTTGCTCGTCACGGTCGATCTGCCGATCGTGATGGCACCGAATCTCATCAAGACGCCGTACGACTCGCGCAAGGACCTGCTGCCGATCGCGGCGTTCGGCGACACCATGAACATGCTGGTGGCGCACCCGTCGCTCAACGTGAAGACGCTGGCGGAGTTGGTATCGGCCGCGAAAGCCAATCCGGGCAAGATCACGTTCTCGTCCGCGGGGCCGGCCTCGCCGGGGCATCTGTGCGGCGAGATGCTCAAGAGCGCCGCCGGGATCGACATGACGCATGTGCCGTACAAAGGCGCCGCGCCGGCGATGGTCGCGGCGGTGTCGGGCGAAGTCGGCATCTTCTGCGGCCCGCTCGGGCAGGGGCTGCCGCAGGTGAAGGCGGGAAAGATGCAGCCGCTGGGCGTCACCGGCAAGGCACGATCGGCGCTTGCGCCTGACATCGCGCCGATTGCCGATAGCTATCCGAGCGTCGTCACGTCCAACTGGTACGCGGTGTTTGCCCCGGTCGGTACACCGCCGGCGATCGCGCAGGCGGTGAGTGCAGGTTTGCGCGCGGTGTTCGACGATACGGAAGTGTCCAAGCGCTTGACGCAGGTCGGGTTCGACCACATCTGGATGTCGTCCGCCGAGTTGTCGAAGGCGATCGACGCCGACCTGGCCAAGTGGGGCAAGGTGATTCGCGACGCGAAGGTGA
>CADEDU010000027.1:73088-77301 GCA_902826155.1 uncultured beta proteobacterium
TCGAACTGGCCCTTGAACTCCTTGTCGAAGATCTCCTGGAAGATGTGCATGAAGCGCCCGTCGTACACCTTCAGGATCGTGTTCTTCGAGGACAGGTACACCGAGTAGTTGCGGTTCAGCGCGTAGTTGAAGCACGCGCGCGCAAAGCCGGTGATCGAGGCGTCGAGGTTGAACATGCCAAGCGCCACGCCCGGCCCGCTGGTCTTGATCACTTCGCGCTCGATCGCCTGGCCGCCGCCTTCGGGCGTCCACGAGAGCTTGAGCGTGCCCTTGCCGGGAAACACGAAATCCTGCGCGCGATACTGGTCGCCGAAACCGTGGCGCGCCACGACTACCGGCTTGTCCCAGTGCGGAACAATGCGCGGCACGTTCTTGCAGATGATCGGCTCGCGGAAGATCGTGCCGTCGAGGATGTTGCGGATGGTGCCGTTGGGGCTGCGCCACATCTGCTTGAGCCCGAACTCCTTGACGCGTCCTTCGTCGGGGGTGATGGTTGCGCACTTGACCGCCACGCCGTACTCCTTGGTGGCATTGGCCGAGTCGATGGTGATCTGGTCGTTGGTCTCGTCGCGCTTCTGGACCGACAGGTCGTAGTACTTGAGGTCGACATCCAGATAGGGAAGGATGAGGCGCTCGCGGATCCATTGCCAGATGATCCGCGTCATCTCGTCGCCGTCCATCTCCACGACGGGGGTCTTGACCTTGATCTTTGCCATGCAGGGCTCCTATATGCGGAAAACCGGAGCCGGTGCGGCTCCTTCTTGTACGGAACGCGGAAAGCCGACGATTATTACCGATCGGACGGGCGCTTGACCAGATCGTGCGTACCGGCTCGCAGGAGTCGATTGCCGATCGGTTCGCACCATGCGGCGCGGTTTGGCCGGCCCAGGTGTCGGTTCGACGCCCGCTGGCACGTCTTCAAGGCGTGGCGCTGCGGGAACGCGTGTCGCGCACGCAGTCATGCCCAGGACATCGCGCCAGGCGGCGCATGATCCCGCAACATCCCCCCTCAACATGCCCATGGAGACGACGATGCCCAACTACGTAGATGGATTTCTGCTGGCGGTGCCCAAGAAGAATATCGACGCCTACCGGCGCATCGCCCGCAAGGCCGGCAAGGTGTGGCGCGAGCACGGCGCGTTGCACTACGTGGAGTGCGTCGCCGACGACGTGAAACCCGGCAAGCTCACCTCGTTCCCGCAGGCGGTGAAGCTCAAGCCGAACGAAGTGGTGTGGTTCTCGTGGATCGTCTACAAGTCGCGCCGCGATCGCGATCGCATCATGAAGAAGGTGATGAGCGACCCGCGGCTACAATCGATGATGGACCCGAAGCAGATGCCGTTCGACGGCAAGCGGATGATCTGGGGCGGATTCAAGGTCGCCGTCGAGATGTGATGCCGACTTTGAAGCGGCACCAAATTTCGACCGCTGCGCGGCCCGGCGTCACGGCACGCGGCCGATCGCAATGTAGAAGTTGAGGCTCGAGAAGAACCGGCCCGCGGCGGCCTCCGCTTCGAGCGCGGCGACCCAGCCGGCGCACTCGGCTTCGCTGATCCAGCCGGCGCGCATTGCGGTGCGCGCGCGGTCCACGGCGATCTTGAACTGGTACGACTCGGCGCTGGTATCGACGACGATCATCGCGCGCGATTGCACCTCGAGCAACCCGGCGCGCACGAACCAGCCGCGCAGGCGCCGCCCGGTCCAGCCATCGGCGAAACGCTGCTCGGCGTAAAACGTGACCAGGCGCCGGGTGAGTGCGCGATCGGGATGGTCGATCACCCAGGTCTCGGCATCCTGGTCGGCGCTCATCACGCGACCGCCACGCCGGACGATGCGCATCATGTGTTGGAGCGTCGCTTCGCGATCGGGCGCCGGAAGATGGCACAGCACCGTCTGAGCCAAGCACAGATCTGCGCTGCCCTCGGCAATGGACGTCGCCGCGCCACGTTCGCGCAGGATCCGTACGCGATCGGCGAGGCCACGCTCGACGATGCGCGCGTGCGCAATGTCAGCCAGCACCGGTTGCGGCTCGACCCCGATCACGCGACCGGCGGGTCCGATGGCTTGAGCAAGCGCGGGCAACAACGGGCCGGTGCCGCAGCCGATTTCAACGACAGTCTCACCCGTACGTACCGCTGCAAGTTCAAGGATGGATTCGCGCAACCGCACCTGGTCGTCGCCGGCCGCTCTGAGATCGAGCGCCTTGGCCCAGTTGTCGGCGCGGGCCTGGTCCCAGGTGTCGATGCGGCCGAAGTCGTCGTGCGAGCCGGGTGCTGCCGTCTTGTCGGGCTGGTCTGGATGCATGGTGAGCGGATTCTATGGGCGCTACCATCCGCAGGCCAACCGCTGCCGTCGCAGGGCTTGCGCGCGCAGTTCGACGGACTCAGTCCACACCAAAGGAGAGAATGCGATGTCGATCGTTCCGAATCACACCAAACGGCTGCTGCAGCAGGGCAAGCTCGCGCTGGGCATGGGATTGCGCACGACGCGCACCGTCGACATTGCGCAGATCGCCAAGACCAGCGGATTCGACTGGCTGTTCATCGACTGCGAGCACAGCGCGCTCGATCTGGACAACGCCGCGCAGATCGCCAGTGCTTCGCTCGCGGTGGGCATCACGCCGATCGTGCGCGTGGCCGGTATGGAGCATCACCTGTCGACGCGGGTGCTCGACAACGGCGCGCAAGGAATCGTCGTGCCGCACGTCGATACCGCCGAGCAGGCGCAGCGCATCGCGTCGTTCACCCGGTTTCCGCCGATCGGACATCGCTCGATCGGTGGTGCCATGCCGCAGCTTCGATTCGAGTCCGTGCCCGTCGGTGAGGCGATGAAGCTGAGCAATGACGAGACGCTCGTTGTCGCAATGATCGAGACGCCGCTGGCAGTCGAGAACTGCGAGGCAATGGCGGCCGTGCCCGGCATCGATGTGCTGCTGATCGGCACCAACGATCTGTGCGCCGAGCTTGGCATTCCGGGCAAGTTCGATGACGCACGCGTGGTCGATGCCTATACCCGCGTGATCGCGGCCTGCAAGAAACACGGCAAGTTCCCCGGCATGGGCGGGGTCTACACGCCGGATCTGCTGAAGAAGTACATCGGTATGGGCATGCGCTTCATCCTCGCTGGCGCGGATCTGTCGTTCATGATGGCGGCGGCGAAGGAGCGCTCAGGCATGTTGCGCGCACTCGGGTAGGAAGGAGTTTTGGGGATTCGGAGTTCCAAGCCGCGTCCTGCCGACGCTCTATAGCGGCGTCTGCCTCAAGGTCATCTGACAACGTCACTGACACGCAGGCTCGCAAGCGTCGGCCGACCAACGGTGAATTGACCGCACGTCAACATCTGCAGAGATTGTGAAGAAGTCTGCGCGTACGTCGTTGTCGCAGCTTGCGATTCTGTTTCTCCGTCAGCGTGTTACAGCGGTAGCTGAGCGGTAGGCAGTGACGACTTGGCGCCGTCCGTCGGTTAACTACACGACCATATTGGCAGTGCATGTGACAGTTTAGTAACATGAACTTCGTTGTGCGATAACAAAGCTCAACGAACGTATTGCTGGCGGCGCATAGGAAATTCGCCTACGCCACGTGGCGTGGGCATCAACAACAGCGCTTGCTCGAACCGAAATCGCACGTTTGGGGAACCGGCGGTTTCACTCGCCAGGAGAAGAGGCAGTGGATTCAATCGATCTAAGGACCCTCAACACCGTCTTCGATCGGATCGATATCAACCCGCGCAACGGTGAGCCGACCATCCGCGGACTGCGGCTGCGTGTCGCCAAGATCGTCGGGCTGGTCAACACCGGCTATTCCATCGATGAAGTCGTCGCCCGTTACGCACCGCGCCTGGAGCGCGATGACGTCACCCAGGCGATCCAGTTCTCGACCCGCCGCGGGCTGAGCTGAGCGCTGATTCAAGCTTGCCGCGCCGTGGCGCGGCAAGCGAGCCGCAGACCCCCTGACCACGGCGTGACGCGGGCGGCTATTTCTTGAGCTTCCCGAGCCGCGCGAGGATGTCGGTGCGCGCGCGGTACTCGTCCCAAACATCCTTTTTCAGCCGATCGGTCGGGCGGTAGTCGACCTCGACCGCGCGCGCCTTGGCGAACTCCTGGAGCGCGCCCGCTTCTCGGTGGTGATGGTCCGCACCGTAACGGTCGCGTTGCCCACTGAGCATTGGGGCATCATTGCCGCCAAACCGACCGGGAGAGCGAGCGATCATG
>CADEDU010000028.1:0-25007 GCA_902826155.1 uncultured beta proteobacterium
GATGGGTGGAGGTGATCGCATCGTCGCGTCGCAGGTTCGCGCACACACCGGCGGGTACCGCTTCCTGTCCGGTCGACAGATGCAGCGGACCGCGCACATAGGCGGGCTTGCCCGAGAGCGATTGACCGAGCACCGCGACGCCGCCCTGACTGGCGATCTCGGCGGCGGCCTCGAACGCACGGATGCGCAGCATCGTCGAATACAGCCCGATCAGACGTTCGACGTCGATCGGCCGGGATGATGAATGCGAAGCGGAATCAGCGGACACGGCAACCACGGCGGGCAGATCGCGCAGCGAGCAGCGGGGCGAGCGCCGCGCGCGGAATATGAGAACCGGATGACTGGAAACCTGACGACTGTCGGATCGAACGGCGCACCCCGAACGAAGGTGCGCAGTCTATCCGATCAACCGCGACCGGCGGCGCCCTTCAACGCAGCTTGTCGCGCTGATGATTCGGCACGAGCTGGCGTTCGCCCAGCACCTTGATCGCCGCATCGTCGCTGGCCAGGCATGCCTTGCGCAGCGCCAGCAACGCGCGGCCGGCTGCCGTCTCACCCCAGAACCAGCTGCCCAGTTGTACGTCGCTCACCTGTCCGGGCTTCGCGGTCGCGGCTTCGTAGTGGAACGCGCGCAGATCGTCGCTCGCACGCTTCAGCACCTGCGCCATCGGCACGCCCGGCTGCGGGCTGGGCGTCGACAGGTCGCCGGCGAACTGCATCAGCAACGCCGGAATCCGCGTGATCTCGATGCCGGAGATGCCCACGGTGGTACGCCCGCGCGTGCGCACGATTTCGTCGTACCACGGACGCAGGCGCGCGATCTCGTCCTCCAGCGCTGTGCGAAGTTGATCGAACGCGGTGCCACTCGCGGGCGGTGCGGGCAGACTGATCGGGCAGGTCCAACCTTCCAGGTCGGCCGGACCGCCGGGGGCCTGCTCGGGAAAATCCACCAGCACCGGACCGGACGGCGACTTGAACAGTTCGAGCAACGCACCGAGCACGCGCCGTTGAAACGCCGGCTCGTTGGGCGTACCGAGCGGGCGGCCCAGTTCGAACGGCACAGCCAGCGCGCGTGGCGGACGCATCCGCTCGACGTGCTGGCGGATCAGCCCGATCAGCGCGGTGGGCAGGCCATCGCGTTCGAGATAGTGGGCGAGCGCGCTCACGGCGCGCGTGCAAAGCGGTCAGACGCCAATCAGCAGCACCGCATCGACACCGTCGCCCTTGAGCACGCCGGCAAGTTCGCGCGCGCTCGCTTCCATCGCCGCGGGCGGGGTCGCGCCCATGAACGAGTAGTGATACGTCGCCGCCGATCCCACCTCGCCTTGCGTCACCAGCTCGCGCAGCCGCTCGATCGGAAACACGATGTTGACGTCGTGCTGAAAGCCGATGCGATCGAAGTTGGTGGAAACGTGGCTCATGCGCAGCTCGCGCGGATCGATGCCGTCGGGAATGATGCGGTAGTCGCCCGCACCGCCGCGGAACGGCGTGTCGTCGGCGCGATGCAGGCCGGCGGTCGAGACGATCGCAACTTTGCTTCGTCTGATCTCGGGCGCGGTCGCCCACGGCGTTTCGACGAACGCGGGCAACTCCTGATTGACGAGCGTGTCGCGCACGTCGGCGGGCATTTCAGCGAGATAAACCATTGGCGGTGGTACTCCGGTTGCGCTGCTGTGGTGGTCAAGCGATCGAGGCGCGGTGCATCGCGCGCCGGGTTGCATATTCCCGCGGTGCTGTCTATTTGCTATTCGGCCTTCGCCCCCGACAACTCCACCGCGCGCTTGAACTTGGCCATCTCGCGCTGGTGCAGTGCCGCGGTTTCTGACGGACCGGCGCCCGACACCGTCGCGCCGATTTCGGCGAGCCTGGCGCGCGCACCGGCGTCGTCCAGCGCGCGCTTGGTCTCGGCCGCCATGCGCTCGACGGTCGGCGCGGGCGTGCCGGTGGGTGCGAACACGATCACCCACGCGGTGGCATCGAAGCCGGGCACGACTTCGGCGACCGATGGCACGTTGGGCAACGTCGCCGCGCGCGTCGATGAAGTCACCGCGATCGGCCGGATGGTGCCGGCCTTCAGGTGCGCGGGCAGCGACGGCAAGCCTTCCACGCCCATCTGCACGTCGCCCGCGATCACCGCCTGAATCGCCGGCGACCCGCCGCGATAGGGCACGTGCACCAGATCGAGCTTGGCATCGGCCTTGATCAGCTCCATCACCAGATGCGAGGTGGAGCCTTGCCCTGAGGAGGCGAAGTTCAACTTGCCCGGGCGCTCCTTCGCATAGGCCACCAGCTCCTGCAGGCTGTTGATCGGCAGTTTCGGATTGACCACCAGCACCTGCGGAAACGACACCAGGTGCACCACCGGCACGAAATCCTTGAGCGCGTCGTACGGCAGTTTGGCGAACAGGAACGGATTGATCGCCATCGTGCCCGGTGAGCCGACCAGGAAGGTTGCGCCATCGGGTTTGGCGCGCGCCGCTGCTTCGGTGCCGATGTTGCCCGAGGCGCCGGTTCGGTTCTCGACGTTGAAATTCTGATTGAGGTTCTGCGTCAGCCGCTGCGTCACGATTCGCGCGACCACATCGACGGCCGAGCCCGCGGTGAACGGGTTGATCAGCGTCACCGGGCGCGAGGGCCACTCCTGCGCGTGCACGGGGTGCGCAACGCAGGCGAGCAAGGCCAATACTGTGAGAGCTCGCGCGAGAACGTTCGGTCGGCGCTTCATGATGGGTGATCCTCTTTGTTGGCTACGCGACTACCGCTACCGCTTCGATCTCGACTTTCATGCGCGGATCGACCAGTGCCTTCACCTCCACCAGCGTGGACGCGGGCCGATGCTCGCCGAAATACTTCTCGCGGATCGGATTGATCGCGGCGCGCTCGCTGATGTCGGTCATGTACACGTTGACCTTCACCACATGTTCCGGACCGGCGCCGGCGTGCTTCAGGCACGCGTCGATCGCCTCCAGCGCGATGCGGAACTGATCCACCGTATGGTCCGGAATCGTGCCGTCGGCGCGCATGCCCACGGAGCCCGACACCCAGACCTGGTCGCCCGCGCGCACCACATGACAGTAGTGGCTCACCGGCGGCAGCTGCCCCGGCACCATGAATCGTTCGATCATTGCGTCCCCCTTCGTGTTCATGCAGGTGTTGCTCGCACGCCGGTACTCGGATGCGGCGCGTGCGTTGCGCGCCGAGCGTGCAAACGTCGCGATCCTAGCGGCCTGCCGTGGTTGTGTCGATCGTGCCTGAGTAACATGGCGGCCGAACGCGCTTTCCTCCGCTCGTTCCCCTGTTTTCTCCCTTCAACTGCTCCCCCACCAACCGCCGAGCCCGCCCATGTCAGAACAGGCGAACGTACTGGCCCCCGATCCGCACGTGCGCAAACCGAAGCGCGCGTTGCCGCGGGGCACGATCGATTGCCACGCGCACATCTTCGACCGCTTCGATCGCTATCCGCTGACGGCGGGTCGCAAGTACCAGCCGCCGCTGTGCACGCGCGAGGCGTGGCTCGCCTTGCACGCGACGTTGGGCATCGAGCGCGGCGTGCAGGTGCACGGCAGCCCGTACGGCTTCGACAACTCGATCACCTACGACTTCCTGCGCTCGTATCAGGGCCGGTTCGTAGCGGTGGCGGTGGTGAGCCCCGAGGTTTCCGAAGACGAACTCAAGCGGCTCGATGCGCGCGGCTTTCGCGCGGCGCGGCTGATGGATCAGTTCGCCACCGGCGCCACCACCGACATGCTCGAAGCGATCGCGCGCAAGGTCGATCCGCTGGGCTGGCACATCGAGATCAACATCGCGCGGGCGAGCGACTGGGTGGAGATGGAGCCGCGCCTGATGAAATGCCCCACGCCGCTGGTGTTCGACCATCTTGGCCGCGTGCGTGGCAACGAGGGCCTCGACGCACCGGGTTTCCAGGTGATCCGTCGCATGCTCGCGCGACGCGACGATTGCTGGACCAAGATTTCCAGCTTTTATCGTTTGTCGGACTCCGGCCCGCCGCACTTCGATGACATGCGTCCGTTCGTTCAGACGTTGCTCAGCGACCGGCCCGATCGCTGCGTCTGGGGTACCAACTGGCCGCACCCCGGACTCACCAGGTTCATGCCCAACGACACCGATCTGCTCGATCTGCTCGAAACCTGGCTGCCGAACGATCAGGTGCGCGAGCAGCTGTTCGTCACCAACCCGGCGAAGCTTTATCGATTCTGAGTGGTCACCACGCCGTCGTACTCGACGTATTCGAACGACGGCTCCTTCGCCAGTGCCGCGAGCCACTGCGATTCGAACAGCGGTGGCACCGCAATCAGCAACGTGCGCCCGCCAGTGAGCTCGCGCTGGATCGACAGACCCATCGACGTGAGTCGCGCGCGTGCGGCGCTTTCGCTGCCGACACGCACACCCACGAGCAACGCGCCCTTGGCAATAGTGAGCGTGGTGTTCGTCGGCCCCGGCACACACACGTGCGGCGAGCATTCGCGCACACCGGCCGGACGCGGATAGTCGGTACTGTCGACGCGCAGTGTCGTCCCGACATACGCGATTGCCGCGCTGCTGCTCATCTTCGGCGCGGCGGCCACGGTGCGCGGTGCGCGATCATCGGCGCAGGCGACCAGCGCGGCGATCAGCGTGCAGGCTAGCGCCGCAATCGGTGAAAGCGGACGCTGGATCCAACGACGCGGCGGCAACGAATTCGAGCGCTGGAACGGTCGCATTGCCGTTTGACGCCGCGATCGGCGCGCAGTTCATTGCAAGTGATGCGATGACCTGCGGCCGGTCCACTGTGACCTGCCTATCTCCGCGCTACTGCGTGACCTTGATACCCAGGTCGACGGTGAGCTTGCCGATCTTGTCGAGCTGGCTGATCCAGAATTTCTGGAATTCGTCGGGCTTGTTGCCGACCACCTCGCCGCCGAGCACGCTGAGTCGCTCGCGGACCTCTGGCATCTTCAGCACCTTCGTCAGCTCTTCCTGGAAGCGGTTGATGGCTTCACGTGGCGTTTTCGCCGGCACCAGCAGTCCGTACCAGTCGTTCAACTCGAAGCCCGGGAAGCCCTGCTCGGCAATCGTCGGCACGTCGGGGAATGCGGGCGAACGACGCAGGCCGGTGGTAGCCAGCGCGCGCAGCTTGCCGGCCTTCACGTGCGGCACGTGTGCGGGCGGTGAACTCAGCACCATCTGCACTTGGCCGCCGAGCAGATCAGCCATTGCCGGCGCCCCGCCCTTGTACGGCACCGGCAGGATGTCGACTTTCGCGAGTGACTTCATCAGCTCCATCGCCAGGTGACCGGCGGTGAGCGGGCCGGGCAGCCCGAACCCCATCGCGCCGGGCTTGGCCTTCGCCAACGCGAGCAACTCCTGCAGATTGTTCGCGTTCACGCTCGGATTGATCGTGAGCACGCCGGGCACATCCACCACGAGCGACACCGCCTGGAAATCCTTGTACGGGTCGTACGGCAACTTCATGACGTGGATGTTGGCCACGTGCGCAGTGTTGAACATGCCCATCGTGTAGCCGTCGGGTGCGGCCTTGGCCACCGCGTCGGCGCCGATCGTGCCGATGCCGCCGGAGCGGTTCTCCACCAGCACCTGCTGACCGAGCAGCGGCGTGAGGCGCGCACCGAGTTCACGCGCAATGATGTCGGTGGCGCCGCCGGGTGGATAGGGCGAGATGATGCGGATCGGCTTGCTCGGCCACGCCTGCGCGAACGCCTGCGCGGCAAGCAGACTCAGGCCGGCCGCGACCGCGCCGGTGATCCAACGCGCTGCCTGGTTCCCTCGTGCTCTCATCGATAGTCTCCTCGATCGCGATGCCACTTTTAGTTGGAATGCCGTCTCGATAGTACCTAGTACCGCGAGCGTCGTGGGGCAGGACCGTGGGGTGATGCGGTACAGTCGCGCCGAAGTACAAACCACGGGAGGAGACCGCGGTGTTCGCCACGATTGCGGTGCCGGTGTGGTTGGTGCTCGTTGCGGGGTTGCTCGCGCTGTGGGCGATCCTCGACCGGCTGCTGCTGCCCTCCGTGCGCTGGATCATCCGCACCCGCGCCGAGAAGGTGCTCGACGAGGTGGGAACCAGACTCTCGATCCAGGTGCGGCCGTTCCAGCGCATCCGCCGGCGCGCGCTGACCGATCGGCTCATCTTCGACGACAAGGTGCAGCAGGCGGTGCAGGCCTACGCCAAGGCGCAAGAGATGCCCCGCGAGGTGGCGCTCGACCAGGTACGCCGCTACGCCCGCGAGATCGTGCCCGCGTTCAACGCGTATCTGTACTTTCGCATCGGCTACTGGCTCGCCAAGCGTTTCTCGCGGGCGATCTACCGCGTGCGCATCGGCTATACCGACGATGCCGGGCTGGCCGCGGTGCCCGAGAACGCCACGGTGGTATTCGTGATGAACCACCGCAGCAACATGGACTATGTGCTCGCGTCCTATCTCGCTGCCGAGAAAGCCGCGCTCTCCTATGCGGTCGGTGAGTGGGCGCGCATCTGGCCGCTGCAGCAGCTCATCCGCTCGATGGGCGCGTACTTCGTGCGGCGCAATTCCAACGACGATCTGTACCGGCGCGTGCTCGAGCGCTATATCAGCATGGCGACAGAGGCCGGGGTCACGCAGGCGATGTATCCGGAAGGGCGGCTCTCGCGCGACGGCAAACTCGGCGCGCCGCGCTTCGGTGTGCTCGATTACATGCTGCGCGGATTCGATCTGCACGGCGAGCGCGATCTGGTGTTCGTGCCGGTCGGCCTCAACTACGACCGCACGCTCGAAGACCGCACCCTGCTGCGCTCGGCCGACAAGGAGGCACCGCGCCGCGGGCCGCTCGCCGCGCTGACGACGACGATGCAGTTCGTCGGCAACCAGGCGTACCTGATGATGCGAAGCCAGTGGCATCGCTTCGGCTACGCGTGCGTGAACTTCGGTTCACCGGTGTCGATGCGCGCGTACTGCGCCGAGCGCTCGCTCGATTTCCGCGCGCTCGATCGCGAGCCCCGGTTCGAGGAGATCGGCAAGCTCGGCGCCCACCTGATGGAAAACATCGGCGCGCAGGTGCCGGTGCTGCCGGTGCCGCTGGTGGCCACCGTGCTGCTCGCACGCGGCGCCGAGTCGATCAGCGAGTTGGAATTGAAGACGCAGGTCGCGCAACTGGTGGCGCGCCTGGAAGCGCGCGGCGCCCGCATTTACGTGCCACGCAGCGACTGGGACTACGCCATCGCCGCCGGGGTGCGCATGCTGGTGCTGCGCCACCTCGTCATCGAGCGCGATGGCCTGTTCGCCGCCAATGGCGCGGAGCTGCCGCTACTGGCGTACTACGCGAATTCGATTGCGCATCTGCTCGATGCGCGCGGCGCTTGAGGCGAGCAAGCGCCTCTCCCGCGAAAGCTCCGCGCTCTACGCCGCCCGGCTCTCCAGCCCCTGCCGCAGCCACTGATCGAACGCGCGCACCTTCTCGCTCGCCTGCAACCCGAGGCGCTTGTAGTTGTCGTAGGCGCGCACCAGCATCCATAGCGCGGCGTCTTCGAGATCGCCGCTCACCACCGCGCCGCTGTCGGCCGTGGCGTTGCGCGCGGCGATCTGCGTCTGCTGTTTGTCGGCGATCACCTTGTGCCAGCTCAAGCCCTGCCGGCGCAGATAGTCGTCGACCGTGGTGACGACGCACTGGCTCTGCTCGCCGCTCGCCTTGATGCCGCGCGCGCTCAGGATCTTCGCCAGGATATCTTCGGCGTTGCTCGCCAGCACGAGCGCCGAGACATAGCTGCGCCCGTTCATGAACAGATCCAGCGCGACGTCGAGCTGCTCTTTGGCCAGATGCAGCTTCTGGTGTGTGATTTCCGCCATTGTTGCCCCCTCGACCAGATTCGAGGGCAAGACTGTAGTCAGCGCGGCGCCATCCGTCTATCGGCCATCGGCGACAGCGCGGGTGACCGGTCGATCCCGGGCCATGAGCGGGGCAGGGCAATCAGGGGACTGACCATCGCCCTCACCGCCCGAGGATGCCCTTGAGCACGTCGCCGAGTTGCCCCTTCGCGCCTTCGCCCAGGCGCTTGTCGATCTGCTCGCCGAGGCGGCGCTTGACCTCGTCGGTCGCGGCCTCCTGGGCGAGCGCGGCAACGTCGACCGAGTACTTCATGTCGGCGAGCGGCCCTGACAATCGGACCGGCACGGTGATGCCGCGCGCCTGGTCGAGCGTCTTGCCGCCTTGCCCCGTGGTGGTGGCGATCACCGATGCCTTGAGGAGATAGTTGAGTGTTTCGGCGGCCACATCGACACTGCCCGCACCCGAGAGCCGCACGAACGGTGATTTCACGTTCAGATCGTCGTTGTGCGCGACGCCGTTTCGGATCGCGAAGCTCGCGGTCATCTCGCTGAAATCGGTTTTCTCGGTCTTGGCCGCGGCGGCGCCATCGAGGTTGCCACTGCGCAGCGAACGGGCGCGGCGCGCGAGGTCGGCGATGTTGATGCCCTTGATCGCGCCATCGCGCAGATTCACCGCGGCCTTGCCGTTCAACGATCGCTTGATGGCGCTCGACGTGTTGCCGGTGCCGGTGACATCGAGCGCGACCGTGCCGCGCCCTTCGAGAATGTCTTGATCGGCCGCATCGCGCAGCAGCGGTCCGACCGCCACGTTGTTCAACTGCTGGCGGATTACATATTGGTTGGTGTTGGCGTTGACGCTCGCGGCGCCGGCGAGCGTGCCCTGGTAGAGGCTCGCGCTCATCGGACTCACGTCGAGCCGGCCGCCCGCCGCCTTCACGCTCGCCTGCAGATTGGCGAGCTTCACGTTCGCAGCGGTCAACGCGCCGATGCGGATCGCCCCCGCGACGTCGATCGCTTTCAGCGGCGCCAGATCGATCGGTTGCTCTGCCGCGCGCGCGCCCGGCGCTGTGCCGGAGGGCGAGCTCGCCCGCGATGGCTTGGCACCGCGGCCGGTGTAGCGATCGACGTTGAGCTTGTCGATCGCCAGATCGAACGTGGGCGCGGGCTTGGAATAGTCGGACAGCGCGAGCTTGAGGTGTGCGGTCGTCTCGTCGAAGCGGGCGGTGAGATCCGCATCGCTTGTTTTCTTGAGCCAGTTGGCGCCGATCCGGCCCTGCAGGGAAAGCTTCATCGCCTGGTTTGGAATCGTCGCGCCGCTCACGTTCAAGTCGGCCGCGAGCTTGGTGAGATCGACCGATCCGGCATCGAGCACCACCGCAACCGGCGTCTCGATCTTGCCCTGCACGGCAAGGCCGGCTTGCTGCAGATCGAGCTGGATGCCCAGACTCGGAAACTCGACGCGCTGGCCTGTCGCCTTGACCGGAGCCAGTGCGAGCTTGGCCTCCAGCTTCCGGTCCTTCGCGGCGAGCTTCACCGTGCCGTCGATGGCAGCGCTTTGCGCACCCTCGGGGCCGAGCGACAGTTTGGGCGCGGACAGAGCGAGCGCCAGGCCGTCGCTACCGGTGGCGCTGACTTTGAGCGCGCTCACGTTCACGCGATTGCCGCCGGCCCACGCGACGTCGCCCGTCACGCTCGCGTTGAGGCCCGCCAGCCCGGGCACGTCGCCGCGCACGGTGAGATCGAGATTCGACAGCGCCGCGCCGGGCTGCGCGAAATCGAGCGTGTAGCCGGTTTTCGCTGCGATCGTCGCGTCCATCTTTGGCGCGCGCCCCTGCACCCGCGCCTCGAGCGCGAGACGCCCGGGCACGCCGCTCGCGATCCGCCCGGTCGAGAGGCTGGCGATGCTCAAGCGCACATCGGACCCCGCGGCTTCGTCGCGCCAGCCCACGCTTGCATCCTTGAGGGCGATGCCGCTGATGTCGATCGCCGGCGGCGCGCCGGCGCCCTCGGGCTTCGGCGTTTTCGATGGCGCGGCGGGCTTCTCGCTCTTGCCGAGCAGATCGTCGAAGTTCGTGCGCCCGTCGCGGAAACGGATCAGCGATACATCGAGCCCGGAAAGCTCGACGCGATCAACGACGACTTTCTTCGATAACAGCGGCAATACCGCCACCGCGACCTTGGCGCTCGCAACCTTCGCGAACGGCTGCGAGGAGCGCGGCTCGGAAAGCGTCAACGCACCCACCGACGCACCGATGCGCGGCAGGAAGGTGAGACCGATGTCGCCCTCGATCGTGAGCGTGCGACCGTAGCGCTCCTTGACCAGATTGACGAGGTCGGGCTTGTACTTGTTCGCATCGAACGTCGCGACCAGCACACCGAGCGCGAGCACGACGAGCAGCACCAGCGCCGCGACACCGATCGCGATCTTCTTGAACAGGGGCATGGCAAGTTCGGTCGGCAATGAGAGTCGTCAATGAGGCGCCGGAGTCAGCGTCGGGCGCGACGCAGTTCGGGAGGGGTCATTGAAGTGTGACCCGAATTCTGCGCAAAGGTTGCCGTTACCTCGTTCCCCACCCGGGTATCGCAGCCGCCTGTCGAATCCATGCCGCCATCTGCGCCTCGTCCAGATCGTGTTCATGAATATCGATCCAGCGTGCGTCCTTACCCGTCCCGCCGGATGGAGCGGGCTGCAGCGATGTTCCGCGAAAGAACGTCACCTTGACGAAACGGGTGAACACGTGGAACGCCATGAACCATCCCTGGCCCTCGATGCCGTAGAACGGCGAGTTCCACTTCACCGCTTTGCGCACGCCTCTCACGTTGCGCACGATGAGCGCGTCGAGGCGACGGGCGACGCCGCGTTTCCAGTCCGGGACGGCGGCGATGTACGCCTGCACAGGTGCGTCGCCATCGGCCTTGGCAATCTGGGGGTTGCCACCGGTCAGAAGCACCGGATTTGTGCTCTTTGCGACACGCCTTCTTGGGGAAGCCGGAGCTCGCGAAGTCGTCCGAGCTTTCTTCTTGATACTCCGAGATCTCTCAGGTTTTGCCGCTTTGGATTTCGTGCTCATGACGCTGGCAGGGTAAATCATCGATCGGAACCGCGTACCGCAGCTCGGCGAACCCGGTGCCGACCTGTCTCACCGACTCGAGGCGCAACGGCGGGCTGGTGAGCCGCCGCGGAAACAAGGGCTTGCCCCGACCGAGCGTGACCGAGCCCACCTGCACGATGATCTCGTCCAGCAGGCCGGCATCGTGGAATTGACCGGCGAGGTCGCCCCCGCCAACCACCCACAGATTCTTACCACTTGCCGCGGCGCGCATCGCGACATGGACAGGACGTACGTCGCCGCGCACGAAGTGCAGGTTTGCACCGGGGACAGCGTGCAGACTTCTGCTGGAGAAGATCCACGTCGGTTGCGAGTAAGGCCAGGCGCTCCCCATCTGCGCCGAGATCGACTGCGCGTGACGCAGCATCCACTCGTAGGTTGCAGAACCCATCGCCAGGGCACCCACCTGGGCGATGAAGGCGGGGTAGCTGGTTTCGTTGACGTCGCCGAGTGGAAACAGCCACTCCAGCGAATCGTCTTCGGTGGCGATGAAGCCGTCGAGGCTCGTGGCGGCGTAGTACTGGGTCTTCATCCGTCAGTCGCTGCGACGTTCCGGGTGAGGGCCTCGCCTCCCGCAAGCGATCGCGTGCATGCCCTCATGGGACCGCCTGCTTTAAGTATTGTGCTTGCCATTTGGCGGAGGTCAGCCGCGAGAGCGTGTCGACGCGAAACTCCCTGCGGTTGGCCATGGACAAGTACCGCAGCTGAAACTCGCGGTCATTGACGTGCCGCTGCTCGATGTCCCGCATCACACTCAAGTAAGCAGCCTTCAGTGCTTGTTCCCGACTGGTCAGCTCGTTGCGAAACACCCGCCCCGCGCTCAGGTTGTCGAGGCTTTGGACCATCGCCCAGCAGGCCGCATATTGGCGCGCATCGGATTCTGCATTGTTCGGCTCCCGGAATGCGGACAGGATCTGTTTTGGACTGGGCATCCCGACAACATGCGCGTCGATGGGGGAAGGGGGTGAATCGGGCGTCGGATTGGTGCCGTGAAAAAGCATGTACAGCGCGCCGATCGCGATCAGCAGAAATACACCCCCACCCGTATAAGTGGTCCGTGACATCTCCTGCGCGCGCTGCACGCCTTCCTCGTGCCCCTGGATCTGGGCCATGGACTTGGTGTAGTCGACGGGCTCGCCGCGAAACCCTTTGTCGACCCCCTTGTTGAAGTCTTTGATGAGTGACATGCGTTCCTCCCTGGAAGCCTCGCATGGAATGTCGCTCGACGAATCCGCGCGGGCTTGATTCGATGCCGACGGTTGCCGCTCCGATCGAACAACCGGTGAGATTGATTGTACGCAGCAGATCGGTACGCAGCAGATCGGACGTGGTGCATACCAGGTTGACGGATCAGACACGTCAATGAAACGTCTTTGGTGGTGATGATGCCGTCGAGGCTTGAGGTGGCGAAGCCCTGGGTCCTCGCCGCTGAGGCTTCATCGTTGGCGTGCTCCGATGCCGGGCTATTGCGCCGACCCCTGTTCCAACAGCGCTGCGATCTTCATCACCGTGCCCCAGTTGCGCGTGGTCACGTAACGGCCTGCTTTGCCGAGAATGGCCACGCCGAGTTTGCTGTCGAGAAGACCGCCGGCGCAGTGCAGATACGCGGCATGATCCGTGACGACAAAACGCTCGCCCGGCGCAATCAGCGAGCGTAGGGCGCCGAGTTCCTTGAGCTTGGCTGCATCCATGGCGAAGGCCACGAGAAAACGCGAATGCTCCGACTCGGGCGGGACGATCGGATTGAACGTGACGACCGCCGCGAACTCCTGTGCGGACTTGACCACGACGGGCGTGGACACATCGAATTGTTCTTCCGTAGCGGCGGCGATGTCGACGGCGAGTTTTCGGGTGCTGCGACTCGACGAAGTGAACACGGCATTGCCGCTGTTCAGTAGCGTCTTCACATCGCTGTGGCCTAGTCGCTCCAGCATTGCGCGAAAGTCGGCCATGGGCAGTCTGTTGCCCTTGCCCACATTCACTCCGCGCAGAAGGACGACGAATCGCGGCAATTCAGTGACCTGAGGTCGGCTGAATGCGTTTGTCAGGCGACACCCAGGCTCTCCTTGATCTGCGCATTGCTCATGGGTTTTCCGATCGATTGCGCGAGGTAGCGCATCGACTCATGGTGGTACTGGTCATCGTACGAAGAGATGGCTTCGGCCGCGAGAATGACCAGGTAGTCCATTTGGAATGCATCTACCGCCGATGCGCGCACGCATGCGTGGGTGTTGACCCCGCCCATCACGATGCGATCGCACTCGAGCTTTCCGAGCAGCTGCTTTAATCCCGTGCCGAAGAAGGCGCTGTATCTCTTCTTCACGATCTCGTAGTCACCGTGATCCCGATCCAACTCGGATAAGACCGCGCAGCCAGCCGTTCCCCTGATCGTGATTCGATTGCCGGTTTCGCGCATTGACCGGTACGCATCGCTAAGATCGGCTTCGAACTCCTGGCGAACCCAGACGATAGGATAGGAATTGCGTCGCGCGAATGCGCACAGGTCATTCACTGCATTGCAGAGCAACGCCTTCCTCTCCGAAAGCGGCGGCTTGGAAAAGAAGTCCTCAAGCAGATCGACGAAGACGAAGACCGGTTTCATCTCAACATTGCCTGTGTCGCCCGACTACAAGTAGAAAACCCAATCGACGCAATGTTTCGACCCGGACTTGAAGAGAAATGTTCCACCACTATTGTTGGCGTCATGAACGCTTTCTTCGGGCAAACAAGTTACTCGAGCCCTTTGCTACTAGCTCGTCACCCCTTCCTGAAGCCGATAGTCGCAGCGCGGCAACCGCCTTCTTTTGTTGCCGCGCCTCAGTTACCGCCGATCTCAATCGCGAGTCGATTTAGATTGCCGGCCCCGGCGTTTTCCCCATCACCTTCTCCGCCGCCCACGCAATCGCCAGCAGCTGCCGATCACTGTACGCCGGCCCGTCGAACTCGATGCCGACTGGGAGTCCGTCGCTGGTAAGGCCGATAGGGATCGAGATGCCGGGGATGCCCGCGTTCCCCGCAGGATCAGCGTTGCGGATGAAGGTGTTGAAGGTCGGCACCTGCTGGCCGTTGAGTTCGACGGTCGCATCTTGTCCGATCGGGCGCGCGGGGAGCGGAGTGGTCGGGAAGACGATCGCGGCGACGTTCTGCGCGCGAAAGTAGTTGCGATACGCCTGCTGGAGTTTGAAGCGGCCGACATTGACGGACTCCAGGTACACCGCGTCGGGCACTGACGGTGGGGTCACGCCGGCGAGCAGTGCGCTGAACAGTCCGGCCACATCGGGGCTGGCGATCTGCGCGCCGAGTTGCTGGATCGTCACCGAGCCGTGATCCACCAGATAGTTGGGCAGGTCGCGCATCACTTCGTAGATCGCGATGGGAAAGCCGATTGCGTCGTTCAATGCTGCGACGTTGGGGATGTTCGCCTCGACGAGTACCGCGCCGGCATTGCGCAGCCGCCGCAGTGCATCTTCGGCCAGCGGTGCGAGCTTGGGGTCGAGGTTCTCCCAGAAATGCTGGCGCGGCACGCCGATGCGCAGGCCTTGGAGGTTGGCGGGCTGGAGTTCATCGCACGCGCCGGTGATCGCGTTGTCGAGCATCACCATGTCGGCGATGTCTCGCGTTATCGGGCCGGGGGTGTCGCGCGTGCGCGAAATCGGCACGACGCTTTCGGCCGGATAGCGCCCAACGGTCGGACGCATGCCCGCGATGCCGCACAGCGCCGCCGGCACGCGCGTCGAGCCGCCGGTGTCTGATCCGATGCCCGCTGGAGCGATGCGCGCCGCCGTGGCCGCGCCGTTGCCGCCGCTCGATCCGCCGGGAATCTTGGTGCGATCGTACGGATTGCGCACCGGCCCGAACGTCGGATTGTTCGAGGTGATGCCGAACGCCAGCTCGTGCATGTTGCACTTGGCGAGCAGGATGCCACCCGCTGCGAACAGCGCCTTGGCGATCGCGGCGTCGTGCTGCGGCCGGTTGTTGCGCAGCGCCGGGGTGGCGCCGGTGGTGGGCAGCTGCCTGGTGTCGATGTTGTCCTTGAGGAGCAGCGGCAGTCCGTGCAGCGCGCCGAGACGCTTGAACGGCGTGCGGCGGCGCTGGACGTCGGCGTTGCGCGCGTCTTCGAGCACTTGCTCGGGGTCGTAGTTGGTGAGCGCGTTGAGATCGCGCATGCGCACCGCCTGATCGAGCAGGGCGCGCGCGTAGGTCTCGGCGCTGAGTGCGCCGGTGCGCATCCAATGGACGGCTTCGGTCGCGGTGAGGTCGATCAGTCGATGGCGTGGCGGCAGGCGGCGCGCGTTTTGGTCACCGTCATCGGCCATCGCGTTGCCGGCACCCGATAGGGCGCTCGCGGTTGCCGCGGCACCGGCTGCCGCGGCGGTCTTCAGGAAACTGCGACGATCGGGGTGTTGCCGGTTGGCGGGCTGCGCTTGCGGCGCGCGATCGTCATCGTGGTTATCGCGGCCTTCATGCTTGTGCTGGCTCATCGGGAGGTCTCCTGCGGTGGGGTTCGCGTTTTTTTCTCTTGGTGCTGCATCTACGGCGTTGGTTATTGCGTAGACGGAGGCGAGTGTCAAACGCCGTGCCGCGTCGCGGCTACACTCAATCGCTGCACCGTTGGCCTGCAACCGACTGATTTCTAAACAGAGTTCATCGCTTGGCCGCCTCGCTTTCACTCGCCGCCTCGTCGCTGGCCGGCTTCGATTACGAAGCCGCGCTGGTGCGCTGCGCGCGCGGCGAGCAACGTGCGCTCAAGGAAATCTACGACCAGGAGGCCTCGCGACTGCTGGGCGTGGCGCTGCGGATCGTGCGCCGGCGCGAGGTCGCCAACGAGGTCGTGCACGACGCCTTCCTGCAGATCTGGCAGAAGGCGAGCACATTCGACTCCGCGCGCGGCTCCGGCCGCGGCTGGATCTACACGGTGGTGCGGCATCGCGCGCTCAATTACATCCGCGACGACACGCGCGAGACCGAGCTCGACACCGAGGCGATCGAGCAGATTCCCGACAGCGCCGACGATCCGCTCGCGAGTCTGGAGCGGGTGTCGAGCGAGCATGCGATCCGTCGTTGTCTGGAATCACTCGATGATTCCAAGCGCACCAGCGTGATGCTCGCGTTCGTCGACGGCTACACGCACGAGCAAGTGGCCGAACGCCTGGCCACGCCGCTTGGTACGGTGAAGTCGTGGATCCGCCGCGGGCTGGCGGCATTGAAGGCGTGCCTCGAATGAACTTCGCCGACGCTGAAGAACGCGACGCGCTGGCCGGCGAATACGTGCTGGGGTTGCTCACGCGCAATGAGCGTGCGGAGTTCGAACGCGAGCTGCCGCGCAATCGCGCGCTGGCGATCGCGGTGCGCGACTGGGAAGAACGGCTGTGGCCGGTGAGCACCGTCGCCGCGCCGGTGCGCGTGAGCCCGGCGCTCTGGGCATGGATCGAGCGCGATCTGGGTTTCGTGCGCGCCATGCCGCGGCCCGAGGTTGAGCCGCCGCGCACATCGTGGTGGCAAAGTCTCGCGTTCTGGCGCACCGGTGCGTTGATTGCGACGGCCGCGGCGCTTCTCGTTGCGCTAGTGCCCGCGATGCGCGACATCGTCGCGCCGCCCGTCACCTACATCGCGGTGCTGGAGGCGCCCGATCGTTCACCGGGTTGGATCGTGCAGGCCACTGCCGGCAGGCCGGTGCGCCTGACACCGCTGGTGAGCGATACGGTCGGCGCGCAGCAATCGCTGCAGTTCTGGACCTTGATCGACAAGGCGCAAGGGCCGGTGTCGCTCGGACTGGTCGAGCCTAATCGCGCCAAGACCGTTCCGCACAAGAGCCTGCCAGGTCTGAAGGAAGGCCAGCTGTTCGAGATCACGCTCGAACCGTATGGCGGCTCGCCGCTCAAGACGCGTCCGAGCGGCAAGATTCTCTACAAAGGGCTTACCGTCGCGCAGTAGCGCGCGGGAGGGTCGCACAGTAGCGCATCGTTTGTTTCTCACGCGCTGCATCCAGTCGTCGTTCGCGCGAGTAGTCGGAGCACACGGATCGGCATGGGGCCGGTTCGCTCCAACTCTCGAACGGAGAACGAAGATGCTCACGCGAATCTTTGCAACCTGCCTGTATGGCGCTGCGCTCAGTGCCACGCCTGTTGCCTTCACCACCGCTTCCGCCGCGACGATGGCGGGCCTCACCGGCGACAACACGCTCATCCTCATCGACCATCGTGCCGCCGCGGTGGAAAAGCAGATCAGCGTCACCGGCGTCGAGGGCAAGCTGATCGGCATCGACGTGCGCCCGGCCAACGGCAAGCTCTACGGCGTGGCCACCGACAACGCGCTCTACACGATCGACATCGACAGTGGTCGCGCCACCAAAACGGTCGCGCTCAACAAGCCGTTTCCTGTGGCGGGTCGCGCGATCGTCGATTTCAATCCGGTGGCCGACCGGCTGCGGCTGATGTCGAGCGATGGCACCAGTTTCCGCGTGAACGTCGACACCGGTGAAGTGGCCATCGACGGCTCGCACAACTACGACAAGAGCGCTGCGTGGGCCAATGACAAACCGATGGTGATGGCCGGCGCCTACACCAACTCGTTCGCCGGTACCAAGCAGACCGAGCTGTTCAATCTCGATATGGCGCAAGGCATGCTGATGCTGCAGGTGCCGCCGAACGACGGCACGTTGAAGGCGGTGGGCAAATTGAGCGTGAAAGCCGACTCGTTCGACATCTGGTCGGACGGCAACGGCACCAACATGGCCTTCGCGGTGGCCGGCAATGCGCTCTACACGGTGGATCTGAAGACGGGCGCGGGGAACTCGATCGGTGCGATCAAAGGACTGCGCGTGCCGCTGATCGACGTTGCGGTTCTTCCTTCGAAGTAAGAAGGCCCGCGGGCGAGCCTCGCGTCACGGCATCTGAATCTTGCCGCCCCCGCCGAGGCCGCCCATCCCACCCATGCCACCCATTCCTCCCATGCCGCCACCGCCGGCACCGGGCACGAGGATCGACGAGGAGGCCTGACGCCGCATTTCCTGCAGTTCTTTGACGGTGCGCTCGATGGCTTCCTTGGCGAGCGGGCCGAATTTGTTTGCGGCGTCACCCACCGATTCGGCTTCGATCTCGAACACGATCGGCAGCGCGCCGACGTTGCTCATCACCTGCGTCTCGCCGATGTACTGCATCGGACGCGCCGGATCGCGCAGTCCGTCGGCGTTCACCGGCGTGAGTCGGCGAATCGTGCCGACGCGCCGATCGGTGAATACCTCTTCGAGAAACAGCCCGTTCGGGTCGATTTGCGGCTCGGGCATGCGCTCGTCGGGACGGGTGGCCATGCGACTCTCCTGGATCAAGAAATGGGTCGCCCGCATTGTCCCCCAGGTCGTGCCGATTTGTCCTCGATGTGCGGGCCGGCGCGGCTGACCGGATGCACCGGCGCACCCGTCCACGGCGGAGCGGCGTGGCCCAGGTGGTAACGTAGCGCCCCTGTAATTGCGCAGGCCGACAGCGAGCGCCTTCCCGAATGAGCGAGCGTACGTTTGTATTTGGTGTGGATCTCGATGGCACCTGCGCCGATTTCTATGGCGGCCTGCGACCGATCGCCGCCGAGTGGCTGGGCGTGGCGGTCGATTCGCTCACCGAGCAGGTGTCGTGGGATCTGCCCGAGTGGGGCATCGATCGCGCGCCCGGTGGCTACGAGGCGTTGCACAAGTTCGCCGTCACCCAGCGCAATCTGTTTCGCGATCTGCGGCCGATGCCCGGCGCCCCGCAAGCGCTGCGCTCGCTGTCGAAGCGCGGGGTGCGCATCCGCATCATCACGCACCGGCTGTTCATCAAATTCTTCCATATGCCGGCGGTGCAGCAGACGGTGGAGTGGCTCGACAGCCACGACATTCCGTACTGGGATCTGTGCTTCATGAGCGACAAGGCCGCGGTGGGCGCGGATCTGTACATCGAAGACAGTCCGAGCAACGTCGAGCGGCTGCGCCAGGACGGGCATCCGACCATCGTGTTCTCCAATTCGACTAACCGGCATCTACCCGGGCCCCGCGCCGAGACCTGGGCACAGGTCGAGACGCTGGTGCTCAAGGAACTGGAGCAGTGGGAGGCGCACGCGAAATACCAGGGCGTGTTGCCCGGGCTGTGAACGCGTTGAGTGCACCGCGCATACCAAGCCCCGCGCGCGATCCCTGCCGTGCCTGTCAGACTCGGGCTACCCCCATTCAATGAAACGAAGGAGCGCAGTCATGAGGAGGTTCAAGTCGATCGCGGCCGGCGTGGTCGTGCTGACGCTGGGTGCGTCGCACGCTGCGTTCGCGCAGGATTATCCGAACAAGACGATCCGGCTGGTGGTGCCGTTCGCCCCGGGCGGGGTCACCGACAACAGCGCGCGCGTGCTCGCCGACCGGCTCGGCCAGCGCCTCGGTCAGCAGGTGATCGTCGAGAACCGCGCGGGGGCAAGCGGCAACATCGGCACGCAGATGGTGGCGCAGTCGGCGCCGGACGGCTATACGCTGCTGTTGGGCTTCGACGGCACGCTGGTGATCAATCCGCATGTGTACCCGAAGCTGCCGTTCGACACGCTGCGCGATTTCGCGCCGGTGACCAAGCTGGGCGAGGGCGGGCTGATCATCGTCGCGCACACCTCGGTACCGGCGTCCAATCTGCGTGAGCTGGTCGCCCTGTCGAAGCAAAAGCCCGGTTCGCTTTCGTACGGCAGTGCCGGCACCGGCAGCACCTCGCATGCAAGCGCCGAGCTGCTCAAGTTCGAGACCGGGCTGGACATGACGCATGTGCCGTACAAGGGCGGCGGTCCGGCGACGCAGGATGTGGTCGCCGGGCAGATTGCGCTGGGCGCGGTGTCGGTGGCCGGTGCCGCGCAGTTCGTCAAGCAGGGGCGCATTCGCGGCATCTGCGTGCACAACCGCAAGCGCGATGGTGCGGTGCCCGACGTTCCGACCTGTGCCGAGGCCGGCGCGCCCGGGCATTTCAGTTCCACCTGGACCGGCATCCTGGTACCGGTCAAGACGCCACGCCCGATCATCGACAAGCTCAATGCCGAGATCGGCGCGGTGTTGAAGGAGCCCGAGATCATCAAGCGCTATGCAGCGGTGGGCATCGAGCCGGAAGGCGGCACGCCCGAGGCGTATGCGCAGCTGATTCGCGACGATCTGGTGAAGTGGGAGCGTGTGGTCAAGCTGGCGAAGATTCGCATCGAGTAGCGCGTGGCACAAAATCGATCGTCAGGCCCGCGCGGCGCACAGCCGGCAAAGCGCGGCAAAACAAAAGGGGCCGTCTCGCGCACCGCGCCGACTGCCGACAACGGCGCACCCTATGCCGGTTTGACCCCCGACGTCGTGCTCGACGCGTTGGAAAGCGTCGGGCTGCGTGGCGATGGCCGGCTCCTCAGTCTCAACAGTTACGAAAATCGCGTCTATCAAGTGCACCTGGAGCAAGGTGACTCGGTCGTCGCGAAGTTCTACCGGGCCGCGCGCTGGTCCGATGCGCAGATTCTCGAGGAGCACGCGTTCGCCGGCGAGCTGGCCGCGCGCGAGATTCCGGTGGTGGCGCCGATGGTGCTTGCGGCTGCCGGTGCTAAGAAGTCCGCAGCACGAGTGACCGCGGCAGCGCGTGCGAGCGCAGCGGCTGCAGACGCAGAAGCCGCGCCATCGGGCGGGGCCGCACGCAGCACGCTGCACGCGTTCAGTGGCTTTCGCTTCACGGTGTATCCACGCCGCGGTGGTCGCGCTCCGGAACTCGACAACGAGGACACGCTGCGCTGGCTCGGGCGGTTCATCGCGCGCATCCACGCCGTCGGGGCCAGCAAGCCGTTTCGCACGCGGCCGCCGCTCGATCTGGAAACCTTCGGCCAGGAGCCGCGCGACTGGCTGATCGACCACGACTTCATCCCGGCCGACTTGCTCGAATCCTGGGAGAACGCGGTCGAACTCGCGCTCGACGGCGTCGACGAAGCGTTCGATCGCGTCGACGACGCGCGACAGATCCGGCTGCATGGTGACTGCCATTCGGGCAACGTGCTGTGGACCGACGGTGGCCCGCACTTCGTCGATTTCGACGATTGCCGCACCGGTCCGGCGGTGCAGGATCTGTGGATGCTGCTATCGGGCGAGCGCGCGGCGGCCGAGATCCAACTGCGCGCGCTGTTGCAGGGCTATCGTGAATTCCACGAGTTCGATGTGCGCGAGCTCGGGTTGATCGAAGCGCTGCGCACCTTGCGGCTGATCCACTACAGCGCGTGGATCGCCCGGCGCTGGGACGATCCGGCGTTTCCGGCGGCGTTTCCGTGGTTCAACACGCAGCGCTACTGGCAAGACCGGATCCTGGAATTGCGCGAGCAGATCGCCGCGATGCAGGAGTCGCCGTTGCGGCTGCCTTGAGCGGCGCGGTACCGCGCGCCTTGACCCCGTTCGCGGCGCAGACCGAGAATCGGCCGGCGTACCGCTCTCATACCAGGAGGAGACCCATGATTACCCGATTCGCCGATCGATCGAGCCGCATCGTGCGCCGCACGCTGCTATGGACCGCGACGGTGGCGCTCGTGGCCGGCAGCGGGACGGCACTCGCCGACGGCCGCAACGACACCGACGATCTGCTGCGCACCGTCAAACGCGCGCGGGTGATCGATCTGTCGCACACCTGGGAGATCACCTCGCCGATCGCCGGGGTGAATCCGCCGTATGCGTTTTCACTGTCGGCCACGCACGCCAACACGCGTGGCTCGTTCGGTGACGGCGCGCAGCTTTCGTTCACTTCCGAAGTGCAGGCCTGGAGCGGTCAGCATGGCGCCCCGTCGATCGATGCGATCGGCCACATCGGCCGCGACGGCAAGCTGTTCGGCGGCGTCGACGCGGCGGCGGCCACCGGCAACAACAACGGCATCGGCGCGGCCGGCGTCGGCGGGCATCTGGCGATCGACAATTTTCCGAAGGATCTGTTGATCTCGCGCGGCGTGCTGCTCGATGTGGCGCGCTTCAAGAACAAGAGCTGGGATCCGCTCAAGCCTGGCGAAGAGATCTCGGCGCGCGATCTGGCCGACACCGCACGGCATTTCGGCGTGCAGATCCGCCGCGGCGACACGATCTTCATTCGCACCGGCTGGGGCCCGTACTTCAAGGACAACGCCGCGCTCTACAAGGGCGACGACTCGCCCGGGCCGGGGCTCGATGCCGCCGAATGGCTGGCGCGACAGGGCGCGCGCATCGTTGGCAATGACACGCTCACCTTCGAGAAGCGTCCGCCGATCACGTTCACGCCGAAGTTCCAGGTGTTCCCGGTGCACATGCGGCTGATCGCCGATGCGGGCATCTACATCATCGAGAACCTCAATCTCGAGGATCTGGCGCGGGCACGCGCGTACGAGTTCGCCGTGGTCATCCCGCCGCTCAAGGTCAAAGGCGGCACCGGCTCGGCGCTGCGTGCGTTCGCGCTGGTGTCGGACGACGATCGCGGCGGGAAGGGAACCGGCGGGCGTGACCGCGACGACGATTGACCGGTCCGAATTAGCGCGGCTGTACAGCGCGCGGCATGGAGGCTGATTCACGATGGCCGGCGTGTTCATCAGCTACCGGCAAAGCGACAGCAAGGCTTGGGCGCTGTTGCTGGGCGACGATCTCGTGGAGGTGTTTGGCCCCGATGCGATCTTTCTAGACCGGGATACGCTGCACGCGGGACCGTGGCGCGAACAGATCGAGCAAGGGCTCGCCCGTTGTAACGTGACACTCCTCGTGATTGGCCGGCAGTGGCTGGCCGCGGCTGACGCACAGGGCCGCCGGCTCGATCAACCTGACGACGTACACCGACGCGAGATCGCTTACGCTCTCGGCCGCGCGGGCATGACGGTCATTCCGGTGTTGGTCGATGATGCACCAATGCCTGCCGCCGGCGAGCTTCCCGAGGACATTCGCGGGCTCGCCGAGCAACAGGCGCGGCGGTTCTCTGATCTGGCTGCGCGGCGCGAAGTCGATGTGCGCGCGCTGGTGGGTGATATCGAGCGTGTCAGTGGTTTGCGGCGGCGGCCGGCCCCAGGGGACCCGTCGACTCAGGAGCGGTTCGTGCCGTTCGCGCTCGATGAGGCCGGTGCACGCACGGCGTTCGACAAATGGGCGCGCGGATTGTTGATGGCGCCGAAGAACTTTGCCGATGCCGTCAAGCTCGGTGAATTGAAGCCGGCCTGGGTGCCGCAGTGGCGGGTCCGGGCCAATGTCGCTGCGGTTTGGCAAGCGCGGCGTAACGAGTCGCATTCGAACGATGCAACATGGACGGAGCAGCAGGGCGAGACCAAAGCATTGATCGACGATCTGGTGATCGACGCGAGCGGTTTGCCGGGCAGCGCACCGGCGATGCTTGGTCGCGACTTGCTGGCGCGCGTACAACAAGCTGCGACGCGGCCCGAGGCGGCCGTACCGGTTCGTCCGGTGACGCTCGATCGCGCCGCGGCGCAGGCCGAAGCCAGCAAGCGGCTGCGGCGGCTACTGGAGGAGCGCATCAAGAAGCAGGTCGGTGGCGCGCGACAGGAGATCCAGCAGCTCGATCTGCGCATCGACCCACTCACCTTGGAGGACGTGCTCGCGCCCGCCTTCGAGAGCAACTACACCTACAACGGCAAGCAAGAGGCGGTGTGGATCCACGCACACGACGGGGAAGTGGGCGCTTCGTCGCCGCTGGCGGGCGGCAAGGTCGCCATCGTGGTGGGTATCGTAGTTGTCGTGATTGCGCTGATCGTTGCGCTGTTCGCGATGAACTGAGGGCGGGCAGGCCGACCATGACCAACGGATCGATTTCGCACCAGCGCGCCCGACAGATCGTGCGCGCGCTGCTCTTCTCAGTGGTTTGGTTCGTGGCGACGCAGTTGCCCACCCATGCCATGGCCCAAGCGCCCGACGCCGCACTCATCGAAGCCGCCGCGCGCGGTAATGCGGCTGAGGTGCGCAATCTGCTCGCGCGTGGCGCGGGCGTTCGGGCGCGCGATGCGGAGGGGCGTACCGCGCTGGTGGCGGCAACGTATGGCAATCACGTGGAAGCGGCGCGACAGCTGATCGCTGCGGGCGCCGATGTGAACGCGCAGGACAACATCCGCAACAGCGCATTTCTGTTGGCCGGCGCGCGCGGCTATCTCGAGATCGTGCGCATGACGCTCGCTGCCGGCGCCGATCTGAAGAGCACGAATCGATACGGCGGGACGGCGCTGATTCCCGCGTGCCACTACGGCCACGTCGATACGGTGCGCGAGCTGCTGAACACCAAGATCGACATCGATCACGTCAACAACCTCGGCTGGACGGCGCTGCTCGAGGCAGTGATCCTCGGCGATGGCGGCGCGGCCCACACCGAGATCGTGCGCCTGCTGGTGCGTGCCGGTGCGAACACGCAGATCGCCGATCGCGAGGGCGTGACGCCGCTGGTGCATGCGCGCCGTCGCGGCTACAAGGAGATTCAGACGATTCTCGAACGGGTCGACTGCAAGCCGGGCAGTGCGAGTGCGTCCGATGCCGGCGGCGCAGCCTGCAAACCGCGCGCGGGATAATCGAATCCGAAGCCGAAGGTGCCACCATGACCGAGCACGATCAACTCGAACCGATCGAGAAAGCCAGCCGCGACGAACTGATTGCGCTGCAGAGCGCGCGCCTGCGCACCATCGCGCAGTACGCCTACGAGCGCGTGCCGCACTACAAGAAGAAGTTCGATGCGGCCGGCGTGCATCCGCGCGACATCCGCGGATTGGGCGATCTGTCCAAGTTGCCGTTCACGGTGAAGAGCGATCTGCGCGACAACTATCCGTACGGCATGTTCGCGGTGCCGATGGACGACATCGTGCGCATTCACGCCTCCAGCGGCACGACCGGACGGCCGACCGTAGTGGGCTACACCAAGAAAGACATCGCCACCTGGGCGCAAGTGATGGCGCGCTCGATCCGCGCCGCCGGCGGCCGCTCGACCGACAAGATGCACAACGCGTACGGCTATGGTTTGTTCACCGGCGGCCTGGGCATGCACTACGGCGCCGAGTTGCTTGGCGCGGCGGTGATCCCGATGGGTGGCGGGCAGACCGAGCGGCAGGTGCAACTGATCAACGAATTCAAGCC
>CADEDU010000028.1:25107-31872 GCA_902826155.1 uncultured beta proteobacterium
GACGGCCTCACGCTGTGGGAAGACCACTTCTATCCGGAGATCATCGATCCGCAGACCGGCAAGGTACTGCCCGACGGCGAGCTGGGCGAACTGGTGCTCACCACGCTCACCAAGGAAGGTCTGCCGATGATCCGCTATCGCACGCGCGATCTGACGCGCCTGATGCCGGGCACCGCGCGCACCATGCGACGGATCGCGCGCATCACCGGTCGCAGCGACGACATGCTGATCATCCGCGGTGTGAACGTGTTCCCCTCGCAGATCGAGGAGCAGATCCTCAAGCACCCGGAGCTGGCCGCGCACTACGTGCTGGAGGTATCGCGCGAGGCGGCGATGGATCGCGTGGACGTGGTGGTCGAGGTCAAGCCCGAGCAGGCCAAGCTGCCCGCGGTGGAACGCGACGCCGTGCGCACGCGGCTCGAACATGCGATCAAGGCGTACTGCGGCGTGAGCGTGCATGCGCGCATCGCCGACGTGGGTGCGGTCGAGCGTTCGATCGGCAAGGCCAAACGCGTGATCGACAAGCGGCCGAGGGGCTGAGCGGACAAGCGACCGGCGGGGCGCTTCCGGTACCTGTGCAAACGCGCTGCGAACATCGAATACCTTCCATCGCATCATCGCCATCGAGGATCCCACCATGAGCAGTTCCACTGTCTTCCAGCCTGGCGGCTACCGCTACATCCCCGCAGTGTTCCAGTACTCCGGCGGTGCTGCGGCCGAACCGGGTTTCGAGATCGAGCGCGTGCGGTTTCGCCGGCCGGTGCCGATCGCCGCGGGCTTTGCCGCGATCGAAGCGCATCTGCGCGCGCTCGGCCGCCCGCTCACCGCGTTCTGCCAGTGCGAGCTGCGTTCGCCGGCGCCATTCACCGAAGAAGGTTTTCGTGCATTCAACCGCGTCTACGTCGGCACGCTGGAGCGTTGGGGCATCTTCGCCAACGACGTGAATCCGGTGGCGCGCTCGAACGTGTGTCCGGCGATCCAGCCGCCCGCCGAGCCGTCGTTCTATGCGTTCTCGTACACCGTGCCGGCCGCCACGAACGCCGCGCGCACCTTCGTGATTGCCGGCTGCGCGGAGTCGCCTGAAGGCAAGGCCAACTATCGCGATCACATCGTCCGCCGTGGCGATGTGTCGCCCGAAGGCCTGCGCGCCAAGGCGCAGTTCGTGGTGGGCGAGCAGCTCAAGCGTTTGTCGGCGCTGGGATTTTCCTGGGCCGATGTCGACTCGACCCACGTGTACTCGATCCACGACATTCATCCGCTGATCGGGCCCGAACTTGTCGAGAAAGGCGCCGCAGCCGGCGGGGTCACCTGGCACCTGTGCCGGCCACCCGTGGTCGAATTGGAATACGAGATGGACTGTCGCAGCGTCGCGCGCGAACTGGTGCGCTAGCGCGGCTTGGCGCGTTCGACCCGCGTGGGTTGTCGTGTCGCTTCCATACTGATTCCCCGAACTGATTCCCCGCCCGGATCCCCTACGGCTGTATTGCGGTCAAAGGTTGTAAATGTGCGCTGGTAGTCGCCGCCCGACGTGAATCGACCTGCCAGACTGCGCTTTCCACGCCCAGAGGTCATCGCCATGAAACGCACACTCTCATCGCCGTCCCGTCGCCTGCTGCCGAGAGGTGTCCGTCGTGGCTGGATCGCGTTGGCTTTCAGCGCGGTTCTGGTCGCCTCGCAACCGATGCCCGCGCTGGCGCAACGCGCGATCGGTGACCTGCAGGGCTTCGCCTCCGAACGCCTCAAAGCGATCAACGAGACGATCCAGCGCGACATCCAGAAAGGGCTGCTGCCCGGCGCGGTGCTGCTGATCGCACGCGACGGTGGCATCGTGCAGCTCGAAGCGTTCGGCATGCAGGATCCGGCCAAGAAGACGCCGATGCGGCCAGATTCGATCCACCGGATCGCCTCGATGACCAAGCCGCTGGTGTCGGTGGCGGCGATGCGGCTGGTGGAACGGGGTGAGTTGAAACTCTCCGATCCGGTCGCGGTGCATCTGCCCGAGCTGAAGAGCCTGCAGGTCGCTGCAGGCAAAACGCTGACCGAGACGGCGCCGGCCGCGCGCGCAATGACCGTCCACGATCTGATGCGCCACACCGCCGGATTCACTTACTGGTTCGTCGGCCAGAAGACCGCGCTGCGCCAGCGCTATCAGGACGATGACATCGACGGCCTGTACGGGATGGATGCCAGACAGATGCTCGATCGTCTGGCCAAGCTGCCGCTCATGCATCAGCCCGGCAGCGCGTTCGAGTACAGCGTATCGACCGACGTGCTCGGCCACGTGATCGAACGGGTCACCGGCAAATCGCTCGACGTGGCGCTCAACGAACTGGTGCTCGCCCCGCTCAAGATGAACGACACCGTGTTCCACGTGGGCGGCGACAAGCTCGCGCGCATGGCCCAGCCCGCGGCGAACGACCCGGAAGCGTGGATCTTCAAATGGCTGCGGCTTACTGAGGCGCCCAAGCGCTTCTCCGGCGGCGCCGGTGCGGCGTCAACCGCCACCGACTACTTCCGCTTCCTGCAGATGCTGCTGAATGGCGGCGAGCTGGAAGGCACGCGCATTCTCAGTCCGCAATCGGTGCGCTACATGCTCTCCGATCACCTCGGCTTCACCCGCGGGCCGAACTATCTGCCCGGCGACGGCTATGGTTTCGGACTGGGATTCGCCGTGCGTCTGGCCGACGGGTTGGCGAGCATTCCGGGCTCGCAGGGTGATGCGTTCTGGGGTGGTATCACCGGCCCGCGCTTCTGGATCGATCCGCGCGAGCGGCTGGCCGTGGTGTTCATGATGCAGGCGCCGGCGCAGCGCGGCCACTATCAAACGGTGCTGCGCAACATGGTGTACGGCGCGTTCTCCGAGGAGTTCGCGCGCGTGCAGCAACAGCGCGAGCAGCTGCGCTACGACTCGATGCGCCCCGAAGTGCTGCGGCAGCTGCGCGATGCGCAATTCCCGGCGCCGATCCAGGGTGTGCCTGGTACGACGCCGACGCCGGCGAAACCCGCCGCCGACGTAAGCCCTGCGGCGCGGCCACCATTTCCGTTGCAGCCCTCCATCCCACGATGATCGCGGTGATCTTCGAAGTCTGGCCAGCCGACGGCCAGAAGCAGACCTATCTCGATCTGGCCGCGCAACTGCGGCCGGAGTTGGAAAAGATCGACGGGTTCGTCTCGATCGAGCGCTTCGCCAGTCTCACCAACGAGGGCAAGATCCTGTCGCTGTCGTTCTGGCGCGATGAAGACGCGGTGCGGCGCTGGCGGGAGTTCGAAGCGCATCGCTCGGCGCAGCGCGCTGGACGTAGCGGGGTGTTTCGCGATTACCGCTTGCGCGTGGCCGGTGTGATTCGCGACTACGGCATGCACGATCGCGCGCAAGTGCCGCGTGGCGCACCAGCGTGACCTGACCCCTCGACGTCTCGATTTGGCGGTATTCCGGCCAATCCCTGATCGCGCTGTGGTGTTGCGGCCTCGGCCGGCAAGAAAATACCCGGCGCCCCTTGATCGTTGTCAGCATCTTGCAAGCGCACAGACAGTAACCTTGCACGCTGTTGTCGCCGTCCGCTGCAAGCAAGACAGCATCCGACCCGATCCGATCGGCACCGGACCGAAGACGGCCTCACTCAGAGAGGACGCTCCACGCCGGCGCGAACGAAGCGCCGACTGCGATACAAGGAGGTTCCTTGCAACCGACGCAACCTGCGAATCCGGGCAACGCATTCACTGGACCGAGGCAGTACCCACGCCAGATGCATATTCTCATTGCCGAAGATGATCCATCCCTGGCCAGTGCACTCGAGGCTGGCCTGCGTGTGGACGGCCACGCCGTAGATACCGTCGATCGCGGCGAGTCGATGCTCAGTGCGATCGACTCGCAGCGCTTCGACTGCCTCATCGTCGATGTCGGACTGCCGGGCATCGACGGGTTCGACGTCGTGCGACGCGTGCGCCAGTCGGGTCACGCGATGCCGGTGCTGATCCTCACCGCGCGCGATGCGATCGACGATCGCGTACGCGGTTTCGACAGCGGCGCCGACGACTACGTGATCAAACCGGTCGCCTTGCCCGAACTGCGTGCGCGCGTTCATGCGCTGCTGCGCCGGGGCTCGGGCCTGGTGGGACCGCAGCTGGTGCACGGTCCGCTCACGCTCGATCAGAGCGCGCGCCGCGCGTATCTCAACGACAAGCCGCTCGACCTGGCTGCGCGCGAGTGGGCGGTGCTCGAAGTACTGCTCTCACGCGTCGAGAAAGTCGTTTCGAAGGAAGCGATCATCCAGTCGGTGGCCGGCTGGGACGAGGAACTCTCGCCGAACGCGATCGAGGTCTACGTGTCGCGGCTGCGCGCCAAACTTGCACCCGCGGGCGTGCAGATCCGCACGGTGCGTGGCTTCGGTTACATGCTCGAAGAGTTTCGCATGGCCGTTGCTCAGACGCAGTAAGTGGGGCGGCCCACCGATGCGCGCAGCGTGCGCGCTTCCCTGCTGCTGTGGCTGCTGCCGCTGGTCGGTGCACTTATTGGGGTCGGTCTGTTCGTCGATACGCGCGAAGCCGACAAGCGCGCGCTCGACGCCTACGACCTCGATCTGATGGGCGTGATGCTGCGCGTGCGCAACGCGCTGCGCTTCACCGACGGGGTGCCGACCATCCTCGATCGCGAGCAGCTCAGCCGCGCGCTGCGCAACTCCGCCGGCGATCCGGTCTACTTCCGACTGCTCGGCCCGGATCGCCAATTGATCGAGGGCGAGGCCGATCCGTTCGTGATCGGTCGGCAGACCTCGCTGCAATCGGGGATCGTCGCTGCCCTGGGCAGCCATCGCGGCGAGCCGGTGCGCATCCTGCAGGTGCCCACGCGTTGCGGCGAGCGTCAGTGCGCGATCGAGGTGGCCGAACCGATCGCGGCGCGCGAACGGCTGCGTCGGCGCACGCTGGCGGCCACGCTGTTGCCCGAAGTCATACTGGGCATGGCCATGCTTGCGGCGGTGTGGTTCGGCGTGCGACGCGCGTTGCGGCCGCTGGAGCAGGTATCCGGCGAGATCCGCGCGCGCGATCCGAGCGACCTCGATCCGATCCAGGATCGGCTCGTGCCGACCGAAGTGCGGCCGCTCATCGGCGCGATCAATCATCATCTGCAGCGCGCGGGCGCTGACGCACGCAGTCTGCGCGAGTTCACCGCCAATGCCGCGCATCAACTGCGCACGCCGATCGCGGTGCTGCAAGCGCGCATCGAGGTGGCGATGCAGAAGGCGCAGCAGGGCGCGAGCGCCGAGGAACTGCGCATGATCCATGAGGCCGCGCTGCGCATCAGCCGTCTCACCAGTCAACTGCTGTCGCTTGCGCGACTGAGCGAGAAGGGCACTCAACGAGAACGCATGGCGCCGCTCGATCTGAAGGCAGAGGTGGATACGCTCGCCTCCGAGTACGTGCATCAGGCGATTCGAAAAAACGTCGATCTCGGCTTCGAGCTCCAATCGGCGCGCATCATGGGCAACGACTGGCTGATCCGTGAGGCGATCGGCAACGTCGTCAACAACGCGATCGAGTACACGCCACGCGGCGCGGAGATCACGGTGCGTACCGGAGTCGCGGCGAGCGCGCATGCGTTTGTCGAAGTGCAGGACAACGGTCCGGGCATTCCGCGCGACGAACGGGCGCGGGTGATGGAGCGCTTCTATCGGTTGCATGGGTCGGCCGGCACCGGCAGCGGCCTGGGTTTGTCGATCGTGCAGGCGATCATGCGTGACCATGGCGGCGCGGTGCAGATCCTCGATCCGGCGAGTGGCCCCGGGTGCATCGTGCGGCTGGAGTTCCCGCTCATCAAGAGCCCCTGAGCGGACCGCCCCATCAGCGCGTGTCGTTCGCGCTGCGCGGTTTGTCACGAACTGCCGGTAGCATTGCAGGCCGTGCCGGGCATCTGCGTGTGGCCCGCGCTCATCACTCTGCTCACCATCTATTACCACTCGGAGTACACATGTCGAACAACGCGATCGGAATCGTCGGTGCCGGCACCATGGGCAACGGCATTGCCCAGGCGTTCGCCGTTGCGGGTCAGCCGGTGATCCTCACCGACATCGCCGCCGCGCAACTGGAGCGTGCGCTGAAGACCGTCGATGGCAGCCTGGAGCGCCTGGTCAAGCGCGAGAAATTGAGCGAGGCCGACAAGGCGTCGGCGCTGGCGCGGATTCGCACGTCGACCGACATGGGCGCATTGCGCGACGCCGACTTCGTGATCGAGGCAGCCACCGAGAACCTCGATCTAAAACTCAAACTGTTCGCGCAACTCGACGGTGTTGCCAAGCCCGATGCGATCATCGCTACCAACACCTCGTCGATCTCGGTCACACGGCTGGCGGCCGTGACCAAGCGTCCCGACAAGGTCATCGGCATGCACTTCTTCAATCCGGTGCCGGTGATGCAACTGGTGGAGCTGATCCGCGGTTTGGCGACTTCGGATGCGACCTACGCCGTGGCCGAGACGCTGACCAGGAAGGTCGGCAAGGCGCCGGTCAAGGTGCGTAATTCACCCGGGTTCGTCGTCAATCGGATGCTCTGCCCGATGATCAACGAAGCGGTGTTCGCACTGCAGGAAGGCCTGGCCACCGCCGCCGAGATCGACGAGGCGATGAAGCTCGGTTGCAACCATCCGATCGGGCCGCTCGCGCTGTGCGACCTGATCGGACTGGACGTCGAGCTCGCGGTGATGAACGTGCTCTACGAGGGCTTCAAGGACTCGAAGTACCGACCCGCGCCGCTGCTGGTGGAGATGGTCGA
>CADEDU010000028.1:31972-77124 GCA_902826155.1 uncultured beta proteobacterium
CTAGTTCTCGATCTCCGCCTCGGTGCCGTTGATCGTGCCGGCGGCAAAGGTGCCTTTCACCTTCACCACTGTTTGATTGGGCGTCACCAGGCCGAAGAACTGCGTCACCGAAATCGCCGCGTCTTGTGCGTTCTGGAACTGCACTGTGCCCGCAAGATTGGCGCTGATACCCAGCAGCGTGAGCGTGCGGCCCGCTTCGTTTTCCGCTGTGACGAGGCCCTGCACGATGTCGACGCCACCGTTGCCGTTGTTGTCCTCGATACGCTCGGCGATGATGTTGCCGCTCGCATCGACGTAGCAGCGTGCTTCGACGCGCAGACCGTTGAGAGCGGCCAGGCTATTGCCACCGTTCGGCGAGCGCACCTCGGTGAGATCGTTGATCACCACTGTCTTGCCTAGCACGGTGGCGGTCCGCGCAACGGTGTTCAGCGCGGCCGCTCCGGTGAGGATCGTGCGCTGGCGCTTGAACTGGATCTTCGTTGCGACCAGCGTTGCGCCCGACAGCTGACCTTCGGCCTCCACCTTCGCGCCGTTGACCAGATCGCTCAGCGCGCCGTTCTCGAAGCGAACGTTGCTCGCCAGTTGCACCGCGCGACCGTTGACGTTGAACGCGGCCGAGGCGCCGGTGAATCCGGTGACGAAGCCTTCGACCTCGAACTGCTGGCCTTGCCCCGGCAGCAGCGCCGAATCTTCCACTTGCACGACCGTGGCGTTGAAGATGCCGGCCGTGAGTGATCCGCGCACTTCCAGCACCGCGCCGTTTGCGATCGTCGCGCCGGTCGGGACGATCGTCGCACTGGCGTAGTTGACGTTGACGCCTGCCAAGGTGAACGTGCGTGCCGGCGCATTTAAGTTGCTCACCGTTCCGCGCAGTTCATCGACGATACCGCCACCGGACTGGAACTCGATGCGGCTCGCCTGGATGTTTCCGGCCGTGTCGCGCTGCCCGTGCACTTCGACCACGCTGGTGTTTGCGGTGAGCTGCTGCAGGCTGGCCACGGCATTGCCGGCGACACCGAAGTTGGCGAACACGGTGTCGTTGAACACGAGCACGCGCTGATTGAGCACCGTAATGAACGGCGGGTTGGCCGTGGTGTTCACGCTTTGCACGACGCCGCGCACCTCGTTCTGGATGAGGATGGTCTGCGCGGTGCCGCTGGTGCCGTCGCTGTTGAACTGGCCGGTCACCTGCACAACCATGCCTGTCTGCAGCGCGGTCGTGGTGCGCGAGCTGTTGTCGCTGAAGATGGACGCGGCGCTGTCGTCGAAGCGCACGCCGTTGACGATCACGCTGCCCTTCTCCATCACGCCGATCGACGCGCCCGCCGTCGCGCCGGTGCCACCCGTACCGCCGCTGCCGACGGTCACGCCGGTACCGCCCGAGCCACCGCCGCAGCCGGTCAGGATCGCAGCCACCAAAGTCAGCACCCCGGTGATGCTCCGCACTCGCATATTCATTGCTCTTCTCCTGGCGGCGTCTCATGCGGCCGCTCAAAGTAGTAGATCCCCATTCCGGCGCACATCCGGCCGGTACCCTTGACCGACGGATTGGCATCGCGATCGTGTTCGGCGAGCCAGCGGTCGAGTTCCTCAAGTAGTTTTTGCGCGCGCACACCGCTCAATGCGCGGAATTTCGGCAGCACTTCCTGCGGCAGGTTGTCGTACATCACCTTGCGCTGGAAGCGCGCGTCGTCGTTGCCATGCTGCATGTTGTGATCGATCGTGGTGATCAGCGCCGCCACGTCGTGGCCCAGGATCAGCAGCTTGTCGGCGTCGCTGGTGGTCGGGATGTAGACCCGTGCGCGCAAGTGGATCCTGCCATCGTCGTCCTGTTCCACCGCGCCCACGCGCATCAGCTCGTCGAGCACCGCGCGCGCCGGCATGTCGCCGCTGTAGCGCCGCACCAACTCGGCGAAGCTCCGGGCGCCTTCATCGGACTTGAGCGCAAGCGGCTCGCCGCTGCGATCGTGAAAGTCGCGATCGCGCACCCAGCCGGCGATCACCCGGGCGGCGCGGTTGTAGCGTTCCCCTTCTTCGGCGCTGCGCGAGCCTTCGTCGCTCAGCAGCTGCTGGATATCCTTGCGGGTCAGGCCGGTGATGACGGCCACGCGCGAGATCGACGGTTTACGACCCTCGACCTGGAAGTCGCTCAACGCGACGTCGATGTAGGCGCGTTTGGCGAGTGCCGTGAACGATTGGAACGAGACGCCATTGCGCAGCAGCACACGCGCCAGCGCGCGGAGCGCCATGTCGATGGCGGTATTGAGCGCGGAGCGCGCCTGGTCGCCGGATGCTGTTTTGGCGGGTTTCGGCATATTGGGAAAATTTTCCCAATAAATCGGTGTGCTCGTCAAGCCCCGTGTTGGGGACGTTTCAGATCCAGGGGCCAGCCCTCACACCCCACCCCCAGCTCAGCTTGCGATCGTCCTCACGGCTTGGACTCGCCGTAGCTCGCGCCCAGGCCGGCGCGTGCATCCGACTGGATACCATACGGCGGGAACGGATAGCGCAAGCCGTTTTTCACCAGCGCGTTCATGCCGGCGATCGCCTTGGGCAGATATTCGGGCGGCAGCGCCATCAGCATTTCCTCGTCTTGCACGCCGCCATAGCGACGCTCGGCGTAGCACGGGATCGAAAGACTCGGTTCACGCGTGCGCAGCGCCCGACCCCACGAGTCGGCGCAGGCCGATTCACCCACCACGCTCCAGTCGAAGCGCTTATAGCCGCTCCATTGCAGCCCGTTGATGAAGAAGATCATCTGGCCGGGCGTGCCGTAGAACAGGCAGATGTCGGGCGGATCGAGCCGGCCCGCAGTAAGCGGCGAGACCGCCATCGCGTGGTACCGGCCGAATGGCACCACGTTCATCGCTGCCTGGTGCGAGGCGGAATCCTGCACCGAGGCGAACCACACGCCCGCCATGCGCTTGCCCGATTGCCATTCGTCGTCCTGCGGATGCAACCCGATCACCGCGCCGCACTGCGCGCCCACCAGATCGTCGCGCGTGATGCCCACCGTGAAGCCCAGCCGCGCCGCCTGCGCGACGATCTGATCGGTGGTGTGGATCGACTGCGGTCGGCGGATCTTCGGGATCGCCATCATGTCTTCGACCCGCTCGAACAGCTTCATGCCGAAGGGGATCGATTTCAGCCGCAGATGCCGATTGAGATCGTCGACGATCGCGGCCCAGTCGAATCTTTGCGTGGCGGGTGTCTCGCTCATTGCAGCTCCTTCATGGCAGCAACCCCGAACCCGGTGGTTGGGGGCGCGTCTGACTACCGAAGCATGCCGACCGTCGGCAGTGCGCGCGAGAACTTCGTGAGGATCTGTCCCGGCGGCGCTACGCTGGTGTAGCCACTGCCGTCGAACACCTGCACGCCGTTGACCCAGGTACCGAACAGGCCGGGTGCGTTTCGCACCAGACGCGCGCCGTTCGCCGGCAGATCGTGCATGCGTTGCGTCTTGCTCACGCCGATGGTCGCCGGGTCGAACAGGATGAAATCGGCCCAGTGCCCCGGCACCAGGGCACCGCGCTCGGCAATGCCGTAGATGTCGGCAAGATCGCTGGTCAGCTTCTTGATGGCGCGCGGCAAAGTGAAGCGTTTGTTCTCGCGCACCCAGTGGCCGAGGAAATGCATGCCGAAGCCCGCGTCGCAGAAAAACGTGTGATGCGCGCCGGCATCGGACAGCGACACCAAGTTGCCGTCCACCGCGAGCAGTTCGCCGACCCGGTCTTCATCCAGATTCAGCAGCTTCGCGGTGAAGGTGGTGGCCAGTGCCTCGGCGATGCCCAGATCGAGAAACACATCGACCGGATCGCGCCGCTGCTCGCGGGCAATGGCGGCGATGCTGCGACCTTCGAGGGCGGCGTTCTCGGCGCGGGTGACGATGGTCACCTCGACGCGCTCCCAATCGCCATTGAACAGGCGCGGGCCGTTGGGGATTTTCAGATCGGCGCGCACCCGATCACGGAACGCCGGATCGGCGAAGACCGGTGTCAGCCGCGCCGGGTCCTGCGTCTGCGGCCAGTCGGCCACCATCAGCATCGGATAGGCAGCGCTCAACTGGAAGTCCATGCTGAGCGGCTGGCACGAGGCCTGCGCGTAGACCGGATGTCCGCGCAAACGAGCTTGCGCACATGCGGCGCTGATGCCGTGCGCGCGTTCCGGCTGCGTCGGAAAGTAGAGCATCGCCGCATACACCGACGGCCGGCCCGACACCTTCGCGAGTTCTTCCAGAAACGGAATCGTGGTGCGCTGTCCGCAGGTGGCCATCATCGAGCCGAATCCGGCTTCACCCACCACGCGTGCGAACGCGACGAACTCGGCATCGTCAGCCGCGCGCGAAGGCATCGGCACGCCGCCGATGCCGTTGTGATTGTCGAAGGTCGACGACCCCAGGCCGATCGCGCCGGCCTGCATCGCCTCGCGCAGCAACGCGCACATGCGATCGAGCTCGGATGCCGTAGCGACGCGCTTGGAAGCCTCATCCCCCATCACCACGGTGCGCATCGTCGAGTGCGACGCGTAGGCTGCGACGTTGGGATAGGCGCCTTGCCGCCTGAGCAGGTCGAGATATTCGCCGAAGGTCTCGAACTCCCAGCGCACGCCTGCCTGCAGCGATTCGAGCGACATCGCTTCGACCACCGACAGATTCTCGAGAATGCGCTGCCGCGTGGCGGGCGTTGCCGGTGCGATGCCGAAGCCGCAGTTGCCGATGATCACCGTGGTCACACCCAGCGCCGGCGAGGGCGAGCAGGTGGGGTCCCAGGTGAGTTGCGCGTCGTAGTGCGTGTGCACGTCGATCACGCCGGGTGCGAGGACATTGCCGCGCGCATCGATGGTCTGCTTCGCTTCGCCGCGCACTGCGCCGACCTCGGCCACACGGCCGGCTTTTACGGCGAGGTCGCCCTCGATCAACGGATTGCCCAGGCCATCGGCGATGCGGGCATTGCGAATCACCAGGTCGTGCATACCCATCGCAACCTTTCAAGCGAGAAACCGGATCAGATCCTGCAGTAATCGTTGCGGGGCCTCTTCGGGCACGTAGTGGCCGCAGCCCTCGTACACCGCGCCTTGCACATCGTCGGCGACCAGCCGCACCGCGTCGACCATCGATGCGCCGACTCCCGCTTCGCCCGCGATCGCCAGCACCGGCATCGCGAGCTTGGGGCCGGCACGCAGTCGCTCCACCTGCGTGATCGATTCGGGCAGCGCGCGGTAATAGCCGACCGCCGAGCTGATGGCGTCGCGGCCACGATAGACGCGCGCATATTCGTCGAAGTCGGCGTCGGTGAACACGCCCGGAGTCTGCGTGCGCGACTCGAACAACCACTTGAGGAATTCGCGCTCGCGGCCTTCGATCAGCAGCTCGGGCAGCTCGGGCAACAGATTGAACGCGAAGTGCCACGACACCAGCGCGGCCTTGGGATTGAATGGCGGCCAGGGCACCAGCCCGGGAATGCGCGCGTCGACCAGCGCCAGCCGCCGCACCCGCGTGGGCTGTTGCAGGCCGAGCGGATAGCCGATCCACATGCCGATATCGAACCCCACGACATCGACCTGATCGAGCCCCAGCGCATCGAGCGCCCGCCACATCGTCCGCGCGATGCTCTCCATGTCGTAGGCCGGTGCGGGCTTGGCCGAATCGCCCAGGCCCGGCGGATCGATCGCGATGACGCGGCGATGCGCGGCCAGCGGTGCGAACAGATGCCGCCAGCAGTGCAACGACTGTGGCCAGCCGCCCAGGAGAACGAGCGGCTGCCCGCTGCCGGCCTCCACGTAGTAGAGCCGCGTTCCACCGGCGTCGGCGTAGCCGGCCCGCGCGTTCGGCGCGAGCGAGCGTGGGTCGAGCGGCATGCAGTGTTCTCGTGTCGTGTTGCGCTGACCTGATTTGCCTGGGGCCGAGTTACTCAGGCTTCAGGCCCGTGGCCTTGGCCACCGTTCCCCAGCGCACCATCTCGTCGCGGATCGTCTTGGCGAATTGCTCAGGCGTGTCGGCCACCACGTCGGCGCCGATCGCAGTCAGGCGGTCGGTAGCTTCCTTCTCGCGCAACGCCTTGACCGCCGCGCCGTGCAGCCGCGTCACGATCTCCTTGGGCAAGCCGCCGGGGCCGACCAGTCCGAACCAGGCCGATACATCGAACCCCGGGAAGCCCGACTCGGCCACCGTTGGCGTGTTTGGGAACAGCGGCGAGCGTTTTGCGCTGGTGACCGCAATGAGTTTCAATTTGCCGCTCTTCACGTTGGCCGCCGCGGCCACGAGCGACGCATCCGCCGAAAGCAACACCGTGCCGGCAAGCAGATCGGCCAGCGCCGGCGCGGCGCCCTTGTACGGCACGTGATTGAGTTCAATGCCAGCGCGTTGCGCGAAGTGCTCGACGCCCAGATGCACGATCGTGCCCACGCCGGGCGATGCGTACGCGAGCTTGCCGGGATTGGCCTTGGCGTGTGCCACCAGTTCGGCCACGTTGCTCGCCGGCAGATTGGGATGTCCAACCAGCGCGCCGATCGTCAGGCACACGTTGGTGATCGGAGCGATGTCCTTGATCGGATCGAACGGCAGCTTGGCGAATACGTGCGGACCGACCGACAGTGCCGAGATCGTCGCGATGCCGATGGTGTAGCCGTCGGACGGTGCCTTGGCGATCGCCTCGGTACCGATGACGCCGCCGGCACCGGGCCGGTTCTCCACCACCACCGGCTGACCCAGCACATCGGCGATGCCTTTGGCGGCGACCCGTCCGCAGATGTCGGTGGGGCCGCCCGCGGGAAACGGCACGATGAATCGAATCGGCTTGCTCGGGTACGCCTGCGCCCACGCGGTGCTCGCGATCATGCTTGCCGATGCCAGGCACAGCATGCGCGACGCGATGCTCGACCATCTCATTGCGATCCTCCTCCGTCCAATCCCGTCCAATCGAGTGTCGCCGCATTCTCGCACGGCGCGATGCGCTGTCCGGCACGTGCTGACGGCGATCGACAGCCGCCGCTGACTAGCGTAGAGCGCGGCCGAACTCTTAGACTGCCTGCAAGACAAGACGAACGACAGAACAACAACCATGCAACAGGGACGGCTGCAGCAGGTCACGCCACGATCGGATATCCATAGACCCGCATACGATCGACGCGAGCGGTCGCGCACTCTGGTCGTGATCACGCGCGGGGCGGTTGCACTGCTGTTCGCGGCACTCGCCGGCTGCGGCGGAGGCGGCGGTGGATCGGATTCATCAGCCACCCTCGCGGGTGGCGGGCCCTCGGCCGGGAGCGGCAACCTGCCGCCCACAGTGACGCTTGCCGCGCCTGAATCCAGTACGCGCTTCGTCGCGCCGGCCAGCGTCGCGTTGACGGCCACGGCCAACGATCCCGATGGCAGTATCGCCAGGATCGAGTTCTTCGACGGCGCGCGCAAACTCGGCGAAGCGACCGCCGCGCCTTATCGCGTCACCCTGACCAATCTCGCCGCCGGTCGCTACACGATCAGCGCGCTGGCCACCGACAACGCCGGCGCCCAGCAGCGCTCGCAACCCGTCGACGTGGTGGTGCGCACCGACGATCGCGCAGTCATGGGAGAGTGGTCCGGTGTATTCGCCTGGCCGGAGATCGCGATCAGTCTGACGTTGCTGCCCGATGGCAAGCTGTTGTCGTTCGCCGAGGGTGACCACGCGTTGTTCCCGACCGATCCGCAGGCGGCGGCCCACAGCACTCGCGTCTTCGTGGTCGATGTTCCGCAGAACGGCACCGCCATCTCCTTTGCCGAGTATCACGACACACGCTCGAATCTGTTCTGCAGCGGCCACGCGTACCTTCCCGATGGCCGATTGCTGATCGTCGGCGGCCACGACGGCGTGGATTTCGCGGGCGTGCCGCACACCACGCTGTTCGACTACCGGCAAGCCGATCCGTGGAACTACGCGCTGCCCGACATGATGAGCGGACGCTGGTACCCCACCGCGATCAGCATGCCCAACGGCGAGGTGCTGGTGCTGTCGGGCAGCATCACCACCGCGAACGACATCAATGATCTGCCCGAGGTGTGGCAGACCTCGTCGATGAGCTGGCGCGCACTGACCTCGGCGCGCAAGGCGCTGAAGTTGTATCCGACCATGCACGTGGCGCCGAATGGCCGGGCGTTCATGGCCGGGCCCGACACTGAGACGGCGTATCTCGATATCAGCGGCGCGGGGCAGTGGCAGTTCGTCGCGAATCGCTCGACCGGCTACATGGACTACGGTTCATCGGTGATGTACGAGCCGGGCAAGGTGATGTTCGTGGGCGGCGGTCAGCCACCGACGCAACTCGCCGAACTGATCGACCTGAACGAGCCCAATCCGCAGTGGCGCGCCACCACACCGATGGCGCTCGCGCGCCGCCAGCACAACGCGACGTTGCTCCCCGACGGCACCGTGCTGGTCACCGGCGGCACCTCGTCGAACGGATTCAACGACGGCACCCAGGCCGCGTACGCCGCGGAGCTCTGGGATCCGGCGAACGCGTCCTGGCGCACGCTGGCCAGCATGCAGATTCCGCGTCTCTATCACTCGACCGCGCTGTTGCTGCCCGACGGCCGCGTGCTCTCGGCCGGTGGCGGGCGTCCTGCGGCGATCAACGCTGCGGACAACCTGAACGCGGAAGTGTTTTCACCGCCCTATCTGTTCAACGGTCCGCGGCCGGGCATCAGCAGTGCGCCTGCGAACATCACCTATGGCGCGGGATTCGACATCGACACACCCGATGGCGTGACGATTCAGTCGGTGACGCTGGTTCGGCTGTCTTCAGTCACGCACTCGTTCAACATGAACCAGCGATTCAACCGGCTGCCGTTCGTGCGCACCGCGAACGGCGTGCGCCCCACCGCGCCCGCGAACGCGAACCTGGCTCCACCAGGCCATTACATGCTGTTCATCCTGAACGACCGCGGTGTGCCCTCGATCGCGCGCATCGTCCAACTGACCTGACGCAGGTCACTGCACGCGGTGCAGTGCGCTTAGCGCATCGATCACCGCGGGCGTGTCGACTCGAACGGCCCCGCGGCGCGCATTGGCTGGATCGAGCATTGCAGCGTTTGCGAGCAAGGCAATGCGATCGCGCGGGGCGTCGCCCAGCACATCGGCGACGAACACGTAGCCATCGTGGATGCGTCCGGGGGCAATCGTCTGGCCGCGCAATGACGGCAGGTAGAGCACCGCACCGAGCGGAAAGGCCGCGGTCGCGACCGATCGCCACGGCACCAGTTTGAAGTCGCGCGCACCCAGGCCGTAGGCCGATTCGATGCGCATGAACACGCTGCGCCCGAGCGCGCCGGCCGCCACCGGCATCTTGCGGGCCAGCCGCGAGAAGTAGCGCCGGCAATTGAGCTGCGGTGCGCGCGCGGCGCCGACCACGCGATAGCTCGCTCCCTCGATCACGCCGGCACCGGCCGCGGCCAGCTCGCAGAACTGGCCCTCGTCGAGCACCGGACCGAGCCGCGCGCCCTGGACATCGAGCAACGGGATCGTGGCATCGGCTGCCGGCACGATCGTCATCACTTGCAGCGCGGTGAGTTCGATCATGCGCGCGTCGCGCAGCTGCGCGGTGGCTGGCGCGGGAAGGCTGAACGTCTCGAGCGCCGTGGGCTGGGCCAACACCGTACCCGCATGCGCCATCGCGGCCATCAACGCAATCCGGCGAACGCATTGCATCGAGCGCGCAATCGCGATGAGGCGGCGCGCTAGAATCTTCACTCTTCCGTGCACGGTCCTGTCCCATGCGTGCTGCCCTCGATACCGCTGGCGCCGAGTTTCGCGTCGATCTGCGCGCGGCCTCGGGGCGCGTGCTCGATGCCGGGACCCTCGCTCAACTCACCGTGCTCGATCCGGTGCGCTCGGCCTGGGCGATCGCGCAGACGCTGCTCATCACCACCGCGACGCTCGCGCTCGCCGCGACGCTGTGGACGCCGTGGGTGGTGGTGCCGGCACTGTTCATCATCGCCACGCAGCACCACGCGATGTTCGTACTGGCGCACGACGCGGCGCACTATCGGCTCGCGTCGAACCGCACCCTCAACGATTTCATCGGCCGCCTGATCGGCGCGCTCGGTGGCATTTCGATGTGTTCGTATCGGGTGATCCATCGATTGCATCACAACCATCTTTACGGTGAGAACGACCCCGATATCGCGCTGCATGGCGGTTATCCGCGCGGCAAACGCTACCTGCTCAAGAAACTCGCTACCGACCTGGCGGGGCTCACCGCCTGGAAGAACTATCGCTACTTTTTCGGCGCGCCGGCGCTCAATGCCAGCACCGGCGTCGCACAGCGGCCGCTCGACGACACCTCGCCCGCGCTGCGCGAGGCGGCCCGGCGCGATCGGCGCATGGTCGTTGCGGTGCAGCTCGCGCTGCCGATCGCGATCGTCGCGCTCTTCGGCCCGATCGGACTCATCAAATACGTCGTGCTGTGGCTGCTGCCCGCGCTGACGATCCTGCAGGCGTTGCTGCGGGTGCGTGCGATCGCCGAGCACGGTGCGCCGCAGAGCCTCACTTCTGCACTCACTGCCGCGCGCACCAATCTGGGCGGACCACTCACCCGGTTCGCGCTGTTTCCGCATCACGTGAACTATCACATCGAGCATCACCTGTATCCGGCGGTCCCGCACTACCATCTGCCTCGGCTGCATGCCGCGCTGGCCGAGCACGGAGCGCTCGATCACGCCGAGGTCCGCCGATTCAGCGAGACTTGGTGGCGCGTCTATGCTGCGCGCGTGGCGCGCGGCTCTGCGCGCGTGGCGCGCGGCTAATACGTCACTGCGGCCGCTTCATACTTCACCGACCCCGAGGATCCATGTTCGCCCGCATCTGCTTTGTCGTCCTGCTCTGCACCTTGGCGGTTGCCGCGCGCGCGCAGTATCCGAGTCAGCCGATCAAGCTGGTGGTCGGCTTCGCACCGAGCGGCGGCACCGACACCGCCGCGCGGATCATCGCGCAGAAACTGGGCGAACGGCTCGGCCAGCAGGTGCTGGTCGAGAACCGCGCCGGCGCTGGCGGCAACATCGCCGCCGAGTTGCTGGCCAAGGCCGCGCCCGATGGCCACACGCTGCTGCTCAACTCGGTCGGTCCGCTCGCCGTCGCGCCGCACATGCACTCGAAGCTCGCGTTCGATCCGTTCCGCGATTTCGCCTCGGTGTCGCTCGCGGTCGCGTTCGGCAACATTCTCGTGGTGCATCCGAGCGTCACGGCGCAATCGCTCGGCGAATATTTGAAACTGGCCGCCGCCAAACCGATGCCGTACGGCTCGTCCGGGGTGGGGGGCATGGGCCATCTGGCCGGCGAGTTGCTCAAGACGCTGTCCAACACCAGCCTCGAGCATGTGCCCTACAAGGGCGGCGGACCGGCGATGTCCGATCTGCTGGGCGGGCAGATTCCATCGATGTTCGCCAGCGCGGCCAGCGCCATCCCGCAGATCAAGGCGGGCAAGATCCGCGCGATCGCCGTGACCAGCCCGAAGCGCTCGCCGTTCGCACCTGATATCCCGACCGTGGCCGAACTCGGATTTCCTGGTTACGAAGCGGTGAACTGGTACGCGTTCAACGTGCCGGCGAAAACGCCACGCGAGATCGTCACCAGGCTCAACCAGGAGATCGTGGCGATCCTGAAAACGCCGGACACCATCGCGCAACTGGCGAAGTACGGTATGGAGGCCACGCCGTCGACACCGGAAGAGATGAGTGCCTACGTCGAACGCGAGCACAAGACCTGGGGCCGCATCATCAAGCAGGCCAGCATCAAGGCTGATTAGGGCGTACCCCCGCCCCCCGCCCTCGGCCCTCTCGCATTCAAACTCCAGCGAAGGCGACACATGAAAGCCTGTTATCTGGTTTCCGACGGCATCAGCAATCGTTTCGACTTGCGCGACGTGCCGATGCCCGAGCCCAAGGCAGGCGAAGTTCTGGTGCGGGTGCGCGCGAGCAGCCTCAATCGCGCCGACGTGTTCATGGGCAAGGGCGCGCATTCGCGCGACAAACTGATCGGCACGGATCGTCCGGTCGGGCAGGAGTGCACCGGTGAGCTCGTGCACTGCGGCGAAGGCGTGCAGGGCTTCGCTGCGGGCGAGCGCGTGATGGGCCGCGCCAAGGGTGGGTTTGCCGAGTTCGCGGTGATGGATGCGCGCGAGGCGATCCGAGTTCCGGCTGCGCTCTCGTGGGATCAGGCCGCGGCCACGCCGATCGTGTTCCTGGTCACCTACGACATGCTGTTTTCGTTCGGTCGCGTGCAGCCCGGCGATTGGGTGCTGATCACCGCCGTGACCTCCGGGGTGGGCGTGGCCAGCCTGCAGACGGCCAAGGCGTTCGGTGCGTGCGTGATCGGCACGTCCGGCTCGAGCGCGAAGTTGGACAGACTGAAGGCCGTCGGCCTGGATGTAGGCGTTGCCACCCGCGGTGGCGATTTCGTCGAGGTAGCGAAACAGGCCACCGAAGGCAAGGGCGTGAATCTGGTGGTTAACAACATCGGCGGATCGGTGTTCGCCGCGTGCCAGCAGGCGCTTGGCTATCGCGGGCGACTGGCGCAGGTGGGCTACGTCGACAACGTGTTCGACACTGGCATCAGCGTCGAGCAGTTGCACACGTACCGGCAGGTGTTCTACGGCGTGAGCAACCGCTTTCGCACCCCGGCCGAGCGTGCCGAGACGGTGCGTGGATTCGTTGCCGAAGTGCTGCCGAAGTTCGCCGACGGATCGATCAAGCCGCTCATCGATCGCACATTCGGCTACGAGGAACTGCCCGCGGCCAAGGCCTACATGGACGCCAACGCGCAAGTCGGCAAGATCGTGATCCGCATGCCGTAGCGCGACGCGTGCGTCACGCGCCGGTGCAACCGATCACTTGCCGCGTTGCGCTTCGATCGCGGCGAGCACCCTCTGCTCGTTGAAGCCGCGTAGCGCTTCGAATCCCACCAGGATCAGGGGTACGCCACGGCCACCGAGCTCGCGGTGCGCGGCCCGCGCCTGCGTCGACTGTTCGATGTCGTACTCGGTGTACTCGATGCCACGCGCGCGGAACATCGCCCTCGCCTTCTCACAGTAGGGGCACCAGCTGGTCGAGTACATCACGACGCGCGGCTGCTTGCCGCTGGCAGCGACCGGCTGGGGTGCCGGCGCGGGGCCCGATGGGCTTGCCTCGATACGTACCGGGGCAGGTTTGACTGATGGTTGCGCGGCGGGCGCAGGGGGTGCCGCACGGTCGTTGATCACGGTCGCGCTGCCTGGCGCGGCGACGTTCGAATAGTGCGTCCGGCCCTCGGCGTCGGTCCACCGAAAGAGCTGCGCTTGCGCGGCGCCGCCTGCCAGCGTGCCGATGGTGATCAACAGAAATCCCAGAAGCGTATTGCGCATGCTTACCCCCGCATTCGATGTCTTGCCTGCCCTGACTCACTGCCGCGCGCAGTTCTACCACGGGGCCTCGGGAACGGCGTTGCATTGTGCGAGCACGCAGCGACGCTAGCGTGCCCCGGCCGTGCGGTATGCCCGGCGCCACGCCACGAAGCCGGCCACCGCCATGACGCTGAGCACACCGAACAGGATGATGGTGATGTAGAGCCCCTTGGCCGCATAAATGCCTATGAACAGCAGGTTCGCGGCGATGAACAGCAGCCACGACTCGATCAGCTTGCGTGCCTGCAGCCACTGCGCCACCAGGCTCATGCCGGTTGCGCTGGCATCGAGATACGGCAGGCTGGCATCGGTCAGCATTCGCATCACCGAGCCCAGGACCGCACTTATCGCCACGATCAGCAGCAGCACCTTCCAGTAGTCGGCCGGCGCGAGCGTGCGCGGCACCAGCCGGTTTCGGTTCGGTCCACCGTGCAACCAGTGATGCCACCCGTAGGTCTGCAACCCGACGTAGAACAACTGCAGCAGCACGTCGGAGTAGAGCTTCGCATCGAAGAACACCAGGCCGAACAGCACCACGCTCGCAATGCCCACCGGCCAGCACCAGATGTTCTGGCGGATCGTGAGCCATTGATTGACGAGCCCGAGCGCGGTGGCGATGGCTTCGAGCCGATTGGCGGCGATCCAATCGATCAGGGTTCTCATGCGGACACTGTAGCGCGGAACCGCGCGCACATCGGCACCCACTACGGATGTCACGACCGGACAGGCGCGAGCATCGTGCCGATGCGGCGTAATGCGCTCATCGACCCGCCTGCACTCTTGGCCCGATCCGCGTCGACCGATAAGGTCGGGCGTTGCTGTCACGACCGAAAAGATATCCGGTGAACGCCCCTACACACGCACCGATGATGGCAGACCCCGTCGCCACCACTGCGACCCTGAGCCAGACCGTCTGGGAATTCGGCGATCTGGTATTGAAATCGCGTTTTGCGCGCGCGCTCGAAGAAGGCGTGGCGCGCTACCCGATCCACCGCTCGCTGCGCTTCGCCGCACGTACTGATCTCGAGCAACTGTTCGACCGGCTGGCGCTCGATCTTGGCTGGCGCGCGCAGCGGCTCGACTCGGGCACGATGATTCTCGATGGCCAAGGTTTGTTCGTATCAGCCTACGGCGGGCGCAAGGCCGAGTACTGCTCGTGCTACTTCAGCATCTGGGCGAGTGCGCTCGAGACGGCCGAGCAGGTGCGTGCCGCCATTCTCGGCGTCGTCGGCGAGGCGCGCATCCAGGAGCCGATGTTCTCGATCGACTGGCACTTCCTCACCTCGAAGGGCGAGCTGCAAAGCGCCGCGATCGAGGAGATGGCGAACGACGTGCTGCACGATGCGGCGTATCCGTCGATCGAGGCCGGTGTCGGGCAACTGATCCGGCGCTATCTCGATGCGAACGAGACCGTGCTCGTGTTGCAAGGACCACCGGGCACCGGCAAGACCCGGCTGATCCGCACCATTCTGGGCGAGCTGTCGCGACGCAAGGGCGGTGAGGCGCAGGCGCTGTACACCGGCGACAAGAAGGCGCTGGAGAACGACGAGATCTTCGTCAAGTTCATCACCGGCTGGCACGACGCATTCGTGGTCGAAGACGCCGACCACCTGCTCAAGCCGCGCGTCGAGGGCAACGAGCATCTGCACCGCTTCCTGGCGATTGCCGACGGCGTGGTGCGTGCGCAGGGCCGCAAGATCATCTTCTCGACCAATCTGCCGAACGTCGGCGATCTCGACGACGCCCTGGTGCGCCCCGGACGCTGCTTCGCTCATCTGCAGCTGCGCAGCCTGAGCACGGATGAGGCGCGCTTGTTGGTGCAGGCGCTGGCGAGCGATACTGCGCAACGCGCGCGGGTGAACGAACGGCTGGTTGCGGCCAATCAGCGCCAGTCGACGGTTGCGGAGATCTACCAGGCGATCGCTGCGGCATGAACGACTTGCCCTGAACGTTGCCGGTCTTCACCGTTCAGGGCAACCTGCGCGCAACACGCCGCGACGTGGTGCGCAGCGAGCACCGCGCATCCGCAACGGGCATCGACGTCGACATTGCGCAGCGCGCGCATCCGCCGTAACGGGTGCCGGCAGCAGGGGGCCATGCATGAGCGCCATCAAACCGTTTCGACTCGCCGTACCGGACAGCACGCTCGTCGATCTGCGCGAGCGGTTGGCGCGCACCCGCTGGCCCGACGAGCCGCCGCTCGAACCGTGGTCCACTGGCGCGAGCCTTGCGTACATGAAGCAGTTCGTCGAGTACTGGCGCACCTCGTTCGACTGGCGCGCGCAGGAAGCGCGCATCAATGCGCTGCGTCAGTTCACCATGCCGATCGACGGCATCGAGCTGCACTTCATCCACGAGGAGGGCAAGGGGCCGGATCCGATGCCACTGGTGCTCTCGCACGGCTGGCCGGGTTCGATCGTGGAGTTTCTCGAGATCATTCCGATGCTCACCGACCCGGCGCGTTTCGGTGGCGACGCGCGCGATGCCTTCACCGTGGTGGCGCCGTCGCTGCCCGGCTACACGCTCTCGTTCAAGCCGGGGCAGAAGCGTTTTCCGGTGGAAGACATCGCGCGCACCTTCGCGCGGCTGATGACCGATGTGCTGGGGTACCGGCGCTTCGGTGCGCAAGGCGGCGATTGGGGCTGCTTCGTCAGCTCGCGGCTGGGCTTCGAGTTTCCCGAGCGGCTGATCGGTATTCATCTCAATCTGCTCGCGGTGCGGCGCGATCCGAAGATCGTGAGCAACCCCACGCCCGAGGAGAAGGTGTTCCTCGACGAGCTCAATCACTTCCTCAAGGAAGAGACCGGCTATCAGTGGATCCAGGGCACCAAGCCGCAGACGCTCGCGTATGGCCTGACCGATTCGCCTGCCGGGCTGGCAGCGTGGCTGGTGGAGAAATTCCGCACCTGGATCGACAGCGACGGCGATCCGACCACGGTGGTACCGCGCGACACGTTGCTCGCCAACATCATGCTCTATTGGATGAGCGGTTCGATCGGTTCATCGTTCTGGCCGTATTACGCGCGCATGCACAGCGCCTGGCCGATCCCCGAGGGCAAGACGGTCGACGTGCCGATGGGCTACGTGCAGTTTCCGAGGGAGATCCTGCGCCCGCCGCGCTCGGTGGCGCAAACCGCTTACAGCAACATCCAGCGCTGGACGGTGAAGAACAAGGGTGGACACTTCGCCGCGATGGAGAATCCGGCGGTGCTCGCCGAAGAGGTGCGGGCGTTCTTCCGGCCGCTGCGCGGATAGTAGAGGCTACTCATCGAACGCCCAGATAAGCCTCGCGAATCGCGGCATCGTTGGCCAGTGCCACGGTGCTGCCCGAACGGGTGATGCGCCCGGAGTCCATCACGAATGCGCGCGAGGCCAGCTCGAACGCAGTCGCCACATCCTGTTCGACGACCAGCAGCGTGAGTCCTTCTCGATTCAGTTGCTTGAGCGTTTCACACAACTCATCGACGACCCGCGGCGCCAGTCCGAGCGACAGTTCGTCGATCATCAGCAGGCGCGGCGCCGACATCAGGCCACGGCCGATCGCGCACATCTGCTGCTCGCCGCCCGAAAGCGTGGATGCGTCTTGCGCGCGGCGCTCGGCCAGCACCGGAAAGGTCGCGAGCACCCGGTCGAGATCGCGCCTGATCGCGGGCTCGCCGTCGCGGCGCAGGTAGGCACCCATCAGCAGGTTGTCGCGCACGCTCATTCCGGGAAACAACCGGCGACCCTCGGGCACGTGAGCGACTCCGGCGGCGAGCACGGCGTCGCTCTTTGCTCGAGTGAGATCGGTACCGGCAAAGCGCACCTGACCTTCACTGGCGGTTACCAGACCCGAGATCGTGCGCATCAGCGTGCTCTTGCCCGCGCCGTTGGATCCCACCAGGCAAACGATCTCGCCTTCGATGATGTCGAGCCCGACGCCCCACAGCACGCGTACGTCGCCATAGCCCGCGCTCAGGTTCTGGACGGTGAGCAGCGACGCGGCGGCTGCGTTCACGTTCGCGCGCCTTGCGCCGCGTAGCGCTTGCCCAGATAGGCCTCCACCACCGCGGCGTCGTTCACCACGTCGTCCGCGCTGCCCACCTTGATCAGCTCGCCGTGATGGAGCACCGCGATGCGGGTGCACAGATTGAGCACGACCTTCATCAGGTGTTCGATGATCAGGATCGTCACGCCGCTCGCGGCGATCCGGCGGATCAGGCCGAGCGCCAGATCGATCTCGGCGGGGTTCAGCCCGGCGTTGACCTCATCCAGAAGCAGCAGGCGCGGCTTCATCGCCAGGCCCTTGGCCAGCTCGAGGCGCTTGCGCATCGCCAGCGTGAGCGAACGCGCCGGCCGGTCGGCGATGGCGCCGAGCTCGACGAAGCGCAGGTGCTCGAAAGCGTCGGCGCGCGCCTGGGCGATGCCGCGTGCCGCGCCGGCGAACAGCGCAGCGGCCGCCACGTTCTCGATCACCGTCATTTCCGGAAACGGCTGCACGATCTGGAACGTGCGGGCGATGCCGCGTCGCGCAGCCTGAAACGGTTTGAGTCGCGTGATCTCGCCGCCGGCGAAGTGGATCGTGCCGCTGCTCGCGGCATGTACGCCGGTCACCACGTTGACCAGCGTGGTCTTGCCCGCGCCATTCGGGCCGATGAGGCCGAGGATCTCGCCCTGCTGTACCTCGAGCGAAACGTTGCTCAGCGCACGCAATCCACCGAAATTGCGGCCCACTTCGCGCAGCTGCAACAACGCGGTCATGACGAGGATGGCCCGAGGCGGCGGCCCAGGCGCGATGAAAGCGACAGCAGGCCTTTGGGCAGAAACAGCACGAGCAACACGATCAGCAGGCCGAGCACGCCGGAATGGATGGTGAGGTAGTTGCGCCAGACTAGCTCCTCCAGCGCAAGAAATACTGCGGCGCCCACCAACGGACCGAACACCGAGCCGGCACCGCCCAGCAGCACCATCACGATCGGCTTGACCGAGTAGAGCACGTCAAACACGTCGGGCGGCTCGATATAATGCACCCATGACGCGTAGATCGCGCCCGCGCTGCCGACGAACACCGCCGACAACACGAACGCAGCGGTCTTGTAGGCCGTGGTGTTGATGCCCAGCATGTCGGCCGCCGCTTCGTTCTGCTGGATGCAGCGCAGCCCGAAGCCGAGCTTGGCGTGCATCACCCACAGCATCGCCGCGAAGTTCAAGGCCGCCAGCGCCAGCATCGCGTAGAAGAAAAAGCGCGCCTGCGCCTCGACCGAGGCGAGTTGCGGAACCGGCAGATTGAGGCCCATGCCGCCGCCGGTGAGATCGGTGGCCGCGTTGGCCAGTTCACGCAACACTTCAGCGACCACCAGACTGGCAATCGCGAAGTAATGCCCGCGCAAGCGGAGCAGCGCCGCGCCCATCAACGACGCGAACGCAGCAGCGAGCAGGCCGGCCCAAAGCCACGCCAGCGCGATCGGAACGCCGTGCTTCTGCGCGATCGCACCGGCATAGGCGCCGAGTCCGAAGAATGCGGCCGAAGCGAACGAGGGGTACCCGGTCATGCCGCCGATGAAGTTCCACGACATCGCAAGTACGCCATACATCAGCATGAACGTGCCCAGGCGCATCCAGTAGCTGCTGCCCCACAGCGGCAAGGCGGCAAGCACCGCAGCGACGGCAAGGGCAATGACGATCTGGCGTGTGCGGCTGGTCATGGCGTCAGTCGTAGCCCTTGCGACCCATGAGCCCGGTGGGCCGCACCACCAGCATCAGGATCAACAGCCCGAACGACAGCGTGCTGGCGTGCTCCGGACCGAACGCGAGCGCACCGAAGCTCTCGACGACCCCCAGCGCCAGACCGCCCACCATCGCGCCGGGCACGCTGCCCAGACCGCCGAGCACGCACACCACGAAGGCCTTGCCGAGGTACGAGGTGCTGGCGATCGGCGAGATCGGGAAGATGATCGCCAGCAGCGCCCCGGCGGCGCCGGCCATGAGTGCGCCGATGCCGAACGTGATCGCGTAGATGCGATGCACGTCCACCCCCATCAGCGCCGCGGCTTCGCGATCCATGCGCACCGCCACGATCGCGCGTCCGACACGCGAGCGTGACAGCACCAGAAACAGCATTACGGTGAGTGCGAGCGCCAGGCCCATCGCCACCAGTCGATCGAGTGGCACGGTGACCGGTCCGAGCGAGAGGACGCCGAGCGGCGGATCGAGCGTGAGCTTGCGATAGTCGGCCGTGAACGCGACCAGCATCGCGTTGTTGAGCATCAGATCCAGGCCGAACGTGAGCGTGAGCGTGAGCAGTACGGGCGCCGTGATCACGCGATTGACCAGCGTCGCCTGCACCACCGCGCCGAGTGCGAAGAACAGCGGGGCTGCCGCCAGAATCGCCAGAAACGGATGCAGCCCGATCGACTGGTAGGCGAACAGCGCGAAGTACGAGCCGAGCACGATGAACGACCCGTGCAGCAGGTTGATCACGTTCAGCACGCCCCACACCAGCGAGAAGCCGGCGGCGATGCAGGCGTACAGCCCGCCCAGCACGAGGCCGTTGACGAGAATCTGGAGCGTGAGCATGCGCAGCGCGGTCGCTGATCAGCGCCGCGTCGTCATCGCTGTTCGATCGCGCTGGTCGATGGCGGCCCGAGCGCGCCGGCGCCTGGCGGCCACGCAGCGTTCAGTGGCGGAGGATCGTGGCGCGGGCAAGTGCCGGTCTTCTACTCGTCTACTTCACGCCCAGGCGCAGATCGCCCTGCTTGACCTGCTGCGGGAAGATCACGGTCTGGTTGCCGTTCTGGATCTGGAACACCGGCGGATCGAGCGAGATCACCTGACCGGACGGGCCGAACTTGATCGGACCGAAGAACGTCACGTCGTTCATGGCGGCGAGTGCGTCGCGCACCGCCTTGCGATCGAGCGAGCCCGCCTTCTCGATCGCCAGCTGCAGCACCGCACCGGCCGCGGCCGATGATGCCTCGCCGTAGTCGGGCTCGGTGTTGTACTTGGCACGGAACAGCTTGTTGAAGTTCTCGGTCGAACCGAACACGTCCTTGCCGTTGTAGCGCACCGCCGGATGCCACCAGGCAGCGCTGGTGATGTTCTCGGCCGATTTGCCCAGCGCTTTGACGAACTCCTTGTACGCCGGGCCGGCGACCATCGTGACCAGCGGCGATTCGATCTTCAGATCACTCATCTGCTTCTTGATGAGGATGACGTCATTCATGTAGCCGGTCGCGAAGATCCAGTGCGGCGCCTGCGCCTTGATCTGGGTGAGCGCCGAGGCGTGATCGAGCGTGCCGATCGCGTACTTCTCGAAGTACACGACGCTCATGCCGCGCTTCTTGGCCGATTTCTCCATCTCCTGCGCGATGGCCAGCGGAAACAGATCGTTGCGCGCCAGGATCGCCACGCGCTGAATACCCGGTGCCGCCTTGCGCGCAATATCCGACAGCGGCTCGGTCAGCGTGTCGTTAGGCGTGTACACGCCGAACAGGAACTTGTAGTTCTGGTCGTACACCTCCTTGGAGGAGGCGGTGGCCGCCACGGTGGGCACGCCATGCTTTTCCGAGACGCTGGAGGCGGCTTTGGTGGCGCCTGATCCGAACGGCGAGAACAGGAAATGCACCTTGTCCTCGGAGATGAGCTTCTCGGTGGCCTGCACCGCACGCGGCGTGTTCGATTGATAGTCGGTGTAGACGATCTGCACTTTCATGCGCTTGCCGCCGACGTTGATGCCGCCCGCCTTGTTGGCGGTGTCGGCCCACAGGTCGTAGCCGTTCTTGAGCTTCTGCGCCTCGGGCGAGAGCGGCCCGGTGATCGGCAGCGGCGCGCCCACTTTGATGACGTCCTGCGCGTGTGCGGCCGAGGCGGCGGCGGTCAACGCGAGTGCGAGCGCGCTGAGCTTGAACGGCAAGCGAATGCGATGAATAAGCATGTTGGTGAGTCCTTGAGCGGGGTGCCGCGCGGGTGCGCAAGCGATTGGGCTGGGGCAGTATAGCAACCGCGTTTTTCCCAGTAAGCACCGTGTAAGTGCGCAAGACTCTACTGTTAGAATCCGCGCGCTTCGCGATACCGGCACGCATAGCCGGGTCGGCGCGCAGCGCACCGAGGAGGCCCATGGCAACGCAAGCAAGCGACACCTTTCCGCGTCTGCTGCAACATCACGCGGCCACGCGTGGTGCGCGTCCGGCGATTCGGGAGAAGGCGCTCGGCATCTGGCAGACCTGGACCTGGTCGGATCTGCTCGCCCAGGTGCGCGCCACAACATGTGGACTTGCAGCACGCGGCTTTCGGCGCGGGTTGAACCTCGCAATCATCGGTGAGAACCGTCCGCGGCTGTATTGCGCTTTCGCCGCAGCGCAGTCGCTCGGCGGTGTGCCGGTTCCGCTGTACCAGGATGCGGTCGCGCAGGAATGGGTGTTCGTGTTCCAGAACGCCGAGATCGAATTCGCGATCGCCGAGGATCAGGAGCAGGTCGACAAGCTGCTGGAGATCCAGCCGCAGTGTCCCAAGCTCAAGCACATCATCTATGACGACAGCCGCGGGCTGCGCAACTACAGCCACCCCGACCTGATCAGCTTCGAGCAGTTGCAGGAACTGGGCCGCGCATTCGATGCCGCGCATCCGCAGTACTTCCAGTCCGAGATCGATCAGGGCAAGGCGGCCGACGTTGCCGCGATGTTCTATACCTCGGGCACCACCGGCAATCCGAAAGGCGTCGTCCACACCCATGACAGCCTGCTCAAGGCTGCGCGCATGGGCGCTGAATGGGAGGGGCTCACCGGCGACGAGGAGGTGCTGGCCTATCTGCCGATGGCGTGGATCGGTCAGAACATCTTCTCGATCGCGCAGGCTTACGTGTGCGGCTACTGTGTGAGCTGCCCGGAGTCGGCCGAGACGGTCACCGCCGACATGCGCGAGATCGGTCCCACCTACTATTTCGCGCCGCCGCGTCCGTTCGAAGCGCTGCTCACACAGATCACGATCCGCATGGACGACGCGGGCCGGCTCAAGCGCAGGCTCTACGATTTCTTCATGGCGCACGCGCGCAAGGTCGGCCCGACGATCCTCGACGGCAAGGATCCGGTCGGCCTGTTCGATCGGTTGCTATACCGGGTCGGTGACTGGCTGGTGTACGGGCCACTGCGAAACGTGCTCGGCATGAGCCGGATCAAGCGCGCGTACACGGGCGGCGAGGCGATCGGCCCCGATCTGTTCACGTTCTATCGCTCGATCGGTGTCAATCTGAAGCAGCTCTATGGATCGACCGAGACCGCGGTGTTCGTTTGCATCCAGCCCAATGATCAGGTCAAACCCGATACCGTCGGCCCGCCGATGAAGGGCGTGGAGGTCAAGGTGGCCGAGTCCGGCGAAGTGCTGATCCGATCGCCGGGGCTGTTTCGCGAGTACTACAAGAACCCCGATGCCACGCGCGAGGCCAAAGACGGCGAAGGCTGGTTCCATACCGGCGATGCCGGGTTCATCGATCGCGACGGCCATCTCAAGATCATCGATCGCGCCAAGGACGTGGGCCGACTCAACGACGGCACGCTGTTCGCGCCGAAGTATCTGGAGAACAAGCTCAAGTTCTTCCCGTACGTCAAAGAGGCAGTGGCGTTCGGACACCGGCGCGACAAGGTGTGCGCCATGATCAACATCGACATGGAGGCGGTGGGCAACTGGGCCGAGCGACGCAACCTGCCGTACTCGGGCTATACCGATCTGGCCAGCCAGGCGGCGGTGTGCGACCTGGTGCGCGAATGCGTGGAGAAGGTGAATGCCGATCTGGCCGCCGACCGCGAACTGGGCGGCTCGCAGATCGCCCGCTTCGTGATCCTGCACAAGGAGCTCGACGCCGACGACGGTGAGCTCACGCGCACCCGCAAGGTCCGCCGCGGCTTCATCGCCGACAAGTACGGCGCGATCGTCGAGGGTTTGTATGGCGACAAGGGCGAGGTGTTCATCGAGACGCAGGTGAAGTTCGAAGACGGCCGCCAGGGCATGGTCAGCGCGAACCTGCGCATCCTGGAAGCGAAGATCTTCAGCACGGCCGCGGCCAGGAAGGCGGCCTGAGCACGATGGCCGGCGAGCGCAAGATCGGCGCACCGATCCTGACCGTCGAGGGCATCTCGCTCTCGTTCGGCGGGGTCAAGGCGCTGCAGAATGTCTCGTTCGATGTCCGCGAGCACGAGATCCGCGCCATCATCGGGCCCAACGGTGCGGGCAAGAGTTCGATGCTCAACGTGATCAACGGCGTGTACCACCCGCAGCAGGGCACGATCCGCTATCAGGGCGCGGAGTTCCACGACATGGACTCCCATCAGGTCGCCCGCAGCGGCATCGCCCGCACGTTCCAGAATCTGGCCTTGTTCAAGGGCATGTCGGTGCTCGACAACATCATGACCGGCCGCAATCTGCGGATGCGCTCGAACTTGCTGCTGCAGGCGCTGCGCATCGGGCCCGCGTTGCGCGAGGAGCTCGAGCATCGCACCGTGGTGGAGAACATCATCGAGTTTCTGGAGATCCAGGCCTACCGCAAGACGCCGGTTGGCCGGCTGCCCTACGGCCTGCAGAAGCGCGTCGACCTGGCGCGCGCGCTGGCAATGGAGCCGAAGGTGCTGCTGCTCGATGAGCCGATGGCGGGCATGAATCTCGAGGAGAAGCAGGACATGTGCCGCTTCATCCTCGACGTGAACGATCAGTTCGGCACCACGATCGTCCTGATCGAGCACGACATGGGCGTGGTGATGGACATCTCCGATCGCGTCGTCGTGCTCGACTACGGCAAGAAGATCGGCGACGGCACACCCGACGACGTGCGTGCGAACCAGGCGGTCATCGACGCCTATCTCGGGGTGAGTCACTGATATGCGCGGGAACTGGCCTGTCTTGCTGCTTGGTCTGGTCCTGCTGATCGGACTGATTCTGCCGCTCGCCTCGGGCGCCGCGCCGGCGGGCTTCTACGTCGAGGTGCTGCTGGGCGGACTGATGACCGGCGTGCTCTATTCGCTGGTGGCCCTGGGCTTCGCGCTGATCTTCAAGGCCTCTGGCGTATTCAACTTCGCGCAGGGGGCGATGGTGCTGTTCGCCGCGCTGGCGGTGGCGCGTCTGGCAGAGCACATGCCACTGTGGGCGGCCATCGTCATCTCGCTTGCCATCATGGTCCTGGTGGCGTGGCTGATCGAGCGGCTGGTATTGCGTCCGCTCGTCAATCAGGAAGGCGTGGCTTTGCTGATGGCCACGCTCGGGGTTACCTACTTCCTCGATGGATTCGGCCAGACCGTGTGGGGCAGCGACATCTACAAGATCGATCTGGGCATCGCCAAGGAGCCGGTGATGATCCTGGAGCAGGTGTTCCAGGGCGGCATCCTCGTGAACAAGGAAGACTTCGTCGCCGCGCTGGTCGCCGCTGCGCTGGTCGCGGGCCTCACGATCTTCTTCCAGAAAACGGCGACAGGACGCGCGTTGCGGGCAGTGGCCGATGATCACCAGGCGGCGCAGTCCATCGGCATCCCCTTGAATCGGATCTGGGTCGTCGTGTGGTCGATCGCGGGGCTCGTGGCGTTGGTCGCCGGCGTGATCTGGGGCTCGAAGCTGGGCGTGCAGTTCTCGATTGCGCAGGTCGCGCTGAAGGCGCTCCCGGTCGTCATCCTCGGTGGGTTCACCTCGGTGTCCGGTGCGATCGTGGGTGGTCTGATCGTCGGCGTCGGGGAGAAGATGGCCGAGGTGTTTCTCGGGCCGGTCCTGGTGAAGGCATTCGATCTCGCCGGCGGCGGCATCGAGAACTGGTTCGCCTATGTGCTGGCGTTGCTGTTCCTGCTGGTCCGGCCCGAAGGCCTGTTCGGCGAGAAGCACATCGACCGGGTCTAGGGAAGAGGCGAGACGATGCTGTATCGCGAAAACGGGCAGTTCAAGTCGAGCTATGCAGCCGATCAGCAGATGCTGCCGATCCTGCAGGATCGCGTCATCATGTTCGCGGCGCTGGTCTTCGCGTTCGCGGCGGTGCCGCTGATCGCGAGTGACTACCTGTTCCTGTCGATCCTGATCCCGTTCCTGATTCTCACGCTGGCGGCGATCGGCCTGAACATTCTCGTCGGCTATTGCGGTCAGATCTCCATCGGCCACGCGGCGTTCATGGCGGTGGGCGCCTACGCGGCGTACAACCTCGCGGTTCGCGTTCCAGGTCTGAGCTTTCTGGTGGTGCTGCCCTTCGCGGGACTGGTTGCGGCGGCCGTCGGAGTCCTCTTCGGCATTCCGAGCCTGCGCATCAAGGGGCTCTATCTGGCCGTGGCGACCCTGGCCGCCCAGTTCTTCATGGACTGGCTGTTTGCCCGGGTGAAGTGGTTCACCAACTACTCTTCCTCGGGGTCGGTCTCCACGGCGCCGATCGAGCTCTTCGGCTGGGTGATCGAGACGCCGGTGGAGAAGTACGTGTTCCTGCTCGCCGTGCTGATCGTCTTCACCGTGCTGGCGAAGAACATCGTGCGCGGGCATATCGGCCGCGAGTGGATGGCGATGCGCGACATGGACGTCGCCGCCGAGGTGATCGGAATTCGACCTGTCTACGCCAAGCTCACGGCGTTCGCGGTCAGCGCGTTCTACTGCGGCGTGGCTGGTGCGCTGTGGGGGTTCATGCATCTGGGGTCGTGGGAACCGCTCGCCTTCAATCTGAACCTGTCGCTCAATCTGCTGTTCATGATCATCATCGGCGGCATGGGATCGCTGCTGGGCAGCTATTTCGGCGCGGCCTTCATTGTGGTGCTGCCGATCCTGCTCAACCAAGTGCCGGCGGCGCTGGGCATCCCCATGTCCACGGCGATGGCATCACACCTGGAGTTCATGATCTTCGGCGCGCTGATCGTCGTCTTTCTGATCGTGGAGCCGCATGGATTGGCCCGGCTCTGGGCAATCGGCAAGGAAAAGCTCCGACTGTGGCCTTTCCCGCACTGACGGCGCTATGATTTTCCGCAGGCAATCTCTCTAGAGGAGGGTGTGATGAAAACGAAGCTGAAGTCGCCGCTGATGGTCGCGGCCTTGGTCGCGTCGGCGCTGGCGAGCGGCACCGCGCTCGCGCAGGCGGGTGCGAAGGAGCAGTTTTTTCCCGTGCTCTCCTACCGCACCGGCGCGTATGCCCCGAACGGCATTCCCTTCGCCAACGGATACGTCGACTACTTGAAGCTCGTCAACGCGCGCGACGGCGGCATCAATGGCGTGCGCATTACTTTCGAGGAGTGCGAAACCGGTTACGCCACCGACCGTGGCGTCGAATGCTATGAACGCTTGAAGAACAAAGGTCCCACCGGAGCCACCGCGTTCCACACGCTGTCGACCGGGATCACGTACGCCGTGACCGACAAGACGCTCATCGACAAGATTCCGATCATCACCGCCGGCTACGGTCGGGCCGATTCGGTCGACGGCACGGTGTTCGGCTACAACTTCCCGTTGGGTGGCACCTACTGGGATGCCGCCGACATGCTGATCCAGCACCTGGGCAAGAAAGATGGCGGGCTCGACAAGCTCAAGGGCAAGAAGATCGCACTCGTCTATCACGATTCACCCTACGGCAAGGAGCCGATCGCGCTGCTCGAAGAGCGTCGCAAGATGCACGGCTATGAGTTGCTGCTGCTGCCGGTCACTCATCCCGGCGTCGAGCAGAAAGCGACCTGGCTGCAGATCCGCCAGCAGCGTCCCGACTACGTGTTGTTGTGGGGTTGGGGCGTGATGAACTCCACCGCCATCAAGGAGGCGGTCGCCACCGGCTATCCGCGCGACAAGATGTACGGCGTGTGGTGGTCGGGTGCCGAGCCCGATGTCACGCCGGTGGGCGATGGCGCCAAGGGCTACAACTCGCTCACGTTCCTTGCGCCCGCGGGCCTGGGCCAGGTGCACCAGGACTTGCTCAAGCACGTGTACGACAAGGGGCAGGGTACCGGCAAGAAGGAGGAGATCGGCGAGGTCCTCTACAACCGCGGACTTACGGCGGCGATGATGACCGTCGAAGCGGTGCGCAAGGCGCAGGTGAGGTACGGCAATCGGCCGCTCAAAGGCGAGGAGGTGCGCTGGGGTCTCGAGAACCTGACGATCGATGCGGCGATGATCAAGAAGGCCGGGTTCGACGGATTCATGTCGCCGATCAGCACCAGTTGCGTGAACCACGCAGGCGACTCGCAGGCGCAGATCCATACCTGGGACGGCAAGAAGTGGAACGTGCAGAAGGATGTCTATCGCGCCGACAGCGCACTGATTCGGCCGATGATCAAGGCCTCGGCCGAGAAGTACGCACAGGAAAAGAAGATCACCAAGCGCGATTGCGCCAAGGAAGCCAGCTGAGCGGTGCCTGAGCGGCAACGGAACGGCGTCGGTGTGATCCGGCGCCGTTTGTACGAGGAGCGGCCATGTCGAATGCGCCCGCGATGCTGACCGTCAACGGCATCGAGGTTATCTACAACCACGTCATCCTGGTGCTGAAGGGCGTGTCGCTGACGGTTCCAGAAGGCGGAATCGTTGCGCTGCTGGGCGCCAATGGCGCCGGCAAGACCACCACGCTGCGCGCGATCTCGAACCTGCTCAAAGCGGAGCGCGGCGAGGTGACCAAGGGGTCGATCGAGTATCTGGGCGAGCGCATCGACCAGCTCTCACCGGCGGTGCTGGTCGGTCGAGGCGTGGTGCAGGTGATGGAAGGGCGGCATTGCTTCGCGCACCTGACCGTCGAGGACAACCTGCTCACCGGGGCATTCACGCGTAAGCAGAGCAAGGCCGACCTGCGCCAGGATCTCGAGCGTGTCTACAGCTACTTTCCCCGACTCAAAGAACGTCGGTCGAGTCAGGCCGGCTATACCTCGGGCGGCGAGCAGCAGATGACGGCCATCGGGCGCGCGCTTATGGCGCGTCCGAAAATGATCCTGCTCGATGAACCCTCGATGGGTCTGGCTCCGCAACTGGTCGAGGAGATCTTCGAGATCGTGCGCGACCTGAACCAGAAAGAGCGCGTCTCGATCCTGCTGGCCGAGCAGAACACCATGATCGCGCTGCGCTATGCCAACTACGGCTACATCCTGGAAAATGGCCGCGTGGTGATGGATGGCGAGGCGGCGCGCCTGCGCGAGAACGACGATGTGAAAGAGTTCTACCTGGGCATCTCTTCGGGTGAGCGCAAGAGTTTTCGCGACACCAAGTTCTATCGCCGCCGCAAGCGCTGGCTGACATAGCGGCGGGTGAAGGGTGACGGCTGAAGGGTTGTGAAGACTCCGAGGTACGAGCGAAGTGAGGAAGCCCATGCCCGAATATTTCGACGCACTCGAAACCCGTGACCCGGCCGAGCGCGAACGTGCGTTGCTGGCCGCGCTGCCCGGGCAGATCGCCCACGCCAAGACGAACGCATCGGGATTCGCGCGCATCCTCGCGAACGTCGACCCCAGCGCCGTCACCACTCGCGCTGCGTTGGCCAAGTTGCCGGTGACGCGCAAATCGGAGCTGAAGACGCTCCAGCAAGTGGCTCCGCCGCTGGGCGGACTCAACGCAACGCCGTTGTCGAAGCTCGGCAAGCTGTTCGTCTCGCCCGGGCCGATCTACGAGCCCGAGGGCACTAGCCCCGACTGGTGGCGCACCGGTCGCGCGCTGTTCGCCGCAGGGTTTCGCGCCGGCGACGTTGCCATCAACACCTTCGCGTATCACTTCACCCCGGCCGGCTCGATCATGGAGACCGGTGCGCGCGCCGTCGGTTGCATCGTCGTGCCGACCGGTGTCGGGCAGACCGAAATGCAGGTGGCGACCATCGCCGATCTGAAAGTGCGCGGCTACGTCGGCACGCCTTCGTTCCTCAAGCTCATCGTCGAGAAAGCCGACGAGTCGAAGACCGATATCTCCAGCCTCACCCGCGCGCTCGTGGGAGGCGAATACCTGCCACCGGCCTTGCGCAAAGCGATGGGCGATCGCGGCATTCGCGTCCTGCAAAGCTACGCCACGGCCGATCTCGGTCTGATCGCGTACGAGTCCGAGGCGCAGGAAGGCATGATCCTCGACGAAGGCCTGATCATGGAGATCGTCCGCCCCGGCACCGGCGATCCTGTTCCCGAGGGCGAAGTCGGTGAGGTCGTGATCACCACGTTCAATCGCGACTATCCGCTGATTCGCTTCGCCACCGGCGATCTGTCGGCGGTGCTGGCCGGCATCAGCCCGTGCGGACGCACCAACGTGCGCATCAAAGGCTGGCTCGGTCGTGCCGATCAGACCACCAAGGTGCGCGGCATGTTCGTGCATCCGTCGCAGGTCGCCGAGATCGTGAAGCGGCACACCGAAATCAAGCGCGCGCGCCTCGTGGTCGACAATGCGACCGGCCAGGACCGCATGGTGCTCCAATGCGAGGGCGGTACCGGTTCCGAAGCATTGAGCAACGCGATCGTCGAGTCGATCCGCGACATCACGAAACTGCGCGGTGAAGTAATCTTCAAAGGCGCGGGCGAACTGCCCAACGATGGCAAGGTGATCGAGGACACGCGCAAGTACGAATGAGCGAGCCGCTCTTTCGGGAGATTTCAAAGCCGGCCCGGTGGCTGATGACCGGGCAGGTCAGACAAGGAGAGGACCATGCGTTTCGTCGTGATCGCGCTGGCGCTGACCAGCACGCTGTTGTTCGGTTGTGCAACGCCAGGCCAGCAAGGCGCTGGTGTCGACCGCGCCGCGCTCGCCAATCTGGTGCGCGAGGATCTGATGGTGCCAGCACGTGACCCCGGCATCCAGATCCAGGTGCGCAACAAACGGCCGGCGTCGCTCACGCAGTTCACGCCCGAGCGCACCGTCGTATTCGTGCATGGCGCGACCTATCCCTCGCACACGTCGTTCGACCTGCAACTCGACGGCATGTCGTGGATGGATTACATCGCCAGCCGCGGGTTCGACGTGTGGCTGCTCAACGTGCGCGGCTACGGCGGCTCGACCCGCCCGCCGGAGATGGCGCTACCGGCCGACGTCAACGGACCGATCGTGCGGGGCGACGTTGCAGTGCGCGATATCGGCACGGTGGTCGATCACATTCTGGCCAAGCGCGGCATCGCCAAGCTCAATCTGCTCGGGTGGTCGTGGGGCACCACGCTGATGGCGACGTACGCGACTCAAAACGCGAGCAAGGTCAATCGCGTGGTGCTCTACGCGCCGCAGTTCGTCCGCGAGACACCCTCGCTGGTACAGGCGGGCGCCAAGCTCGGCGCCTATCGAATCGTGGCGCGTGATCAGGCGCTCAATCGCTGGCTCACCGGCGTGCCCGAGGCGAAGAAGGCCACTTTGATTCCGAAGGGATGGTTCGATGTGTGGGCTGACGCAACCTGGGCAACCGATCCGGATTTCGGCACGCGCAAGCCGGCGCTGCTGCGCGCCCCCAATGGCATCCTCCAGGATTCGACTGAATCGTGGGGTGCCAAGCCGGCAAGGCCCTACTGGGACCCCGACAAACTCGTCGCGCCGACATTGCTGGTGGTAAGCGAGTGGGATCGCGACACGCCGCCCTACATGGCGCAGAACCTGTTCCCGAAACTGGTCAATGCGCCGTGGAAGAAGCTGGTGGTGCTGGCCGAGGGCACGCACACGATCATGATGGAGAAGAACCGCATGGACCTGTTCAATACGGTCCAGCAGTTCTTCGAGGAGCGGCGCTAGCGGTAGTGCGCGTCGGCGGCGGCACGCTCGCCGCTGCCGAGCTACTGCGACTGGTGAACGCCGGCCGAGCGGGCGATCTTGTTCCATTTCGCCAGCTCGCTGCGATGGAACTCGCCGAACTTCTCCGGCGTCTCCGAGGGCGCTGCTTCCACGCTGACGTTGCCGAGGCGCTCGCGCACGTCTGGCAGTTGCGTCACCTCGGTGATCTCCTTGTGCCAGCGCTCGATGATCGGGCGCGGCGTGCCGGAGGGGGCGAACACGCCGATCCAGGCGATCATGTTCAGGTCGTGCATGCCGCTCACGCCCTCGTCGCCCATCGTCGGCACGGTCGGCGCAAACGGTGAACGCTTCTGCGAGGTCACGGCCAGCGCCTTCACCTTGCCGGCTTTGACCTGCGAGTTGGCCGAGGTCATGCCGTCGAACATCAGCGTGACCTGTCCGCCGAGCATGTCGGCGAGTGCTTGACCGCTGCCTTTGTACGGCACGCCGAACACGTCGATCCCGGCGGCGAGTTTCAGCGACTCCATGCACAGGTGCGAGATGGTGCCCGGTCCGATGTGCGCGTAGTTGTGCTTGCCGGGATTGTTCTTAAAGAATGCGATCAACTCGCGCAGGTTGTTCGCAGGCACGCTCGGATTCATCACCAGGATCATCGAGGTGAACCCGGCCATCGACACTGGCGCGAAGTCCTTCTCCACGTCGTAGGGCAGCTTCTTGTACACCGCGGGCAGGATCGCCACGGGTGAGATCGACGTGATGAGCAACGTGTAGCCATCGGGTGCCGACTTGGCCACGGCATCGACGCCGATGATGCCGGCGCCCCCTGCACGATTGTCGACCAGCACCGGTTGGCCCAGGCGTTGTGACAGTCGATCGGTCATCGCGCGCGACACGACGTCGGCGGCGTTGCCTGGCGGGAACGGCGCGATGATGCGGATCGGCCGCGATGGGTAGGCTTGGCCAAGTGCTGAGCTGGCGAACCCCGCTGCGCCCGCAGCGAACGCGGTAGTGAGCAGCGCGGCGTGGAGCGCAGAAAGTGCGCGGTGAGTGCGAATGCGAATCATCGATCCTCCTCTGCATGAAACACTGATGGTCCGGCGTTGCGCGCGCACCTGCTTCGTGCGTGACCGGCTGTGCATGAGTCGGTCCGTATAATCGCACACCAGGGTTGTCGCAATCGGCTTGCCGCAATGAGCTTGCCGCAATCGGGCAACCGTCAGCGTCGAGCTACTACTCCGAGATTCACTGACCAGCCATGTCCGTCTTCGATATCAGTTTCTGCCGTTCATTCCTGTTCACGCCGGGCAATCGTCCGGAGCGCTTCGTCAAGGGCGCGGCAAGCGGTGCCGATGCGCTGATTCTCGATCTGGAAGATGCTGTCGCCGGCGGCGACAAGGACCACGCGCGCCAGACCGTGGTCGAACATTTTCGCGGGGATTGGCGCGCATCGCTCGCGCCGGGGCAATTGTGCGGACTGCGCGTGAACAACGTGTTCACCAGCGCCGGCGCGCGTGATCTCGAAGCGCTGATCGTCTCGCGCATCGCGCCGCATTTCATCGTGCTGCCGAAGGTCGAGTCGGCGGCCGAGGTCGAACTGTTCGCCCGCCAGCTCGTCGGCGTGCAGGAGGGCGTGCAGCTCATGTGCGCGATCGAAACCGCGCGTGGCCTGGAGGCTGCCATGGCGATAGCCAGCGCGAGCCCGCGCGTGCGCTCGCTCGGTTTCGGCGGCGCCGACCTTGCAGTCGACCTGCGTGCCGAGCTGTCGTGGGAGCCGATGTTCCTCGGGCGCGCGCGGCTGGTGCAGGCCGCGGCAGCCGCCGGAACCGGTCTGGTCGACGTGCCGCACGTCGATCTGAGCGATGACGCCGGCCTCAAGCGCGATACGGTGCGCGTCAAGGCGATGGGCTTCACCGGCAAGCTGGCGATCCATCCCAAGCAGGTCAAGCCGATTCAGGACGTGTTCACGCCCACCCGCGACGAGGCTGCGCGCGCCGCGGGAATCGTCGCCGCATTCGAGCGCTCGGGCGGCAACGTCGTCGAGTTCCAGGGCAAGATGGTCGAGGGCCCGATCGTCAAAGCCCAGCAGCGCATCCTCGCACTGGCCGAGCGTGCGGGCGTTCCCACGGATCAGCCTTCGGTCTCGGCGGCGCGCGCAGCGCCCACGCTCGGTGAGCCCGGCCCGTTCAGCGCCTACTTCAGCGTCGAGCCCAAGCGCTACGTCGAGCGCTTCGGCCTGGACTTCGAGGATTTCGCCGCCGGCCAGCGCTTCAAGCATCGACCCGGCGTCACGCTCACCCAGCAGGACAATCTCGACGAGGCGCTCGACACCCTGAACAGCGCGATGATTCACTACGACGCGCACTACTCGGCGCACACCAGTTGGAACAAGCCGCTGATGGTGAGCACGGTCACGCTGCAGCGGGTGATGGGCATGGGTACCAAGACGTTCGGCAAGCGGCGCGCGATCGCGGAGTTCAAGGAAATCGCGATGACCGCGCCGGTGTTCGGTGGCGACACGCTCTATGCCGAGACGGAGATCCTGTCGGTCGACAACGGCAGCGATCCGGATTGCGGACGCATCGAAGCGGTGTCGCTCGGCATCAACGCCGAGGGCAAGGTGGTTGCGCGCATCACGCATGTCTCGGAGATCTATCGGCGCGGCCGTCATCCCGACGAGCGCGAGGCGAAGCTCAAGCTCACCGCGGCGCAGGGCGCCCGGTTCGCGCATCACCGGCAAACGAGCGATGGCGCGCTGATCGAACAGTTCGGCTTCTTCTTCGAGGACTGCGAGCCCGGTGACACCTACGTGCACTACTCGCGGCGTACGTTCCATCGCGACGAGGCGATCGAGCATGCGTACCGCTCGTTCGATCTGCTGCCGCAGTACCACGACGAGCACTGGATCGCACGGCACCAGGGCGGCCGCTACCGGCTGCCCGAATACTGGATCGTCGGCACGGTCACCGCGCTCACCACGCGCACGTTCGGACGAGTGGCCGCCAACCTCGGCTGGTACGACATCAAGCTGCATGCACCGGTGTTCGCCGGCGACACGGTGCACGCCGAATCGTCGATCCTGGAAAAGCGCGAATCGAAGTCGCGCCCGAACGAAGGCATCCTCAACGTCGAGACGCGCGCCTACAACCAGGACGGCGCGATCGTCGTCTCGTACAAGCGCAATTTGCTGGTCTATCGGCGTAGCGCCGACACGCCTTACGCAAAAGCCGGCTACGGCTGAGCGCGGCTCAAAACGACGCAAAGGCAAACGATGAGATCGGTCCGATGGGTGCTGTGCGCACTGGCACTCGGCTTCGGCGCGGGCGTGTTCGCGCAACCTCCGGAGATCAAGCTCGACAACAAGGATCTCGACACGCCGTATGTGCCTACGCCGCAGAAAGTGGTCGACGCGATGCTCGCGATCGGCCACGCCGGCCCGGGCGATTACCTGATCGATCTGGGCTCGGGCGACGGACGCATCGTCATCACTGCGGCCAAACGCTACGGCGCGCGCGGCTTCGGCGTGGAGATCGATCCGCGTCTGGTGAAGTTCGCCAATCAGGTGGCGCGTGAGCAGGGCGTTGCCGACCGCGCGCAATTCTTCGAGCGTGATCTGTTCCAGACCGATCTGGGCAAGGCGAGCCTGGTCACGATGTATCTGTTGCCCGACGTGACCATCGAGTTGCGGCCCAAGCTGCTCGCTCTCGAACCGGGTACCCGCATCGTCTCGCACGACTATCACCTTGGCGACTGGCAGGCCGACCGACATCTGGTGCTCGATGTGCCGGAGAAGCCGGTCGGGCCCCTGGCCAAGAGCGACATCTTCATGTGGGTGGTGCCGGCGCGCGTGGCAGGACGGTGGTCGGGCACGATCGGCCCGCGCGCAGTCGATCTCGATCTGAATCAGACCTATCAGCGGGTGAGCGCAGCGCTGCGTATCGACGGCAAGCCCGTCGAGGTCATCCACGCGACGTTGCGCGGCCGCGACTTGCAGATCCTGGCTCGATCAGGTGATTTCGTGCGAATCCAGTTGCGCGCCGACAAGAACCAGCTCCAGGGCGATGCGCTCGACCAGGGCCGAACCTCGGCGGCGAAGCTGACGCGGGCGCCGTGACGGCCGGTTTTCCTACGCCTGAGGACGCTTTCCGCCGAAATCGAACGGAATCGAACGGAATCTCGCGTGAATTCGGCTGGAACCGGCTGGAACCCGCAGGAATCGGCCAGCCGAGGCATTCGAATTCTTGATGAAAGTACTTGCTTACTCATAGAACTCCCCTACTTCCAGTGGCTCCAATAGAGAGAGACGAAGCGTCGGGTAACTTGATTAGGCAACTCGGCTAACCCTATACTTGAGCGCTTCGCTCGGGTTTGACCTGTTCAACCTTCGATGAGGAGCAGCTCCCATGCGTCTGACGACCAAAGGGCGGTTTGCTGTGACTGCGGTGCTCGATCTCACCACCAACCAGGGCGATGGCCCGGTGTCGCTCGGCGAGATCAGCGCGCGCCAGAAGATTTCGCTTTCCTATCTCGAACAGCTGTTCGGGAAGTTGCGCCGCAACGGGCTGGTGAACAGCACCCGTGGCCCCGGTGGCGGCTACATGCTCGCGCGATCGGTGGACGACATATCGGTCGCCGACATCATCGCTGCGGTGGACGAACCGATCGATGCCACTCAGTGTGGCGGCCAGGAGAACTGCGTCGACGATCAGAAGTGCATCACCCACGACTTGTGGGAAGGCTTGAACGAACACATCTTCGCTTATCTGCGCGATATCAAACTGGGCAAGCTGGTGGCCGACCTGGAGCAGCGTCAGCGCGAATCGCAAAGCGTCAAGGTGATCGAGATGCACGGTCGCCCCAAGGCGGAAACCACGCCGGTATCGGTCTGAGCCGGGTGATCGCGCATCAACCGCAACGGAACGCAAGCATGGCAATCAGTCTGACCGAGAGCGCGGCCTCGCAGATCAAGAGTTCGCTGGGCAAATTGGGCGGCTTGGGCCTGCGCCTCGGCGTGAAACGTGTGGGTTGCAACGGACTGGCCTACACGTTCGACGTCGCCAAGGACATCGCCGCGACCGACAACGTGTTCGAGGCGCATGACGCGAAGATCGTCGTCGATGCGCAGGCGATGCAGTACCTCGACGGATCGGAACTCGATTTCGTCCGCGAGGGGTTCAAGCAGATGTTCACCGTGAACAATCCCAACGCCAAGGGGTCGTGCGGCTGCGGTGAGAGCTTCAACGTCTGAATCCAGACTGTGCCGGCGGTGGTGAACGCTGTTCGAGGGTCATTGAAAGCGAGCCGGTCAACACGGGCCGGCAAAGACGTAATGGCGGGACGAGCGGGTTACCTGCCGAATGCGGGTGACGACGGCAACGTCGAGCAAACGCCCGCCGTGAACGAATCGAACGAGGGAGATACCGCGGCGCTGCGCCCGGGGAGCTGACGTGCCGTTATGAGTTCCGTCCTGCAACAACTCATCGATCAGCCGTATCAGCACGGCTTTCGCACCGACATCGAGGCCGATGTCGTGGCCAAGGGCTTGTCCGAGGACGTGATCAGGATGATCTCGGCCAAGAAGGACGAGCCGCAATGGTTGCTCGACTTCCGGCTCGAGGCCTATCGACGCTGGCTCACCATGACCGAGCCGACCTGGCCCAACGTCCACTACCCGAAGATCGATTTCCAGAACATCGCCTACTACGCCGCGCCCAAGCCGAAGAAGAAGCTCGCTTCGATGGACGAGGTCGACCCCGAGCTGCTGCGCACGTTCGAGAAGCTCGGTGTTCCCCTGCACGAGCAGAAAGCGCTCGCGGGCGTCGCGGTCGACGTGATCTTCGACAGCGTCTCGGTCACCACCACCTACAAGGCGAAGCTCGCCGAGGTCGGGGTGATCTTCTGTTCGTTCTCCGAGGCGGTACGCGAGCATCCGGAGCTGGTGAAGAAGTACCTGGGCACGGTGGTGCCCACGACCGACAACTTCTACGCGGCACTCAACTCGGCCGTCTTCACCGACGGTTCGTTCTGCTACATCCCCAAGGGTGTTCGCTGCCCGATGGAGCTGTCGACGTACTTTCGCATCAACACGCAGGAATCGGGTCAGTTCGAGCGCACGCTGATCGTGGCCGAAGAGGGCTCGCACGTGTCGTACCTCGAGGGGTGCACCGCGCCGCAGTTCGATACCAACCAGCTGCACGCGGCGGTGGTCGAGCTGGTGGCGCTCGACAACGCCGAGATCAAGTACTCCACGGTGCAGAACTGGTACGCGGGCGACGCCGAAGGCCGCGGCGGCATCTACAACTTCGTCACCAAGCGCGGCCTGTGCCGGGGCGTCAATTCGAAGATCTCGTGGACTCAGGTGGAAACCGGCTCGGCCATCACCTGGAAATATCCCAGCTGCGTGCTGCAGGGCGAGAACTCGGTAGGCGAGTTCTATTCGGTGGCGCTCACCAATCACAAGCAGCAGGCCGACACCGGCACGAAGATGATCCATCTGGGCCGCAACACCCGCAGCCGCATCATCTCCAAGGGCATCAGCGCGGGTGATTCGCAGAACAGCTACCGCGGGCTGGTGCAGATCGGCCCGCGCGCCGAGAACGCGCGCAATTACTCGCAGTGCGATTCGATGCTGATCGGCGATCGCAGTGGTGCGCACACCTTCCCGTACATCCGGGTGCAGAACAACACCGCCAAGGTCGAGCACGAGGCCACGACTTCGAAGATCGGCGAAGACCAGCTGTTTTACTTCGCCAGCCGCGGCGTCGACAACGAGCAGGCGGTGTCGATGATCATCAATGGCTTCGTCAAGGACGTGTTCACGCAACTGCCGATGGAGTTCGCCGTCGAGGCCTCGAAGCTGCTCGGCCTGAAACTCGAAGGGAGCGTGGGATGATCCGCGCCGACGCTCCGTTGCTGCTCGAAGTGCGCGATCTGCGCGCCACGGTCAATGGCATCGAGATCCTCAAGGGCATGAACCTCTCGGTGCGCGCCGGCGAAGTCCACGCGATCATGGGGCCGAACGGCTCGGGCAAGAGCACCTTCGCCAAGGTGCTGAGTGGTCATCCCGCGTACGCCGTCACCGGCGGCTCGGCGCGATTGGACGGCAACGACGTATTCGCACTGTCGGCTGAAGAGCGGGCGCGTGCCGGCCTGTTTCTGGGGTTCCAGTATCCGGTCGAGATTCCGGGCGTGGGCAACGCGCAGTTCCTGCGTCTGGCCTACAACACCGTGCAAGGCGGACGTGGCAAGGACGAGCTCGATCCGCTCGAGTTCGACGATTTCGTGCGCGAGAAGATGCAGCTGCTGGAGATGGATCCGGCGTTCCTCGAGCGCAGCGTCAACGAAGGGTTCTCGGGCGGCGAGAAGAAACGCAACGAGATCCTGCAGATGGCGCTGCTCGAACCGAAGCTCGCGTTTCTCGATGAGACCGACTCGGGTCTGGACATCGACGCGCTGCGCGTGGTGGCCAATGGCGTGAACAAGCTCGCCAATGCCAGCAATGCGGTCGTGCTGGTGACGCACTACCAGCGCCTGCTCAACTACATCGTGCCCGACTACGTGCACGTGATGGAACGCGGCCGGTTGATCAAGACCGGCGGCAAGGAACTCGCGCTCGAGCTGGAATCGCGCGGTTACGACTGGATCGCCGCCGCGGCCTGAGCACAGACCCGAACTTCGCAATGGTGACCGCCGCCGCCCGCAATCCGTACCTCGACAGCCTGCTCGGCGGTCACGGTGCTCTGCCGGCATCGAAGCTGCCGTGGCTTTCGGCATTGCGCGCCGAGGCGCTCGAGCGGGCCCATGCACTCACGCTGCCCACTACGCGCGACGAAGCGTGGCGATTCACCGATCTGAGTCCGCTCTACCGCATGGCGTTCCAGCCCGCGCTGCAGGCGGGTGGGCTGCAGGCTGAGGCGATCGCCCCTGTCGCGCTGAACGAGGCGGCCGCGCGACTGGTATTCGTCGACGGTCACTTCGCGCCGTCGCTGTCGACACCGCAGCAGGGTGCCGTGATCGTGGCTACGCTCGCGACCGCCCAGCAGGCGCACGCCGATTCGGTACGTTCGGTACTGGGACGCCTGGCACCGGCTACCGACGAAGCATTTCGGGCGATCAATACCGCGTTCCTGCACGACGGCGCGTGCGTGATCGCCGAGCGCGATGCGAAGCTCAACGGACCGATCCACGTGTTGTACGTAAGCACGCAGGCCGAGGCAGCGAGCCACCCACGGGTGCTGGTGACCGCTCAGCCCGGCGCATCGATCGAGATCATCGAGGAATACGTCGCGGTGGGCGCCGCGACCTACTGCGTGAATGCGGTCACCGAGATTGCGATCGCGCCGAACGCTCGCGTGCGACACGTGAAGCTGCAGGCCGAGGCGAGCGAGGCGTTTCATCTTTCCAGTCTGGCGGCGCGACTCGAACGCGATGCGCGCTTCGAATCGGTATCGATCGCTTTCGGTGGACGAATCTCGCGCAACAACGTGGAGGTCGTGCTCGACAGCGGTGCGCAATGCGAGCTCGACGGCCTCACGCTCGTCGGCGGCCGCCAGCTGGCCGACACGCATTCGTTCGTCGATCACGCCAGACCGAATGGCACCAGTCGCCAGTTGCACAAGTGCGTGGTCGGCGACAGCGCACACGCCGTGTTCAACGGCCGCGTGCTGGTGCGCAAGGATGCGCAGCGTACCGACTCGGCACAACAGAATCGCAATCTGCTGCTCTCGGGTCGGGCCCATGTCGACACCAAGCCGCAACTGGAAATCCTGGCGGATGACGTGAAGTGCTCGCACGGCGCTACGGTCGGCCAGCTCGACGCCGAGGAGCTGTTCTATCTGCGCAGCCGCGGGCTCGATGAGTCGGCCGCGCGCAACCTGCTCACCTACGGCTTCGCCGCCGAGATCGTCGATCGCATCGATCTGGCATCCGTGGTCAAGCGACTGCGCCGGCGCGTGCTGGAACAAACGAACGCCAAGGTGGAACGATGAACGCACCTGATCGAGTGCGCGCGCCCGCGCGCGTCACCACTCTCGACCTGCAACGCCTGCGGCACGACTTTCCGATCCTCACCAACGTCACGGTGCAAGGCAAGCCGCTGGTGTACCTCGACAACGGTGCTTCGGCACAGATGCCGACCCAGGTGCTCGATCGCATCGTGCGCTACCGCACGCACGAGCACGCCAACATCCACCGCGGCGTGCACTACCTGTCGGAGACGGCCACCAACGCATACGAAGCGGCGCGCGCGACGATGCGCGGTTTTCTCAATGCGCGCGAAGAACGCGAAATCATCTTCACGTCGAACTGCACCGACGGCATCAATCTGGTCATGCACGGGTTCGGGCGCAAGTTCATCGGCGCCGGTGACGAGATCGTCATTTCGCATCTGGAGCATCACGCCAACATCGTGCCTTGGCAGATGTTGTGCGAGGAGAAGGGCGCGAAATTGCGTGTCATCCCTGTCGACGACGCAGGCGAATTGCAACTCGACGAATACGAGCGACTGCTCGGTGAGCGCACCAGGCTGGTGGCGATCACCCATGTGTCGAACGCGCTCGGCACCATCAATCCGGTCAAGGCGATGATCGCCACCGCGCATCGCCGCGGCATTCCGGTGCTGGTCGACGGCGCGCAGGCGGCCCCGCACATGCGTATCGACGTGCAGGATCTCGACTGCGATTTCTACGCCATCACCGGCCACAAGATGTTCGGCCCTACCGGCGTCGGCGTGCTGTACGGCAAGGCGGCGCGGCTCGAGGCGATGCAGCCCTACAAGGGCGGCGGCGACATGATCCTGTCGGTGAGCTTCGAGAAGACCACCTACAACACCATTCCGCACAAGTTCGAGGCCGGCACACCGCCGATCGCCGAGGTGATCGGGCTGGGCGCCGCGGCCGAGTACATGACTGCGGTCGGTCACGATGCCATCGCCGCGCACGAGCATGCGTTGCTCGAGTACGCCACCGCGCGGCTTAAGGAGATTCCCGGGGTGCGCATCATCGGCAACGCCCGCGACAAGGCGGCGGTGATCTCGTTCTACGTCGGCGAGGTGCATCCGCACGATGTCGGCACTTTGCTCAATGCCGAAGGCGTGGCGGTGCGCACTGGCCATCACTGCGCGCAGCCGGTGATGCAGCGATTCGGCGTGCCGGCGACCGCACGCGCATCGTTCGCCTTCTACAACACGTTCGACGAGGTCGATGCCCTGGCGCGCGCGGTCCGCAAGGTGCACGAGATGTTCGCCTGAACCAGGCAGCCAGCAAGATGGATCCGAAGCAGCTCTATCAGGAAGTGATCCTCGATCACAACAAGAAGCCGCGCAATTTCGGCAAGCTCGACGATGCAACCCATCGCGCCGAGGGGCTCAATCCGTTGTGCGGCGATCACATCTGGCTGTCGCTCAAAATGAATGCGCAGTCGATCGAGGCGATCGCGTTCGAAGGCCAGTCGTGCGCCATCTGCAAGGCCTCCGCTTCGATCATGACGACGACGGTCAAAGGCAAGACGGTGGCCGATGCCGATGCGCTGGTCGAGAACTTTCGCGGCATGGTGATCGGCAAGGTCGACCCGGCCGGGCTGGGGCGGCTCGCGGTATTCGCAGGCGTCAAGGATCTGCCCTCTCGCGTGAAGTGCGCGGTGCTGCCCTGGCACACGCTGCACGCCGCGTTGCATGAGCAGGCCAGCATCACCACCGAGGGGCAGGCCGATCCGGTTGCATCCGACTTCGCTTCGACTGGCGCCGGCGCCACGGCTTCGTCCGAGTCAACCGGCACGTCCGCTCCGCTTTCATCATCCACTTCGTCGGCGCGCTCCGGCGGATAGCACCAAGAGTCCAGCCATGCCCAAGATCGCCGAGATCGAAAGCACCCCGAATCCGAACGCCAAGAAGTTCATTCTCAAGGAGCCGCTCACCTGGGGCGTGTCGCGCTCGTTCGATTCGGCACAGAGTGCGCAGTCCGATCCACTCGCCGGCGCGCTGTTCGCGATCCCCGGGGTCACGAACGTGTTCTACGTCGATCATTGGATCACCGTCACGCAGGACGGCTCGGCGGAATGGCCAGCGCTGCTCAAACAACTCGCGGTGCCGATCCGCGAGGCGGCGGGCGCCGAGGCGAACAGCACCGAGATGGTGAACGGTGCCGATCAGGCACTCGACGATCCGGAGCTCTCGGAAGCCGATCGCCTCAAGCTGTCGCAGATCATCGATCTGCTCGATGAGCAGGTGCGCCCATTCCTGCAGGGCGACGGCGGCGATCTCTACGTCATGGGTCTGGAAGGCAAGACGCTGAAGGTCCACTACCAGGGCGCGTGTGGCAGTTGTCCGAGCGCGTTGTCGGCCACGCTCACCGGCATCGAATCGCTGGTGCGCACCGTCGACCCCGAACTCCAGGTGGTACCGATCTGAGCGGCGCGGCTGGCGAGCGCCGCTTGCGGCCAAAGGTACGGAAATTCGGTCAGGCGCTCTATGCCACGCGAGGCAGCAGCAGCCCGTCCTGCTTGATAGCGGCGCCGGCACGAACCAGTTCGTGCAGCAACCACTCCGCGAGTACCTGGGCACTCCAGTTAAAGTAGCGCGCATTGATGTCGCGCAAAATGCCCACGCGCTCGACGTAGGCCGGCAGAGCCTCGATCGACATCGCGCGCTTCTCCAGCAGCGAGAACGCCAGCATCACCTTCGCGGCGTGCCGTGCCAGGCGCTCCGGGTCCTCCTCATAGCTATCGAGCTTGAAGTAGGCGCGTTCGAGCGCGGCCTCGACGCCCGTGAACAGGCGACCATGCCCCGGAATCACTACCCTCGCGCCGAGTGCGGCGATGCGATCGAGCGTCTGACGTGACTCGGTAAAGGCGCTCGGATCGCCGAACAGCGCCGGGAAGATCACGCCGAAGCCGTTCTCCCACAGCGCATCGCCGGCGATCAGCAGACCCTCGTCGGGAGCGAAGTAGATCAGCGCGTGCCGATCGTGGCCGGGCGCGGCCAGCGCCTGCCATTCGAGCCCGCCAAAACGCACGACGTCGTCGTCGGCGATGCTGTGATCGAAGCTGAAGCGCTCGGCCTGCTGGTCGGCGTAGCTGAGCATCAGCTCTTCGTCGTTCCAGCGCTCGATGATCGGCGCCTCGCCCGCCGGCAGCCATACCTCGCACGCGAACCGTTGCCGCAGCCGTGCGTTCGCGCCGATGTGATCAGAGTGGCAGTGCGTATTGACGATGCGGGTCAGTCGCGCGCCGCCGAGCCGATGCTCGAGCAGCGCGAGTGTCTGGTCGGCGTGCGAAACGTAGCCCGAGTCGATCAGCGTCCAGCCATCGCCGTCGGCGCACAACACGTTGTTGCTCGACAGCCAGCCGCGTTCGAACACCTGCATGGTGGGCGGCAACAGTTCGCGCATCGAAAGCTCGGATCGGGGATCAGACGTCGCAGGCGGCGAGAGCGTTCCTGAGCGCTCGCGCTATCCGCTCGGCCCGTCGAACAGCGCCTGGGTGCGCACCTCGATCGCCTGCAGCACCGCGCGACGCTCGGCGTTCGACATCGTTGCCCATTCGGCGACTTCATCGATCGTGCGCAGACACCCTTCGCATAGCTCGGTGTCGGGGTTGATTCGGCACACGCTCACGCACGGCGAGGCGACCTCGGCTTCCGCTTCGGCGCCCGAATCGGTACGAGATGCGGGACGAGGCCCAGAATCGGACTGTTGCATGATGCGGCGGGCCTGGCGAATCCGGGGCGCTCGTGGCGAGATCTGCTGGTCGGTGAATGGATCGACGCGGCGCGCGCTACTTCGCAGCGCGATCGAGCACCAGCAGTTCGGCACCCTCAGGCACCTGCTCACCGACCTTGTAGAGGATCTCGCCGATCGTACCGGCGGCCGGTGCGTGAATGGTGTGCTCCATCTTCATTGCTTCCATGATCAACAGCGGCGTGCCGCGCTCGACAATCGCCCCGGGCTCGACCAGCACGGCGATGACCTTGCCGGGCATCGGCGCGGCCAGCGAGCCTGCGCCCGCGTTGTCGTCGAAATCATGCGCATACGGATCGACGAACTCGAGCGAGTACTGCACGCCGTCGAGAAATACATCGCGACGAGCGCCGGTCGCGACCACCGTGCCGCGAAGGGTGCGCGCATCGAGCATGGCGGTGTACGTATCGCCTTCGCGTGTGCCATGCAGGGTCAGCCGCCGACCCGCGCCCGGCAGCTCGACTTCGTATCCGCCGTCGCGGTAGTGCGCGACTACGGTGAGATCGTCGCCAGCCGTCGACTCGCCCATGCGAAACGCGATGGCGTGGTGGTTGTCCTGGTTGAGACGCCATCCATCCACCCGCTGCCATGGCGAATACGGGTCCGCGCCACGGCCGCGCACCCGTGACGACGCTTCGTCGTGCGAGAGCAATTCGGCGAGCGAAGCCAGAGCGAGTGCCTCATGTGGAGTGGCTGCCGCCGCGGGAAACAGCGTGGCCTGATTGTGCTCGATGAAGCCGGTATCGAGCTGCGCAGCGGCGAACGCAGGCGCTGCGGCCAGCCGTTTGAGGAAACCGACGTTGGTGGTGAGCCCGACCACCTGGAATTGGCTCAGTGCACGCTGCATGCGTGCGATCGCGGCGTTGCGATCGTGATCCCAGACGATGAGCTTGGCGATCATCGGATCGTAGTACGGCGAGATCGCATCACCGGCACGAATCCCGGTGTCGATGCGCACGTGGCGCGACTCGTCGGGCGAACCCAGATAACTGATGCGACCGGTGGCGGGGAGGAAGCCCTTGTCGGGATCCTCGGCGTAGATGCGTGCTTCGAGCGCGTGCCCGTCGATGCGCAGCTGTTCCTGCGTGCAAGGCAGTGACTCACCGGCAGCGACGCGCAGTTGCCACTCGACCAGGTCGAGGCCGGTGATCATCTCGGTGACCGGATGCTCCACCTGCAGGCGCGTGTTCATCTCCATGAAGTGAAACGTGCCGCGCTCATCGACGATGAACTCGACCGTTCCCGCATTGACGTAGCCGATCGCGCGCGCGGCGGCAACGGCGGCTGCGCCCATCTGCGCACGCCGTTCAGGGGTCATGGCCGGTGCGGGCGCTTCCTCGAGCACCTTCTGGTGCCGGCGCTGCACCGAGCAGTCGCGCTCGAACAGGT
>CADEDU010000029.1:0-24851 GCA_902826155.1 uncultured beta proteobacterium
ACCGCCACCAAGACGCGGCGATACGTGAATCTCGTCAAGCACACCAAGGCGCGCGCGGCCCGTTCGATCACGAAGAAGGTCGAGGCCTTGCCACGGATCTTGAGCAACACAGTGCCGGGGCCGATTTCGTCGCCATCCTTCACGCAGTGTTCGACCTGCGCGTCCGGATCGACCAGACGGATGGTCTCGTCGACGAACAGCAGCCCGCACGCGACGCCGCTCGCCTTGGCGTAGATCTGCGCGGTCTGGACGGGATCGTCGTCCCAGGTAAGAAAGCCGCCGGTGGTGTCGCCCAGGCCGAACTCCTCGCGCAGGCCTTGCTCGACGAAGGGACGAATGATCAGTCGATTGAGATGCATGGTGGTGTCCTCGAACAGGTAAGCGCCGGTGCAGCGGAGCGGGAATGCGCCTCGCGGAGAGGGCGGTCCGGCAATGCACTGGCGCGCGTCGTGACGATGATATGCGAGGAAGCCGCTACGGTTGTGGGCGAATCGCAGTCACTTGTGACGCAGCGCCTGCACCCGCCGGATCGCCCGCACGATGCCCACGTAGCCGGTGCAGCGGCACAGGTTGCCCGATAGCTCCTCGCGCACGCGGGCTTCGTCGGCATCGGGCAGACGGCTGACGATATCGTGCGCGGTCATCAGCATGCCGGGTGTGCAGTAGCCGCACTGCAGCGCGTGCTCGGCGGTGAAGGCCTCGCGCAACTGCACCATGACGGCGTCGTGCTCGAGGCCTTCGATCGTGCGAACTGCCGCACCATCGCACGCCACCGCGAAGGTGATGCACGAGCGCGCCGGCGCACCGTCGATCTCCAGCGTGCATGCGCCGCACACGCCGTGTTCGCAGCCGATGTTGGTGCCGGTGAGATGCAACTGCTCGCGCAGAAAGTCGGCCAGATTGGTACGTGGCTCGATGTTGCCGCTGACGCGCTTGCCGTTGACGGTGAGGGCGATGGTCTTCATGCGTTAACCTGCTGAGCGGCCCGGCGCAACGCGACGAGGTGCACCTGGAATTCATACGTGCCCGCCTCGAATCCGGCAGCGCTTACCGCCGCGCGGCCGATGGCGTCGTCGAAACGTGGCAACAACGCGCTTGCGTCGGCGATCGGGTGCGGCGCCGCTTCGGTCGCGCCGATCAGACCGCGCGCGAGTTTGCGCACCGGATCGATCACGAACGCGCCGATCGCCTCGGCGAACTCACCCGGTTTGCGATTGACCTTGTAGTAGCTCCACTTTGCGGCGCTCGAGAGTTTGGGTACGCGCACACCCGTGATGATCTCGTCGTCGGCGAGCACGGTCGACAGTGGCCCGTTGGCAAGCTCGGAGGCACGAACACGGCGCCCACCCTTGGTACCGTGCACGAGCACTTCGGCATCGAGCAGCGCCATCACGTTGAGCCAGTCGGCGGCGGGATCGGCGTGCGCGAGGCTGCCGCCCAGGGTGCCGCGATTGCGCACGGCCCGATAGGCGATGCCGCGCGCAACCCGTCGCAGCAAACCGTTGGTGGGATCGGGCACGCGGCCATCTTCGATCTGCGCGTGCGTGGTGGTCGCACCAAGCACGATGGCGTCGGCCTCCTCTTTCACGCCGGCCAACTCGGGCAGACCGCGCACATCGACCAGCAGGCTTGGCTGCGCGAGGCGAAAGTTGAGCACCGGCGTGAGCGACTGGCCACCGGCGATGACTTTCGCTGCGCCGTCGCTCGTCGCCAGCAGCTTCACGGCCGCATCGAGCGAGCGGGGTTTTTCGTAGTCGAACGCTGCGGGCTTCACTGGCTGATCGTCCCCAGCGCCGCCAACACCCGCCGCGGCGTGATCGGGCATTCGAGAATCTCGACGCCGAGCGGTGCCAGCGCATCGTTGACCGCGTTGGCTATTGCGGCCGGCGGCGCGATCGCACCGCCTTCCCCAATGCCTTTCTGGCCGAAGTATGTCAGTGGCGACGGCGTTTCCATGTGATCGACGCGTGGCGCCGGAACCTCGGTCGCGCCCGGCAGCATGTAGTCGGCGAGCGTCGTGGCGAGCGGCTGGCCGTTGCGATCGAACGGCATCTCTTCGTACAACGCGGTACCGATGCCCTGTGCGGTGCCACCGAAAATCTGGCCGTCGACCACCATTGGGTTGATCAAGGTGCCGCCGTCTTCGACGATCACGTAGTCGAGCAGCTCGACCGTGCCCAGTTCGGTATCGACCGCGAGCGCCACGGCGTGGCAGGCGTAGCTGAACGTTCCGGTGTCCTGCAGCGTCTTGTACCCAACCGTCGCTTCGAGTCCACCCGGATCGACATCGGGCGGCAGCAGTTGCGGCTTGCGATACCAGACATGCGCGACCTCGGCGATCGTCATCTTCTTGTCGGTGCCGGCAACCTTCACCTCGCCGTGCTCCAGCACCAGATCGGCGGCGGGCACTTCCATCAGCTTCGCCGCGATGTTGCGCACGCGTTTTTCGATTTCCTTGCACGTCACGCCGACGGCGCCGCCCGACATCACCATGCAGCGCGACCCCCAGGTGCCGGTGGAGAACGGCGTGACCGCGGTGTCGCCGTGGACGAGGCGCACGTCGGCGGGGTCGATGCCAAGAATCGAGTTCGCGACCTGCGCGAGCGTGGTCTCCAGGCTTTGGCCGTGCGAATGCGCGCCGATGCGCAATTCCAACTTGCCGTCGGGCGAGAGCCGCGCGCTGCACTGCTCATGCCCCGGCACCATCGGAATGCCCCAGCCGTGGTAGACCGAGGTGCCGTGTGCCGCCTGCTCGCAGTACACGGAAAAGCCGACGCCGATACGGCGGCCGTCGGGTTCGCCCTGCTGTTGCCGCGCGCGCCACTTCGGCAGATCGATCGCCCGCACGGCGCGCTGCACCGCTTGCGGATAGTCACCGCTATCGAAGTACTTCTTGGTGATGTTCCAGTACGGCATCGCCTCGGGCGGCACCAGGTTGGTGAGCCGCACCTCGTAGGGCTCGCGTTTGGCTGCACGCGCGATCGCATCGACCAGCAGCTCGATCGCGAAACACACACCGGTGCGCGCCACGCCGCGGTACGGCAGGATCGGCGGCTTGTTGGTGCACGCCGACCAGGTGCGGCACTGGAATTTCTCCATCACGTACGGCCCGGGCAGGATCGAGCCCACCTGCGCAGCCTCCAGACACGCCGAGAACGGATAGAGCGAATACGCGCCGGAATCGACCGTCGCTTCACACTCGACCGCGAGCAGGCGGCCATCGTTGTCGGCGTAACCGATGATGTCGTAGTCGTGCTCGCGGCAATTGGCATTGGCCGAGAGCTGCTCGTAGCGATCTTCGATCCAGCGCAGCGGACGACCGCAACGCATGGCGAGCCAGCCCAGGCACACCTCCTCGGCGAGCAGCAGCGCCTTGTAGCCGAAGCCACCGCCCACGTCGGGCGAGATCACGCGGATCGCGCCCTGATCGATGTCGAGGCACTCGGCCAATCCCTGCCGATTGATGTGCGGCATCTGCGCCGAGCTGTACATCACCAACTGATCGAGCCGGCGATCGAAGTAGGCGAGCACGCCGCGCCCTTCCATCGGCGACATCGCCTGGCGCGCGGTGCGGATGTGCCGGCGTACCTTGATTGGCGCGGTGCGGCGGATTTCGCTGAGATCGGCTTCGGTGAAGGTTTCCAGAAAGACGTTTTCCGACCAATGATCGTGCACCCGCGGCGCATCGGGTTTGCGCGCGTCGAGCATGTCGACCACCGCCGGCAACTCTTCGATATCGAGCTCGACCAGCGCCGCGATGTCTTCAGCCTCCGCACGCGTGGGTGCGACGCACATCGCCAGCGGTTCGCCGACGAAGCGCACTTTGCCTTGGGCCAGCACCGGCTGCTCCGATGCTTTGAATCCTTTGAGCGCCGAGTTGGCGACGATCGGCTTCACCCCCACGAGATCGTCGATCGTGTAGACGGCGTGCTCGTGACCTGCAGGCTTTCTGATCGCGCGGATGCGCCCGTGCGCGACGGGCGAACGCACGAACGCCACGTTGTGCGTGCCCACCATCGCGATGTTGGGCAGGAACTCGCCCTGGCCGCGCAGCAGGCGGGCGTCTTCCTTGCGCGTCAACCGCGCGCCGATGCCTTTGGCGCGCGCGTTGCCGTCCGGGGAGCGCGGCTCGAGCGCCGGCGCGGCGCTTCCCGTGGTGTTCAACGCCATGCGCTAGGCCGCCTGCGCCATCGGCAGGATCGGCGCGTTGGCGTCGAAGCGCTTGCCCGCGCGCAGGCAGAACGCCGGCTGCAACATCCGCTCGGTCGACACCCTGGTGCCCTCGTTGTCGACCAGCGTCCAGCGGCCGCGCTCGTCCGAGAGCACCGAGACATCGGCCACGACGCCCGGCTGCAAGCTGCCGAGTTCCTTCTCCATGCGGATCATCTTCGCCGGATTGCAGGTGACCATCGGCACCAGTTTTTCCAGCGGCACACCGAGCGCCATCAGCTCGCTCATCGCGCTCACCAGGCTGAACTGCGTCTGGCCGGCGAACAGATGCATCTCCTCGTCGGGATGCTGGTCGGGCGTGCCGGCCGGTTTGGGCACATGCGTGTTGTAGCCGTGCATGTCGGCACCGAGCGTGTCGGGCATGATTCCCGCCTCGAGCACCGCGCGCGCCGTCTTGAAGCTGAAGTGCGAGCCGTGGCCGACGTCGACCTTCGCGCCTTTGGCGAGTGCTTCCTTCACCAGCGGATGCAAGCTGCCGTCGACCTTCACGAATCCACCGGGGTGCTTGCTGAACGGGTGCGCGAGCACGTCGCCCGGCTTCAGATACTTCACGCACTCGGCGAAGATCTTGTCGGGGTCGACCGCCACGCCTTTGAGCGGCGCCCAGAGCTGGCCGAAGTGGATATACACGGGCAGATTGGTCTGCTTGCCGATCTCGGCCGAGAGCCGGATCACGTCGATCCCCCAGCGCGAGTAGCCGCCGATCTCGGCGTGGGCCTTGATGCCCTTGACCATGTCGGCGTTTTCCTTGGCCACTCTCACCGTGGCATCGACGTCCATCGCTTCGGGTCGATGCAAGTCGGGCCAGTAGTGGCCTTCGAGCCCGCCGCAGATGTACGCCGAGATGAACGCCAGCACGCGCGAGGCTGCGGGCTCGGCGATGAAGTGGCGAAACGCCGAGAGCGTGACGCAGCTCGGCCCGCCCTGATCGATCAGCGTGGTCACGCCCGATTGCACGCCGCACAGATCGGGGTTCAGGCCGAAGCGCCCGGTGACGTGCTGGAACACGTGCGCGTGGGTATCGAGCATGCCCGGGAGCACGATCTTGCCTTTGCAATCGATCGCCTCGCGTGCCGCGTTCGGCAGCATGTTCTCGGCGATCGCGGCGATGCGTCCGCCCTTGATGGCGACATCACGCACGCCATCCAGATTCATCGCCGGATCGATGACCCGGCCGCCCTTCAATACGACATCGAAGATTTCGCTCATGACTGCCCTCGCGATGAAGATGCAAAACGGTCCGTAGCGCGCTGTAGCGCACGATAGTCCGCGCCCGCGCAGCGGAAAATGCCCAGGCAATGCTACCCAACAGCGCCGCGATCGGGAACGCGTTTCGTGCGCAGTCCGAGGCGCTCCAGGCGCGGCAGCACCTCCGCGCAGAAATAGGGCAGCTCGTCGGCGTAGTTGACGAACGAGATGGTAGTGCCGGCGAACCCGGCCGCGGCAACACGCGCCAGCTCTGCCGCGATGTCGTCAGGTGTACCGATGAGCGGGTAGGTGCCGTGCCCGGCGGCGTAGCGGTACATCACGTCTTTCTGCAACTCGGGCGGCCGGCCCTGGGTGTAGTTCCACACCAGGTGGCGCAGGCGATCGGCAGCTTCCCAGTCGCCGTGTTCGAACACGTAGCGGCGGTGGTAGTCCTTGGCCTCGCTGCGGGTCGGGCGACATACGACGTAGCTGGTGGTGATCACCTCCACCGCACGCCCGAACCCGGCGGCCAGCGCGCGAATGTCTTTCACGTCCTGCGCGCCGCGCTCCAGGGTGGCGAGCACGGTAAACAGGTAATCGCAGTTGCGCGCGCCGAACGCGCGGCCGGCCCCCGAGGCCCCGGCGTTCATCAATACCGGTCGAGTGCCGCCCCACGGTTTGGGGGCACCGAAAGCCGACTTGAGCTGGATGTACTGGCCGTCCACGTCGAACGGCTGCGCCTCGGTCCACAATCGGCGCACCGTGTCCCACCATTCCTGGCCATAGCCGTAGCGATCGTCATGCGCGCGCTGCGCCAGATTGAACATCTCGAATTCATCCTGGTTCCAGCCGCACACGATGTTCAAGCCGAACCGGCCGCGCCCGACGTGATCGACGGTCACCATCTGCTTGGCCGCGAGGATCGGGTGCATGAGCGGGGCGCTCACCGTGCCGAACACGGTGATACGCCGGGTGGCGGCGAGCAGCCCGCACGCCCACGCGACCGTGTCGTACGTGCTCGCTTGAAAGCCGCTCGCGCCCGGATAGCCCTTCCAGCGGGCGATCGGCAGCAGGAACTCCAGGCCGGCTTGATCGGCTAGTTGGGCAACGGCCAGATTGGCATCCCAGTCCGCCTCCCAGCGCTCCGGCACGCTGGTGGCGGCAAGGCCGCCGGAACAGTTAGCGGCGAAGATGCCGAGCTTGAAACGGTTGGCGCCCGGCAGCGCGCGTGTCGTTGTCGTGGTCATCGCCGGCGGTCTCGACTCGTCATAGCGGCTTGTCGGCGCTGGTGGCCCAACTCGCCATCAACGTATTCGCCGGCAGCGAGGGATCGCGCACTTTGGCCGCCTGTTCGCGTCCGGCGACGGGCAGCCCGTGCGGATCGAGCATGCCGATCTGCGCGAGCAGCGAGGCCTGATCCCAGTAGATGTGCTCGTAGTAGAGGCGATCACCTTTGAACTTGGCGATGGCGACCACCGGCAGTTCGACATACTTGCCGGTGGGCGGCACGCCGGGAAGGATGTGGTCGATCACCTGATCGTGGGTGAAGCAGTTGAGCAGCTCGAGCACCACGGTGTCGGCGCCGACGACCTCGGAGAGCATCACGTTCTGCCGGCTGCGCGGAATGCCGGGAATGAAGTGGTGCTTGTAGAAGCGCTTGAGCATCGCGTGGCCGTAGCCGCCGGTCATGATCGGGATGTGATTGACGTAGGGCTGCTCGACCATCGTGTCCATCGTGGCATCGGCGTCCTGGCACACGAATTCCTGGCGCAGATGCTCGCGAAACAGCGCGGCGAGGTCGTAGTCGGGGCCGAGCACACGGCGCAGCACGACGAGCGAGCGTGAATGCGCAAGCGATGCGGCGAGTCGATCGAACTCGGTGTGTCCGACCGATGCAAAGCCTTCGCCGACATCGGCATAGTGAAACGCACGCACGTTCGAGCGATCGGCTATCGCTGCGACCCTCTCTTGCGCTTCAACCGGCAACGGTCCCGCTGCGTGAATGACGATTGGAATAGCCACCGCCCGGATCGCATCAGACGAAGGGATGACCGCAGCGCCGCCGAGCAGCACGAGTGCGTCGATGCATCCGGCGTTCGCCAGTTGCACGCCGATATTCGCTCCGGTGTCGAGCGCGATCACCGCGAGCCGCTCGCCCGGATGCGCGGCAGCTCGCAGCGTTTCGAGTGCCGCGTGCGCGTCGCGTAGCGTTTCAGGTGCGACGCCGATCACCAGATAGTCGTCTTCGGCCAGACGGGCGCAGTGCCTGCGTGCGGATTCATCAAGCCCCGCGGTACCGGCGATGAGCAGCACGCCGGGGCCGTTGCCACGCCGTGGCACGGCGCGAAATCCACGCAGACCAGGTGAACCGCCTGCGATCGGAAACTCGCTCATGGTGTCTCCTCGCGCAAGCGGACCGCGGGGGCGCTAACGCATGAAACTGGTCAGGTACAGCGACAGGGTGGGAAATGCGATCACCAGCGCCAGGCCGACAATGGCGGCTAGCACGAACGGCATGACGCCGCGGAAGACAGTCCAGGTCGGCACCTCGGGCACCAGCGATTTCACGACGAACACGTTCATGCCCACCGGCGGGGTCATCAGACCCAGCTCCACCACGATGACGACGATGATGCCGAACCAGATCGGATCGATGCCCAGTGCTTTGATCATGGGAAAGAACACCGGCAGCGTGAGGAACATCATCGCCAGGCTGTCGAACACGCAGCCGAGCACGATGTAGATCAGGCACATCGCCAGGATCACGCCGAGCGGCGACACGTCGAGCGCTTTGATCCAGCCCGTCATCGCGCTGGGCAGACCGGCGATGGTCAGGAAGTTGCTGAACACCAGCGCGCCTGCGCCCACGACCATGATGCTCGCGGTGGTGAGGCCCGACTCCACCAGCGCCAGACGCAAGGCCCGTGCACTCTCGCGCTTCAGGCGAAGCACCAGAAACACGAGCGCACCTGCGGCACCGATGCCGGCACCTTCAGTGGGAGTGAACCAACCCAGATAGAGTCCGCCGAGCACCAACGCGAACAACGCGCCGATCGCCCAGATGCGACGCAACGCCGCGAGCTTCTGCGCGAACGGAACTCTATCCACCGGTTTCGCTGCGCCGGGCTGCACCACGACCGTCGCCCACGCCGCGGCCATATAGAGCGCCATCATGAGCACGCCCGGAATGATGCCGGCGACGAACAGCTTGGCGATGTCGGTCTCGGTCAGGATGCCGAAGATCACCATCGGCACGCTCGGTGGAATGAGAATACCCAGCGTGCCGCCCGCCGCCACCGCACCGCACGCCAGGCCGTCGGAGTAGCCATAGCGCTTCATCGGCGGGATCGACACCTTCGACATCGTCGCCGCCGTGGCGATCGAACTGCCGCACACGGCAGCGAACGCCCCGCATGCAGCCACGGTTGCCTGCGCCAGCCCGCCGCGCAGATGTCCGACCCAGCTGCGAGCCGCATCGAACAACTCGTTCGACAGGCCCGCCCGATGGATCAGCGCGCCCATCAGCACGAACATCGGCAGCACCGATAGGCCGTAGTTCATGGTGAAGTCGAGCACCTGCTGGCTCATCATCGAGTACCCGGCCTCCCAGCCGCGCACGTAGGCAAAGCCGGCGGTACCGATCGCGAGCATGCCGAAGCCGAGCGGCACGCCCAGAAAGCAGACGATGAACAGCGCGGCAAACGCGAGCAGAGCGATGGTCATTGGCGGCTACTCGCGCGGCGCTGAGGTGCCGGCGGGGCGGCCACCCCGACTGGCCGAGGCGGCCGTCTGCTTCCCGCCCAGGTCACTCACGACCATGGCAACCAGCACCAGCACGGTCAGGCCCGCGAGCGTGCTCGCCACGAATGCCGCGGGGGCGACGGGCAGACTGAGAAAACCGATGACGTCGCGGTTGGTGGCGAGCATCTGCGCGTGACCCCACAGCTTCCAGCTCACCAAGACGAGCACGATCGCTGAAATGGCCGCGATGACGGCGCGGTGCCAGCGTCGACCGCGTTCACCGAACAGGCCATCGATCAGCGAGACACTGATGTGCTCGCGCCGCGCGGTGATGAGCGGCAGCGCGATGAAGATCGCGGTCACCATCGAGTACTGCACCAGTTCGGTCGCCCCGGGCAGCGGACGGTTGATCACATACCGGCCGATGACATCCAGCACGGTGATCACCATCATCAGCAGCAGCGCCAGCGCGACCAGGGCTTCGACCAGCTGTTCTGCGATCTTGTGCATCGATACGCGTCTACTTGCCCGCTGCTGCGATCTGCGCGCGATAGAACTCGAGCGCCGCCTTGCCGTCGACGCCACGTTTATTGGCTTCGGTGATCCAGTCGTCTTCGACGGCCTTGGTCATGCGCCGGAACTCGTCGCCGAACTGCTGCGAAGCGTTGGTCATGGTCATGCCCTGACCGGCGAGCTGCTTGAGCACCGCGTCGTTCGCCGCATCGAGCGCACCGACGCGCCGCGCGAATGCTTCGCCGCCCAGGCCGTTGAGCGCGTCCTGGTCGGCCTTGGGCAGTGCATTCCACTTGCCCTCGTTCATCGCCAGCAGGAACGTCGGCGCGGGCCCGATCCCGGGAATCGAGATCATGTATTTGGTGTCGCGCGCCAGATTGAAATTGAGCACGTCGATCGGCGACACCGAGCTGTAGGCATCCACCGTTCCCTTCGATACGAACTCGAAGAAGCGCACCGCCGGGCTGGTGACGATGCCCGAGGAGAAATGGCCGTACACCTTCGCGGCCAGCCCCGGTGTCGTCGCGATCTTCATGCGCTTCAGCTGCTCGATGGTGGTGACGTTCTCTTTGAGCGACTGCAGGTTCTGTTTGGGCAGGGTCAACACCGCGAGCGTCTTCACGCCCTTGGTCTCGCCGGCGGCGGCGAAGTACTTCTCGTAGGTGCGCCACATCGCCACCGCGGTCGCCTGCGCGCTGCCGCTCGAGCCGGGCACTTCGGAAGCCTGGAACAGATACAGCCGGTTGGGGACGACACCGGAGTACTGGTAGGCGATGTCGGCGCCGCCCTTGACCACCAGATCGAGTTGCCCGGGTGGTGGGGCGAGGTTGCTCGGAGCGAACTCGACGACCACGCGCCCACCAGTGGCCTGGGTGATGTCTTTCACCCACGGCTGGAACAACTGGGTGTTGACCGGATGCGTCGGTGGAATGAACGAATTGAACAGCAATTTGGTCTGCGCATGCGCAGCGCCGACCGTTGCGCCGGCCGCGACGACGGCGAACGCCGCACGAATGAATCGATGCACCTCGAGTCTCCTCCTCTTGAGCAGGCCCGAAGATACCGCCTTTAGCGCCGCGCGGTCTGGCCGATTGCGATGCCCGCCAGCACCAGCAGGAAACCGCCGAAAGCGACCAGGGTCGTGGTCTCGCCCAGCAACGCGAACGCGAGCACCATGCCCCACACGGGTACCAGGTGAATGCCGAACCCCGCTTTCGCCGGACCGAGCTTGTCGAGCGCGTAGTTGTAGGTGACCGTGACCAGGATCGCGCCGGGAAAGATCATGTAGGCCAGCCCCCAGATCACCGCCGCGTTGAACTGCTGGGGGAAGCCGGCGGCGATTTCAATCAGCGCGAGTGGAATGCCGATGATCACGCCGATCATCGCCAGCACCGCGAGGAATCCCCACGGCGACAGATGCAGCGGCCGGCGCGGCACCAGCACCGAATAGAGCGACCACGTGACCATGCCGCTGGCCATGATGAGATCGCCGACGTTGAAAGCGAGCGAACCGTCGGCGGCGCGCGAGCCGCCCAGCACGATCATCACCACACCGACGATCGAGATCGCCACGCCGATCCACTCGCCCGGCGCTGATCGCCGGCCGAAGAAGAGCGCCGAGAGCACCAGGATCCAGATCGGCACGGTGGAATTGAGCAGCGCCGCATTCACCGCGCTCGAATGGCGCAGGCCCCACAGAAAAATCGAGTTCTGCAGCGTCGTGCCGAGCACCGCCAGCGCCAGAAGGATGCGCCAGTTCGCGCGCAGGCTGGCGCGCTCGCGCCGCAATTCGGGCAAGGCGAACGGCACCATGACCAGCAGGATGACGGACCAGCGCACGATCGATAGCACACCGGGCGTCAAGTGCTGGGTGACCGTCTTGCCGGCGATCGACTGCCCTGCCCACAGCGCCGCGGTGAGCGCGAGAAAGATCCACGCGTTGCGCCGTTGAATCGCAGCGCGGTCGTCGGTGGTTTCTGCCATCGGGCGGGTCGCCAAGATCAGCGCTGCGCTATGCGAGCCGGCGATTGGCGAGCACGATGCCGGCCAACACCAGGATCAAGCCGACGATGTGATAGCCGTGGATCTGCTCGCCGAGCACGAAGTAGGCGCCGATGGTGCCGAAGATCGGCGCGAGATGCGTGAACGGCGCGGAATGCACCGGGCCGATCCGATCGACGCCGTAGTTGAACACGATGGTCGCGAACACCGTACGCAGCACCACGACATAGAAGATCGACACGAACACACTCGTGGCGAGCACCGGGTGGGCGGTGCCGTGCGCTAGATCCCAGGCGTAGAGCGGTGCGGCGATGGCCGTGCCGATCGTGCCGGTGACCGCCACGAAAGCCATCGGCGAGAGCTTGGTGCGATGCGGCAGCAGGAACAGGTGTGCCGCCCACAGCATCATCGCGAGCAGGATGAGCAGATCCGACGCATTGAAGCGCAGCACGAAGATGTTGCCCGGATCACCGCGGAAGATGATCGCCGCCACGCCCAGGATCGACAGCACGAACCCGGCGATCTCCAAGCCGCGCGGCGCACGCCGGAACACCAGCCAGTTGATCAGCAACACCCATACCGGCACCGACGAGTTGAGGAGCGCGTGCGAGGTAGCGGTGGTGTGCCGGAACGCCACGAAGATCAGCCAGAAGAAGCCGAACGTGCTGACGACGCCGATGGTGAGCATCACCGGCCAGCGCGCGACGATCTGCGCCCAGTTGTCGCGCACTTCGCGCCAGGCGATGAGCCAGGCGATGGTGGAGCCGGCCCCCCACATCCAGAACGTGAGCGCCGCCGGCGAGATCTTGTCGTACACCGCCTTGCCGGCGATGCCGGTGCCGGCCCACAGCGCGCTGGCCAGCACGAGCGCACAGTAAGCAAGCGTCAGGTTGCGAGGGGCGCTGAGCCCGGAAGTCGGCGTCATACTCTGGTCGCGGAAGTCGGCGTCATGATCGGGCTACCGAGCGATTGCAGACCGCCACGCCGCCCAATACGAGCGCGAAACCGAGCAGGTGAAACCAGCCGAACGGTTCGCCGAGCAATCCCACCGACATGAATGCGCCGAACACCGGCACCAGGTGGATGAAGATCGATGCCCGCGACGGCCCCACGCGCATCACGCCGACGTTGAGAAACACCGTGGCGAGCAACGAGGACAGCAGGCCCAGATAGAGGATGGCACCGAGCACCCGCGGCGTGAAGGCGAGCACGCCCGGATCGCGGATCACCTCCACCAGATGCACCGGCGCGATCAGCGCGGCCCCCACCAGACCAGTGATGCACGCCAGCGCGTAAGGCGAGAGCTCACGCGGGCATCGCTTGACCAGCGCCGCGTAGATGCCCCAGATCAGCATCGAAGCCAGCGCGATCACGTCGCCGACGTTGAACTCCAGTCGCGCGAGCCGCGCCGGATCGCCATGACTGATGATCGCGATCACACCCAGCAGCGACACCGCGAAACCGCCCAATTCGCGCGAAGACGGCCGGGCGCGGTCGAGCAGCCACACCGCGAGCATCACGGTGAGCGGAATCGTGGAGTTGAACAACTGCACGTGCAGCGCGGTGGTGTGCTGCAGCGCCCAGAACGTGAGCGTGCTCTGCCAGGTCGTGCCGAACAGTCCGCACAGGAAGATCGTCATCGCCGCGCGGCGGATCACCGGCCAGTGCGCACGCAGTTCGCCCCACACGAACGGCAATATCACCGCGGCAGCGATGAACCAGCGCCAGAACGCCAGCGTGAACGGCGAAACCTCCTCGCGCAGGGCACGCACGATCACCGAATTGCCCGCCCAGAACATCGAGGCGAGCGTGAGCAGCGCATAAGCGACGAGAATGCGCGAGCCCGGAGGAGCCGCATGCAGTGCCGAGGAGTGGGACTGAGCCACTGGGACGACCGATCACCTTTCTGTTCGACAAACCTTTTTCGCCCCGGTCTTCCGGTCACCCGTTTCCCCGATGCCCCCGGTTCCATGCGCCAGAAGGTGTCTCGGCAGGCCCCGACATGGAAGTTCCGCTCATGCGCGGGGGCGCTTGGGGATGGCGCTCTTATAATTTGGGGTTCTGCACCAGCAGGCTGAGGCTTCCCGGCTGAATCGTGTAGAGCATCCGTTCATCCACATTCTACTGAACCGCATCGCGGCACCAGCGTGCTCCAACATCCGAATTTCGATCCGATCGCACTGCAACTCGGGCCTGTCGCCATTCGTTGGTACGGCTTGATGTACTTGGTGGCGTTCGCGCTGTTCTTCTTTCTCACTCGCCATCGGGCACGCAAGCAGCCCTGGCATGGCGGCAGCGACCAGCTCGTCGACGATCTGCTGTTCTACGGCGTGCTCGGCGTGATCCTCGGAGGCCGCCTCGGGTACGTGCTGTTCTACAAGGCCGGCCACTTCCTTGCGCATCCGCTGGACATCATCAAGGTGTGGGAAGGGGGCATGTCGTTCCACGGCGGATTTCTGGGCGTGCTGGTCGCGCTGTGGCTGGTGGCGCGCAAGCACAACCTGCGCTGGCTTGCCATCACCGATCTGGTCGCCCCGCAGATCCCGCTCGGGTTGGCCGCGGGCCGCATGGGCAATTTCATCAATGGCGAGTTGTACGGCCGCGTTACCGACATAGCCTGGGGCATGGTGTTCCAGTCGCACGGCGGCGGGCCGCTGCCACGCCATCCGTCGCAGCTTTACCAGTTCGCGCTGGAGGGATTGGCGCTGTTCGTCGTCCTGTGGCTCTATTCGTCGCGCCGGCGCCCCGTGGGCGCGGTTTCGGCGCTATTCTTGATCGGCTACGGCGTGTTTCGATTCATCGCAGAGTTCTTTCGCGAGCCGGACGATTTCCTCGGATTGCTCGCGCTGAACTGGTCGATGGGGCAGTGGCTGTCGCTGCCGATGATCATCATCGGCGTCATGATGTTGGCGTGGGCGTCGAAGCGGGCCGCGGCCTGAACCGGGCGACGGCGCGAACCGATGGGCCGCGATCTGCTCGAAAGTGAACGGCGTGCGCTCACCGAGCGGCTGATCGAGCTGCAACTCGAGCATCGCGATCTGGACGCGGCGATCGAGCACCTCGAATCGGTCCCGCTGCACGACCAGTTGCAGGTGCGCCGGATGAAGAAACGCAAACTGGTGCTGAAGGATCAGATCACCTGGCTCGAACGGCAGCTCGAGCCCGATGAGCCGGCGTAATCGTAGTGGCGTAGTCGTAGCGATTGCCGCGCCGGTCGAAGTCGAACCCAATCATGGCCGCGCCGATGTGCGGCCACCGCGATGAAACAGGTTTGAACATGTCGAATGCTCGATTCGTGCAATTGCTGGCTGCGATGGGCGCACTCAAGTGGTCGGCGGCCCTGCCCGGCGCCGACAAGAATGCCGCCGGGGCGAAACCCGGCGCCAATAGCGTGGCCGACTCGCTGCTCGATGCAGTGGTGAAGGTGAGCGCGGTGGCGTTGCCGAATGCGCGCTCCAACTCCTCGCTGGGACGCGAGCGTGAAGGCACCGGCGTCGTCATCGACGATGAAGGCCATGTTCTCACCATCGGCTATCTGGTGATCGAGCCCGAGACGATCGAGTTGCGCACCGCCGACGAGCGCACCGTTCCAGCGCGGCTGGCGGGCTACGACCACTCGACCGGCTTCGCGCTGCTGAAGGCCGAAGCACCGCTCAACATCGGTCCGATCACGCTCGGCGATTCGGCCAAGCTCGACGAGCAGGAACCGGTGCTGGTGCTGCCGTACAACGCCGCCGAGTCGGCGAGTCTCGCCAACGTGGTGTCGAAGCGCCGCTTCAGCGGCAGCTGGGAATACATGCTCGACACCGCAATCTTCACTACTCCGCCGACGCTCACCTGGGCAGGGGCCGCGCTGCTCAACCGCGATCTCAAGCTGGTCGGCCTGGGTTCGCTGTTCGTCGGTGACGCCAAGGGCGGCGGTGAATCGACCCCGGGCAACATGTTCGTACCGATCGACATCCTCAAACCGATCCTCGACGACCTGCTCAACATCGGGCGGCGCTCGGGCCTGCAGCGGCCATGGCTGGGCATGGCGACCGAAGAGGTCATCGGCCGGGTGTTCGTGACGCGCGTGTCCACCGACAGCCCGGCGGCGAAGGCGGGCATTCGACCGACCGACATCGTGCTGGGCGTCGGCGGCGAGGCGGTTCGCTCGCAGGTCGAGTTCTATCGCAAGGTATGGGGCCTGGGCGCGGCAGGTGTCGAAGTGCCGCTGCGCGTGCTGCAGGGCATGGAGATCAACGAAGTGCGCGTCCGCTCGATCGACCGCATGCAGTACTTCCGCGGCCGGCCGCTGCACTGATCGCGCCGCGCCGGCGTTGTTGCACAGCGCTACTGCAGTAGTCCGCGCACGATCAGCGACGCGCCAATCACCAGCAACAGCAGCACGATCGTGCGCGCGAGCGTGGTCCGATCGATGCGGTCGAACACGCGCGAGCCCAGGCGCAGCCCGAGCATCGCCGCGGGCACCGTGACCAGTGCCGCGATCAACACGTCCTGCTTGAGCAGCATGCCGGCGATGCTGTAACTGATCACGCGCAGCGTGATGCTCACCACAGAGCAGGCGAACAGCGTGGCGCGAAACGCCTCCTTCGACACCGGCCGGTGCGACAGGTAGATCGCATAGGGCGGACCGCCGGCGCCGAACAGCGTGCCACTCAATCCGCCGCAGACCCCCGCGACGTACGCCCAACCGCGAGACACGATCCGCATCTCGCCGCGCGCAGCCAATGCGTAGAGCGCGTAGCCGAATACGAAGCAGCCCAGCGCGAGCAACGCACCTGAGCGCGGCAGATGGAACAGCAGCGTCGTGCCAAGCGCCGTGCCGATGATCATGGTCGATGCCATGCGCAGCCATTCGCTCTTGACCATGTCGCGCCGGCTGGAGAAACCCACGCGCAGCGCGTTGGTCCAGTCCACCAGCGCGAACACCGCGAGCGCGAACGGCAGCGGCACCACGAAACTGGCCAGCGGGATGGTGACCAACGCCGAGCCGAAACCGGTCACGCCATAGAGGAAAGCACCGAGCAGCGCGATCGGCGCGAGCGCAAGATAGGCAAGCCAGCCTGGGTCAGGGACAATCAACGACGCATCACGGCAAGGCCATCGCCAGGATCTGCGCCACGTGACGCGCTTCGCGGTCGGCGCCGTCGGCGATCTGATGGCGGCAGCTGGTGCCGTCGGCAACGATCAGCGTGCCCGGATCGGCCTTGCGCACCGCGGGCAACAGCGCGGCCTCAGCCATCGCCATCGACACGTCGTAGTGCTTGGCTTCGTAGCCGAACGCGCCGGCCATGCCGCAGCAACTGGACTGGATGTGCTCGACCTTCAGATCGGGAATCCAGCGCAGCACCCGCTCCACTGCCGACATCGCATCGAACGCCTTCTGATGGCAATGACCGTGCACCAGCACGCGCTTCTCCGGTATCGACGCCCAGGTCATCTTCAATCGACCAGCATCGAACTCGCGCGCCAGGAATTCCTCGAACAGCATCGCCTGCCTGGCGACCAGCTCGGCGTCGGGACCCAACTCCAGCGCCAGGTACTCGTCGCGCAGCGTCAGCAGGCATGACGGTTCCAGCCCGACGATCGGAATACCCAGCGCGGCGTAGTGCGCCAGCGCGTCCACCGTGCGACGCGCTTCGAGCCGCGCCTCCTCGACCATGCCCACCGACAGAAACGTGCGGCCACAGCACAGGGGCCGGCGCCCCACGGTCGATCGCGCCACGTGCACCGCGTAGCCCGCTGCCTCGAGCACCCGCGTGGCGGCGCGCAGGTTCTCTGCCTCGAAGTAGTTGTTGAACGTGTCGGCGAACAGCACGACTTCGGCGGTCTGGCGCGCCACGCGCTCGGCCGCGGCATCGGCGAGAAAGGTGCGCGAGCGCCAGATCGGCAGCGAGCGCAGCGCCGAGAAACCGAACCAGCGCTCACCCAGATTGGCGAGCCACGGATTGCGATTGCGCGCGTTGAGCAGTGCCGCGATGCGCCGCGCGTACGGCGCGTAGTGCGGCAGATGCGCGATCAGCTTGTCTTTCCAGCTGTAGCCGTGCTGACGGTGGTAGTGGTGCAGCACCTCGATTTTCATGCGCGCCATGTCGACGCCGGTGGGGCATTCGCGCTTGCAGCCCTTGCAGCCCACGCACAGGTCCATCGCCTCGCGCACCGCTTCGGCGGTGAGGCCTTCGGCTCCGAGCTGACCAGAAAGCGCCAGCCGCAGCGTGTTCGCGCGTCCGCGGGTGAGATGTTGCTCGTCGCGCGTGGCGCGGAACGACGGACACATCGTGCCCGCATCGAACTTGCGGCAGTGGCCGTTGTTGTTGCACATCTCCACGGCCGCTGCGAAGCCACCTGCACCGTCGGCGCGATCGCCCGCATCCCACTCGGACCAGTCCAGCGCAGTCGCGATCGGCTGCGACCGGTAGCCCGGCTTGAAGCGCATCAGCGTGCGATCGTCCTGGCGCGGCGGATCGATGATCTTGCCCGGATTGAGCAGCCCCTTCGGATCGAACAGCGCCTTGATCTCACCGAGCGCGGCGGTCAGTCGCGTGCCGATGATCGGCTCGATCCACTGCGAGCGCACCAGGCCGTCGCCATGCTCGCCGGAGTACGCGCCCTTGTATTCACGCACCAGCTCGCACGCTTCGGCGGCGATGGCCGCAAGTTGCGCGGCGCCCTCGCCTTTCATGTTCAGCACCGGCCGCACGTGCAAGGTGCCGACCGAGGCGTGCGCGTACCAGGTGCCGCGCGTGCCGTGCTTGTCGAATACTTCGGTGAGCCGCCGCGTGTACTCGGCCAGGTGTTCGAGCGGCACTGCGCAGTCTTCGATGAACGAGACCGGTTTGCCCTCGCCCTTCATCGACATCATGATGTTGAGGCCGGCCTTGCGCACCTCCCAGATCGCCTTCTGCAGCGCCTCGTCGGTGACTTCGACGACGCTGCCGGGCAGCCCGAGATCGGCCATCAGCTCGACCAGGCGCTTGAGCTTGCGCACCTGCTCGGCCTTGTCGTCGCCGGCGAACTCCACCAGCAGGATCGCCTCGGGCTCGCCGCGCACCGCCTGGTCGACGATCTTGCGGAACGCCGGATTGCCGCGCGCCAGATCGATCATCGTGCGATCGACGAGTTCGACCGCATCGGGATCGAGCCTGACGATGTGCTGCGGCGCCTGCATTGCCTGATAGAACGAAGCGAAGTGGCAGATGCCGAGCGTCTTGGCCGCAGGTAGCGGCGAGAGCTTGAGGTGCAGCCGACTGGAGTAGGCGAGTGTGCCCTCCGAGCCGACCAGCAGATGCGCGAGATTGTGTGGCGCCATCTCGCTGTCGAGGCGGCCGGGCTGGATCATGTCGAGGTTGTAGCCCTGCACCCGGCGCAGCACCTTGGGCCAGCGCGCGGCGATCTCGTCGGCCTCGCGGTGCACGATCGCGTGCACCGCGGCGATCAGCTCGCCATAGGGCGACGGTTGCGATGCGATGTCGCTGCTCGGACCGAAGCGGTACTGCGCGCCGCTCGCCAAAACGGCGTCGACGCCCAGCACGTTGTGCACCATGTTGCCGTAGCGGATCGAGCGCGAGCCGCACGAGTTGTTGCCGGCCATGCCGCCGATGGTCGCCTGCGCGCTGGTCGACACATCCACCGGAAACCACAGCCCGGCACGGCGCAACTGCGCGTTGAGCTGATCGAGCACCATGCCCGGTTCGACCACGCAGGTCTGCGACTCCACGTCGAGCGCGAGCAGCTGATTCAGGTGCTTGGAGTTGTCGATGACCAGCGCGGCACCGACGGTCTGTCCGCATTGCGAGGTGCCCGCACCACGCGGCAGCACCGGCACGCCTTCTTCGATGGCGATCTGCATCGCCACGCGCGCCGCCTCCGCGTTGCGCGGAACGACCACGCCGACCGGCTCGACCTGGTAGATCGATGCGTCGGTCGAGTAGCGCCCGCGGCTCGCGCGATCGAACAGCACTTCGCCGTCGACCTCGCGGCGCAACCGCGCGGCGAGCGCCGAATCACCGATGCGCGGATGGAACGCGACTGTGAAGGTGCGCGGCGTGCTGCGCGAGTCGGCGCCGTCCAAGGTCACTGCGCTCCGGCGGGCTCGGCGAGCGACTGCTCCATCGCCGAGAGCAGCACCTCGGGATCATGCGCACCCGACACCGCGACGCGCTGATTGAAGATGAAGAAGGGCACGCCCTGAACGCCGATCTGACGCGCTTGCTCTTCCGATTGCGCCACCAGATCGCGCAATTGCGGATCGGCGAGCGCGGTCCTCACGTCGGCTTCCGGCAGGCCGGCATCGGTGGCGATGCCCGCCAGCGTCTGCTCATCGGTGAGATCGCGCGCATCGAGGAAGTACGCGCGCAGGATCGCCTCCTTCACCTGGTCCTGGATGCCGTGTTTTCCGGCGAGCGCGATCAGGCTGTGCGCGGCGAGCGTGTTCGGCTGGCGCTCGATGCGATCGAACTGAAACTCGATGCCGACGGTCTGGCCGACCGTCTTCACCCGCTCGTAGGTGTTGCCGCCGCGCGGCCCGAATTTGCGCGCGATGTACTCCTGGCGCGGCATGCCCTCGGCCGGCATGTCGGGATTCAGCTGAAACGGATGCCAGCTCACCACCGGCGCCTCGGCCTGCGGGTGCTTTTCGCGGTACAGCTCCAGCGCGCGCTCCAGCTTGCGCTTGCCGATGAAGCACCACGGGCAGACGACGTCGGAGACGACATCGATGGAGAGGGTCATGGTGCGCTCCGGTGAGGGGATGACTTGCAATGATACCCGCGCGCTTTGCCGCCTCCGTTGGGCGCTGCGCAGGGCGTGGCGGGCTGGCCTCCGGACGATTCGACTTCACCGTCCTCTCCTCTTCACCCAAACACCAAAACACCGTCCCCGGCCGCGTCGGATTGCGTTGCGCTTGACGGGCATCAACGCGCGCTCGCGCGAAGTTGAGCCGCGCCCGGCTTTGGCATACCGTACGCGACCGCCCTTCGCCGATCGAGATTGAGCCATGAGCTTTCGCAGCGGCCGCCACTTTCTGCAGATTCCCGGTCCCACCAACGTGCCCGATCGGGTGCTGCGCGCCATCGCTCGCGCCACGATCGACCATCGCGGGCCTGAGTTCGGCGAGCTGGGGCGCGAAGTCCTTGCCGGCCTCAAGACCGTCTTCCAGACCAAGGCGCCGGTGATCATCTATCCCGCCTCGGGTACCGGCGCGTGGGAAGCGGCGCTCGTCAACACGCTTTCGCCAGGCGATCTGGTGTTGATGGTCGAGACCGGTCAGTTCGCCACGCTGTGGAACAAGATGGCCACCAAGCTGGGCGTGCGCACCGAGTTCCTGACCACCGACTGGCGTCATGGCGCCGACCCGGCCGCGATCGAAGCGCGGCTACGGGAGGACAAGGCGCATGCGATCAAGGCGGTGTGCGTGGTGCACAACGAAACCTCCACCGGCGTGGCCAGCCGCATTCACGCGGTGCGCAAGGCGATCGACGCGGCGGCCCATCCCGCGCTGTTCATGGTGGACACGATCTCCTCGCTCGGCTCGCTCGACTATCGCCATGACGAATGGGGTGTCGATGTCACGGTGGCTGGTTCGCAGAAAGGATTGATGCTGCCGCCGGGCCTGTCGTTCAACTGCGTGAGCGACAAGGCGCTCGCCGCCGCCAAGAGCGCGAAGCTGCCGCGTTCGTACTTCGGCTGGGACGAAATGCTGGCGGCGAACAAGAGCGGCTACTTTCCGTACACGCCGGCCACCAACCTGCTGTACGGCCTGGCCGAAGCGCTCGAGATGCTGCAGGAAGAGGGGTTGGCCAACGTGTTCGCGCGTCACGCATGCCACGGTGAAGCGACGCGGCGCGCGGTGCGGGCGTGGGGCCTGGAGATCCTGTGCGCGAATCCGGATGAGTATTCGAACTCGCTCACCGCGGTGCTGATGCCCGCCGGCCACGATGCCGACAAGCTGCGCGAGATCATTCTCGAGGCGTACGACATGTCGCTTGGTACCGGACTGGGCAAGGTTGCCGGCAAGGTGTTCCGCATCGGGCATCTGGGCGATTTCAACGATCTCACCTTGATGGGCACGCTGGCCGGCGTCGAGATGGGTCTTGCACTGGCCGGGGTGCCGCATCGCAAGGGCGGCGCGCAGGCGGCGATGGACTATCTGGCCGAATGCGCGGGGGCCGCCAAAGGCACGCGCAAGGCGGCGTAGCGGATCGAACGGACACCACTGTGAGTACACCTACCGTGCTGCTGGAGCGCGACGGCGCGATCGCCAGCGTCATTCTGTCCAACCCGGACAAGCTCAACGCGCTCACCAAGCCGATGTGGATGCGGCTGGGCGAGATCGTCCGCGCGCTCGAAGCCGACGACAGCGTGCGCTGCGTCGTGCTGCGCGGCGCGGGCGGCAAGGCGTTCGCCGCGGGGGCCGACATCTCCGAGTTCGCGCAGGTGCGCGCCAACGCGAAACAGGCCAAGCAATACGGCGAGGACATCGCCGGCACGATGCACGCGCTGGCCGGCTGCCGGCATCCGACGCTTGCGGTGATCGAAGGCGCCTGCGTTGGCGGCGGATTGGAAGTGGCGTCGCAGTGCGACATGCGCATCTGCGGCGAATCGTCGCGATTCGGTGTGCCGATCAAGAATCTCGGACTGGTGGTCGCGTACGCCGAGATGCAGGGACTCATCAACGTCGTCGGGCGCGCCACGGCGCTGGAGATTCTGCTCGAGGGCCGCATCTGGGGTGCGCGCGAAGCCTATGAGAAGCGGCTGGTCAATCGCGTCGTGCCCGACGACAAAGTAATCGAGGAAGGCTACGCCGCCGCACGGCGGATTGCAGAAGGCGCGCCCCTGGTGGCGCGCTGGCACAAGAAATTCGCGCAGCGCCTGGCCGATGCCCGGCCGATCACCGCTGCGGAAAATGACGAGAGCTACGCCTGCTTCGACACCGAAGACTTCCAGATCGGCGTGAAGGCGTTCCTCGCCAAGCAAAAGCCCGAGTTCAACGGGCGATAAGAGCAACCTCAGCGCGCGCAGGTCGAAGGTCGCGCCGGCGTCATCTGCTGCAGGCGGTCCCGGCCGAATCGTTTCGGCTATATTGGCCGCACGCAGTCTATCCAGACACACGAACCAAAGGAGCGAGCATGGACCTCGGATTGAAGGGCAAATCGGTACTGATCACCGGCGCATCGAAGGGCATCGGCCTGTCGTGTGCGCATTCGTTCGCCGCCGAAGGGTGCAACGTGCATCTGGCAGCGCGCTCGGCCGATCTGATGGCGAAAGCGCAAAGCGAAATCCAATCGAAGTACGGCGTGAAGGTCGGCACTCATGTAAGCGATCTGCGCGCGGCAGGCTCGGCGAAGAAGCTGGTGGACGCCTGCGGTGAGATCGACATCCTGGTGAACAACGCCGGCGACATTCCCGGCGGCAGCATCGAGTCGATCGACGAGGAGAAGTGGCGCCACGCCTGGGACCTGAAGGTGTTCGGCTTCATCAACATGACGCGCGAGATGGTGACCAAGATGAAGGCGCGCAAATCCGGTGTGATCGTCAACGTCATCGGCATGGCCGGGGTGTCGCATCCTGCGGAGTACGTATGCGGCGCCACCGGCAACGCGGCCCTGGAAGCGTTCACGAAGGGCGTGGGCAAGGGCACGTTCCAGCACGGCGTACGGGTGGTGGGTGTGCATCCGCCGGCCACGCGCACCGATCGCATCGTCAATCTCAACAAGACCATCGCCAAGCAGAAGTTCGGCGACGAATCACGCTGGGAAGAACTGCTCAAGCAGTCGCACGTGATCGAGCCCGAGCAGGTGGCCGACACGGTGGCGTTTCTCGCCTCGCCGCGCGCGGCGCATCTGTCGGGCGTGATGCTGAATCTGGGCGCGTACTAAGGCGGCGCGTCAGGCTGCGCCGGCGACAATCAGCTAGAGATCGCGCAGTCGCCTTGTTGCGACGGATCCCGTGCCGGCGGCACGATCCGTTGCACCGGCGACGCTAGCCGGGCCGCGTCGCCGGCCCGAGCACCATCGTGGTGGTCGCTTCGCCGAAGTAACAACCCGGCACACGTTCGAACGCGACGCGCTCGAAGTAGTTGTCGCGATAGAAGTCGCGCCCGGTAGCGAAGGCCCAGGCCGAGCTGGCGAAGTACGCCGGCAGGAACAGCGGGCCCCAGCACTCGTACTGCTCGACGTGCACCCGCTCATGCGCACGCAGCATGTCATTGAAGGCGCGGCTCTGCCCCATTACCACGTGGCCGAGCGTGAGCGCGGCTGCGCCGCCTTCGAGAAACGGAATATTGGCGAGGATCGCCGCGACCAGTCCGCCTTCGACTTCGAACACGCCATCGATGAGTCGTACGCGGCCGCCACTGCACATCGCCAGCAGCAGGCCCAGCAGGCCTAACACGGTGTTCGGCCCGGCCCAGAGGTAGCACCAGCTGCGCAGCAGGAATCGTCCGGAGCGATTCAGCCGGGCCGGATGGCGTGGCGCGTGCGACGGCGACGCAGGTTGCATCCTATCCACCGGGTCTCCTTGTCGTGGGTGCTGAACCGGTCAGTGCACTAAAAACTGGGAGTGAAGCGAGCAAGCTTGAGCGGGTAACGATTCTGAGGGATGCGTCCCCCAAGCCCCCCGTCTGCGTCGCCTGACGGTCATTCCATCAGGCGCTCTTCTAAGTCGCGCATGGTAAGCCGTCGCGCGTTCGGCGTGGGCGAATTCCACAGCTTCGTGGGTGCTTCCAAGACAAATTCACGTCCTGCCGCGGCGCGCGCGTTGTCCGGATTTCGTACGCGGAGCTGTCCTGGTCGAGCGCGCGGCCAGCTTGGCAACATGTTCCACCACGGCGTAACCGTACTGCGACCAGGTGTGGATGCCGCTCACCATCATGGTGATCACGCACGCCTGCGCCACGGCCTCCACGGTCGCACCGGCTTTCACCGCACTGACGGCGTGCGCCTTGGCCGCGTCGATGTGACCAGCTGCCACGTCGAGCGCGACGAACAGCAATTCGCGGGTCTTGGCGTCCAGATGCCCGACGGGTGGTTCGCCGTGCGCGTACTCGCGCAGCGCGAGGTAACCATCGAGCGCGGCCGGCGCATGCTGTGCCATCGTCTGCACTGCAGCGGGCAGCTGTCCCAGCGTGTGCGCGAAGTGACGGCGGGCCCGCGTGAGCGTGTCGTTAGGTGGCATGG
>CADEDU010000029.1:24951-53401 GCA_902826155.1 uncultured beta proteobacterium
TCCTTGACGATCTTGGTCCACTTCGCCAGATCACGCTGAATGCGTTCGGACGCGGCCTGCGGCGTGGTGGGATCGGGCTCGTAACCCTGCTTCTGCAGCGCTTCTTTCACTTGAGGATCAGCCAGGGTCGCAAGCAACGCTTTGCTCAACTTATCGACCACGTCGGCCGGCATGCCTGCAGGACCTACCAGGGAGAAATACGTGCTTGCCTCGAAACCGGGGTAACCCAACTCGGCCACCGTCGGCACATCGGGCATCGCCGAAGAGCGTTTGGCCGAACTCACCGCGAACGCCTTGAATTTGCCCGCCTTGATGTGCGGAACCGCAGGCGTGAGCGACGACCACAGCAACGGAATCTGACCACCGAGCAACTCGGCCACGGCCGGTCCGCCGCCCTTGTAGGGCACGTGCACCAGATCGAGCTTGGTGACGTAGTTGAACAGTTCGCCGGACATGTGTCCGATCCCGCCGAACCCTGACGTTCCGTACGAGAACGATCCGGGCTTGGCGCGAGCGAGCTTGATGAATGCATCGAGATCGTTGGCCGGCACCGACGGATGTGCGGCGAGCACGACGCCGCCAATGTTGACCACGCCGATGTAGGTGAAGCTCTTGACCGGATCGTACGGAAGCTTCTTCGCGGCCGGCACGATGGTGAGCGGGCCATTGTCAGCCAGGTGCAGCGTGTAGCCGTCGGGCGCCTGCTTCGAGGCGTGGTCCGCCCCGATCGTCGCACCCGCGCCGGGTTTGTTTTCGAGGATGAACTGCTGGCCCACCAGCGGCTCGAACTTCGGCTGGATCGCGCGCCAGGTGCCCTCGGCCGCACCTCCCGGTGGATACGCGAGCACGAGCCGGATCGGTTTGTTCGGGTAAGCGGACTGCGCACTCGCCACACCCGCTGTCAACGCAAGCATGGCCGCTGCCATGGTCACCACGACCTTGTTCATTCTCATCGCCGCGCCTCTCTCTTCACGCTGCACTCTTCAAGAACTACCGCCCCTTGAACTGCGGCGTGCGCTTCTCCATGAACGCGCGCCGACCCTCGGTGTAGTCCTCGCTCGCGAAACACGTCTTGACCCGCTGGTCGACGCCAGCGAGATCGCGGTCGGCGGCATCCTTGACCACCTGGCGGATCGTGTACTTCGCAGTGGCCACGGTGAGCGGCGCGTTCTCGGCGATCATCGCGCAGTACTCGGCGATCTCCTTGTCGAACGACTCCACCGGCAGCACGCGATTGACGAAGCCCATCTGCAATGCATCACGAGCGCTGAATTTGCGCGCGGAAAAGAACGCATCGGCGGTGTTGGCCGCACCCATGATCTGCACGAAACGCTGCAGCCCTTGGAAGCCGTAGCCAAGACCCAGACGCGCGGCGGGCATGCGAAACACCGCGTCTTCGGCGGCGAAGCGCAGATCGCACGCGGCCGCGATGCCCAGGCCGCCGCCCATGCAGATGCCGCGGATCTTGGCGATCACCGGTTTGGAGCACAGCACCGGGCTTTCGTAGGCGAGATCCACCGCCTTGTTGTACTCGGCCTGCGCTTCGGGGCCGGCGCGCACCTTCTCGAACTGCGAGATGTCGGCCCCGGAGATGAACGCTTTGTCGCCATCACCGGCGAGCACGACCACGCGAACGCTGGAATCGGCATCGAGTTCCTGCAGCAGGCCGGGCAGGCGCTGCCACATCTCGAAACTCATCGCGTTGTGCTTGGCGAGGTTGGAGAACAGAACGTTGGCGACCGCGCCATCGCGGCGCACGAGAAGCTCAGGCATGAAGGTGTCCTAGGTGGAAAACTGTAAAGCGTGCCGCGCCGCTCGTGGCTCGCGCCCGACGTCGGCGATCGCCGAACACGGGCCGCTCCGATGCGGCGCCAGGCAAGCACGAATCGGCATGAATCAAACGACCTTGCGCGCGCGAAAGTCGGCGATCTGCGCTGCGGCGTAGCCCAGGTGCTGCAGGATCTCGTCGGTGTGCTGACCGCGTTCGGGCGTGGCGGTGGCCATGCTCGATTGCGTGCGCGAGAGCTTGACGGCCTGATTGACCACCTTGAACTCGCCCAGGCGCGGATGCTTCACGGCGGCGGCCGCTTCGAGGTGCTGCACCTGCGGATCGGCGAACACCTGATCCATCGCGTAGATCGGGCCGCTGGGCACGCCGGCTTTGTTCAGGGCTTCGACCCACTCCGCAGTGGAGCGCTTGACGGTGTGACTGTTGATCACTTCGTTCAACGCCGCGCGATTCTTCGCGCGCGCCTTGTCACCCTTGAACTCCTCGCGTTGATAGAGCTCGGGCGCGCCGAACGCGTCGCACAGGCGCTTCCACATGCCGTCGCCGGAAGCGCCGATGTTGAGGTAGCCGTCTTTGGTCTTGTAGGCCGAGGTAGGCATGCTGGTCGGATGATCGTTGCCGACCTGTGGCGGCACTTCGCCTTTCATGAGGAAGCGCGCGGCCTGGAAGTCCATCAGCGCGATCTGCGATTGCAACAGGCTGGAACTGACCCATTGGCCTTTGCCCGAGCTCTCACGCTCCAGCAGCGCGGTCATGATGCCCAGCGCGCAGAACAGTCCGGCGGAGATATCGGCGATCGCGGTTCCGGCGCGCACCGGACCCTGGCCGGCAAAACCGGTGACCGACATGAAACCGCCCATACCTTGGGCGATCTGATCGAACCCCGGGCGATCGGCATACGGACCGTCTTGCCCGAAACCCGAGATGCTGCCCAGGATGATGCGCGGATTGACCTTGGCGAGCGACTCGTAGTCGATGCCGAGCCGGAACTTCACATCGGCGCGGTAGTTCTCGACGACGACGTCAGCCTGCTTCACCAGCTGCATGAAGATCGCCAGCCCGTCGCGCTCCTTCAGGTTGAGCGTCATCGAGCGCTTGTTGCGATGCAGGTTCTGGAAGTCGGGCCCGTCGCGGTCACCGCCCATGCCCTCGTTGGGATCGACGCCGGGCGGCGATTCGACCTTGATCACGTCGGCGCCGAAATCGGCGAACTGCCTGACGCAGGTGGGGCCGGCGCGCACCCGTGTCAGATCGAGGATGCGAAAGCGCGCAAGCGCCGTGGAGGCTGGGACGTGGGGCATCGCAGAGGGATCCGCTGAGGGCGTGATCGGGAAGGAAGAACGCCGATTCTAGTGGACAGATCACGCCTCACAGAAGGCCGCCCGGACAATTCGCCGGTGACCGGTGCGTCCGCCGATACAATGCGGCCCTATCCCGTCATTCCCACTCTTGCCATTCGTTCTGGAGCAGCGCGCATGACCGTCAGTCAGCAGGAACTCAACGACATTCGCGAGGGCGTGATCAAGCTGTGCGCCACGTTTTCGATGGAATACTGGCGCGAGCTCGATCGCGAGCGGCGTTACCCCACTGATTTCGTGCGCGCGCTGACCGAAGCCGGCTACCTCTCGTGCCTGATCCCCGAGGAGTTCGGCGGCAGCGGCCTGGGGATTTCGGCGGCCTGCGCGATCCTCGAGGAGATTCAACGCAGCGGCGCCAACGGCAGCCAGTGCCACGCACAGATGTACACGATGGGCACGGTGCTGCGTCACGGCAGCCCGGGGCAGAAGGCGATGTACCTGCCCGGGATCGCCAAAGGCGAATTGCGGCTGCAGGCGTTCGGCGTTACCGAGCCCACCGCCGGCACCGATACCACGTCGATCCGAACGACCGCCGTGCGCAAAGGCGACAAGTACATCGTCAACGGCCAGAAGGTGTGGACTTCGCGCGCCGAGCATTCCGATCTGATGCTGCTGTTGGCGCGCACCACGCCGCGCGATCAGGTCACCAAGAAAACCGAAGGCATCTCGGTGTTCATCGTCGATATGCGCGCGGCCAAGGGCAAAGGGCTGACCATCCGGCCGATTCGCACGATGATCAACCACGGCACCACGGAAGTGTTCTTCGACAACATGGAAGTGCCGGTCGAGAACCTGCTGGGCGAGGAAGGCAAGGGCTTTCGCTACATCCTCGACGGCATGAACGCCGAACGCATCCTGATCGCGGCCGAGTGCATCGGCGATGCGAAGTGGTTCATCCAGAAGGCCACCGACTACGCCAACGAGCGCAAGGTGTTCGGCCGGCCGATCGGTCAGAACCAGGGGATTCAGTTTCCGATCGCCCGCGCCTACATGGCGATGCGCGCCGCCGAATCGATGGTGGAGAAAGCCGCCAGCCTGTATGAGCAAGGCAAGCCCTGCGGGGCCGAAGCCAACATGGCCAAGCAGCTCGCCGCGGAAGCTTCCTGGCAGGCTGCGGACATGTGCTTGCAGACGCACGGCGGTTTCGGCTTCGCTGAGGAGTACGACATCGAGCGCAAGTTCCGCGAGACGCGGCTCTATCAAATCGCGCCGATCTCGACCAACCTGGTGCTTTCGTACGTCGCCGAGCACGTGCTGGGGCTGCCGCGCTCGTACTGATCGACGCCCAGTCGTAAGGCGAGAGCGCATCGCCGCTGCGTTCGAGCATCCGCGCACCCCTGACGGCGCACCAACCGCTGCCACGCGATCGTGACTTCCTGCCTGCGCCCGATCGGCTGAACCGCCCGGACCGGCATCTTTACCCGGCGCCTCGCGCACTACGCTAAAGGGAGCGCGCACAGCAGCCGAAAGGCGGGATACGACGACTTCCTATTCACGCCGGCCCGCGGGTCGGGGTGCGCCCGTCCCGCCGACATGACCGAATGGCTGCAACTCGCCGGTGTCCTGCCTTCGGGGGCTTTGTTGGCCCTCGGCCTGGTTGCGCTCGCGCTCGTGGTCGTGCCGCTGCTGATCATGGCCAGACAGGCCGAAGCGCGGCGACGCGAAATCGAACTGCTAGCGCACGACCGCGAAGTCGAGATCGACCGCTTTGATGACGCCTCGCAGGAACTCGAGCGTCAGCGCGACGAGCTGCGGCAGATGGCGATCGAGCTGGCGACCGCAAGAGAGGAAGCGGCCCAGGCGCGCGCCGCACTCGCTGAAGTGCAGCGTTGGAAGTCACCCGATGCGGGTGACGCGCTCGCGCTTTCGCCGGCGAATCTCGCCCAGATGCTCGATGCGATTCCCGATCCGGTGTTCGTCAAGGATCGCCAGCACCGGTTTCTTCTGGTGAACGAGGCGCTCTGCGCGTTCGTCGGCCTGCCGCGTGAACAGCTTCTGGGCAAGTCGGATTACGACTTCTTTCCCAAAGAGCAGGCGGAGATCTTCTGGCGCAAAGACGAAGAGGTGTTCGCCAGCCGCATCGAGAACGTCAATGAGGAAAGCCTGACCGACGCCGCCGGCCAGACGAAGACGATCTCGACCAAGAAACGCTGTGTCGAACTGGCCGACGGATCGCAGGTACTGGTTGGCGTGATTCGCGATGTCACCGAGAGCCGCAGCCACGAAGCCGCGTTGCGCACGAGCGAGCGCCGGCTGCGGACGATTCTCGACAACGTTCCGGCATTTGTTCTGCACGCCGCCCATCATGCCGGCGAGGCGCGGGTTCAGTTCGCCAATGCAGCCTACTGTTCCTTCATCGGGAAACCGGAATCGGAGATCGTCGGGTACCGCCCGCAGGACTTCATCGACCCAGGCTCGTACGCAGTTGTCGGACCGATCATCGCTCGGGTAAATGCCGGGGAACGCGTTCGTTACGTTCGTACTCAGCGCGGTGAGGAGTGCGCAGAAAGTCGCCACATTGCGATGGAGATGCTTCCCGATCGCGACGAGCATGGCGCCGTCGTGGGCCACTACCTGTTCGGCGTGGACATCACCGAGCAGCGCCGCGCGGAACTCAATGCGCGCCAGACCGCTGCAAAGTTCCGCAGTCTCGCTGAACTGTCCACCGACTTCTATTTCGAGCAGGACACCGAACTGCGCTTCATCGCGACCGAAGAGGAAGGACGGCTGGTCGCATCGAAGGGGCCGATCGGCCACATCGACAAGCGACCCTGGGAGATCAAGCGCTTCACGCCCGAGTCGATGAGCTGGGAGGAATACCAGGCACAAACCAGCGCGCGCCAGGAATACCGCGATTTCGTGATCAAGAGCGAGTTCAACGACGGCGCGCACCGGTACTTCAGCATTTCCGGGCGCCCGCTGTTCGACGAGCATGGCGAATTCATCGGCTATCGCGGCGTCGGTCGCGACATCACGATCCAGCGCCTGGCCGAGGAGGCGATCGGCGCCGGCAAGCTGGCGGCCGAAGAAGCCAGTCGCGTGAAGTCACAGTTCCTCGCCACGATGAGTCACGAGATCCGCACACCGATGAACGGGGTGCTGGGCATGACCGAGCTGCTGCTTGGTACGCGTCTGGACGACACGCAACGGCGCTTCACGCAGTCGATCCATCGCTCGGGCACGAACCTGCTCGGCATCCTCAACGACATTCTCGATTTCTCCAAGATCGAGGCCGGACGTCTGGAGCTGGAACAAACAGCGTTCGATCTGATCGAGATCACCAACGACGTGCTGGAGCTGATGCAGGACCAGGCGCAGACCAAGTCGCTGCGGGTGAGCTGCACGATCGCACCGGACCTGCCCACGCAACTGCTCGGCGATCCGTTGCGCGTGCGCCAGATCCTGACCAACCTGGTGAGCAACGCGATCAAGTTCACCGAACAAGGTGGCGTCGCCATCGAGATCGAGGGCGCACCCGAAGCTACGCTGCAACCGCTCGAGCAGGACGCGCACGCACAGTCAGCCACTGCGATCCTGTTCCGCGTGCGTGACACCGGCGTGGGCATGTCGGCCGAGACGATGACACGGCTGTTTACGGCATTCAGTCAAGCCGACGGCTCGACCACGCGGCGCTTCGGCGGCACCGGTCTGGGTCTGGCGATCTGCAAGCAACTGGCCGAGATGATGGGCGGCACGGTGGGCGCGCAGAGCGAGTTGGGCAAAGGGTCGATGTTCTGGTTCAGCGTGCGCCTGCGGATTGCCGAGGAGCGCGAAGAACGCGCATCGCCCGATACGGCGATTCGCGCGAAGACCGATGGCCACAGCGCTATGGCGGCGTACGCGACGGAACCCGTGGCGACGACAACGCCGCCGCGTCCGTCGCCAGGCGAGCGCATCCTGTTGGCCGAGGACAACCGCATCAATCGCGAGATCGCGGTGAACATGCTGCAGTCGCTCGGTCTGGTGGTGGATTGCGCCGCCAACGGGTTGGAAGCGGTCGATCTGGCCAATGCCAACTCGTATGCACTGGTCCTGATGGACTGCCAGATGCCGGAGATGGATGGATTCGAAGCCACAGCCGCCATCCGACACGGTGAGACGCGCGATGTGAATCGTGGCGAGCGGCGCGTCCCGATCATCGCGCTCACGGCCAACGCGATGCAGGGTGATCGCGAGCGGTGCATCGAAGCCGGCATGGACGACTATCTGTCCAAACCGTTCAGCAAGAAGCAGCTCGCCGCAACGCTCGAGCGCTGGCTCCGAATGCCGGCCGCTCACTCGAGATCCGATCGCGCAGGCGATGCGTTGAAGAGCGTGGCCGATCCGGCCACCGAAACACGCGGGTCGTAGCGGAGACACGGATGAATCTGTTCTCCTCCACTCCGGTACTGGGCTTGATCGCGCTGGCAGTCACGCTGGTTGCGATCGTGTCGGGCCTGCGCACGCGGGCATTGTTGCGTCGCCTGAACCAGCACGCCCGCGGCCTCGAGCACGCTCTGGCGCAGACCGCGGTTCGTATGCGCGACGTGACAACCGCGGCGCCTCACTGGTTCTGGGAGACCGATGCCGAGGGTCGCTTCACCTGGATGTCGGACTCGGTCGAGCGCGTCACTGGCGTGGCGGCCGCATGGCACTACGGCAAATCGCGAACAGAAATCGCCGCGCAGACGCAGGATTTGAGCGTCGAACCTTGGCGCTCGCATCTTGCCACCATCGACGCGCGCAAACCGTTCAGCAACTTCCGCTACCTGCGCTGCGGGCCGAACGGCGACCAGTGGCTGCAGGTCGACGGCATACCGGTGATCGACCACTCAAGCGTCTTCGCCGGCTATCGCGGCGTCGCCTACGACATCACCGAGGAAGTGAGGCGCCAGGAGCAGGCCGAGGCGTCCAACACGCAGTTGCGCGCGGCGATCGAGAACCTGAACGAGACGATCGTCCTGTGCGATGCCGAGGATCGGATCGTCTTTGCCAATCGCCGCTTCCGCGAGCTGAGCGGCGAGGCGTTGCAACCGCACCTCGTACCTGGCGCATCGTTCGAATCGTACCTGCGCGCGGCGCTCGCGCTCGGCCATTTCGTCGCCGCAACAGGACGTGAGGAGCAATGGCTCAGCGAACGACTGGCACAACGACGTGCGCCCGGTGAGCCGAAGGAACTCGAGCGGCACAACGTCTGGCTGCTCATGACCGATCAGCGCCTGCCGGGGGGTGGCGTGATCAGCATCGGGCTAGACATCACGGAACGCAAGCGTGCCGAGAAAGCGCTGAGCGCGAACGAACAGCATCTGCGCCTGATCATGAATCACATCCCGGCAATGATCACTTACGTCTCGTATGCCGGGGGCGAGCGCCGCTACACCTTCTCCAATGACGCGTACTGCCAGTTCATCGGCAAGCCGCACGCTGAAGTGGTCGGTCATACCGTGCGGGAGGTCGTGGGGGCCGCACCTTACGACCGGATGGTCGGACCAGCACTGGATCGCGTCGCCAGCGGCGAACGCGTGCGCTACGAGCGCGCGCATCACGTGAGCGAATCGGCCGACGTGATGTATCTGGCCATGGAGTTCATTCCGGACCGCGATGCGGCCGGCAATGTCGTCGGTCACTACGGGTTGGGCATCGATATCTCGGAACGGCGCCGCGCGGAGCGCGCCGCGCGCGAGAACGAAGCCCGGTTCCGCAGCCTCACCGCGCTGTCCTCGGATTTCTACTGGGAGCAGGACGCGCAGTTCCGCTTCGTGTTCGCGTCGAACAACGACGGCTTCGACCCGGGCGTGACGCAATCGGAGCGGTTCGGCAAGACCCGCTGGGAGTTGCCGCGCAGCGAGCCGGTCGGCATCACCTGGGACGAGCATCGCGCGACGCTCGAAGCGCATCACGAGTTTCGCGACCTCATCGTCAAACGTACGACCGAGGATGGGCAGACGATCTATCTCAGCGTCTCGGGCACGCCGATCAACGATGACGAAGGCGTGTTCCGCGGTTATCGGGGCGTGGGCCGTGACGTGACCTCGCAGCGCATCGCGGAGGAGACGGTTCACGCCGCCAAGCTCGCGGCCGAAGACGCCAATCGCGCCAAATCGCAGTTTCTGGCGACGATGAGCCATGAGATCCGCACGCCGATGAACGGCGTGTTGGGCATGTCGGAGCTGCTGATGAGCACGCCGCTCGACGATCGCCAGAAGACGTTCGCCGAGTCGATCCATCGCTCGGGTACCGCGCTGCTGGGTATCATCAACGACATCCTGGATTTCTCCAAGATCGAAGCCGGCAGGCTGGAGATCGAACAGGTCGATTTCGATCTGTCCGAAGCGGTGGGCGAAGTGCTCGATCTGGTGCACGAAAGCGCGCGACGTAAATCGCTCACGCTCGACTGTCAGATCGCGGCCAGCGTGCCCGCGCACGTGTCGGGCGATCCACTGCGGCTGCGGCAGGTGCTCACCAACCTGCTCAGTAACGCGGTGAAGTTCACCGAGCGCGGCTCGATCACCGTCGAGATCGACGTGGCGCCCGAATACATGCTGCAGACGCAGGAGAGCGCCCCGACCGCTGACTCGCACTCGGGTCTGTTGTTTCGCGTACGCGATACCGGCATCGGCATGGATCGCCCCACGCTCGATCGGCTGTTCAACGCGTTCACCCAGGCCGACGGCTCCACCACCCGGCGCTTCGGCGGCACCGGACTGGGCCTGGTGATCTGCAAGCAGCTCGCCGAGCTGATGGGCGGGGCGATCGGCGTGGAAAGCGAGCCGGGTCAGGGCTCCACGTTCTGGTTCTCGGTTCGCATCGCGGCCGCCGCCAAACCCGAGGTGCTGCCGGTCAAGCGCAGCGACCTGGAAGGCATTCGCGCGCTGATCGTCGAGGACAATCCCACCAACCGGGGCATCCTGCAGCACGTGTTGGGTAGCGCCGGGCTGCGCGTCGGCATCGCCGAACACGGGCAGAAAGCTCTCGAGGCGCTGCATCAGGCGATCGAGAACGGACAACCGTATCAACTGGCGATCGTCGACAAGAAGATGCCGGTGATGGACGGCATCGAGCTGATTCGCGCCGTGCTCGCCGATCGGGCGCTGGCCAAGCTCAAGCTGATCATGCTCTCCTCGCTCGACAGCCCGGGCGAACGCGCCGAGGCGCTGCAGGCGGGTGCCGCGGCGTACCTGTCCAAGCCGGTGCGCAAGAGCGAACTGCTGAAAGCGATCGCCACGACGCTCGCGGTACGCCGCCGCGCGGACCAGGCCGATCCGAGCGTGCTCGGTGCATCGCAGCGCGAAGGTCGGCTGCGCGTGCTGCTGGCCGAGGACAATCGGATCAATCGCGAGATCGCGATCAACATGCTGGATAGCCTGGGCTACGACGTGAAGTGGGCGGCCAACGGCAAGGAAGCGAGCGAACACGCGCTGGCCGGCCACTTCGATCTGGTGCTGATGGACTGCCAGATGCCGGTGATGGACGGCCTGGAGGCCACCGCGCTGATCCGCTCGCGCGAACCTCGCACCGGCAAGGGTGGGCGCATTCCGATCATCGCGCTCACCGCCAATGCCATGCAGGGCGATCGCGAACGCTGCATCGAAGCGGGAATGGACGACTATCTGGCCAAGCCGTTCACCAAGTCGCAACTGCGCGAAACGTTGCGGCGCTGGACCGAGTACGTGTCGTCGAACTGAGTGCGCGCGGCTGCGATTGCGGCCACGCGAACCGCGAAGCAACGCCCGCGTCAACTACGCTTCTTGCGCGCGCGCAGATCGAAGCACTCGGGTGATCGCAGCGGATCGGCACCGAAATCGGCCAGGCGCGCCTTCTGCACCTTGTTGGTCGCGGTGGTGGGCAGCGCGTCGATGAACGCGACGTACCCCGGCGCCTTGTAGTAAGCCAGCCGCTGCAAACACCAATCCTGGATCGATTCGGCGGTGGCACGATCGCGCATTGCACCTTGCTGCGCCACCACGCACGCCATCACTTCCTCGTCGCGCACAGCGTCCGGTGCCGCGATCACCGCGATCTGCCCGATCGCCGGATGATCGAGCAGCGCCGCCTCCACTTCGAGCGCTGCGATGTTCTCCCCGGAGCGGCGAATGATGTTCTTCTTGCGATCGACGAAATGCAGCAGGCCGTCGGGCCCGCGTCGCACCGCATCGCCGGTGTGAAACCAGCCACCACGCCAGGCGTGCTCGGTGGCCGCCTCGTCCTTGAGATAGCCGGAAAAAAATCCACGGCGCGGATCAGGACCGCCATGACGCACCAGCAACTCGCCGGGCTCGCCATCGGCGACGTCGTTCTCGTGTTCGTCGACGAGGCGCATCTCGATGCCGGGCCGCGGCGTGCCGATGCAGCGCGTGCCGACATGGCGCGGCTCGCGACTGGCGGCGACACAGGCGCCTGACCCGGTCTCGGTCATCGCCCAGGCTTCGATCAACGGAATTCCGAAGCGCTGCTCGAACGCCTGGTGATCCTTCGGATTGGCGTTGGCGCCGTAGCCGAACCGCACCCCATGGGCGCGCTCCTGCGCATCGACCGGCAGACCGAGCAGAATCGCCGGCATCACGCCGAGGTAGTGCACGATCGATGCGCGCGCATTCACCACCTCGGCCCACCAGCTCTTTGGATGAAACCGATCGAGCTGGATCACGCAGCCGCCCGATAGCAGCATCGCCATGGTCGAGGCACACAACGCGTTCATGTGGAACAGCGGCAGCGGCGTGATCAGCCGCTCCTGCCCTTCGCGCACCGCGCAAAGCCCGCCCTCGCTGTTGTAGTGGCGGCCCATCGCGATGCAGTAGTAGTTGGTGATGATGCAGCCCTTGGGCTTGCCGGTGGTGCCGGAGGTGTAGAGCAGAACGCAATGGGTATCCGGACCGGGCCGCTCGGTACGCGCAGCAGATGCCGCCGACGCGCGATCGAGCGGGGGCAGCGCGAACGGCTCGGCGCTTGAGGCAACGATCAGATCGTTGCGGCCGAGCGCTTTCAGCCGGTCGAGCTGATGGGGTAGTGCCACCGCGAGCCGCGCTTCGCTGTGATCGAGCACGTATTCCAGCTCGGCGCGCTGATAGTCCGGATTGAGCGGCACGACGCACACGCCGAGCGCATTGAGCGCGAAGAAGTGCAGCAGATACTCGGCGCGATTCTCCAGCAGCAACGCGACGCGATCCCCCACGCCGACGCCACGTGCTCGATAGCACTCGGTGATGCGATCGACTTGCGCAAGCGTCGCGGCATAGGTGAGCTCGACCGGATTGCCTGTGCCGCTGGCCGATGCCGGGATATGCAGGAACGTGTGCTGCGGAAATCGCCGCGCGCTGTCGCGCAGCGCGGCATAGATCGTCGGGAAATCAGTGGTGGACATGGTCAGATGATCAAGTAGATGGTCGGCAGCGGGGCGCCGGCGTTGAGCAGGTCGATGCGCTTCTCGACGATGCGAAGCTGCGCATGTTCCAGCCGCAGCCGATGGCGCGCCACGCCGGCAAGCATGATCTGGGCGTCGCCGCGCGCCTCGGCGTAGAGAAACGGCGTGTGCGTCTCGAAGAGGTTTGCGGCTTCGTCGCAGCGCACGACGCGTGGCGGTTGCAGCACGTGCTGGCTGGCGATCGGCGCCTGGTGCGAATAGGTGCGCGGACCACGCAGTCGTTCGAGGCGGATGTTCAGCAGCAGCTTGTCCTCGTAGGCGATCGACTGCTCGGCCAGGGGGTCGGTCTGCGCCGTCGACAGCGGAATCCAGTAGTGCGCATCGTCAGCAAACAACGCGAACCACGCGTCGTACTGCTTTGCATCGAGCAGGCGCGCTTCCTCGACGACCAGTTCAGCGAGCTGGAACGCGCGCGCGCCCTCGCTCACGCCCGATCCTCCGCTGTAGAGGCCATCAACGCACGCCAGGCGCGAAACTGATTGCGCATCAGCAGCTCGTTGGTGCCCAACAGTGCCTGACCAAACTGGCCGCGCTCCGATGCGGCGAACTCGCGATGCAAGCTCACCCATTCATTGCCCGCGCTGCGCAGCGCACGCTGGATGGTCTCGAACACGTGCACATCGTCCTGAGCAACCATCGACAGCGGCGAGAACACCATGCGGTTATAGGCGAGCGTGCGTTCCAGCAATGCCTGCGGTGCGCCCTTGGGCCGGAACGCCCACGCCTCGATCAAGGTGCGATCGACCGCGAGCGGCCGGATCACGCGCAAGGTCTGCGGCGAGGCCTTGAAGGCGATGCTCGGATACAGGATCACGTTCTGCGGGATCCACGACAAGATCTGCTGCGCGCGCTCCGATCCGTACGCGCGTTCCATGTCCGCCTCGTAGTCGGGAAAGCCCGAGTACGCGCTGTGAATCGACAGGTTGTTGCCCAGAACGCTGTGGCCATTGGCGAATACCTGGCCGCCCATCTGCGCCATGAAATCGGTGCCCGAGGCGAACGGCTGCAGTTGCTCGATCGCGGCGGGCCGCGGCGTTCCCGCAGGCTTCGTCCCCCACACTTTCTCGGTAGCGAGCGCCGCCGATTCATGCGTGACGTTGGCGTGCAGGGTGTCGTTGATGTTCTCCAGGTAGATCTTCCAGTTGCACGGAATGATGTTGCGCAGCGGCTCGCCTGCCGCTTCGAGCTCGCCTTGCGGTGAACGGTCGGCCAGTGCATCCAGGCAGTGCAGCACCGACGCGCAGGATCGCTCGAACGATTCGCCCTGCGGCGCGATGCGCGCGAAGATGAAGCCGCGATGGATGGCGCTGTCAATGCGACGCAGGCCTTGGCCTGGTTCGCTCGATCGCATGCGGGTGTCGTCGTAACCGGCAGGCACCGGAACGGCGAGCAACGATCCGTCGAGCCGGTACGACCAGGCGTGATACGGACAGCGCAGCGCGCGGCCGGTGTTGCCGTGCCCCGCCACCAGCAGCTGCGCCCCCTTGTGCGCGCAGCGATTGACCAGCACGTTGATCGCACCGTCGCCGGCGCGCACCGCGATGAGCGGATGTCCGGCGTGCTGGACACTCAGGAAATCGCCTGCGCGCGGCAGCTGCGAGGTGTGGCCGACGTACACCCACGCACGGGTGAACAATCGGGCCTGCTCGAGCCCAAATAGCTCGGCGTCAAGGTACACGTCGCGATGCACGCGATCGTCTTCGACCAGCGCGCGCACAGCTTCGTCGTCATCACGGTAACGCGCCATGGCGGTCGGTTGGGTGCCGGTACACGGACCGATGAGAAATCCGGCGGGAACATCGAACATCGCGGCGCGGCCGGATGCAGGCGCGATGCGCCGATTATGTCACCCACCGCATGGCGTGCGAAGCGCGGTACGATTCAAGCGCGCAACGCGCCGCGACGAGCGCCCCACGGACGTGCCACACGATTGAGGTCGTCCGCCAGCATCCCGCACTGATCACTACCCCAAGGAGACCCCGATGCCTTTCGCCACGACAACCGATGGCGTCAAGCTGTACTACGAAGAAGCCGGTTCCGGCAACGCGATGATCTTCGTGCACGAATTCGCCGGCGACCATCGCAGCTGGGAACCGCAGATGCGGTTCTTCGCCAAGTACTTTCGCTGCATCACCTATTCGGCGCGTGGCTACACCCCGTCGGACGTGCCACCCGAGCACGACAAGTACTCGCAGAACCGCGCGCGCGACGACATCCGCGACGTGCTCGATCACCTCAAGATCGACAAGGCGCACGTGGTCGGCCTGTCGATGGGCGGGTTCGCAACGCTGCACTTCGGCTTCACCTATCCGAACCGCGCCCGCTCGCTGTTGATCGGCGGTTGCGGTTATGGCGCGGCGCCCAACGAGCGCGAAAAATTCAAGACTGAAACCGCCGCGGCGGTGGCGGCGATCGAGAAACAGAGCATGGCCGAAGTCGCGAAGTCGTACTCGATCGGGCCGACGCGCGTGCAGTTCCAGAACAAGGATCCGCGCGGCTGGCAAGAGTTCGCGACGCAGTTGGGCGAGCACTCCACCACCGGTTCGGCCAACACGATGCGCGGCGTGCAGGGCCAGCGGCCCTCGCTGTGGGAACTGGTCGATGACATGAAGCGCATCACCGCACCCGCGCTGGTCATCACCGGCGATGAGGACGATCCGTGCCTGGAACCTGCCCTGCTCATGAAGCGCCATATCAGCACCGCCGGTCTGGTGGTGATGCCGCGCGCCGGGCATACGATCAACATCGAGGAGCCCGATCTGTTCAACCGCGCGTTGTTCGAGTTCGTGACCGCGGCCGAAATGGGCAAGTGGGGCGTGCGCGATCCGCGCTCGGTCAAGGGCGGCATCATCGGCTTCCAGAAGTAGCGCGATGAGCACTCTCGTCACCGGCGGCTCCGGCTTCGTCGGCCTGAACATCCTCGAGCAGCTGCTCGCGCGCGGCGACACCGTCGTCTGCCTGGGCGCCAACGCAGTGCCGCCGATCGCGCTGGCCGACTTCGCCAAGCTGCCGGGCAAGCTCACCGGCATCGTCGGTGACGTGAGCGAGCCGGGCGTGATCGAGCGGGCGATCCGCGAGCACGGCTGCAAGCGCGTGATCCACGCCGCCGCGATCACCGCCGGCGGCGCGCGCGACGAGCGCGAGCCCGCACGCGTCGTCGAAGTGAATCTGCTGGGCACGATCCACGCGCTGCAGGCGGCGCGCGATTGCGGCGTCGAGCGTTTCGTGTATCCAAGCACCGGCGGTCACTACGGCGCGGCGGGTATCGGGCTCGACCACTATCTAGACGAGGAAGCCGACAGGCCGGTGCCAAACTCGATGTACGGCATCACCAAGTACGCGGCCGAGCGCACGGTGCTGCGTCTTGGCGAGGTGTGGAAGCTCGACTTTCGCATCGGCCGGGTGGCGATGGTCTACGGCCGCTGGGAGTATGAAACCGGGCTGCGCGATTCGATGACCACGCTGCTGCAAGCCACGCGCATTGCCATGGCAGGCGGCGAGGCGGTGATGTCGAAGCTCGGGGTCGGCGACTGGATGTATTCGGTCGATCTGGCCAACGCGCTGATCGCTCTGCTCGATGCGCCGGCGCCGCGGCATCGGCTCTACCACCTCGGTGTCGAAGCGCCGTTCTCGACCCCCGATTGGTGTGCGCGGCTGCAGCGGCACTTCCCCGGCTTTCGCTATCGCGAGTCGGACCACCGCGCCGAGTGCAACGTCGCACCGCTCTCGGCGTTCCGCGTGCCGTTCTCGACCCGGCGGCTGCGCGAAGACATCGCGTTCAAACCCCGCTTCGCGCAGATCGATGCCGCATTCGCCGACTACGTGAACTGGCTGGCGACGCATCGCGATTTCGTGGTGCGCAGCTGACACGGCAGCGATCCGCGCCGTCGCGGCGCCGGCAGAACAATCCGATCGTCGGGCCGGGCTCGCATGGGCCGGTCCCGTCGAACGAAGGTTTCAAAGAAGAACGTACGACGACATGATGGAGAGGATTCGAATGAAGCAGTGGATGCATTGGCTGAGCGCCGCGTTGTTGATCGCAACATCGCCGTTCGCCCTGGCCCAGGGCTATCCCAACAAACCGGTGCGCATCCTCGTGCCGTTCCCGGCAGGCGGCAATACCGATCAGATCGCGCGCATCACCGGCGAGTGGCTCAGCCGGGCGTTCAACCAGCAGTTCGTGGTCGAGAACCGCGCCGGCGCCTTCGGCACCATCGCCGCCGAGGCCACGATCAAGTCGCCCGCCGACGGTTACACCCTGTTCATGACCTCGCACGCGCAGGTGGTGAGCGTGCCGCTGATGATCGCCAAGAAGACCTACGATCCGCAGAAGGACTTCGCGCCCGTATCGATCGTCGGCACCAACGGCTTCGTGCTCGGCGTGATCGCATCGCTGCCGGTGAACAACCTGCGCGAGTTCGTTGCTTACGCCAAGGCCAACGCCGACAAGCTCAACTTCTCCAGCGGCGGGCCCGGCTCGATGTCGCATCTATCCGGTGCGCTGTTCGTGCAGCGCGCCGACGTGGCGATCGCGCATATTCCGTTCAAAGGCGGGGCGCCGGCGGCGCAGGCGTTGCTCGGCGGTCAGGTGCAGATGTACTTCGGCAACTACTCGGAGCTCATCCCGCACGCCGAAGGGGGTCGCGTGAGGCTGCTGGGCGTGTCGGGCGAGAAGCGCGCCCCGCAGTTGCCGAACGTGCCGACCATCGCCGAGGGCGGCTACCCCGGCTTCAAGACGATCACGTTCAACGGCCTGGTCGCCCCGGCAGGGACACCGCCCGATGTGATCGACCGCGTGTCGCGCGAAGTGCAGAACATGGTGAAGGACGCGGCCGCAGGGCAGAAGCTCATCGCGATCGGTGTCGAGCTATGGGGCAGCACGCCCAAGGAGATGGCCGACACGATCGCCAGTGAACTGGCGTTGTGGGAAGGCGTGGTCAAGCGCGCGAATTTGAAACTCGAATAGGGGCTCGCGAAGATGAAGTTCGACGTACAAGCACCGATCGCCGGGCTCCACACCGATGCGATCGGCACGCGCGCCAAGATCGGCGTGATCGTGCCGGCCACCAACACCACGGTGCAGCCGGAGATGGATGCGATGCGCCCGCCGGGTGTGACCAATCACGTATCGCGCATGTTTCTGGCGCCGCGCCCCTACGACAGCATGGAGGTGTACCGGCAGCTGTTGAACACCGAGGAAGGCGAGATCGACGCGGCGCTCAAGCTGGTGCTGCTGATGGAGCCGGCGGTGATCGCGCACGGTCACTCGATCCACTCGTTTCGCGGCGAAGTCGAGCGTGCCTATGCCGAGAAAGCCACGCTGGAGACGCAAGCGAAGGTGCCATTCTGGACGCCCTCCACGGCGGTGCTCGCGGCGCTGGAGGCGATCGGCAAACCCAAGCGCATTGCGGTGCTCTCGCCCTACTGGCCGCCCGCCGATGAGATGATCGCCAACTTCATGCGTTCGGCCGGCTACGACGTGGTCGGCTCGGGCGGGCTCAAGGCCAAGGGCGCCACCAACGTCGCGCGCATTCCCGCCGAGCAGATCGAGGAGGGATTCCGCATGGTCGATCAGCCGCAGGCGCAAGCGCTGGTGCAGGTGGGCACCGCACTGCCGATGTCGCGCCTGACCGAACGCATCGAGCGCGAACATGGCAAACCCGTGATCGGCGTCAACGTCGCCACCTACTGGGCGGCGCTACGCTCGATCGGCATCGATGACCGGCAGCAGGGCTTCGGCAAGCTGTTTGCGGAGTGCTGAGCGCGGCAGTCAATTTCGAGTGAGCGGCGCCCACGGTGCCGGACTCCTTTGCGCAGTCCACGATTGCAGGCGGCGAGGTGAACGATGACCCTTCGCGTTGATTGGCCCCGAAACGACTACTCGCGCGTTCCCTACTGGCTGTACCACGACGAGGCGGTGTACGCGCAGGAGATGGAGCGCATCTTCCGCGGGCCGGTGTGGAACTACCTCGCACTCGAAGCCGAAGTGCCGCGGCCGGGCGATTTCCGCACCACCTGGGTCGGTGACACGCCGGTCGTGGTTTCGCGCGCGGCCGACGGATCGCTGCATGCGTTCGTCAATCGTTGCGCACATCGTGGCGCCCAGGTGGTGCGCACCACCCACGGCAACGCCGCCGAGCACGTCTGCATCTACCATCGCTGGTGCTACGACAGCAGCGGCGCGCTGATCGGCGTGCCGTTCCGCCGCGGGCTGAAGGGCCAAGGCGGCATGCCCGCCGATTTCGATCCGGCGCAGCACCGGCTCACCAAGCTGCGCGTCGAGAACTTTCACGGCGTGCTGTTCGGCACCTTCGCCGAACGGCTCGAATCATTGCCCGATTATCTGGGCGCGTTCGGACGCGGCATGATCGAGCGGTTCATGCACAAGCCGCTGAAGATCCTCGGCTATCACCGCCAGATGGTCGGCGGCAATTGGAAGTTCTACAACGAGAACCTGCGCGACACGTATCACGCGAGCCTGTTGCATGAGTTCTTCGTGCGCTACGGCGTCGATCGCGCCACGCAGAAAGGCGGCGTGAAGATGGACGAGCGTCACCGCCACAACATGAATCACGCCTACGTCGCGAGCGACACGCAGGACGATGCGCGCGCGGCCTACGCCGGCCAGAGCGGCGTCGAGGTCGATCGGTTGCAGCTGCGCCACACCGCGTTCCTCAAGCACGAAGACCGCTTCGCCGACGGCATGAACCTGGCCGCGCCGACGATCTTCCCGAATTTCCTGATGGTGCAGATCAACGACACCTTGTGCACCCGGCAACTCCGTCCCAAGGGCAAAGACTCGTTCGAGATCTTCCAGACCGCGTTCGGTTACGCCGACGACTCGCCCGAGCTCACCGAACACCGCCTGCTGCAGCTCAACCTGGTGGGGCCGGCCGGTTACGTGTCGATGGAAGACGGCGAGGCGATTGAGATCGCGCACCGCATGACCCAGGTGGCAAGCGACGAATTCTCGGTGATCGAGATGGGCGGACGCGGCCCGATCGCCGATACCACGCACCGGCTGACCGAAGGGCCGATCCGCGGCTTCTGGTCGTACTGGTCGGAGTTGATGGGGGTCGAGCCGGCCGGCGCGGTCCGCTGAGGCACGGAGTCCGATCATGAACACCGAATCGCAAGCGCGTCAGGCGATCAGCGATCTGCTCGCGGAATATTCGCTGCTGCTCGACGAAGATCGACTCGAAGCGTGGCTGGAGCTGTTCGTCGACGAATGCGAATACCGGATCGTGTCGCGCGAGAACGTCGAGCAGGGCCTGCCCAACATCCACATCTGGTGCAAAGGCAAGGACATGCTGGCCGATCGCATCACCTCCTTCCGGCACGTCAACGAGTACAACCTGCACTGGGCGCGCCGCGTGATCGGCCCGCCGCGCGTGAGCGCCCAGGGCGACGGCAGCTGGCAGGTCGAAACGAGCTACAGCCTGTTCCAGACGAATCTCGAAGGGGTGAGCCGGCTGTTCAGCGTCGGGCGCTATGCCATGCGCATCGTGCCGGTGGACGGTCGCGCACGCCTGAAGCAGGTGCACGTCATCGCCGATACCGCGTCGATCCCAACGCTGCTCGCCGCGCCGATTTGAGGCGCTCACACCACACAAAGGAGGCCTCATGTCCCTCGCGGGAAAGAAAGCGATCGTCACCGGCGCCGGTTCGGGCATCGGTCGCGCGATCGCACTGATGCTGGCGCAGCGCGGCGCGCAACTGGCCGTGCTCGACATCAACGAAGCCGACGTCGCTGAAACGGCACGCACGATCGGCGCGGCCGGTGGCAAGGCGCGCAGCTATCGCGCCGATGTCGGTCGCAGCGGCGAATTCGAAGCCGCGCTGAACGCGGCGATCGCCGATCTGGGCGCGCTGGACATCATGGTCAACAACGCCGGCATCCTCGATGGCTACTTCAACGCCGACGAGATGGACGAGTCCACCTGGCGGCGCGTGATCGATATCGATCTCACCAGCGTGTTTCTCGGCGCCAAGCGCGCGCTCAAGGAGATGCTGCCGCGCGGCCGCGGGCGCATCATCAACATGGCCTCAGTGGCGGGCCTGAACGGTACGGGCGGCGGCGCGGCATACGTCGCAGCCAAGCACGGCGTGGTCGGCCTGACGCGGCAGATGGCGGTGGCGTACGGCGCACGAGGTATCACGGTGAACTGCGTGTGTCCGGGCGCGATTCCGACCGGGCTGCGTCCGCACTCGCAATCGATCCTCGGCCCGAACGTGCCCGACATGAGCAATCGCGGCGTCGCGGTGAACGACGATCAGATTCGCGCGCTGATTCCGGCGGGCGTACGCGGCACGGTGGAGGACATCGCCCAGGCGGTGTGCTATCTCGTGTCCGACGAAGCCGGCTATGTGAACGGCCACGCGATGGTGGTCGACGGCGGCTGGCGCGCGAAGTAAGCCTCCGTCGGACCGTTCATCCTCTACTGGAATGCCCCGCGAGGATCGCCCTCAGTCCGTGCTCGCCACGGCGATCCCGTGTTCCGCTCAGGCCGCCGCCGGCTCGTGGTTGCGGTACAGGAATTCGAGCACGGCCGAACGGTACTGGATGTAGCGTGCGTGTCCGGCGAGCTTGAGACGGTCGCGCGGTCGCGGCAGATCGATCGCGAGCACCTCGCCGATACGTGCCGCCGGACCGTTGGTCATCATCACAACGCGGTCCGACAGCAGCACCGCCTCGTCGACGTCGTGCGTCACCATGAGCACCGTGCTGCGCGTTTGCGCGACGATCTTGATGAGCTCGTCCTGCAGATGCGCGCGCGTCAGCGCGTCTAGCGCGCCGAACGGTTCATCCAGCAGCAGCACCTTCGGTTCCATTGCCAACGCCCGCGCGATGCCGACTCGCTGTTTCATGCCTCCGGAGATCTCGTGCGGCAGCTTGTGCGCGGACTCGGCGAGTTTCACCAGCGCTAGCGCACGCGCCGTGCGCTCCATCATTTGCTTTCTTGATTCGGTCGTACCGAACACCCGCTCGACCGCGAGATAGACGTTCTGCGTACAGCTGAGCCACGGCAGCAGCGAATGGTTCTGGAACACCACGCCACGGTCGGGACCGGGTCTGCCGACCTCGCGGTTGGCGAGGAACACGTAGCCCCGCGTCGGACGCACCAGCCCAGCCACGCAGTTGAGCAGCGTCGATTTGCCGCAACCCGAATGCCCGATGAGCGCGACGAACTCGCCCTGGTCGATGTCGAGACTGACATTGTCGAGCGCGGTGAACGAACCGCTCTTGGTGGGGAACGCGACGCTGACCGAGTCGATTTGCAAATAGCGATCCACGATGGACTCCGTAGTTCTCGATCAGACGTTGACGCCGTAGCTGAAACGCCGCGCCAGCAAAAGCAACGCTTGCTCCAGCGCCAGGCCGACGATGCCGACCACGAAGATGGCAATGATGATGTGCTCGACTTTCAGGTTGTTCCACTCGTCCCAGACCCAGAACCCCAGGCCCACCCCGCCGGTGAGCATCTCGGCGGCGACGATTACGAGCCATGCCACGCCGATCGACAGCCGGATGCCGGTGAGCACGTAGGGCAGTGCTGCGGGAAAGAGAATCCGTGTGAGCACCTTCCACTCCGACAGATTCAGTACGCGCGCGACGTTCAGGTAGTCCTGCGGCACCTGGCGAACACCGACGGCGGTATTGATGATCATCGGCCAGATGCTCGAGATGAAGATCACATAGATCGCGGCCGGATTGGCAGCCTTGAACACCAGCAGACCGATCGGCAGCCAGGCTAACGGCGATACCGGACGCAACAGGCCGATGATCGGTGCGGTCATATGCGAGAGGAACTCGAACCGGCCGATGATGAAGCCGAGCGGGATGCCGACCAGCGCGGCCAGCCCGAAACCGATACCGACGCGCTGCAATGACGAAAGGATGTTCCAGCCGATGCCCTGGTCGTTCGGACCGTTGACGTAGAACGGTTCGGCGAACACTTTCATCGCGGCCAGCCAGGTTTTGGCCGGACCGGGCAGATCGGGACGCAGCGTCGCAACGGCCGCCCACATGGCGACGAACACGACGATGCCCAGCAGCCACGCGATGCCCTGCGCCACACGTGGATCGGCCGGCGCGCGCCGCGCGACCGAGCCACCCGTGGCTTCGATGCCGAGCTTGGGTTGCTCCCCGCGTTGCTGCTTGTTTTGCTGCAACTCCCGCAGTGAACGTGCCGATGGGTGTGGCGCACCTTGCGGCGTGACCACGCTAAGCGAAACTGCGCCCCCGCGCTCGGACGGCGACGCCGGAGTCACCGACGCATCCGTTCCGCGCTTGGGCAGCGTCGCAGCGTTCATGCTCGATCTCCTTCGCCGGACGACGTCACGCCACTTTCACTTTGAAGCTGGTGGCGTACTTGCGCGGGTCGCGGCCGTCCCACATCACGCCGTCGATCATTTTCGCGGTGCGCATCGGATCCTTCGGCACCGACACCTTTGCAAGCGCGGCGCCTTGGGTGTACAGATCGATGCGATTCACCTGTTTGGCGATCGCCAGATAGTCGATATCGTTCTTGAGCAACCCCCAGCGCCGATGCTGGGTGAGAAACCACATGCCGTCGGAGAGGTACGGGAAATTGACCGCGCCCTCATTGAAGAACTTCATGTGATCCTTCTCGTCCCAGGTCTTGCCCAGCCCGTTCTCATAGCGGCCGAGCATGCGACCCAGAATCACGTCCATGTCCGTGTTGACGTAGGCGCGATTGGCCACCACCTCAGCGGTCTCGCGTTTGGTGGCCAGCGAGGTGTCGATGAAGCGTCCTGCTTCCAGGATCGCCGCTATCGCAGCGCGGCACGCGTTGGGGTGCTTGGCGACGAAATCGGCGGTAGTGCCCAGCACCTTCTCCGGATGATCCTTCCAGATGTCCTGCGTGGTGGCTGCGGTGAAACCCACCTTGTCGACGATCGCACGCTGGTTCCAGGGTTCGCCGACGCAGAAGCCGTCCATGTTGCCCACTCGCATGTTGGCCACCATCTGCGGCGGCGGCACGGTGATGACCTTGGCGTCGGTGAACGGATTGATGTCGTGCGCGGCGAGCCAGTAGTAGATCCACATCGCGTGCGTGCCGGTGGGGAACGTATGCGCGAAGGTGTACTCGCGCTTGTCCTTGCTCATCTGCGCACGCAGCTTCGCACCATCGGTGACGCCGCTTTCACGCAGCTTCTGCGAGAGCGTGATCGCCTGACCGTTGTGATTGAGGGTCATCAGCACGGCCATGTCCTTCTTCGGTCCGCCCAGTCCGAGGTGCACGCCGTACACCAGGCCATAGAGCACATGCGCCATGTCCAATTCGCCGTTGACCAGCTTGTCGCGCACCGACGCCCACGACGCTTCCTTGCTGGGCACGATCTTGATGCCGTACTTCTGGTCGAATTTCTTCACCGCCGCCATCACGACCGAGGAGCAATCCGTGAGCGGAATAAACCCGATCTTGATCTCGGTCTTCTCCGGCTTGTCGGAGCCCTGCGCCCAGGCGGCGCCGCGCAACGCATCGGGAATAAGCGCAAGCGCCGATCCGACACCCAGGGCGGCGCCGGCATTCAGCAGACGGCGTCGATCGGCATGGACATTGGCGACAACGGGCTTGACTCGAGCTTTCATGTGCAATCCGTTCGCGAACGAAGTGGCTGGTGAATTGCTGCATGGCAACACTCATGCCAGCACTTGCTTTGCGAATGAATTCAGCGTGTTGACGCAGCGTCGCTGGAAAAGGCGCCGACGCGGGGCTGATCGCCCGCACTGTCGCTGTGCGCGAATCTTGTGACTCGCACAGATGCAGGGCGAGGGCTCATACTTGACGATGCGCACTACACAGACTGCAGACTGAGGAGATTCATCCATGCCCTACACCCTCGAACAGCTCTCCCACAGCTTTCACGAAATGCTCAAGGCCGAACCAGGACCTGCGGGCCGACAGAAGGTGTGCGCGATGCTGTCGCAGGCGCTGACCGACAAGGCTTTCGTCGCCAAGCACCTCACCGACTCGACCTCGGAACGGCACCTGTTGTACGAGGATCCGGAACTGGGCTTTTGCATCTTCGCGCACTACTACAAGGGCGCGAAAAGCTCGCCGCCGCACGATCACGGGCCGTCGTGGGCGATCTATGGCCAGGCAACCGGCGAGACGCAGATGAACGATTACGAACTGCTCGAACCTGCCAGCGAGAGCAAGCCCGGCAAGGTGCGCCAGACCCGCACGTACGCACTCAAGCCGGGCATGGCGCACGTGTACAACGAAGGCGATCTGCATTCACCGACGCGTCTGGATTCGACGCAGCTCATCCGCATCGAAGGCATGAACATGGATCGGGTGAAGCGGCTGCGCTACGAGAAAATCTGAGCGCCGGGCGGTTACCAGGCGTTGTAGCCGCCGTCGATGAGCAGGTCGGCGCCGGTCATGAAGCTCGAAGCATCGCTCGCCAGGAACAACGCGCCGCGCGCGATTTCATCGGGTTGTCCGAGCCGGCCCATGACATGGCGTGGACCGCTCACCTTGCGCGCCTCGTCCATGTTGCCGAAACGCAGCACGAGCCGATCGGTCTCGGTGGCGCCGGGCGAGAGCGTGTTGACGCGGATGTTCTGCTTGGCATGGTCGATCGCCATCGCGCGGGCGAGTGAAATCAGCGCACCTTTGGTGCTGCAGTAGGCGGCACGCTCGTACGTGCCGACGCTGCCCAGCTGCGAGGCGATATGGATGATCGAGCCGCCGCCTGCTTTCTCCATGATCGGAATGCACCACTTGCTCATCAGGAACGCGCTGCCGACGTTCACGGCGTAGACCTTGTTCCATAGCTCCGGCGGAACGTCGACGACGTTGCCGTTCGGATCACGTGCAGCGGCACCGTTGACGAGAATCCGGATCGGGCCGAGTTCGCGCGCAGCGCGTTCCACCGCAGCTTTGGTCTCATCCGGTGAGCTGACGTCGCATACGATCGCCAGGCTCTTCTGACCCGCTTGCGTGACCAGCCGCGCCGTATCCTCGACCGTGTCCTTCATCAGATCGACGCACGCAACGCTCGCCCCCGCGCTGGCGAACTCGATCGCGATGGACCGGCCGATGCCGCCGCCGGCGCCGGTGATGATGGCGACCTTGCCGGCGAGTTTGAAGTGATCCAGTGACATGTTGCCCCCCTTTGCTGACAGTCGATTATAGGGTCGGCTCGAGCATGGCTCACCCGCACGCACAGGGTACGGCAGGGGCGTACCGCAGCAATGCGGGGCGCGATCGGCCCAATGCCGATATGGCAGACTACGCGCCCAATTCATAAAACCGACGCAGGATCCACCATGAGACTCGTGCAACTCGCTCGCCTCGTCGGCGGCGTACTCGCGCTATCGGTCGCCGCGGCCACCGCTGCGCAGCAATGGCCGGTCAAGCCGGTTCGGATCATCAATCCATTCCCGGCAGGCGGTGGCACCGACACCTTCGCCCGACCGCTCGCAGCGAAGCTCACCCAGGCGCTCGGGCAGCAGTTCATCATCGAGAATCAAGGCGGCGCGGGCGGAACCTTGGGCGCAGCCAATGCCGCCAAGGCAGCGCCCGATGGCTACACCCTGTTCATGGGAGCGGTGCATCACACCATCGCCGAGAGCCTCTACACGAAGCTTCCGTACGGGCTGGAACGCGATTTCATTCCGGTGACGCTTGCGGCCTCCGTCCCGCAGGTGATCGTGATGCATCCCAAGCACGCGAACATCAAGACGCTCAAGGAGCTGATCGACTACGCCAAGGCCAATCCAGGCAAGCTGAATTTCGGTTCGGCGGGCAACGGTACGGCGCATCATCTGGCCGGCGAGTTGTTCAAGACGATGACCGGCACCGACCTCATCCACGTGCCGTACAAGGGCGCCGGTCCGCTGATGCAGGATCTGCTCGCGGGGCAGGTCGACATGGCGTTCGACGGCATGGGCACCTCGGCGAATCAGATCCGCGCCGGCAAGCTGAATGCGATCGCCGTGGCAGCCACGTCGCGTACCGCGGTATTCCCCAATCTGCCTACCGCGAGCGAAGCGGGCCTGCCCGGCTACGAAGTCACCACCTGGTACGCGCTGTGGGCGCTGAAAGGTTCACCCGCCGGTATCGCCGAGAAACTGCAGCAGGAGGTCGCGAAGATCCTGCAGCAACAGGACGTCAAGGATATCTGGGCGAGCCAGGCCGCGACGGCGGGCGGACAGCCGCCGGCGGAGTTCGGCGCGTTCGTCAAGGCGGAGATCGCCAAGTGGGCGAAGGTGGTGAAGGCGTCGGGGGCGAAGATCGACAACTAAAGATATCCCGTCACGCGGGTCGATGTCGGATCTGCGTTTAGGCCGCTCAGCGCGACGGGATATCTGTCCGAATTCGAGCGTCGAAAAACGCGGCGACGCTCAATTCGGACCTCGTCGGCTCGTCGTGCCGACATTGCCTCCGGGGTGCGGTCGCTGGATATAGGTGCACTGAGAGAGTAGCGTGGTGCCGGTTCGTCGCTTACTCGAAGCATCAACATAGCCGCCGCCGATCTACATCGCGCACTGCCCGCGCGCGGAGATCTGTTCCCTGAATTCGTTATTCAATCTGTGTTCAACGTTTCCTGATCATTCGTCATCAGCCACATCTCCAAAATCATGGCCGGACCACTCTCACACATTCGCGTACTCGATCTCTCCCGCGTTCTCGCCGGGCCCTGGTGCGGTCAGAACCTCGCTGATCTCGGCGCCGAAGTCATCAAGGTCGAGCGACCGAAATCGGGCGACGATTCGCGCGCCTTCGGTCCGCCGTGGATCAAGGACGGCGCCGGCAAGGACACCCGCGATTCGGCGTACTTCACTTCGGCCAACCGCGGCAAGAAATCGATCACGCTCAACATCTCCAAGCCCGAGGGCCAGCGCATCGTGCGCGAGCTGGCGAAGATTTCCGATGTGCTGATCGAGAACTACAAGTTCGGCGATCTGGCGCGCTACGGCCTGGGCTACGACGATCTCAAGCAGATCAATCCGAAGCTCATCTACTGTTCGGTCACCGGATTCGGCCAGACCGGCCCGTACCGCGAGCATCCCGGGTACGACTTCATGATCCAGGGCATGGGCGGCATGATGAGCGTGACCGGCGAACCCGACGGTGCACCGGGCGGCGGGCCGCAGCGCGCCGGCGTGCCGGTGGCCGACATCATCACCGGCATGTACGCATCGATCGCGATCTGCGCCGCCATCGCCAACCGCGAGCGCACCGGCCAGGGCCAGCACATCGACTGTGCGCTGCTCGATTCGCAGATCGCGCTGCTCGCCTATCAGAACACCAACTACTTCGCGACCGGCAATTCACCGAAGCGGATCGGCAATCTGCATCCCAACATCGTGCCGTATCAGCCGTTCAAGACCAAAGACGGCGATGTGATCGTCGCCTGCGGCAACGACAACCTGTATCAAAAGCTGTGCGAGCTGCTCAAACGACCCGACCTCGCCAGCGATCCGCGCTTCGCCACCAACGGCAAACGGGTCGAGAACCGGGTCGAGATGACACGCGTGCTGCAGGAGATCTTCGTCACCCGCACCACCAAGGAGTGGGTCACGGCGCTGGAGGCGGCCGGCGTACCCAACGGCCCGATCAACACGGTGCAGCAGGTGTTCGACGAACCGCAGGTCAAGGCGCGCAATGTGCGCATCGAGCTCGACCATCCGGTCGCCGGCAAGGTGCCCGGTGTCGCCTCGCCGATGCGCTTCTCCGGCACCGCCATCGAGTACAAACTCGCACCTCCGGTGCTGGGGCAGCACACCGACGACGTCCTGCGCGGACTGCTCAAGCTCTCCGACGCCGACTGCGCCAAGTTGCGCACCGACGGCATCGTCTAGTCGAGGCGGCCGTCGATGGCGCAGCCGCTGGTCGCGCTCACCGACGTACACAAGGTGTTCGC
>CADEDU010000029.1:53501-60075 GCA_902826155.1 uncultured beta proteobacterium
TGCTGATGGACGAACCATTCGCTGCGCTCGATGAGCTCACGCGCTTTCGTCTGAACAACGACCTGCTGGCGCTGTGGCAGGCGAACAAGTGGACGGTGGTGTTCGTGACCCACAGCGTGTACGAGTCGGTGTACTTGTCCAACCGCATCGTGGTGTTCTCGGCACGACCCGGGCAGGTGGTTGCCGATCTGCCGGTCGCCGAACCCTACCCGCGCGACGAAGAGTTCCGCACATCTGCCCGCTATGGCGAGTTGTGCCGGGGCGCGAGCCAGGCGTTGCACCGCGCCATGGGGCCGGTGACGATCGCGTGAGTACGCGCATGGCTCAATCACGCTCGCCCGCGCCGCAAACCACGCCACGAGCTGCGCCACAGCCGACGCCGCAACCCGCACTGAACGTCGCGCAGACCGAGCGCGCGCAACGTGAGCGCCGCCTGCAGATCGCCGTGCCGACGATCGTGTTGGTGCTGGCCATCCTCGCCTGGGAGCTCGTGGTCCGGGTGAATCAGATTCCGCACTACCTCATTCCGGCGCCCAGCCTGATCGCCCAGACGCTGGTGAAGGAGTGGGGGTCGCTGTCGAGCTCGCTGTGGTTCACGCTCAAGCTCACGTTCGCCGCGCTGGGCATGGCGATCCTGGGCGGGGTGCTACTCGCCGTGGTGCTCGCGCTGTCGCGCTGGGTGGAGCTGGCGTTCTTTCCGTTCGCGGTGATCCTGCAGGTCACGCCGATCATCGCGATCGCCCCGCTCATCATGATCTACGTGGAAAGCACCTTCGCCGCGCTGCTGATCTGCGCGTGGATCGTCGCGTTCTTCCCGATCCTGTCGAACACGGTGATCGGGCTGCGCAGCGCCGACCACAACCTGCGCGATCTGTTCGTGCTCTACAAGGCCAGTCCGTGGCAGCGCCTGCGCTTGCTGTTGTTGCCGAGCAGCCTGCCCTACTTTCTCGGTGGGCTGAAGATCGCCGGCGGGCTGGCGCTGATCGGCGCGGTGGTGGCCGAGTTCGTGGCCGGCTCCGCGGGCAAAGACACCGGGCTTGCGTCGCGCGTGCTCGAAGCGAGTTTTCGCAACGAGATCCCGCGCATGTTCGCCGCACTGGTGCTGATCAGCGTGTGCGGGGTACTCATCTTTCTCGCGTTCAATTGGCTCTCGCGCCTGCTGCTGAGGCGCTGGCATGAGAGCGAGATCAAACGCGAAGATTGAGAGGTCCAGCACGCACGCCAGATGGACCGGCAAGCGATTCGGGCCGAGCGGTGCGGCATCGCAATGCTCGACGCACCGTGCGCGCGAGGCGCGCGTGCCCGGCCCTTTAACGTCGAACGCACGGCGGTTGGTTGCCGGCCCCGGCTCGTATCGCGCGAGTGGGCTCGTCTATCATCGCCCGATGCATCGTCACAAAGGAGGATTGAGCATGGTGCTTCCCGGCCGACGACACTTCATTTGCCTGGCCCTGTCCACCGCACTCGCCGGCCTTGCCGCGACGGCGCTCGCGCAAGACAAAGTGGTGTTCGGCACCAACTGGCGCGCACAAGGCGGGCACGGCGGGTTCTATCAGGCGCAGGCCGACGGCACCTACAAGCGCCTCGGATTGGACGTGGAGATCGTGCAGGGCGGACCGCAGGTGAACAACCGCCCGCTCCTCTCGGCGGGCCGGCTCGATTTCCTGATGGCGGGCAACCTGCTGCTGTCGTTCGACAACGTCAAGAACGGCATTCCCACCGTGGCGATCGCCGCGTTCTTCCAGCGCGATCCGCAGGTATTGATGACCCACGAAGGTTCGTACAACACCTTCGCCGATCTGAAGAACGCCAAGACCGTGCTGATCGCCAAGGACGGCCAGTTCAGCTTCTGGCAGTGGTTGAAGAGCGAGCACGGCTTTCGCGACGAGCAGCTCAAGCCCTACACGTTCAACCTTGCGCCGTTCCTGGCCGACAAGGCGATGGTGCAGCAGGGATACGCGATGGCAGAGCCGGTGAACGCGGCGCTGCAGGGCGCCAGGCCGAAGATCTTCCTGCTCGCCGAACAGGGCTGGAACACCTACAGCACCACGGTGGAGACGCGCAACGAGCTGGTCCGCACCAAACCCGATGTGGTGCGCAGGTTCGTCGAGGGCTCGATCATCGGCTGGTACAACTTCATGTACGGCGATCGCAAACCCGCCATCGATGCGATCAGAAAGCACAACCCCGACATCTCGGCCGAGAACATCCACGAGGAAGTGAAACGCTTGCTCGATCTGCAGATCATCGATTCGGGCGATGCGCTGGGCAAGGGCATCGGCGCGATCGATATGGCGCGCGTGGCGAACTTCCACGGCAAGATGGTCAAGGCGGGTCTGTACAAGGTAGGCGAAGTCGACCCCGCCAAGGCGGTGACCGATCGGTTCGTCAACAAGGGCGTCGGGCTCGAGGTGAAGAAGAAATTGGGCAAGTAGGCGTGTCGTAGCGCAGGGTGCAGTGCTAGGCTTGACGCGCGCTGGTGCCTGCGTTTGAGTCCTGCGTTTGAGTCCTGCGTTGGAGCCCCGCGTTGGAGCCCCGCGTCGAAGTCATTGAGCGCGATGCGTCGCCGGCTTTCGTCGTCGCCCCGAGCACGCGCCGATAACACTACAACTTCAGCAGGATCGCCCCTCCCGAGGAGACATCATGAGCAATCACGCTCCCGCTCTTCTGCGCCCTGGCGCATTGGTATCAATCGCACTCAGCGCGGCGCTCGTCGCCTGCTCACAGCCCGGACAGCAGGCCGGCGCCCCCGCACCGCAGCCCTGGGAACAGGGCAAGCCGACGTCGATGGCCGGTTCCAAGCTGGCACCCAACCCACCTGGACTGATCGCCAAACAGGCCAAGGACATTCCGATCCAGAACGTGAAGCTGCCGCCGGGCTTCCAGATCGAATTGTGGGCGACCGGCATGAACAACGCGCGCTCGATCACGATCGGCGACAAGGGCACCGTATTCGTCGGTTCGCGGCTCGTCGGCAACGTCTACGCTGTGGTCGATCGCGGCACGCACCGCGAGGTCAAGACGATCGCCCGCGGCCTGCATCGGCCCAATGGCGTGGCGTTCCGCAATGGCTCTCTGTACGTGGCCGAGCTCTCACGTGTGATCCGCTACGACAACATCGAGAACAGTCTCGACAATCCGCCGGCGCCCGTGGTCGTGTATGACGATCTGCCCAAGGACGAGCCACACGGCTGGAAGTTCATCTCGATCGGACCCGACGGCATGCTGTATGTGCCGGTTGGCGCACCGTGCAACATCTGTGAGCCGCCGGCCACGCACGCGCAGATCCGCCGCATCTCGCTCGATGGCAAGAAATCCGAAGTGGTCGTTCGTGGCGTGCGCAATTCAGTCGGCTTCGACTGGCACCCGGCTACGCGCGAACTGTGGTTCACCGACAACGGCCGCGACTGGGCTGGCGAGGAGCTGCCGAACGACGAGTTGAATCGCGTCGCGCGCACTGGTCAACACTTCGGCTTTCCGTACTGTCATCAAGGCGACTTTCCCGATCCGGAACTGGGCAAGTCGCGCAGCTGCAGCGAGTTCACCGCACCTGCAGCCAAGATGGGCCCGCACGTTGCAGCGTTAGGAATGCGTTTCTACACCGGCAGCATGTTCCCGGCCGAGTATCGCAACCAGGCCTTCATCGCCCTGCACGGCTCCTGGAACCGCACCAAGAAGAGCGGCTATCAGATCGTGCTCGCGCGCCCGCAGCCCAACGGCTCGGCGCAGATCACCGTGTTCGCCGACGGCTTCCTGCAAGGAGACGGCTTCTGGGGTCGCCCGGTCGACGTGCAACAGGCGCGCGACGGCTCGCTGCTGGTGTCCGACGATGTCGCCGGTGCGATCTATCGCATCAGCTATCGCCGCTGAAGCAGGCGTCGATCACGCGGCCGGGTGCGCAGCCCGGCCGTTTTGTTTAGAACGGGACTTTCATGCACACCATCGCCAGGCTTTTCGCCCTGTGTAGCAGCGCATTGGCGCTGAGCGCCGCCCTCACGCCGGCACAGGGGCAATCCGGCAAGGACAGGGCGACCGCGTGCGTCGCCTGTCACGGCGCGAATGGCGTGTCGTCAATCGCCAATACACCGTCGCTGGCCGGTCAACCCGAGATGTATCTGCAGATCCAGCTCGTGCTGTTTCGAGAGAAGCAGCGCAACGTGCCTGAGATGCAGCCGTTCGTCGACAAGCTGACCGACCCCGACATCCAGGAGTTGGCCGCGTACTTTTCCGCTCTGCCGTTGACCGAAAGGCCGGGCGAGGTCGACGCGAGCAAGATGGCCCGAGGCAAGCAGATCGGTGAGCGCGCCAACTGCAACAGCTGCCATATGCCGGACTACACCGGACAGAACCAGATGCCGCGTCTGGCCGGACAGCGCGAGGACTATCTGGTCAAAGCGATGAAGGAGTATCGCGACGGCAAGCGCCCCGGCCTCGATGGCACGATGACGGGCGTGCTGCGCGGCATGAGCGATGCCGACGTCGAGGCGATGGCGCATTTTCTGGCGCGGGTGAAGTAGCCGCGCCGGCGCGGCCGTCACGCAAGCCCGCCAGTTGGACGCCGGCCGCTACCAAAGGCTGGTCAGCATCTTGATGGCCAGGAATGCCAGGACGATCGCGAAGATGCGCTTGAGCGTGCCCGTGCCGGTACGATGCGCCACGCGCGCACCGACAGGTGCCAGCGCCATGCTGGCAATCGCGTAAGGAATCAACGCCGGCAGATACACGTAGCCGACGCTGCCGTGAGGCAGCGACGTCACACCCCAGCCGTTGACGATGTAGCCGATGGTCCCGGTAAGTGCCAGCGGAAAGCCGATCGCAGCCGACGTGCCGATCGCGCGGTGCAGCGGCACGTTGCAGAACGCCATGAACGGGATCGTCAGCGCGCCGCCACCGATCGAGACGATGCCCGAGATAACGCCGATGAACAGCCCGGCGACCGATGCACCTAAGGTTCCCGGGAACTGGCGCGTCGGCTTGGGCTTCCAGTTCGAGAACATCGTGATCGACATGTAGCCAAGAAAACTCACGAAGATGATCGCCAGCGGAAACGTGGGAATGAACGGAATGATGCTCGTGCCCAACAGCGTGCCGATGACGATGCTCGGCGCCAAGGTGCGCACGGTGCTCCAGTCGACCGCGCCGTGCTGGTGGTGAGCACGCAGGCTGGAGAGCGACGTGAACACGATCGTCGCCATGCCGGTACCCAATGCCAGATGCAGGATGCTCGCGCGATCGAAGCCCTGCGCCGAATAGGCCATGGTCATGAGCGGCACCGACACCGCACCGCCGCCGATACCCAGCAGCCCCGCCAGAAAACCGAAGCACGCGCCGAGCACGGCGTACACCACGAGCCAGAGATCCATGGCGCGTGATTATGACCGATGCCCCGTCGTTCGCCGGCCTTCCTCCGCGAATGGACTCAGAACTTGTACGCCACGCCAACGTAGCCGCGCAGATCGCGATCACCCTCGGCGCGCACGTCGCGCGTGGCCGGCTTGGCGATCTCGCCGAACCCCGACACCCGGCGCGCCACCTCGATGCGCAACCCAAGGCCGTAGGAGGCCGCCGATTCGGCGCTCGCTTCGTTCACCGGCATGCGCCGCCACACACGTCCGACGTCGTAGAACGCATACGCGGTGTAGTTGAGCGGCACGCTGAGCGGCAGATTGTCGGAGTAGCGCAACTCGATCTTGCCGGCGATACCCGAATCGCCGACCAGCTCGGATGGATCGTAACCACGGCCGAACTGCGCGCCGCCGAAACCGAACAACTCCGAGGCAAGCAGTGGATTGGCGGCGTACTGTCCGCTGAGCGCGGCGAGCATCGACCAGCCCGCAGCCAGACTTTGCAGGCGCGCGGCGTAGAAGGTGCCTTTGGTGAAATCGCTTCGACCATTGGTGCGCGACAAGTTGGACGAGCCCGACTCGCGCGCACCGAGCACGTCCAGGCCCTGCGACATCTCGAGATCGACCACGTTGACGCCACGCAGCGGATCGGTGCGATCGTACGTGGCCCCGACACGCACGATGCGCAGCTTGTCCTGGGCCGTGGTCTGATCGAGCAGTTCGGTCTTCCCGTCGTGAAAACCGAACGAGACCCGGCCGTAGAGGTTCTCGCGGCGGCTGCGCACGATGGGATGGGTGTAGCTGATCGCCCCCGAGAGCGAGTCGGTTTCGAGATTGGTGTTGGCCAGGGCGCCGTCGAGCCGCGGTTCGGCGCGTGAGTAGCCTACGGTGACGCCGACGCGTCCGCCCTCGCTGCCGATCGGCTGTTCGTGCGTCGCAGTGATGTAGTTGAGTCGCTCGTCCATGCTGCTCGCCGCACGAATCGCGGTCTTGTCGAAGCGTCGGGTGAGCGAGTGCAGATCGAGGTCGGCGTACGCGCGCCACGGCCCGAGGAACCGTCCACCGCGGTTGTCGACCGACAGCGCGCCCGTTGCCATCCTTTCGCTCACCTGAATGATCAGATCGGCGGCGCCGACCTGAGCGGGCGCGGGCATGAGCGTGGCACGCGCGGTGACGCCAGCCAGATCGTTCATCAGCAGCAGGTACCGCTCGAGCGCCTGCACATGCAA
>CADEDU010000029.1:60175-75698 GCA_902826155.1 uncultured beta proteobacterium
GTGTTGCCGGCGAAGCTGACCTCGCGCAACAGGAAGCGGATGCCTTCGGCACCAGCAGGTGCCTTGATACTGGGCATCGGGATCACCGCGCCGTCGGGCACCGCGCGCGGGATTGGTTCTGGCTTGCGCTCGCGCTCGATCTGACCGGGCTGCGCCGATCCTGGCAGCGCGGGTGTCTGCGCTCTCACACCCGCCAACCCGAACCCGAATGACGCAACCGCGGCAGTCAACGCCAGGCATCGGCTGAACCGTTGCGTGCAAGGTGTGCATGACAGGCGAGCGGCGGTGCCACGCGCGGGAAGGCGGATCGACATGGAGTTCGGCTGAGGGGTCGCGATGGGAGCGGAACGTCTGTGCTGCAACGTCAATCGTCGAGGGATTCACGTTGCTTGACCATCAGCCCCACGAGATAACCCGGACGGTCTATCGCGATGCCGAGCTATTCGCCAAAACAAAACGGGCACCCGAAGGTGCCCGCTTGCAGCAGGATGCGACGACGCGCGCGGCTATTTCTTGCCTTCGTCGGGCTTGTCGCCCGGAGGTGGTGCGGCCTCGTCGGACTTCTCCAGTGCATCCTGCGATTGCTGCTGCATCGATTCCATCGTGTCTTGTTCCAGGCTGGCCGCGTCGTCTTCGACGCGCTCCACCACTTCACCGCGGCGCAGTTCCTGCATCTCCAGCGGAAACCACAACGCGATCTTGGGGAAGACGATGATCAGGATGATGGCAATGATCTGCAGAATCATGAACTCGAACATGCCCTTGTAGATCGTCGAGAGTGACCATTCCTTGACCACCTGGCGCAGGTAGTACGCCGACATGGCCACCGGCGGTGACAGGAACGCGGTCTGCAACACCACGGCCACCAGCGCGCCGAACCAGACCATCACCATGTCGACCGGCATGCCGAGCGATTCACCGATCGCCGGCTTGAGCGCTTCCATCACCGGATAGAAGATCGGCAGGAACACCAGAATGATCGCCGGCCACTCGAACGGCCAGCCGAGCAGGAAGATCAGGATCACGACCACCAGCAGCATGATCACCGGACCGAGCGGCAAACCAAGCAGGGTCGTGGTGATCCAGTTTGCAGTGCCCATGCGCGCGAATACGGCACCGAAAATGTTGGAGGTGACCGCCAGGAACAGCACCATGCTCGAGGTCGACATCGTCGACTGACAGGCGCGTCGGAAGCCGCTCCAAGTGAAGCGGCCGTAGGCCAGCGTGAGCAGGAATGCGCCCAGCGCACCGATGCCCGCGGCCTCGGTCGGGGTCGCCGCGCCGATCAGGATCGATCCGAGCGTGGCCGCGATCAGGCCCGCCAGTGGCACCACGCCGATGAGCACTTCTTTGAGCATGATCGCGACGCTGCCGACACGCTCCTCCAGCGGGACGGGCGGCCCGAGTCGCGGATTCATGATCGAACGCGCCATCAGGTAAACCACGTAAAGTCCGGCCAGCAGAAACCCCGGCCCGAAGGCGGCGGCATACAGATCGGCCACCGACACACCGAGCACCGGCCCCATCACGATCAGCATCACCGACGGCGGAATCAGGATGCCGAGCGTACCGCCCGCGGTGATCGCACCGGCGGCCAGGCGCGCGTCGTAGCCCGTCTTGACCATGATCGGCGCGGCCATGATGCCCAGCACCGTTACCGCGGCTCCGACGATACCGGTGGCCATCGCGAAGATCGCAGCGGTAAGAATCACCACCAGAAACAGCGCGCCGCGCACGGGCGCCAGCATCATTCGCAGCGCCGAGAACAAGCGCTCCATCAGTCCGGCCTGCTCGGTCAGAAACCCCATGAAGATGAACAGCGGCACGGCGGCCAGCAGTTCCTCCTTCATCAAGCCGATGGTCTGGAAATAGGCCAGGCTGAACACGGTTTCGCCCAGACCGGCGTAGCCGAATCCGAACGCCAGGAACAACAGCGTGAACGAGATCGGGAAACCGAGAAAGATCGCCCCGATCATCACGATGAGCATGATCAGGCCGAGCAACGCGAGTCCGGACATGTGTGACTTCCCCCTTGAGCTTGGTGTGCGCGCCTAGACTTCGGCTTTTTCTTTGTGATCGAGCTCGATGCCGGTCTTGGCGGCCCACCAGCTCTTGAGGAATTCGGATACGCCCTGGATCAACAGCAGCAGGATCGCCAGCGGCACCATCCCCTTGAATGGCCACAGGATCGGCCGCCACGGTGTCTGTTCCGAGGTCTCGCCGATCTGGAAGGCGTAGATGAACTCCGTCAGGCTCAGGAAGAAGAACGCGAGCAGACCCGGGAGGAAGAACACCAGGTACGCGATCATGTCGATGCGACCCTTGGTGCGCGCCGTCCATTTTTCCCAGAAGAAGTCGGTGCGCACATGCGCACCCTTGAGCAGCGCATAGGCCGAGCCGAGCATGAACAACGTGCCGTAAAGCATGTACGTCACGTCGAACGCCCACTCGGTGGGGGCGTTGAATGCGTAGCGGGAAATGACCTCCCAGCTCACCGCGACAACCAGCGGCACCGACATCCAGGCGAACCAGGTGCCGGTCGTGTCGGTAAATTTGTCGATGCGGCGAACGATACTAAGTAGCCACTCGGGCGCCGGTGCATCGGGCTGGGCCATTGCTCTCCTCCTTGTTGTGTCAGCGGGCGCTGGATTGCCGCGCGGCGTGCATCCTAACTGCAAACAGCGAAATCCCGGTCGCGACGCGGCCAAACAAAAAGCCAGCGAGGAGTCGCTTCAATCCTCGCTGGCTTTGTCGTTCTGAACCGCGCGCTACACGTTGCTCTACTTCTTGGCTGGCGCCTTGGCGGCTGGTGCGGCGCCGCCTTCAGGGAAGTAGTGATTGGCGATGAACGAGTACGGCGGGAAGTAGAACCGCTTCGCCGGGACCACGACGCTCGCGTACGCACGCTGCGAATCGAGGATCTTCTTGAAGATCGGGCTCTTCGCGGATTCCTCCTTGGCGATCGTGTCCCAGGTTTTCAGGAATTCGATCAGGATGTCCGGCGGTGTCCGCAGGATCTGCACGCCGTGCTTCTCACGCAGCTCTTTGAGCGCGTCGGCGTTCTGCTTCTGCCACTTCGCCCACCAGATGAGGAACGATTCGTTGGCCGCGGACTTGACCCATTCCTGCTGCTGCGGCGTGAAGCCCTTCCAGACATCCATGTTGAACAGCAGCTCGCCCACCGTGGTGTTCTCGTGCACGCCCGGGGTGTAGTGATACTTCCAGACGTTGTGGAAGCCAAGCCGCAGATCCTCAACACCGCCCACCCACTCGGCGCAGTCGATCACGCCGCGCTGCGCCGACGGGATGATCTCGCCGCCGGGCATGTTGACCGTGGTCATGCCCATGCGGGTCCAGATCTCCGCGGCCATGCCGGTCTGGCGGCACTTCATCCCTTTGAAGTCGGCCAGGTTCTTGATGGGCCGCTTGAACCAGCCGAACGCCTGTGGACCGGATGGCAGGATCGGGATCATCACCACGTTGAGTTTGAGCGTCTGCTGATAGAACTCCTGGAGCAGCTCGAACCCGCCACCGTGATAGACCCACCCCATGTAGTCGACCATGTCCATGCCGAACGTGCCGCCGGGGCCGCCGGTCACGAGAATCGCGGCCTTGTTCTTGCCGACCCAGTAGCCGGCCCAGGCATGCGCGCCGTCGATCACTTTCTTATGGACCGCATCGAGCACTTCGAACGCGGGCACGACCTGACCAGCCGGCATCGCGTCGACCTTGAACGTGCCGCCGGACAACTTGCCCATGCGTTCGACCCAGTACAGGAAGTTCTCGTGCAGCGTGAGCGACGCCGGCCACGTCGACTGCATCTTCAAGCTGGTCTGCGCCTGAACGGGAGCGGTGTGAACGCTCGTGAGCAACGCTGCTGCTCCGGCCAGACTGGCGAGCCTGGTCACTCCTTTGGACAATCTCGACATCACGAATCCTCCTGACACTGCTGTCTCCGTGGATCAATTGGTGGATCGATCTTGCGCTGGAGGGTTTGCACTCGACCACGAGCGGTCCACTCGACCAGACTCCGGCAATACGGCGATCGACGGGGCAGTGTAGGCGCCCCCCAAATCATGTGTCAACGAAGGGGATAGCTCCCGATCGATCCGCGTCGGCGATCCACTTACGTGAAACTTACGCGGCCCCTACCCCTGTTGCCGAGGCGATTCGCGCAATGGAAATCCCTCTGCGCCACGCGCGTTCAGCAAGTGTTCGACCAATTCAGCGAAACCGGCGCCGGCGGGTGAGCGCGTCACGTAGCGCGGCAGCACGGTCATGCGCGCAGCCAGTGCCTGCACATTGGCCACACCGACCGCGTGCGGGAAGTACGCGAACATCGGCGCATCGTTGGGCGAGTCGCCGACGAACACGCATCGATCGCGCGACGCATCGAGATCGATACCGAACTGCTCGTCGAACAGCGTGCGCGTCATGCCGAGCTTGTCGTAAGCGCCGAACCAGCCGTTGACGTGGATCGAGCTGATCTTCGCGGTCATGCCCTCGGCCTGCATGATGGCGACGATGCGATCGATCGCCGCATCGGGTAATCGCGCCACGTCTTCGCAGAAATCGATGGCCAGATCGGCTTCGCGATAGTGCTGATCGGAAGCGAGCGCGGATCCGGGTACTTCAGCGAGGATGCGCACACCGATGCTCGCGAGCCGCGCACGATGCGCTGCACGCGTGGCATCGTCATCGAGAAGGCGTTTGATCAGCCGGCGCTGCGCATGGTCATAGCGAAAGTAGAACGCACCGTTCTCGCCCACCACCGCATCGACCGGCCACATGCGCGCGATGTGATCGCACCAGCCGGCCGGACGCCCGGTGATCGGCACCACCTGCAAGCCCGCGTCATGCGCACGCTGTAGCGCGCTGTACGCGACCGCGGTGAGCTTGCCCTCGGTGGTCAGCGTGTCGTCGATATCGAGCAGCAGCACCCGCACGTTTCGTGCGAGCGTTGCGGTCATGTCCTTGAGTGGCAGCATCGGCACTCAGACGACGTCGGCAGGCGCGCGCGCCAGCCATTCGCGCAGGCACGCCACCTGTGCGGGCGTCGCCAGCAACCCGGCCTTGGTTCGCCGCCACAGCAGGTCTTCCGCAGTCCGCGCCCATTCGTGTTGCCGAAGATAGTCGACTTCGCGCTCGTACAGCCCACCGCCGAAATGCTCGCCGAGATCGGACACCTGCCTTGCGCCGTGCAGGATCTGCCGCGTTGCCGTGCCGTGCCGGCGAAACAGCCCCGCCAGCCACTTTTCATCGAGCCCCGCGAAGCTCGCGCGAAGCTGCGCCAAGTGCTGATCGAATGTTCGTCCGTCGAAATCACCCCCGGGCAATGGCTCGTTGCCGGTCCACGAACCGCGCGGGAAGTCGAACCACGGCTGCAGCTTGTCGAGCGCCTGCTCGGCCAGCCGGCGGTAGGTGGTGATCTTGCCGCCGAACACCGACAGGGCGGGCGGCCCATTCTCATCGAGCATCAGGCGATAGTCGCGCGTCACCGCCGAGGGGTTATCGCTGCCGTCGTCGAAGAGCGCACGCACCCCGCTCCAGCTCGACACCACATCGCCGGGCACGACGCTGCGTTGGAGATAGTCGCTCGCGGTCCGACACAGGTACGCGATCTCGTGCTCATCGGCGTGCGGGGCGCGATCGGGATCGTCGACCGGAACGTCGGTGGTGCCGATGGCGGTGAACTGCGGTCCGTACGGCAGCAGGAACACGACGCGTTTATCGGCGTTCTGCAACAGGTAGGCGTGTTCGCCCGCGTACAGGCGCGGCACCACGATGTGGCTGCCCTTGACCAGCCGCAGCGTGCCCGATTGCGGCAGATGCAGGATCGAGCCGGCCACGCGTTGCGCCCAAGGCCCCGCGGCGTTGACGATGGCGCGCGCAACCACCTGGCTGCGTGCACCGGAATCGCTGTCGGCCAGTTCAACGAACCAGCGCTCGCCTTCGCGCCGCGCCTGGACGCACGTCGTGCCGGTGCGGATGTCCGCGCCGTGTTGGGCGGCCGAGCGCGCGTTGAGCACGACCAGGCGCGCGTCATCGACCCAGGCATCGGAATACTCGAAACCGCGCGCGAACTGCGGTTTGAGAACGCCTGCGTGCGTAGTACCGGCAAAGATCAGTCCATGCGAGCGCGGCAGCGTGGAACGGCTGTTCTCGCCGGGCAGCCAGCGGTTGCCGAGCCGGTCGTACAGGAACAGTCCGAGGCGGATCATCCACGCCGGGCGCAGATGCGGCGCATGCGGCAGCACGAACCGCATCGGATAGACGATGTGCGGCGCGATCGCGATCATCACCTCGCGTTCGGCCAGCGCTTCGGCCACCAGCCGGAACTCGTAGTGCTCCAGGTAGCGCAAGCCGCCGTGGATCAGCTTGGAACTGGCCGACGAGGTGTGGGCCGCCAGATCGTCCTTTTCGACCAGCAGCACTGAAAGGCCGCGGCCCGCCGCATCGCGTGCGATGCCGGCGCCGTTGATGCCACCGCCGATGATGACGAGGTCGTAGGCTTGCACGAGTCGGGCGCGGCGCGATCCGCACCGAAGTGAACTGCAACTCACCCCGGTACCCGCCGGCGCCGCAAGCGCAATTATGACTGTCCGGCGCCGCGATCACGCACTAGTGCGACGATCTTTTCAGGCGAGATCGGCACATCGTCGATGCGCACCCCGAACTCTGTGAGCGCATCCTCCACCGCCGAGGCGATCGCGGCGGCTACCGGGATCGTGCCGCCCTCGCCGACCCCCTTGACGCCGAGCGGATTGAAGGGCGACGGGCTCTCCTTCATCCGCACTTCGAAGCGCGGCACGCTCAGCGAACAGGGCAACAAATAGTCCGCCAAAGTCGTGGTGAGCGGCTGGCCGTGCACGTCGTAGTGCATCACCTCCAGCATCGCGTTGCCGATCCCGTGCGCCACACCGCCGTGCAACTGGCCTTCGACCATCATCGGATTGACCAGCGTGCCGCTGTCCTGCATCGCCAGATAGCGCTCGATCGACATGGCACCGGTTGCCACGTCGATCTCCACTTCGCAGGCGTGGAACGAGTTGGCATAGGCCATTGCCTCGGGCTGCCAGTTCACGCTGGCCTCCAGTCCGGCCTCGACACCCGGGGGCAGCGTGTAGCCGGGAACACCACGCAGCGCCCGCGCGATATCGGCGAGCGTCACCGCCATGTCGGGCACACCCGCCACGTGCACCTTGCCGTCGGCCAGCACCAGATCGGTCTCGGCCGCCTCCAGCATGTGCGCGGCCACGCGCACGGCGCGACGACGCACTTCGGTCGCGGCCAGATGCACGGCGCTGCCGGCGACCGTCATCTGCCGGCTGGCGAAGCCGCCGACACCGAGCGAGGCGTGCGCGGTATCGCCGGCGATGACGTCGATGCGATCGTGCGCCACGCCCAGCACTTCGGCGCACACCTGAGCGAGCGCGGTTTTCAGTCCCTGCCCCATCGCCAGCGCGCCTGTGGCCACCGTGATCCGGCCCGACGGCGCGACCTTGACGATGCCCGATTCGAACGGTCCGCGGCCGGTGCCTTTCACCGCGTGCGCGAAACCGAAGCCGCGATAGCGCCCGTTCGCGCGGGCGGTGCGCTGACGCGCGGCGAAGCCGTTGTAGTCCATCGCTTCGAGCACTTCGGCCTGACAGGCGAGGTAGTCGCCGCTGTCGAGGATGATCGCCTGACCCGCGCGGTTCTTGAGCGGCTTGGTGTACGGCATCTTCGCCGGTGGCACCAGATTGCGGCGACGGATCTCGGCGCGGTCGAGGCCGAGCGTGCGCGCGGCACGGTCGAGCATGCGCTCCATCGCGTAGCACGCCTGCGGATAGCCCGCGCCGCGCACCGGAATGGTGTAGACCTTGTTGGTCTGCCCGACGATCACATCGAGCGAGTAGCTGGGTACGATGTACGGGCCGGTCACCGACGTGGCCGCGTTGTACGGACAGTTGATGCCTTGCGGCGTGTACGCGCCCTGATCGTGGATCATGCGCCCGCGCAGCCCCAGCACGCGCGCCTGCGCATCGAGCGCCATCTGCAGATCCCAATACTGGTCGCGCTCCTGGATCGCGCTCAGAAAATGCTCGCGCCGGTCTTCCACCCATTTGACCGGCGCACCGAGCAGGCGCGCCGCAGCCGGTATCGCGATCTCTTCCGGATAGACCAGGAACTTCGAGCCGAACCCGCCGCCCACGTCGGGCGCGATGACGCGGATGCGGCTCTCGGGCAGGCCGTGGGTTTCGGCCAGCGTGAACATCAGATCGTGCGCCATCTGCGTCGAGGACCACACCACCAGCGCCTGCTGCGCGCCGTCCCAATGCGCGACGACCGCACGACCTTCGAGCGGGTGCGCCGCACCGCGATGCTGATGCAGCGAGGCCGACACCACGTGCGCCGCCTGGGCGAATGCCGCGTCGGTGTCGCCGTAGGCGATCGGAAAGCGCGTGAGCACGTTGCTTTGCGCGTCGCTGCGGACGCGCGGCGCAGCTGGATCCAGCACCTGTCGACAATCGATGAGCGCGGGCAGCGGGTCGTAGTCGACGACCAGCGCATCGGCACCGTCTTCGGCGGCGTAGCGCGAGGTCGCGATCACCATCGCCACCGCCTCGCCGACGAAGCACACCTCGTTCGGCGCAAGCACCCAGGGCGTGATGTCCTTGGGCAGCGCTTTCGTCGGGAATCCGAGCGGCATGCGCAACGCGGGCAGCACCTGCTGCAAGTCCTCGGCGCTGAGCACCGCCCGTACCCCGGCGACCTTCAGTGCGGCCGATTTGTCGATCCGACGGATGCGCGCATGGGCGTGCGGGCTGCGCACGAATGCCGCATGCAACAGGCCGGGCAGGTCGATGTCGTCGGCGAACTGGCCTTGCCCGCGCAGCAATGCCGGATCTTCTATCCGTCGTGCGCGCGCGCCGACCACGCGTCGCTTCGGGGCACCGGCGGCGGCGTTCGCGGCAGCACCCGCTGCCTGCGGTACAGCCGCGCCGACCTCGTCCGGCGACGATGCGGACATCGACTAGATCTTCGACAGATCGAGGCTGGAGGCGGCGAACAGCTCTTCGGGTGCCACCTTGCGCGCCGACAATCCTTGCGCGTGGTGATAGCGCGTGAACGCTTCGAGCGCGTGACGATTGGCCTCGAAGCCGTAGCTCCAATAGTCCTCACCCATCAGCGCGCGCGCGTGGTTGTACTCCGCGACACCCCACGGCAAGCTCGTGAACAGATGGCCGATCTGCGCCAGCTCCGCCATCGTCAGTGCTTTGGCGCGGTTGAATGCCTTCATCAGACTCGCCGCGAGCCACGGATGCGCCTCGGCGATCGACCGGCGAATGCCGATGATGTGCATGATCGGGAACATCCTGGTGCGACGGAAATACTCTTCCTCGGCCTTGCGATAGTCGACGAACAGCCGGCCCACGTTCGGCGCACCGCGCAGGAAGCACGACGGTGAGCGCGCACCGATTACGCCATCGAGTTCACCTGCTTCGAACAGCTCGTTCAAGGTGCGCTCATGCGGAATCTTCTGGAAGTCGATCTCCGCGGGCAGCTTGAGCGGGGTGCGTTCTTCGCGCCCTGGTTCTTCCAGGCCGCCTTGGCGCCAGTGGATGTCGCTGGGCTTCACGCCGTATTCGTCATCGAGCATGCCGCGCACCCAGACATTCGCGGTCATCTGGTACTCGGGCACGCCGATGCGCCTGCCTTTCAGATCCTGCGGCTTGCTGATGCCGCGATCGGTGCGCACGTAAATGCTCGAATGGCGGAACACGCGCGAGACGAACGCGGGGATGCCGACGTAGACGTTCTGGCCGCGCGAGGTCATCAGCGTGTGGCTCGACAGCGACAACTCGGTCACGTCGAACTCGGCGAACTTGAAAGCGCGATGGAACGCCTCTTCAGGCTCGAGCGGCACCGCGGTGACGTCGCAGCCTTCGATCTGCACCCGTCCGTCGAACAGCGCGCGAGTGCGATCGTAGTCGCAGCAGGTGAGGCTGATGCGCAGTGACATTTGTCTTACTCCGGCTTAATACCCGCCACCTCGATGGCGCGCTTGAACTTGGTGACGTCGTTGCGCATCGCGGCGACCATCTGCTCCGGCCCGAGCACGAACGGATCGAGTCCCGCACCGGCCAGGCGTTTGCGCACATCCGGCGCTTCGAGCGCTTTGCGCGTATCGGCCTCGACGCGCGCGAGGATCTCACGCGGTGTTCCGGCCGGCGCCATCAGCCCGTAATAGTTGTCCACTTCGTAATCGGCCAGCTCCTTCAAGCCTGACTCGCGGAAGGTCGGGATGCTCGGCGCGCTCGGCGAACGCTGCCGCGCGGTAATGCCGATCGCCTTGAGCTTGCCCTGGTTGACGAAGGGCAGCCCCGCAGGCAGCGACACCATGACGATGTCGACTACACCGGACACGGTGTCGACAACCGCCGGCGAGCAGCCACGATGCGGGATATGCACCGCGAAAGTTTTGGTGGCGTGCTTGTAGATTTCCATTGCGAAGTGGTGCGCGGTGGCGATGCCGCATGTGGCGATATCGATCTTGCCCGGCCGCGCCCGGAGCGCTGCAGTCACCTCGGCGATGTTCGAGGCCGGCAAGCGCGGATTAGCCGCGAGCAGCAGCGGCGCAGCGGTGGTCATCAGCACCGGATTGAAATCGCGAAACAGATCGTATGAAAGCTTCTGGTACAGCGCGACGTTGATGACGTGCGTGTTGGCAAGCAACAGGTAGGTGTATCCGTCGGCAGGCGAGCGCATCGCCGCTTCAACGCCCACCGACCCGTTGCCCCCACCCCGATTCTCGACGATCACCTGCTGTTTCCAGGTCTCGGCGAGCTTTTCGCCCAGGATGCGTGCAGTCAGATCGGCCGCGCCGCCTGCGGTGAACGTGACGATGAATCGCACCGGCTTGGCCGGCCAAGCCTGTGCTGCTGCCGGCGGAGCGCTAGCAAGGCAAGCTGCGCTCAGCAGGGCGGTGAGGATGAATCCGCGCATGGGCGATCCCTTGAAATTTATTTGAATAGAAGCCTGGACGACGGCTCGCGAGTCTTGTGGAGCGCGTGAGCAAAGTCAACTTGCTCCGACCTGATCCGCGAGATCATCGGCGGGTGCGGCGCCCCGTCCCGTGGTGGATCGGTAGGCTTCGTGAGCTTGGCGCGCTCGGCCGCCGTGCTAGCCTCGTTGGCAAACGCTTCATTGCATGAGAAAGGACCAACCATGAGCACTGCAAGACACCCGCGGCCCGCGGAGCTGGTGGGCGTTCCCATCGAGGAAATCGGCGCGCGTTACGTCGCGCGCTTTCGTGACCGCAAGCCCGATTGGGCCGCCTTCGAGGACGCGAAGATCGAAGGCTTCAAGCGCGCGCAGCACCGCTTCATCGGCGCGGGAGGCTCGGGCAAGCACGGTGATTCGAATGCGATTCCGGCACGCGGCTTCACGCTATCGATCATGTTCGTCGAGCCCGGCCAGGGCAACGCCGCGCACACGCATGAAGTCGAAGAGTGCTTCTTTGTGCTGCAAGGCTTCCTCGACGTGTTCCTCGAGGACGAGGCGGGCAAGCGGGTCGAGTACCGGCTCGGTCCTTGGGAATGCGTGTCGTGTCCGCCTGGCGTGATTCACGGCTACAACAACAACAGTCTGGAGCCGGTGTACTTCCAGGTGATGCTCGGGCGCGGCCGCCCCGAAACGATGGGGTACGCCGACGAGTCGCTCTACGCGCGGCGCGACGCGCATCTCAAGTCGTAGACTGAGATTTCTGCCGCGCTGTCAAGTCGGATCGATGCCTACAACGCACTTCCCGAATGCGCCGTGCGCGGTATTCAGTTATCCACAGAAGTTGTGGATACGTTCGCGAGAATCGCCTGAGATTGCAGCGTTGGCGCGGGGTCACTCGGTCTGATGCATTGTTGATCGAGCAGTGCGTGGTCAGCATGAATCGCGCGTTGCACCGCGACAATCACGAACGTGCGTGCCGCTTTTCGTGCCAATGCCGGGCTTACGTTGCCGTAGAACACTTACACGCGCATCGCCTCGACGATCGAGACCTGCGCCGCGGTCGGCACCACGCGCGTCAGCTTCAGGCCCGCGCGCCGCAGTAGCGCTTCGTACTGCGCCTCGGTGCGTTCCTGGCCGCCTGCGATCACCAGCATTTCCAGATCGATGAATTTGCCCGGATGCGCCTCGTTTCCCGCGGGAATGACGTTTTCGACGATCAACACCCGGCCGTGCGGCAACATCGCCGCGCACGTGCGGCGCAGGATCGCGGCCGCGCGCTCGTCGTCCCAATCGTGGATCACGGTCGAGAGCAGATACGCATCGCCCCCCGCCGGGACCACGCTGAAGAAATCGCCGCCGATAGCGCGGCAGCGATCGAGCACGTTAAACCGCTCGAGGGTTGCGCTCGCGCCGCTCACGACCTCGGGCAGATCGAACAGGATGCCGTTCGCCTGTGGATGCTTTGCGAGAACCTCGGCAAGCAAGGTGCCTTGTCCGCCACCGACGTCGACGATCATGCGGCAGGCGCTGAAGTCGTACACGTCGACGACGGCCGCGTGTGCGCGCGAGGCGTAACCTGCCATCGCATCATCGAACAGGCGCGCCGAGTCATGATGCTTGGCGAGATAGTCGAAACAGTTGGCCTCACCTAGCGCCTCGATGGTGGCCGGCTTGCCTTCACGAACGCTGCTCAGCAGGCGGCCCCATGAGCGCCAATGCCACTCGTCGGCCTGAAACCGCGCAAAGGCGCGCAGATTGCCCGGTGTGTCGTTCTTGAGCAGCGCCGCCATCGGCGTGAGCGCGAATTGCCGCGGGGCCGATTCCTGGAACACGCCCACACTGGCCAGGGCCCGCAACAGGCGATAGAGCGAGTCGGCGTTCGCACCGCACTCGGCGGCAATCGCATCGACGCTGCGGCCCTTGCGCCCGATCAGATCGGCCAGGCCTAATTCGGCCGCCACGCAGATCGCCTGCGTGGTCCAGTAGCCCGAGATCAGGTGCATCAGCTGACCGGCCGGCGAAAATCCCTGCACGGGATCAGCATCGGCAGACTGGGACGGGGTGCTGCTGGTTTGGGTCATCGCATGTTCCTTGGACGACGTGCGTCGCGCTTCGGGGCTCGACAGGCGCGCCCGGCCGGCGCCACTGCGCATCACATCGCGCATCATAGTGCGCGACGCACTGACCCTGAGACTGCGATTGACGGTCGAAGTGCCCCGGCGCTACCTTGCCCGCGACCGCTTGCTGCGCAAACAAAGAGGAGACCATGGCAACCCGACCGTACACCAAGGGACTGCACGATCTGAGCAAGGGCTGTTTCGCCTGGTTGCTGCCCGACGGCTCGTGGGGATGGAGCAACGCCGGATTGATTGTCGACGGTGAGCACACGCTGCTGGTCGACACGTTGTTCGACCTGAAACTCACCGCCGAGATGCTCGCCGGCATGCGCAAGGCCGTGCCGGCTGCGGCGCGCATCGACATGCTGGTCAACACGCACGCCAACGGTGATCACACCTTCGGCAATCAGCTGGTCGAAGGCGCGCAGATCATCGCCTCGCGCGGCACCGTCGCAGACATGCATCACATGCCCCCGGAGAAGCTCGCGGCAATGATGCGCGACTGGCGCAATCTCGGTCAGGCCGGCGCGTTCATGCACGAGGTGATGGGCAGTCGCTTCTATTTCGACGATGTACGGCATGTCGAACCGAACCGCGTCTTCGACGGCGCTCTCGAATTGCAGGTGGGGAGCAAACGGGTCGAGCTCGTGAACGTGGGGCCCGCGCACACCAAGGGCGACACGCTGGTCTACGTGCCTGGCGACAGAATGGTGTTCACCGGCGACATCATGTTCGTGGGCGGTCATCCTGCGGTCTGGGCCGGACCGGTATCCAACTGGGTCAAGGCATGCGATCGGATCCTCGCGTGGGACGTCGAGACGGTCGTCCCGGGCCACGGACCGATCAGCGACAAGAGCGCGGTGCTGCGGCTGCGCGAGTACCTGGCGTTCGTACTGGCAGAGTCGCGCAAGCGCTTCGATGCCGGCATGTCGGACGTGGAGGCAACGCGCGACATCAACTTCAGCGCGTTTCGCGACTGGGGTGACGAGGAGCGGATCTACGTCAACGTGAACGCGGCGTACAAGGAGTTCCGCGACGATCGCTCCGACCCCGACTACATGCGCATGTTCGACCTGATGGCCGGGCATTACTACGCGAAGAAGGGCAGTGCCGGCGCGAGCGCCTGACTGCGGGCGACTTCCCGGCCCAGAGATCGAACGGACACGTCAATGAAAAAGGCGGCCGGAGCCGCCTTTTGGGTTCGGGCGATGCGGGCGCGCCGACTGCGCGTAGCCCGCACGCTCGCGTAGCTAGCGCTTGCCGCGCAGCTTCCGGATCGCCGCTAGCTGCGCCGCCAGTTCGGCCAGCTCTGCTTCGACGGTGGCGATTTCCTGCTTGTCCTGCGCCTTCGAGCGCGCTTCCCTGGCCTTTTCGAGCGCCTCGTTGGCCTTGGCCTCGTCGAGATCCTTGCCCCGGATGGCGGTGTCTGCGAGGACGGTGATCACATTGGGCTGCACTTCCAGCACGCCGCCCGCGACGAACACGAATTCCTCTTCGCCACCGGGCTTCTGGATGCGTACCGCGCCGGGCTTGATGCGAGTGATGAGCGGCGTGTGGCGCGGATAGATGCCCAACTCGCCCGCCTCGCCCGGCAGCACGACGAACTCCGCCTCGCCGGAGAAGATCTGCTCTTCGGCGCTTACTACGTCAACGTGCATCGTCGTGGCCATTGGCGTAATCCTGTGTTACCCCGGTTACTGAATGCTCTCTCCTGCGCTTGCCCCCACCCTGACCCTCCCCCGCCTCGCAGGGGAGGGAAGCTCCCGAGCAACGCAACGGGAGCGGGCGCGGCGACTGCTGAGCGCCCCCGTCGGCGTTGAGCGTCACAGCGCTGACGCTCGAACGGCGACAGTTATCGCGTCGTCGAATCGATGACGTGATAACCGCTACTGCAGCGTCTTCGCTTTCTCGAACGCCTCTTCGATCGCGCCCACCATATAGAACGCCTGCTCCGGCAGCGCATCGCACTCGCCGTTCACGATCATCTTGAAGCCCTTGATGGTGTCGGCCAGCGGCACGATCTTGCCCGGTGAGCCGGTGAACACCTCGGCCACGTTGAACGGCTGCGACAGGAAGCGCTGGATCTTGCGCGCGCGCGACACGGCGAGCTTGTCTTCGGGCGACAGTTCGTCCATGCCCAGGATCGCGATGATGTCGCGCAGCTCTTTGTAGCGCTGCAACGTGGCCTGCACCGCACGCGTGGTGTTGTAGTGATCCTCACCGATGACGTTCGGATCGACCTGGCGCGAGGTCGAATCGAGCGGGTCCACCGCCGGGTAGATGCCCAGCGCGGCGATATCGCGCGACAACACGACGGTGGCGTCAAGGTGGCCGAACGTGGTGGCCGGCGACGGATCGGTCAGGTCGTCGGCGGGCACGTACACGGCCTGGATCGAGGTGATCGAGCCGGTCTTGGT
>CADEDU010000030.1:0-3894 GCA_902826155.1 uncultured beta proteobacterium
GGCCCGGCACTGACCGATCTGGTGGCCGGGCAGACGGCGATGGCCACCCCCAATCTTTCGGCGGCGATCAGCTTCATCAACAGCGGCAAGCTGCGTGCGCTGGCGGTCACCGGACGCGAGCGCGCGCCGCAGCTGGCCGACGTGCCGACGGTGGCCGAGACGATTCCCGGCTTCGAGAACTACGGCTGGTTCGGGCTGATGGCCGCAGCCGGTACGCCCAAGGCGATCCTCGACAAGGTGCATGGCGATGCCGCGCGCGTGCTCGATTCAGCCGAGATGCGCGGCCGGTTCTACGTGCTGGGCATGTCGATCGTCGCCAACGCGCCGGAGCAGTTCGCGCGCGACATCCGCAATGAACGCGCTCGCTGGGGCAAGGTGGTGGTGGAGCGCCGGATCAAGCCGAACTAGCACCGTGAATGTGCGCCCCATCATGGAGAGCTGATCCAATGAATGCAGTGGACGACGCGAGCCGGGATTTCGCCGCGCTGCTGGCGCGCATGACGCAGGCGATCTGTCGCGGCGAGGGCGCCGCCGCCGCGGCCTGCTTCATACCCGAGGGCACGTATCACGACGGGTTCTACGGCGCATTTCATGGCCGTGCCGCGATCGCCGAGATGGTGGAGCAGTATTTTCATCGCGACGCGAGCGCCTTCGAGTGGCGACTCAGCGATGCGCTGTCCGACGGACGCATCGGTTATGCGCGCTACGATTTTTCCTACGTGCCCAAGCTCGACGGTGCGACGCCGACGCGAGCCGGTTTCCACGGGATCAGCATGTGCCGCCTGCGCGACGGGTTGATCGAGCACTATGGCGAGCAGTTCGATCGCGGCACCGCGCTTGCGCGGCTGGGATTTGCCGATGCCCGCATCGTCAAGACGTTGCGGCGCTGGGCGGCCGAGCGTTGAGCTGCGAGGTGTCATCAAGGGTTGCGATGCGATCCGGAATCAACCGCTGAGCCGCGTTGTGTTCAACCAATCAAGGACGAGCAGATGAGATTAGGAATGTTCAGTGCCAAGCAGGCCGTGACGCTGGCGGCAGTGTTGTTGATGGGGGCGGCCAGCCTCGGTCGCGCCGCCGAGATCGCCGGCGTCAAGGTCGAGGACAAGGCGAGCGTCGCCGGGCAGGAACTCGTGCTCAACGGCGCGGGGATCCGCACGCGCGTGATCGTCGACGTGTACGTCGGCGCGCTGTATCTCACAGCGAAGAAGGCCGCGCCGAACGACGTGTACGGATTGCCCGGCGCCAAGCGCGTGCAGATGACGCTGCTGCGCGACATCTCGGGCAAGACCATCAGCGACGCGTTCGCCGAAGGCATCCAGAACAACACCAACGATGCCGAGAAACAGGCCATCAAGGCGCGCGCCGATGAACTGGTGGCGATCGTCAGCGCCGTCGGCGACGGCAAGAAGGGCGACGTGATCCATCTCGATCTCGCGCCGGGCAGCGGCACGCAGGTTGTCTTCAACGGCAAGCCGCGCGGCAAACCGATCGCCGGCGACGATTTCTATCGCGTGCTGCTGCGCATCTGGCTGGGCGACAGCCCGGTCGATTCGCGTCTGAAGCGTGCCATGCTGGGAGGCGGCTGAGCCGGCTGATATAGTCGCGGCCCTTCGCGACGGTGGCACCATCGCGCGCCGCCCGCGTACCTGGGTCCGCGTGCTCCCGCGTTTCCACGTCCAAGTCTGCAACGTTCCACAGAGGATCATTCATGCGATTCACCGTACGCTGCCTGCTCGCTGCCGCCGCGGTGTCGGCCGGCACCGCGATCGCCCAGGACAAGACCAATCTCTCGATCGCTACTGGCGGTACCGGCGGGGTGTACTACCCGTTGGGGGGCGGCATTGCCAACCTGCTCTCCAAGCACGTGCCGGGCATGCAAGCCACCGCCGAAGTCACCGGCGGCTCGGTCGACAATCTCAAGCTCATCGCTACCGGCAAACCCTACGTCGGTATGTCGATGGCCGATGCCGCGCAGGATGCGCTGCGCGGTGAAGACAAGTTCAAGACCGGCAAGGTGCCGCTCAAGACCTTGATGGTGATGTATCCCAATCGCATGCACGTGGTGACCATCGAGGGCACCGGTATCACCAAGCTGGCCGATCTCAAGGGCAAGCGGGTGTCGACCGGTTCGCCCGGCAGCGCCACCGAGGTGATGGGCTTTCGCGTGATCGAAGCAGGCGGTCTGGATCGCGATCGCGACCTGAAGCGCGAGCGGCTCGGCGTGGCCGAGTCGGTGAACGCGATCAAGGACCGCAAGATCGACGCGTTCTTCTGGGTCGGCGGGCTGCCCACCGCGGCGGTGACCGATCTGGCCAACACGCCCAACGTCAAGATCCGCATGATCGACCATGCCGAAGTCGTGGCGGCGATGAACAAGAAGCACGGCAACCTGTACGTGCAGGACGCGATCCCGAAGGACACGTACAAAGGCATGGACGCCGACAACAAGAACGCGACGGTGTGGAACATCCTGGTCGCGCACGAGAACATGTCCGAGCAGACCGCTTACCACATCGTCAAGACCATCTTCGACAAGCGCGATGACCTGATCGCCGTGCACAAGGAAGCGACCAACTTCAAGCTGGACAATCAGAAGCAGGCCGCCAGTCCGGTGCCGTATCACCCCGGTGCGGCGAAGTTCTTCGCCGAGAAAGGCGTGAAGCTGCAGTAGCCGCTGCTGCGGTAGCGCGAGGTCGTCTGTTCCATGGCTGAACCGTCCGTATCACCCGCCGTCAGCCAGGAGAGCCTGAAAAAGGCCGAGGCGTACATCGAGGAGGAAGAGGGCGCGCAGAACCGGCTGCGCGGCGCCCTCGGCGCGTTCGTGGCGATCGCCGCGATCGCCATGTCGCTGTTCCACCTCTACACCGCGTACGCGATCGTGCCGACGCAGACGCTGCGGCCGGTGCACGTCGCGTTCGTGCTGTTCATCTCGTTCCTGGCGTTTCCGATCGCCAAAAAGTTTCGCGACCGGGTGATGTGGTGGGACTGGATCGCCGCGATCCTGTCGGTCGTGATCGTGGTCTACATGATCCAGGGCGGCGACGACTTCACCGATCGCAACACGTTGCCCGATCCGATCGACATCGCGCTGGGTATCGCGCTGATCGTGCTGGTGCTCGACGCAACGCGGCGCACCTCGGGCTGGGTGATGCCGATCGTCGTAGTGGTGTTTCTGGTGTATGCGCTGGTGGGGCCGTGGCTGCCCGCGCCGTGGACGCACAAGGGCTATGAGGTCGGCCGTCTGGTGGGGCATCTGTACATGACCCTCGAAGGCATCTTCGGCACCGCGGTGGACGTGTCCTCGTCGCTGATCATCCTGTTCACGATCTTCGGTGCGTTTCTGCAGTTCTCCGGCGCCGGTAAATTCTTTATCGACTGGTCATTCGCCGTGATGGGCGGCAAGCCAACCAGCGCCGGTCGCACCGTGGTGCTCGCATCCTTTCTCTTGGGCGGGCCTTCGGGCAGCGGCGTGGCGACGACGGTCACGCTCGGATCGGTGGCCTATCCGATGCTCGCCAAGGCCGGCTACGGCCGCGATGCCGCCGGTGGATTGCTCGCCGCGGGCGGACTGGGCGCGATCATCTCGCCGCCGGTGCTGGGTGCTGCCGCGTTCCTGATCGCCGAATTCCTCAAGATCTCGTATCTCGACGTGCTGCTGATGGCCGTCATCCCGACGTGCCTGTACTACCTCGCGCTGTTCTTCATGGTCGAGCTCGACACGCGCCGCTTCGGCATGCAGGGTGCCACGATCGCGCGAACCGAAAGCGCGTGGCAGTTGGCGCGGCGCTACTGGTTCCACTTCCTGTCGCTGGTGTCGATCATCGCGTTCATGCTGCTGGGCTTCTCGCCGGTGATGTCGGTGTTCTGGGCGACGATCGTGGCCTTCGCCACCAG
>CADEDU010000030.1:3994-35372 GCA_902826155.1 uncultured beta proteobacterium
AAGCTGGTGCAGGCGCTGCAGGCCGGCTCGATCGGCATGCTCAACGTCGGCGCCACCTGCGCGGCGGCCGGCATCATCGTCGGCGTGGTCACGCTCACCGGACTGGGGTTGAAGTTCAGCGCGATCGTGCTCGAGTACGCCGACTCGGGCAGCCGTGCACTCACCGCTTTCGCAACGCTGCTCGGCTTCACCGCCACGCCCGAATTGGTGGGCGAGTTCAAGCTGCTGCTGACGGCGATCTTCACGTCGCTGATCGTATGGATCGTCGGCCTGGCGGTGCCGGTGACCGCCTCGTACATCATCTGCGCCGTTATCGCCGCGCCGGCGCTGATCAAGCTCGGCGTGCCCGAGTTCGCCGCGCACATGTTCATCTTCTATTACGCCGTGCTGTCGGAGGTGTCGCCGCCCACCGCGTTGTCGCCGTTCGCCGCCGCGGCAATCACCGGCGGTGACCCGTACAAGACGACGTTGCAGTCGTGGAAGTACACGATGCCCGCGTTCCTGGTGCCGTTCATGTTCGTGCTCGATCCGGCGGGCGTGGGGCTGCTGCTCAACGGCTCGATGAAGGCGCTAGCCGCGGCGAACTGGGGCTCGATCGCACTGGTGGCGATGACTGCCGCGATCGGCATCGCCGCGCTGGCGGGCGGCATGCAGAACTGGCTGCTGCGCGAGTGCCGGCGCTGGGAGCGCTGGATGCTGATCATCGCCGGCCTGCTGCTGGTGTATCCGAAGCCGGCATTCGACATTTCCGGCGTGGTGCTGATTGTCATCGTCGTGGCGGCACAATGGCTGCGTCCACGCACTGAGGCGCCACGCGCGACACGATGAGCGACACCATACCGAGCGAGACCCTGCCGCGCTTCGATGTGATCTGCTGCGGCAACGCGGCGTACGACCACATCTGGCACGTCGATGCACTGCCTGCGGGCGACGGCAAGTCGCGCGCCACCGACTATGTCGAGCGGATCGGCGGGCTCGCAGCCAATGCGGCGATCGCGGTTGCGCGGCTGGGGGCGAAGGCGGCGCTGTGGTCGCGCGCGGGCGAGGACGAAACCGGCCGCAAGATGGTGAGCCAGGTGGCCGCGCGCGGGGTCGACGTGCAGTACTTCCGGCTGACCGAAGGCGCGCAGTCACCGCACGCGTCGGTGATCGTCGAGAAATCCGGTGCGCGTTCGATCGTGGCGTATCGGGGCGGCGGCTGGGCCGACACCGCCAACTGGCTGCCGCTCGAGTGGGTGGCCGCGGCCAAAGCGGTGCACGCCGATACGCGCTGGCCGTTGGGTGCTGCCGCGATCTTTCATGCCGCGCGGGCCGCACATATCCCTTCTGTCCTCGACGTCGAGATCACCGAGCGGCCGATCCTGGAGCGGGTGCTGCCGCTGACCGACTACGCCGTGTTCTCGCTGCCCGGATTCCGCGCGTTCACGCAGACCGACGATCTGCGCGCCGGCCTGGAGATCGTGCTCGCCCACGGCGCGCGCGTGCCGGTCGTGACGCTTGGTGCGGATGGGGTGGTGTGGCTGGAAGACAATGCCATGCACCGATTGCACGCGTTCCAGGTGCGCGCGGTCGATACCACCGGTGCCGGCGACGTGTTTCATGGCGCGCTGGCGCTCGTGTTGGGAGAAGGGATGCCGAGTCGGCAGGCGCTGCGATTCGCATCGGCCACCGCTGCACTGAAGTGCACGCGTTTCGGCGGAGGAGCGGGCACACCGACCCGCGACGAGGTCGAGGCGTACCTGCGCGAGATTTCGCAGACTACGCAGTCTACGCAGACTACGAATTCAACTTGAATCCGCTCACGCCAGAGACCGGCGCATCGCACGCACAGGGTTCGGCCTGACGCCGCGCGTGAGTGAAGGCGGCGAGATCCCAGCGGTCGTCGTCGCGGTCGTAGCGCAGGATGTAGAGGTTGCCGTCGTCGGTGGCGCACTTGAAGTAGCGCCGTTCCACCGAGAGCCAGCGGTCGACGATCTCGTTGACCTTGAGGCAGCGGCTGCCGAACCAGATCACGCGAGGCTCTTGGGCGCCGCGAAACCCTGCGTTGCACTCGACTCGCATGTCCATGATCAATACATCATAACGCTTCCGCGTGACCCCTTGCCACTTGGTCGTTGTGCTTTCGCGCGCCGGGTCGACTCGCTACGATTGCACCACCCGCAGAGGTCAACATGCTGCCGATGCGCGTAAGCCTCTCGCCAGATGCGGCGCAACGACCGTTTTCTCGGAACGGCTACAAAGGAACCCCACATGTCGTCGATCGCCAACTTCAAGCTCAAGCCGGCTGATTTCAAGTTCTTGGGAAGCGGCCTGAGTCGGCCCGAATGCATCCTGGCCGAGCGCGACGGCACGCTATGGGTGGCCGACGACAAATCGGCCGTGGTGAGGTTCGATCGTGACGGCAAGCAATCGCGCATCGGCAAGATCGGCGGCATGCCCAACGGCCTGGCCATCGACAAGAGCGGCGCGATCCTCATCGCCAACATCGGCGACGGCAAGCTCTACCGGCTCAGCCGCGACGGCAAGCACGAAGTGCTGCTCGATCAGTTCGAGGGCAAGCCGCTCGGCGCGCTCAACTTCGTGTATGTCGACGCGCGCGATCGCATCTGGCTGACCGTGTCCACGCTCACCGTGCCGCGCATCCAGGCGGTGCAGACGCCGATCCCCGACGGCTTCATCCTGATGCACGACGGCAAGCGCTGGCGCCGGATGGGCTCGGGCTACAGCTTCACCAACGAAGTGCGTTTCGATCCGCAAGGCAAGCACATCTACATCGCCGAAACTGCGCTCGGGCGCGTGTCGCGACATGCGCTGGCGGCCGACGGATCGTTCGGCCCGCGCGAAACCTATGGTCCGGAGACGCTATTCCCCGGCGCGCGCATCGACGGCATCACCTTCGACGCCGATGGCAATCTGTGGGTGACCGAGGTGGCGCGCAACTCGATCATCGTCATCACGCCGGAGCAGAATTCCTATCTGGTGTTCTGCGATCCGTCGGGGCAGACCTTGAAGCGCCCGGCCAGTCTCACTTTCGCAGGGCCCGACATGCGCACCGCCTACATCGGTTCGCTCGACATGGACGTCATCCCGTATTTCCGCGCCCCGGTTGCGGGTCGGCCGCTGGAGCATTGGGACCGGTAGGGTTCAGATCACCCGCGCATCGCGCCGTCGCCAGGCGACGTGCGTGGCGCGTCGTGTTACCTCAAACGCCGCCTTGGGCACATCGACAGTAAGCTCGATCGCGCCGTGACGCACCCGTTGCCGGACGTGCGAGCCGCGGTAGACCGTCGCGCCGAGCGTGATCGGCAGCGCCGCCTCCCACTGCTCCGGTTCGCTGGTGAGCGCGAGATCTTCCATGCGCAACATGAGCTGTCGCGCACCCCCGCGTCGATCGGCGGGCGCGTCGATCGTGATCGTCGAGCCGTCATCCAGCCGTGCCTGCCAGCGATCATCGCTCCCCGCGATCAATTCGATCGGGATTAGATTCGCCGCGCCGATGAAATCCGCCGCGAACGGCGTGGCAGGCGCTTCGTACAGCGCCTGCGGCGTGCCGAGCTGCTCGATGCGCCCCTCGTGCATCAACGCGATGCGGTCGGCGAGGCTCATCGCCTCGTGCTGATCGTGCGTGACGAGCACCGTGGTTAGCCGTACCTTGGCACGCAGCTCGATCAGCTCGACCTGCATCTGCTCGCGCAGCTTGGCATCGAGGTTCGACAGCGGCTCGTCGAGCAGCAGCACCTGCGGCGCGTCGATGAGCGCGCGCGCGAGCGCCACGCGCTGTTGCTGGCCGCCGGAGAGCTGATGCGGGTAGCGCGCGCCGAATCCTTCGAGTCGCACCAGCGCCAGGGCCTGCTCGACGCGCGCGTCGTGCGCCGATGCGCTCACGCGTCGCATGCGCAGCGGAAACGCCAGGTTCTGCGCCACGCTCATGTGCGGGAACAGCGCGTAGCTCTGGAACATCATGCCCACGCGCCGCAGCTCGGGCGCGACCTGCGTGACATCGGCACCGCCGATCGCGATCGCGCCCGCGTCGGGCGATTCCAGCCCGGCCAGCACGCGCAGCAGCGTGGTCTTGCCGCAGCCGCTCGGACCGAGCAGCGCGACCAGCTCGCCATCGGCGATATCGAGCGATACGCCATCGAGCGCATGCACCGCGCCGAAGCGCTTGGCGATGTTCGTCAGCGACACGCTCGCCATGATCAGTGCGCCAGCTTGCCCAGCCCGAACCAGCGTTCGAGCGCCACTACAAAAAGAATCGTCAGCCCCACGAGCAGCGCCGACACCGCCGCCACCGATGGATCAGGGCTGAACTCGAGCCGGCCGTAGATCAACAGCGGCAGGGTCTCGATGCCCGGGGCACGCAGAAACAGCGCCACCACCGCATCGTCGAACGAGATGTTGAACGCGAGGAACGCGCCGGCGAGGATGCCGGTGCGACACTGCGGCAGCACGACGTACAGGTAGCGCTCCCACCAGCGTGCGCCCATCAAGCGCGCTGCCTCTTCGGCGTAGCGATCGATGCCGACCGCAACCGCGCCGACGGTTCGGATCACGTACGGCAGGCAGATCACCCAATGGCCGATGACGATGGCGAAGTAGGAGGGCCCGCCGAGGAATTTCGAGAACACCGCGAGCAGGCCGATGCCCAGCACCACCACGGGTAGGACCAGCGGCGAGAGGAACAACGCCGACCACCACGTTGCCCCGCGCAGGTGGTGACGCGCGAGCGCGATGCCCGCCGGCGTGCCGACGAGCACCGCCAGCGCGGTAACGATTACGGCGATCCACGCGCTGGTCCAGGCCGCCTGCAGGTAGGCCGGCGAGCTCAGCACCTCGGCGTACCAGCGCAGACTCAGGCCACGCGGTGGAAACACCAGGAACTGGCTGGCTGAGAACGAAGTGGCGATCACCACCGCCAGCGGCGCGAGCATGTAGACGACCACCAGACTCACCACCGCAATCGCAGCGATGCGCCAGGCGCGCGGCGTGGCGCTAACCATGCGGCCGCCCACGCAACAGCGTCGCCGGAATGAACAGCAGCAGCACCGCCATCAGCAACAGTGCGGATTGCGCAGCGGCGAACGGCCAATCGAGCGTGGCGGTGGCCGATTCGAAAATGCTCCCGGCGAGGAACGGCAGGCGCGGCCCACCCACCAGCGCCGGAGTGATGAACGAGCTGATCGACAACGCGAACACCAGCAGCGATCCGCCGACGATGCCCGGCAGACTCATCGGAATCGTCACGCGTGCGAGCGTCATGCCGAAGCTCGCGCCCATGGTGCGTGCGGCCTCTTCCAGGCGCACGTCGACCGCGCGAATCGAGCCGATCAGCGTCAGCACCATGAACGGCAACAACACCTGCGCCAGCGCGATCACCACGCCGGTTTCGGTGCGCATCAGCGCGAATCCCGCATCAGCCACGCCGAGCGGCTGCAGGATCTGCGCGAGCAGGCCATTGCGTCCGAGCACCACCAGCCAGCCGAAGGTGCGGATCACCACGCTGGTGAGCAGTGGCGTGATCACCAGCACGCTGATCCACAACGCCAGACGCGGCGAACCGCGTGCCGCGATGTAGGCGAGCGGGTAGCCCAGGAGCAAGGTAATGAACGTGATCAGCGCCGCGACGCGCAACGTTCGTGCCGTGACGCCGAAATAGAACGCGTCGCTGATCAGCCGCGCGTAGGCATCGAGCGAGAAGCTGCCGTCGGCGCCGACAACACTCACCGACAGCAGTTGCAGCACCGGCAGCACGAACGCCACGAGCAGCAGCGCCACGCCCGGGGCGATCAGCGCGGCAGCTTCGATGCGCGAGGCGCTGGACGCTGCGGCAGGCACCCGGGCGCTATTTCGCGATCGCGCGCTTCCACGCCTCGGTGATCGCCGCGCGCTTGGCGCCCAGCTGCGTCGCGTCGATCTCCACCAGCTTGCTCATCGCGGCTTCACCGACCGTCACTTCGGCCGCAACCTCGGGCGCGAGCTTGGTCTGCTTGTTGACCGGCGAATAGCGCAGCGCGTTGGCCCAGCCCGCTTGCACCTCCGGGCGCAGTGTGTAGTCGATGAACTTGAGTGCCAGCTCGGCGTTCGGACGGCCCTTGACCAGATTGATCGTGACCGGCGCGATCGGCGCGCCCTCGGTCGGCTGGACGAACTGCACCGGCAAGCCGGCCTTGCGCAGCGTGAACGCATAGTCCTGGGCGTACGGCGCGATCCAGGCGTCGGACTGAGCGAATGCCTGCTGGATCTCCGGCGACTTCGAGACGATGGTCGCACCCGAGAGCGTCTTCTTCACTGCATCGAGCGCCGGATTGACATTGTCGATCGTGCCGCCCAACACCTGGTTGACCATCAGCACCCCGAGCATGCCCCATTGGTTCGACACGTCGGTCCACACCAGATGCTTGGCGAGCTTCGGCTCGAACAGGTCTTTCCAGCTCGCCGGTGCCGGTTTCATCTTCTGCGTGTTGTAGAGCAGCCCGATCACCGCGATGTGATACATCGGGCCGCGGCCAGTCGCGAGGTTCTTGACCGCGATCGGGTAGAGATCGTTGTAGTTGCTCAGCTGTCCGGGCTGGATCGGCTGCAGCAGACCTTCGCCCGCGGCGGTGGCGTCGAGCCCGCCTGAAAGATGCACGACGTCGAACTGCGGACGCTCCTTCTGCGCGCGCAACTGCGCCACCGTGTCGGCCGAGTAGACCGTGGTCACCTGCACCTTGACGTTGTGCTGCTTCTCGAACGGCGTGATCACCAGCTCGCGGTGGGTCTTCTCGTAGTCGCCGCCGAACGAGTTGATCACCAGCGTCTGTTGTGCCGATGCGGTGCCCGCCACGGCGAGCCAGACCAGTGCGCCACACAGGGTGCGAACCAGAGTCATGGGGCAATCCTCCTTGTCAGTGTCGATCGTCGAGAAAACGCGCGCGTCAGTCGTTGCGCCCGATCTCGAGCAGCTTGGCGCCGCTCATGCGGATGTCGCGGCACTCGCGCGCGAAGGCGTCCAGATTGTCGGTCATGCGGGCGAAGATATTCACCGGCGTCCAGCCGAGTGGCCCGAAGGTACGACCGCCATGGTCGTAGAACATGCCGATCTCCCACAGCTCGTCGGTGAGCCCTTTCATCACGTTCTTGCCCTGGTAGTACCACAGACATTCGCCGATGCCGGGGCACACGGTCTGGTTCTCGATCGGGATCTTGCGCGGATCGAACGTCTGCGCCGCCTTCGGCAGCCCGACCATCACTTCGGGCCCGGCGAACATCGCGTGAAAGCTCATGATGCGGATCGGCTTCTTGAGCGCCTTCCACAGCGTCTCGCAGGTTTTCGGCGCGTTGTCCTCGTACAGCATGACGGTGCCGCGCACCTTGGCTTTGACGAATTCGAAGTAGAGCGAGCGTGCCTTCTTCGCCATGTTGTTCCCGCCTTTCTTTGCGTGTTTGCTCGTGGATACTCGATTAGTGCTGCGTGGAGATTGCGGGGGCGTTGCGCCTGGCCCCATCAGCCGTGCCGCAGCTGTCGGCCGAACTCGTTGAAGATCGCGCGCGAGAACGCGTCGGCTTCGACGCACGCTTCCGGATGCCATTGCACGCCGAGCACGAAGCGCCTGCCCGCGAATCGCACGGCTTCGATCAGTCCGTCGGGGGCCGTCGCCTCAACCTCGAGGCCCGGCCCGAGCCGGTCGATCGCCTGCTCGTGCAGCGAATTGACCATGACCTCCTCGGTGCCTGCAAGCCGCGCGAGCAAGCCGCCTGGCTGCAAACGAACGCGATGGTGTTCCGGCGCGTAGCGGACGGCTCGCGGCAGCGATGCCGGTGGCGCGCGATGGTCGAGCTTGCTCGGCAACTCGTGCACGTGTTGATGCAGCGTGCCGCCGCAGGCGACGTTCAGCTCCTGCATGCCGCGGCATAGCGCCAGCACCGGTGCGTCGGCCTCGATCAGCCGGCGCAGCAACGGCAGTGTGGTGGCATCGCGTTGCGGATCGTGCGCCGTGCCTTCGCGACTGGGCGTGCCAGCGTAGTGCGCCGGTTCGACGTTCGACAAACTGCCGGTGAACACGAAGCCGTCGAAGCGTTCAAGCAGTTCGCCCGGATCGATCGCCTCGCCAAGTGCCGGCAGCACGATCGGCGTTGCATCCGCGCCGAGCGCAACGGCGTGCAGATACTTGTCTTCCACGCTGTGAAACGGCGCGTTGTTGATCGACTTCACGCACGCGGTGACGGCGACGAGTGGACGGCGGGTCATGGGCGCGATGATCGTTGCTTAGAGCGGCACCTGGATCAGGCCGGGCGGACTGGCCGCATCGATCAGATCGACGCGCTTGAGCGCGATGCGCAGCCCCTCGTTGGTGCGGCGCAATTGATGCATGGCCAGGCCGGCGCGCAGAATGCGGTCGCCGTCGCGATATTCGGCGACCATGAAGGCCGAGCGCACCTGCAGTTCGTCCGCGGTACCGGCACTCACGATGATGTTCGACACCATGTGCGCGGTGCGCGGCAACGGCGTCGCGGCGTAGGCACGCGGATGGCGCAGCCGCGCAACACGCAGGCGCAACACGGTGGCGTCCTCGTAGACGATCGAGATCTGGTGCAGCGGGTCGGTCTGCTCGATGCTCGTCGGGATCCAGTAGAAGCCCGCGGGCGCGAACAGCGCCAGCCATTCCTCGAAGCGCTGCTCGTCGAGCAGACGTGCCTCATGAAACAGGAACCGTGTCGCTTCGCGTTCCAGGTCGGCGCTGATCGGCGGCGATGCCGTGGTGAGGGCGCTCGCGCTCATGATTGTGCGGCAGCGGCGGGCGCCACAGTGTTGGCCGCGGATGGCGCGGTCATGTACCGCTTCCACGCGGCGTATTGCGCACGCAGCGGCACTTCGCTGGTGCCATCCGCTTCGAGCACGCCGGATTCGCCGGGTTTGTCGCGGCCCAGGCCGCGCGACAGATCGATCCAGTCGCTGCCGGCGGAATTAAAGCCGCGCTGGCAGCGTTCGAAGATCTCCATGTCGTCGGCGAAGATCATCGAAGCCGGCGAATTGAGATTGGTCAGGAAACGCACCGCGCGCGCGAACATTTCATCGGGTGCGCCTTTGAGGCGGAAGCACATCGCCTGCACCATGGTGCGATCGGGCGCGATCGGCTGCACCACGCGGATCTGCTGGTACTGCGCGTTCACGCTGATGTTGGGATAGATCAGGTTGTTGAAGCGATCCAAGCCGATGACCGCCTTGGTCTTCTCCTCGCCCATGCGCGCCACCAGCTTCGCGCGATAGTCGAGCCATACCGGATCGCTGCGCTCGGGCGAGAGCACGCCCGATTTGTAGAAGCCGCCCATGTAGGTGTGGCCACCGGGGGTACCCCACACGCCGGTGGCGAGCCAGTCCTTAAGTGTGAAGCCGTTGGAGAGCAGCTGCACGTGCGTCTGGTGCGCATCGAACGCGGCGCTCGCGTAGTCGCGTGGGTCGCCACGCGCGGCGGCCACTGACGATTCATGCACGTAGCAGGCGTGCATCACGTCATTCGCGTTTTCGTGATGCAACTTCCAGTTGGCGCGGAACTCCTGGCGGAAGATGCCGCCGGCCTGCTCGATCTCGCCCTCGGGGGAGCGATCGATCATGTTGTCGAGCGCTTCGGTCATAGAGCCGAGAAATTCGGCGAGGCTCGCGCCGGCCGCACTCATGTTGCCGAACACGAAGCCGCGATACGACTCGATGCGCGCCACCTTTGTCAGGCTGAAGCGCGGATCCTTCATATCGAACGACGCCGGCATGCTTGCGCGATGCGGCACGTTGTTGAGTGCACCGTCGAGCCGGAACTGCCAGGCGTGATACGGGCATACGAAACTGGCGCTGTTGCCCTGACCGACGTTGCAGATGCGTGCGCCGCGATGGGCGCAGCGATTGATCAGCGCGTGGATCCGGCCGTCGCGGTCGCGCGTGACGATCACCTCCTCGCGGCCCAGCCGGGTCAGCACGAAATCGCCGGGTGCGCGCAACTGGCTTTCATGCGCGAGAAAAATCCAGCAGTGCCCGAAGATGCGTTCCATCTCCAGCGCGAAGATTTCTGGATCGGTGTAGACGCGCCGATGCACGCGATCTTCGTGCACCAGCGCGGCGATGTCAGCCGTGTTCATCGTTGCGGGTCGCAGGTCTTCAATCGTTCGTACATGGCCGGTCAGGTGCCGAGCGTGTGACCGCCGTCGACCACCAGATCCTGCATCGTCGTGTAGGCGGCGTCGTCGGAGAGCAGGAACAACACGCTGCGCGCGATGTCGTCGACCTCGCCCATGCGCCCCATCGGAATGCCCATGCGGAACTCCTCGCGCACGCCGTTGAGGATGTGATCGTCGGTGCCGGTCTTCTTGATGACGTCGCGGATCATCTCGGTGGCGGTCGGGCCGGGCGAAACGTTGTTGCAGCGGATGCCGAGCTTCGCCAGTTCGAGTCCGAACGCGCGGGTGAGGTGCGCGACCGCGGCCTTGGAGGTGCAGTACGCCGCCTGACGAAAGCGCGGTTGGTGGGCAGCAACTGATGCGATCGTCACGATCGAGCCACGCTTGCGCGCCGCCATCACTTTGGCGACTGCCTGGGTCACCAGAAACGCGCCGAACACGTTCACGCGCATCACCCGTTCGAACGCCGCGGGCTCGTGGTCGAGCACACCCGCCAGATGCAGCACGCCGGCCGCGTTGACCAGGCCGTCGATGCGTCCGCCGTTGGCCTGGGCGATCGCCGCCACGGTGCTGGTGACCGCCTGCGAATCGCCGATGTCGATGCAGTGCGTCGTGACCTTGCCGCCCTTTGCGGCAAGCGCCTGCGACGTCGCCGCCAGCGTGGCCGCGTCGATGTCGATCAGTACAGGCCTGGCACCGTGCGCCACCAGTGATTCGCCGATGCCCGCACCGATGCCACGCCCGCCACCGGTCACCACGACTACCGCGTCTTTCAACCCTGAGTAGGCCACCTGCGTCTCCTTCGACGATGTCATGCCGGGATCGTACCCGTGCCCGACGTGTTTGATCCAACACCGCGCATGGCGACGCCCGGGACGGGCGCAGCGGCTATGTCTGCGTGAAACGACCCAACGGCTTTCGGCGCGGCGAGCGATCCGATTATCCTCCGCACTTGATGCCCCGCCCCCCATGCTCCACTCCGTGGCGCGGGACGCAGGCGCAATCCGACGCCATCGCCGTCATCGAGTGATCGATTCAAGGAGACAAGCAATGAGGATCGTTTCTGGCCGGATCATCGCGTGCTGTGTAGCGCTCGCCGCGATCGGTGCGACGCATGCCGCCGAGCCCGCCTTCCCCGACAAACCGGTGCGCCTGGTGATCGGCAGCGCGCCCGGCTCAGGCCCCGACATCATTTCGCGCGCGGTCGCCGATCGGCTGAGCAAGTCGTGGGGCCAGCGCGTGATCGTCGACTCGCGTCCGGGCGCCGCGGGCATCTTGAGCGCGGAATTCGTGCTGCGGCAACCGGCCGACGGCTACACCTGGATGATGCTCACCTCGCAGCTGTTCGTGGCGACCGCGGTGCTGCCCAATCCGAAGGTCAACCTGGATCGTGACTTCAGCTCGATCAGCCTGATCGGCACCGTGCCGTTCGTGCTCGTCACCAATCCGCAGGTGCCGGCCCAGTCACTGGCTGAGTTGATTGCGCTGGCCAAGAAGCAGCCGGGCGGCCTGCGCTATGGCTCGGCCGGCACCGGCACCTCCGAGCATCTGTCGGGCGTGCTGCTCACCAGCCTCACCGGCACCGACATGCTGCACGTGCCCTACAAAGGCGTGGCGCAAGCGGTCACCGACACCATCGCCAAGGAGGTTGAGCTCACCTACGGCGTGGTGCCGGCGGTGATGCCGATGATCCAGTCCGCGCGCGTGAAGCCGCTCGGCGTCACCAGTCGCAAACGCGCCGCGCTGCTGCCCGATGTGCCCGCGATCGCCGAGGTGGTACTCGGCTACGAGATGCTCGGCTGGTACAGCCTCGTGGCCATTACCGGCACGCCCGCACCGATCCTCGACAAGATCGCGGCCGACGTGACCAAAGCGGTGCGCGATCCCGAATTCGGTGAGCAACTGAAGAACCTCGGCATCGACGTGGTCGGCAGCAATCGCGCCGAGCTCGATGCGTTCCGCCGCGCGCAGGGCGAGCAGATCGCCAAGGTGGCGAAGATCTCCGGGATCGACGCCAAGTGATGCGCGCGCGGGGCCGCTTGCTGGTGCGCCGTGTCGCCGCTTCGGCTGCGATGGCCGCGCTTACCGCCATTGCGTCATTGGCCTTGAGCGGCCACGCGCTGGCACAGTCGAAGCCTGCGGCGAAGGCGGCGAGTACGCAGCAGTTTCCGGATGTCATCGACGTGAAGATCAAGGTACGTGGCGGCAACACCTTCGACTTCGACGTGACCATCTCCTCGCCGTACGACACGCCGCAGCGCTATGCCGATGCATTCCGCGTGAGCAGCGCGTCGGGGCAGGTTTTCGGCGAGCGCAAGCTGCTGCATGACCACGCCGACGAGCAGCCGTTTGCGCGTGATCTGCAAGGCGTGACGATTCCCGCGACGGTCAGGCAGGTCGTCGTTCAGGCGCGTGACATGAAGTTCGGCTACGGCGGCAAGACGCTGACGGTCAATCTGCCCGGCCGCTGAACGTGGCGGCCGGCGCGCGCTAACCGGGCCGGATGATCCGCGTATCGAGCGGGTAGTGCATGTTGCCGCCGGTGAATTTGGGGAAGCTTTCGAAGTCCCGTCGCATCGCGTGACGCACCGGCGATTCGAGCGAGGCTTGCAGATCGGCTTGGCTGTCGAACACCACCTTGTTGCGCTGCATGCGATCGACGCGTGGCCACGGCAGGAATCCGCACCAGTCGACGCGGGTACAGATCTCGACGTCGCGCACCTTGGGCAACTGCACCATCAACGGCGGGTGATGCACGATGTAGTGCCATAGCCACGCGTTGAGATCCTCGGCCGCACCGGGGTACTCGACCAGGAACGTGCATGGGTACGTGCCCGGCGCGTTGTGAAAGGTCGGATCGGGCACGGCAAACCGGCGCGACAGCATCGCCTGCTGCTCGACTTGCGCGCCGTCCAGGCTCGGCAGCGTGCCGGGTCGGGCGAGCGCCTGCAGGTGGCCGTCGGGGGCGAGCGCAGCCTCCAATTCGGGCAGATCGTCGAAATAGAGCTGCGCGGCCAGCATCGGCGGCGCCGGATCGTTCGTGTACGGATCGCGCGCGTGCGACGGCGTATACGCGTGCAGTCGCGACAGCTTCGGCGTGCTGCCGGCGATCGCGATGAACCGATCCAGGTCAGCCGGCGCGATGCGCCGATCCTTGTTGGCCCGGTCGTGGAAGAACAAGTAGAACGCGATCGTCACGGACGCCCTCCGGCACGTTGAAGAATCTCGATCATCGGCGCAAACCCATGCATGCGCGCGAGCTGCAACGGCGTGCGACCCGAACGGTCCGCCAGATTGACGTCGGCCCCGGCGGCGACGATCGCGCGCAACGTTTCGACGTGACGCGGCCCGCCATTGCCCAGCACGATGGATTCGATCAGCGCGGTCCAGCCAAGGTTGTTGATGTGATCGAGCGGCGCGCCCGCGCCGATGAGCAGCTTCACCACCTCATCGTGGCCCAGGTGCGCGGCGGCAATCAGCGCGGTGCCGTCGTAGCGGCTGGTGGTCTGCTTCGCGCTGGCGCCCAGTTCGAGCAGCAGCTTGAGGGTGGGCACGTCGTCCGCCACCGCGGCGATGGTTACCGCGTCGTAGCGATCGTTTTCCTTGGCGTTGATGTCGGCCCCGGCCTTGACCAGCGCGCGGATCGCGTCACGCTGGCGTGCGTAGGTGGCGACGTGCAGCGGCGTGCGCTGATAGCGATCGCGCATGTCGACGTTGCTGCCGGCCGTGCTTGCCAGACGATTGATGGTGCCGACATCGCCCTTCGCCGCTGCGGCCAGCAGGCCGGTGTAGCCGGCGAGTTCCGCTGCCGATGGCGCGACCTGTCCCAGTGCGACAGGCGGACTGATGGCGCTCAGCACGGACAGGAAAAGGCCCATCGCGAGAGTCGTTGCGGTCTTGAGCGTGTTGGACATGGTCGGATTCTATCGTTCGGCGCCGCTTGCTTCTCCGGTAGGGCTGCCAGGATGCGCGTGAGCTGGCCCTTGTTCGGATACCCCGTAGACGCTAGAGTCGGCGCGGCGTCGCGAGCGACCATCAGCTCGTCGGCCGATCAGCGAGAGGAGGATGTATGAAAGGGGTTGTCGTGTTTCTGAGCGCAGCGGCCGTACTTGCGGGCGCTTCGTTGCCGGTCATGGGCCAGGAAGTACGCCTGCGTGCCGCCAGCTTCATCCCGCCGAACCAGAGCTTCGGCATTCCGTTCAAGCGCTGGGCCGACGAGGTCAACACGCGCGGCAAGGGCATCATGCAGATCGACGTGGTCGGTCCCGAAGCGGTGCCCACCGCCGAGCAACCCAACGCGGTCAAGACCGGCGTGATCGATCTGCACTCCGGACCACCCACGTTCTATCGCGGCACCTTGATCGAAGGCGAGGTGATGAGCCTCTCCGAAATCTCGATTGCCGAGATGAAGAGCAACGGCTCGTGGGAATATCTCAACAAGCTGCACGGCGACAAGATGAACGTGACGCTGCTCACCGGCTTCGGCGACGGCGTCAACTTCCACATCTACACCTCGCGCTCGGCAGGCAACGACAAGCAAAAGCCCTTCGACGGCTTCGTGCTGCGCACCGCGCCGATCTACAAGGCGTTCTTCGAATCGATCGGCGCCAAGACGGTGATGATCGTGCCAGGTGAAGTCTTCACCGCGCTGGAGCGCAACATGGTGCAGGGCTACGGCTGGCCGTTGTGGGGCGTGAAGGACATGGGCTGGCTCAAGCACACCAAATTCCGCTATGACCCCGGCTTTTTCAACGTCTCGGTCAACATCATGATGAACCTCGACCGCTGGAAGAAGCTCGACGCACGCCAGCAGAAGTTCCTCGCCGAAATGTCGACCTGGATGGATCAGGAATGGCCGAAGTGGCGCGCCGAGGCCGCGGGTCTGGAAGAGAAGATCCACAAGGAGGCCGGAATCCAGGTGGTCAATCTCGGATCGGATCTGCGTAAGCGTGCGCACGATGCGTTCTGGGGCGAACTGCAGACGGCCAGCCCGCAGCACGTGGCACACCTGAAGAAGCTGGTGACGAAATAAGCCGCGCGATTGCTCCGCGTTTGCCGGCGTCGCGCTGCGTGCGCCGGCCAATGGCGCGTCGCCGCGCGGCGGGGCATCGAGCGTTTGCGCAGTGCGGCGCTCCGCGATGCGTGCACTAGCCCGCTTCTACGATCGCGTCACCGACGCCTGTGGTGCATTGGCGGCGGTGCTGGTGTTCGGCGTGACCGCGCTGATCGTGGCCGACGTGCTTCTGCGCAACATGCTGCGTGCTCCGCTTGGCTACAGCGTCGAGCTCTCCGAGTACACCATGCTGTATCTCACTGCGCTCACCGCGCCGTGGCTGCTCAAGCGCGGCGAGCACGTGCGCATCGATCTGCTGCTGCACCGCGTGCCCGCGATCGTCGGCTGGCTGTGCGAGCTGTTCTGCGATCTCATCGGGCTCGCGCTGTCGTTGCTGATGACGTACTACGGCGTGCGCGTGGCGATCGCCAGCATTGAGTCGGGCACCAAGCTGGTCAAGCAGTTCACCATTCCCGAGTGGTGGATCCTGCTCGCGCTGCCGCTCATGTTCGCGCTGCTCGTCATCGGCTTCATCCTGCGGCTGCACGCTTGCTGGACCGGGCCGCGCCGCCCGCGCGTCGAAGGCGCACAAATCTAGTGGACTGGACCCTCGTCCTCGCGTTGCTGATCGGCGGCACTTTGCTGCTGATGGCCATGGGCCTGCCGGTGGCGCTGGCGTTCATCGCGGTCAACGTGATCGGCGGGGTGTTCGTGCTCGGCGGCGATCGCGGCATCGCGCAACTGGCGCGCAACATGACCACCTCGGTGGCCAATTTCGCGTTCACGCCGATCCCGCTGTTCGTGCTGATGGGCGAGATCCTGTTTCACACCGGGCTCGCGATCAAAGCCATCGATGCGATCAGCGTCGCGATTCATCGCGTGCCGGGTCGGCTGGCGGTGATCGCGCTGGTGGCGGGGACGATCTTCTCGGCCATCTCGGGCTCGACCATCGCTACCACCGCGATGCTCGGTTCGCTGCTGCTGCCCGAGATGCTCAAGCGCGGCTACGACCGCAAGCTGGCGATGGGGCCGCTGATGGCGATCGGTGGCGTCGACATGCTGATTCCGCCCTCGGGGCTTGCCGTGTTGCTCGGCGGCCTGGCGGGCATTTCGATTTCCGATCTGCTGATCGCCGGGATCATGCCCGGCATGATCCTGTCGGTCGCGTTCATCGCGTACATCGTTGTGCGCGCCAAGCTCGATCCGAAGCTCGCACCGGAATTCGAAGTACCCACTGAACGGGGCTGGGCGCGCTGGGGGCCGTTCGTGAAGCACGTGCTGCCGCTGGCGATCATCATCGGCCTAGTCATCGGCAGCATGCTGGTGGGTTGGGCCACACCGACCGAAAGTGCGGCGATCGGGTGTGCGGCCACTGCGGTGGTGGCGGCCGGTTACCGACAGCTCACCTGGGCGTCGGTGAAGAAAGCGCTGATCGGCACCGCCGCGCTCACCGGCATGATCATGTTCATCATCCTGGGTGCCACCACGTTCTCGCAGATCCTCGCGTTCTCCGGCGCAACCTCCGGGCTGATCCGTCTGGTGACCGAAGCGAACCTCCCGCCGATGGTGGTGCTGTGCGGAATGATCGCGATCCTGCTGTTCCTGGGGCTGTTCATCGATCAGGCGAGCATCATGATGCTCACCGTGCCGCTGTTCATGCCGCTGGTGAAGGCGTTGAACATCGATCCGATCTGGTTCGGCATTCTGTTCTTGATGTGCATGCAGATCGGCCTGCTCTCGCCGCCGTTCGGGCTGCTGCTGTTCACGATGAAGGGCGTGGCGCCGCCCGAGATCGAAATGAGCGAGGTGATCCGCTCGGTGGTGCCCTATCTGGTGATGGGGCTCATTCTCACCGCGCTGATCGTGCTCGTGCCGGAGATCGCGACGTGGTTGCCGCGGGCGCTTGAGGGGTGAGGCAACAGCTGGGGGGGTGCAGTAAGAAACGAGAGACACCGAGGCAAGCGCTAACGCGAGCCTCGCCTCAAGCCGTCTCCGTCCCCCGCGACGCACGCTTGCGTTCGTGCGCCTGCAGCAGCCGCTTGCGCAGCCGGATCGACTTCGGCGTGACTTCCACCAGCTCGTCGTCCTCGATGAATTCCACGCCGTATTCGAGCGTGATCTTCACCGGCGGGATCAGCATCACGTTCTCGTCCTTCCCCGAGGCGCGCACGTTGGTGAGCTTCTTCTCGCGTATCGGGTTCACCACCAGATCGTTGTCGCGGCTGTGGATGCCGATGATCATGCCTTCGTACAGCTTGTCGTTCGGTGACACGAACAATCGGCCGCGCTCCTGCAGGTACCACAGCGCGTAGGCGACCGCCTGACCTTGCTCCTGCGACACCAGCACGCCGTTGGTGCGTCCTGGGATGTCGCCCCTCCAGGGGCCGTATTCGTCGAACACGTGGCTCACCACGCCGGTGCCGCGCGTGGAATTGAGAAACTCGTTCTGGAAGCCGATCAGCCCGCGCGCCGGGATGCGGTAGTCGATGCGCACGCGCCCCTTGCCGTCGGGCACCATGTCGAGCAGCTCGCCGCGACGCCAGCCGAGCGATTCCATCACCGTGCCCTGGTGCCCCTGTTCGACATCGAGTGTGAGCAGCTCGAACGGTTCGCACAGCTCGCCGTTCACCATCTTGGTGATCACTCGCGGCCGGCCAACCGCCAGCTCGTAGCCTTCGCGGCGCATGTTCTCGACCAGGATGGTCAGATGCAGCTCGCCGCGGCCTGAGACGAGGAACACGTCGGCGTCTTCGGTGTCTTCCACGCGCAGCGCGACGTTGGTATGCAATTCGCGATGCAGCCGCTCGCGGATCTGGCGACTGGTCACGAAGCGGCCTTCGGTGCCGGCATAGGGCGAGGTGTTCACCTGGAAGGTCATTGTGAGCGTGGGCTCATCCACCTCCAGCGGCGGCAGGCCCTCGGGCCTGTCGGCATCGGCGATGGTCGAACCGATCTCGATGCCTTCGAAGCCGGTGACGAGCACGATGTCGCCCGCAGAGGCTTCGTCGACGGCGACCCGTTCGAGCCCCTTCATCTGATAGACCAGCCCGACGTGTGCTTTCTCGAGCAGCTTGTCGCCCATCAGCACCGCCACGTCGGTATTCGGCCGGATGCGCCCGCGACGCACGCGCCCGATCGCGATTCGACCGACGTAGCTGGAGTAGTCGAGTGCCGCGACCTGCAGTTGCAGGCTGCCGTCGACATCGACATTGGGTGGTGCCGGTACGCGCTCCAGGATGGTGTCGAGCAACGCTTTCATCCCTTCGCCGCGCACACCCGGCTCGTTCGACGACCAGCCTTCGAGCGCCGAGGCGTACACCACCGGGAAGTCGAGCTGCGTTTCGCTCGCGCCAAGCTTGTCGAACAGATCGAAGGTGCGGTTGATCACCCAGTCGGGTCGCGCATTGGGCCGGTCGATCTTGTTGATCACCACGATCGGCGCCAGGCCGCGGGCCAGCGCCTTGCGCGTGACGAAGCGGGTCTGCGGCATCGGGCCTTCCACCGCGTCGACCAGCAGCAGCACGCCGTCGACCATGCCGAGCACGCGCTCGACTTCGCCGCCGAAGTCGCGGTGACCAGGCGTGTCGACGATGTTGATGCGCACACCGGCGTGATCGATCGCGCAGTTCTTGGCGAGGATGGTGATGCCGCGTTCGCGCTCCAGGTCGTTGGAATCCATGACACGCTCGACTACGCGCTCGTGCGCGGCGAACGTGCCGGTTTGCTGCAACAACTTGTCGACCAGGGTGGTTTTACCGTGATCGACGTGCGCGATGATCGCGATGTTACGGACGCGTCGGGACATGCAGTGTGAGCGGGCGGGCCGGGCGGAGCCGGCGTAGACGGGCTACGGATGGAGCGGCGGGAGCAGCGAGCCTGGGGTGAAGCAGGAGCTCTGCGGCGAGAAGCGCGCGATTATACGGGGGCCGGCACCGTTCGGCCCGCGGGTCGCCCGGCGCGAGCGTTACACTTTGCGCAATTCCTTCGCTTCGGGACGCATTCACGCATGTCCGCCTCGCCTACGCTCTTTCTCTCGCACGGCTCGCCGATGATGGCGATGCAGCCCGATGCCACCAGCGCATTGTTCGTCGAACTGGGCAGCGCGCTGCCGCGGCAACGTGCGATCGTCGTCGTCTCGGCGCACCACATGACGCGCGCACCGGAGGTCGGCGCAGCCGAGCAGCCTGAAACGATCCACGACTTCGGCGGTTTTCCGCGTGCGCTTTACGAGATGCAGTATCCGGCGCGCGGCGATGCGACGCTCAGCAAGCTCGTGTCCGATTCGTTGACGCGTGCCGGGCTTCAGGCGACCGTGAATCCGCGTCGCGGACTGGATCACGGCGCGTGGGTGCCGTTGCGCTACATCTACCCCGACGCGGACGTGCCCGTCGTACCGGTGGCCGTGCAGCCCGAGCGCGATGCGCGTCATCACTTCGCGATCGGTCAGGCGCTTGCGTCGCTAGGAGACGACGTACTGATCCTCGCCAGCGGCAATCTCACGCACAACTTGTACGAGATCAATCCGCGTGCAAGAGAGGGCGAAGCAGCGCCGTACGCGCGCGCGTTCCAGACGTGGTTCCACGAGCATCTGACGCAGGGCGCGCTCGATGCGGTGCTCGACTGGGAGCATGGCGCGCCCGAAGCGGCGCGGGCGCATCCCACCGATGAGCATCTGCTGCCGTTGTTCGTTGCGCTGGGGGCAGCTGCCGGCGCGAATGGCCGGATGCCGTCGGTCGCGCGGCTGCACGACGTCATCACGCTCGGTGTGCTGGCGATGGACGCCTACGCGTTCGATCAGGATCCGGCCAAGCTCGAGCGGCTGAGCAGCGCGCTCGGCAAGGTCCACTGAGCAATCAGCTGCGTCTTACGCCTTGAGTGCCGCCGCGACAGCCGCGAGCAGTTTCGTGAACGCATCCTCGAACTGTTTCACCCCGTCGGCGAGTAGTTGCGCGGTGATCTGATCGAGCGAGATGCCGAGCGCGGCCAGTTCGGCAAGGGTGCGTGCGGCGCCGGGAAGGTCTTCGTTGAGGCTCGGGCGCACCTGGCCGTGGTCGCGGAACGCATCGAGCGTTGCCGGCGGCAGGGTGTTCACCGTGTCGGCGCCGATCAGTTCCTCGACGTAGATCACGTCGCGATACGCCGGATTCTTGGTGCTGGTGCTGGCCCAGAGCAGCCGCTGCGGCCGGGCGCCGGCTCGTGCGAGCGCCTGCCAGCGCGGGCTGTCGATCAGCGACTGATAGTGTTGATAGGCGAGCTTGGCATTCGCAATTGCGACCTTACCAAGCAGTGCCCGTGCGCGCATGGCGTCGGCGCTGCCGGCCTTGGCGATCGCATCGAGCCTCGCGTCGATCGCGCTGTCGATCCGGCTCACGAAGAAGCTCGCCACGCTGGCGAGTCCGTGCAAGCCATGACCGTTGCCGGCGCGTGCTTCCAGGCCGGCGACGTACGCCTCGGCCGCGTCGCGATAGGCGTCTTGTGCGAACAGCAGCGTCACGTTGACGTTGATGCCTTCGCTGATGAGCGTGCGGATCGCCGGAACACCTTGAGCCGTGCCGGGTACCTTGACCATGAGGTTGGCGCGATCCACGTCGCGCCAGAGCCGGCGGGCCTCGTCGATCGTGCCGGCGGTGTCGAACGCCAACGTCGGCGATACCTCCAGACTCACGTAGCCGTCGACGCCGCGCGTGCGATCGTAGACCGGACGCAGGGCATCGGCGGCATCGCGGATATCGCGGATGGCGAGGCGCTCGTACGCGGCCTTGGTGTCGAGCGAGCGCACGCCTTCCCCGCGAAGAAACGCCTGATACGTCGCATCGGTGGCAACGGCGCGCTCGAAGATCGCCGGATTGGAGGTCATCCCGGCGAGCGCATCGTTCTCGATCAGTTGCCGGAGCCTGCCCGACTCGATGAGATCGCGGCGGATGTAGTCGAGCCATGCCGATTGGCCGGCGCGAGCCAGGGTCGACAGCGGATTGTCGAGTTGCGTGCTTGCATTCGCCATAGGGATATGCGGGATATGCGCATCAGGGCGGAGGGCGCGATGTTACTCCCCGCGTTCCGGCGTGCGCATGAAGCGTTTGGCGTTCGGAGCGGCGCGCGCGAATGCTGCCGTGGTCGAATGCAGGCGGGCGCCGGATGCGCGCCGTGTTGCGCGCGAAAAAAGGCTGCCGACTACGGCTGAATCGTCTTGCTGACTTCGTCGGAGCGCACGCTCTCGTTGCCGGCGCCGTCAACCGCAGTGATCACGAAGTAATGGGTGCCCGGCTGCAGGTTGTCGACGACGACGCTCGTATTGGTGCGCGAGACGGTGGTGACCGGCGCACCGTACTGGCCCGATGTGGTGGATCGATAGACCCGATACCCGCTCAGGTCGGACTCGGCGTTCGCATTCCATTCCAGCACTGCACTGTTGGGCCCGGCGGTGGCCGTCGAGGCGCTTGATGCGCTCGCGGCTCCGCCATCCCCACCGCCACCACCTCCGAGACACGCTGAAAGCAGCGCCGCGGCGGTGGCGCTGATCGCGATCGTTATTGGGTTTCGCACTGCCGCTCCTTTGTTGGATGCGCCTAGCGCACGCGCAGTCCGGACGGTCGTGCCGGAGCCGTGGAGTCGTTCGATCCGCCTCCGGGCGGGATCGTCGAGCCGGTCGAGTTCTTGATGGCGTTGGTGAGCTTCCAACCCGGGTTGCTGCCTTCGCCAGCGTAGGCGCCGCGATACTCGAACGCGCCTTTGCTGGTGCCGTTGAAGTCGCGGTTGTAGTCGACCTGTCCGGTCATCTTGCTCAGGTCGAGCGCCGTGCCCTTGAGCCGACCTGCTTTCGGATAGAAGTCCATGCTGCCCAGCACGTAGGAGGGCTGCACCACATGATTGGCGGCGTTCGCCGGCGTGTCGACGACGTTGTCGCGCTGCACCGGTGCGTTGACGCCCTGGTCGGTGAACAGCGCGTTGCCGACGACCAGCGAATCCTCGAGCGTCGACACCTGCGCGACGCTCACGCCTACGCCGCGACCGTAGACGGTGTTGTTGTAGACGTAGGCACGCCGCAGCGGCAGGTCGTGGTTCTGCAGCGTCATCGCAGCGCGCGTACCGCCGACGAACACGTTGTCGTGGATCGCCACCGCGCCCGAGCCCTGGAACAGCGACTCGCCGTCCTTGTTCTCGTAGAAGAAATTGCCGTAGATCTCGTATAGATCGGTGGTGCCGAAGCCGCTCGTGGGGAACCCGCCGACCAGCAGATTCGGGCGCGCGCCATCGAGCGCGGCTGCGGGCCACGCCGACTGCGGCTTGTTCTTGATGAACACGTTGTTGCGGATCACCGTGCGGTGCGGTCCGGCACCCAGGCCCGCCGGCTGTGCGTAAGGCGACTGCCACTTGAACTGGGCGTTGTAGCCGATGGTGTCGATGACCAGGTTGTTCTCGACCAGACCGTTGATGAACGGCCAGCTGCCGTCGGAGCTGCCGAAGTACATCCCGGTGCCCGCTTCGATGATGGTGTTGCCGCGTACCGTCCAGTTGTAGGCCGTGCCCTTGGTGGAAATCGCCACCGTCTGCTGGTGCGAGCCCTGACCGACGAAGGTGCAGTTCTCGACCAGGATGTTGTGCGTGAGTCCGCGCGAGTTGACGCCATCGATGGCGTCGACCAGTGCGCTGTCGATACGCAGATTCTTGATCGCGATGTACGAGACGCTCGAGAGCTGCACGAGGTTGCAGCAGCCCGGGTTCGCGGGGTTGATGCTGATCGTCGCGGGGGTGCCACTTGTCGGACCTTCGATCGTGATCCAGGCGTTGGCCGTACCGGCGAGGCCGGAGAGCGAGAGCAACGGATAGGTGCCACCGGCAAGCCTGAGCGTGTCGCCCGGCTTCAACGTATTGATCAGGTCTTTGTAGTTGGCGGGCGTGGCGGCGATTTCCGCGGCGCTCCCCTTCTTGATGGCGACGACCATGAGCAGCGCGATCAGCACGGCCGAGATCGCGATGCGTGCGGCTTGATTGAACGTGCCCTTGGATGGACTGTTATTCATGTAGGGTCGGGCTCCAGTGGAGCGGGACTCGCGCCGTGAGTCGATCATCGGAAACCGTCAGTGGGAACGGTGGGAGGATGCACTCACGATGGTGCTGCGGCGTGGCGGAAGGAGCGCGAGACGTTGTCGTGGTCAACGAAAGTGGCGCGATGTTGCGGAGCGCATGCGGGGGGCGTCAAGTGACAAACGGATGCCGAAGACGGGCGGTGACTTTGCGTCGGCGATCGGCGCGTGCGGTGCGCGAATATGCCTACTACTTCACACGGCCTGGCGTGGGCAGCGGCCCGTCGGCGCGCAGGTAAAGCTCGATCGCAAGCGCGTCAGATCGTCTGGTGGGTCGTGCCGACGTCAGCGCCCGCGGCGAGGAGTTCGCCCGCCACAGTCTTGAATGGTTGATCGACGGGCCGCACCAACGATGCTGCACGCACGCGATGCGACGCCGGATCGAGCGCAGGCGGAGCGACACCTTGTTCGAGCGCGCGTGCCGCACGCATCAGTCGATGGCGCGTCATGATGATGCCGTTGTCGCTCGACACCAGCGTCTCGAGCGACCGGTCGACGATCGGCCCGCAGCTCTCCTGCAGCGATGCGTCCTGCATCGCGATGCCCGGCACGCCGCTGTAGTGGCGCCCGCTGCCCTGTGCGGCGCGATCCATGAAGTAGTCATTGGCCTTGTTGCCGAGCGTGCGAAATGTGCCCGGGATCAGCGGCGCGTAGATGCCTTCGCCGCTTTGCATCGCCGCGTGCTCGTCGGTCGAGAGCGCACGCGTCGGATGATGCGTCATGGTCCAGACGAAGCAGTTCTCGTCGTCGATCGGCACGAACGCGTGGCCGTGCAGCGCGTGATCGCCGTAGGGCGGAATCATCTGGAAGCAGGGCATCACCCATTGCGTCAGCCGCCAGTAGTAACCGTGCGCGGCAGGCGGACCGCCTTCACCTTGTTGACCGCCTGCAACGCGACGTCGCGCGCCGATGGTGATGCCGCCAGGGGATTCGACCGCCTCGATGCGCGGCTGGCGGTCGTTCTGATACTGCGCGCCCCTGGAGCCTTTGCGCATCGGCTCGTTGGCGAGCGCGCCGCTATGCAGGAACGAGACGTGTGCGCCGTCGAGCGCGCCTTCGAGCGCCTGCAGGTAGTTCGATTCCTGCCAGCGCTTGCTCACGTAACGGTGCGCGGCCGGCACATGCTGCCACTCGAAATCCGGCGCGCGCGGTTGCAGCTCGGTCGGGCCCATGTAGGTCCAGATCACGCCGCCCGATTCGATGCACGGATAGGCCTTCAGCTTCACGCGCTGTGCGAAGCCGCTTTCGACCGGCTCCGAGGGAACCTCGACGCACTGACCGCTCGCGTCGTACTTCCAGCCGTGATAAGGGCAGCGCAGGCCGCCTTCCTCGTTGCGGCCGAACCACAGTGACACGCGTCGATGCGCGCAGAACTCGTCGACCAGGCCGATGCGTCCGTCGCTGTCGCGAAACGCGATCAGCCGTTCGGACAGCACCGTTGCGCGTACCGGCGGGCAGTCCGGTGCGGGCAATTCCTCGCTCAGCAGGATCGGCAGCCAGTAGCGGCGGAACAGCCGACCCATCGGCGCCGCCGGCCCGGTGCGCGTGAGCAGCTCGTTCTGTTCGCGCGTGATCACGGCCCCGATCGCCGATCGCGAATCGCCTCAGAACCCCACCGCGAGACTGTCGCGACGCGCATCCGACGCGGCGAGATAGCCGTCGTCGAGACGTCGGATGATCTGCGAGCAACCGTAGTCGAAGTAGCCCTCGGGCATCGCCTTCAGTTCATGGCCGCGGCGTGCGAGTTCTTCGAGCGTGGCAGTGCCGAAACCCATTTCGCAGTTGATCTCCTTGCCGCCGACGAAGCGGAAGCGCGGGCCGTCGATCGCCGCCTGCGGGCTCTGACCGTAGTCGGCCATGCGCACCACCACCTGGGTGTGCCCTTGCGGTTGCATGTTGCCGCCCATCAACCCGAAGCTCATCAGCGGCTGGCCGTTACGGGTGATGAATCCGGGAATGATCGTCTGGTACGGGCGCTTGCCCGGCCCGACCAGATTCGGATGACCTGGGGTTAGCGTGAAGCCGTTGCCGCGGTTCTGCATGCTCACGCCGGTGCCCGGTACGACGCAGCCCGAACCGAAGCCCGAGAAGTTCGACTGGATCATCGACACCATCATGCCGTCGGCATCGGCGGCGTTCAGATACACCGTTCCGCCGCTCCTCGGTGGCTTGCCGTGCGCGAACGCCTGCGCCTGTTTGCGATCGATCAACCTGGCGCGCGATTTCAGGTAGTCCGGATCGAGCAGATGCTGCGCGTCGAATTCCAGCGTCTTCGGTTCGCTCACGTAGCGATACGCATCGGCGAACGCCAGCTTGATCGCCTCGATCTGCAGATGGGCGCTGTCGGCAGAATCGACCGGATGGCTCGCCATGTCGAAATTCGACAGGATGCCCAGCGCGATCAGTGCGACGATGCCCTGGCCGTTGGGCGGCAGCTCGTGCACGGTGAGGTCGCGATAGTTCATCGCGAGCGGTGCGGCCCATTCGTTGGTGTGCGCGGCCAGATCGGCCTCGGTCATCACGCCGCCATGTGCCTGCGAATGCGCGGCGATCTTCGCGGCAATGTCACCGCGGTAGAACGCTTCGCCTTTGGTCTCGGCGATGCGCCGCAAGGTCTTGCCGGCGTCGGGCATCTTGAACAGCTCGCCGGGCTGCGGTGCGCGGCCGTTGGGCATGAAGGTGTCGCTGAACCCGGGCTGCACCTTGAGTTCTTCGACCTGCGAGGCCCAGCGCGTGGCCACGAACGGCGAGACGATGTAGCCGCGCTCGGCGTAGTCGATTGCCGGCTCGAACAGTTTCTCGAACGGCAACCGGCCGAACTTCTGCGACACCTCGGCCCAGGTCGCCACGCAGCCGGGCACGGTCACACTGTTCCAGCCGCGCATCGGCATCGACTTCTGCCCGGCGAAGTACTCCGGCGTCCACTTCGCCGGTGCACGCCCCGAGCCGTTGTAGCCCTGCAGCTGCTTGCCGTCCCAGAAGATCAGGAACGCATCGCTGCCGATGCCGTTGGAGATCGGTTCGGTGACAGTGAGGCAGATCGCCGTGGCGAGCGCCGCGTCGATCGCGTTGCCGCCCTGCAGCAGCATGCGCAGGCCCGCCTGCGAGCCCACCATCTGCGAGGTGGAGACGACGTTGCGCGCCACCGTCGGCCGGCGCACCGTGGGATAGGGGTTGGTCCAATCCAATTGCGCGAGAGTGCGTGCGTCGTTGCTGCCCATGGTCGTCGTGTCCGTGAAGGTGCGGTGAAGGGTGAAGGAAAAGGTTAGATGCGTGCCGCCGCATCGAGCGCCTGGTTGATGTCCCAGATGATGTCGTCGATCGATTCGATCCCGACCGACATGCGGACCATGTCGGGATTGACGCCGGCCTTGATCTGCTCTTCCTCCGACATCTGCCGATGCGTGGTCGAGGCGGGATGAATCACCAGCGTCTTGGCATCACCGATGTTGGCCAGATGGCTCATGAACTGCGACGCCTCGATGAACCGTTCGCCGCCCTTGGCGCCACCTTTGACGCCGAACGCGAGCAGCGAACTGGCGCCCTTGCTGAGGTACTTCTTCGCCAACGCATGGTACTGGTCGGAGGGCAGCCCCGGATAGCACACGTAGGTCACCATCGGATGCTTGGACAGGTACTGCGCCACGGCCATCGCGTTTTCGCAGTGCCGGTCCATGCGCACGTGAAGCGTCTCCAGGCCCTGCAGGATCATCCACGCGTTGAACGGCGCGATCGACGGCCCGAACGTGCGCAACGCCTCCATGCGCGCACGCATGGTGAATCCGAAGTCGCCGAATGTCTCGTAGAAGCGCACGCCGTGATAGCCGCGCGAGGGCTCGGTCATGCCGGGGAATTTGCCGTTGTCCCACGGAAACTTGCCCGACTCGACGATCGCGCCGGCCATCGTGGTGCCATGTCCGCCCATGTACTTGGTCGCCGAGTGCACGACGATGTCGGCGCCCCATTCGAACGGCCGGCACAGGTACGGCGAGGGCACCGTGTTGTCCACCATCAGCGGAATGCCGTGCTCGTGCGCGATATCGGCGACGGCCTCGATGTCGAGCACGTTGATGCGCGGATTGCCCAGCGTCTCGGCGTACACGACGCGCGTCTTGTCGGTGATCGCGCGCCGGAAGTTCTGCGGATCATCGGGATGGACGAACGTGGTGTCGATGCCGAGCTTGCGCAGATTGACGTCGAGCAACGTGTGCGTGCCGCCGTACAGCGTGCTGGCCGCCACGACGTGATCGCCTTGCTGCAGCAGCGTGAGCAGCGCCGTCATCTCTGCTGCCTGCCCGGTGGCCGTGGCGACTGCCGCTCGACCGCCTTCGAGCGCGGCGATGCGCTCCTCGAGCACGGCCGTGGTCGGGTTCGACAGACGCGTGTAGACGTTGCCGAACGTCTGCAGGTTGAACAGGCTCGCGGCGTGCTCGGCCGAATCGAACACGAACGAGGTGGTCTGATACAGCGGCACGGCGCGCGCGCCGGTGGCCGGGTCGGGGATCTGCCCGGCGTGCAGGCACAGCGTTTCGATTCCGTAGGGACGATCGGGCATCGGCGAGGGGTGAGCGATGAAGGGTGAAGGGTGAAGGCGGGGCGCGCGGCGCTAGTACGCCAGCCAGCGTGGACGCTTGGCCGAGATCACTTTGGTGTTGACGCCCACCCAGTTGAGGCCGCCGAACAGCCGGCCGTGCTCGATCTTGGCGCAGCGGTCGACCACGGCATCGAGCCCGGCGGCTTCTGCTGCGCGCGCCGCATCGAGATTTTTCACGCCGAGCTGCTGCCACAGCACCCGCGCACCGATGGCGATGGCCTCGGCGCACAGCGCGGGAATTTCTTCGGCGCGGCGGAAGCAATCGACGATGTCGACCTTCTCGGGGACGTCCTTGAGCGACTTGTACGATTTCTCGCCGAGGATCTCGTCGTACTGCGGATTGACCGGAATGATGCGGTAGCCATGCTCCTGCAAGTACTTGGCGGCGAAATAGCTCGGCCGGTACCAATTGGCCGACAACCCCACGACGGCAATGACGTGGTTTTCCTTCAGGATGCGGCGCAGGCCGGCAATGTCATCGATCGGCATGGATGGCGTTCTGGATGCGGCGGCAGGGGCGAGGACAGATACGAGGACAGGTACGGGGGGCGGATGCTGCAACAGGTGCGGGCACGACGGATGCGGCGAGGACAACAAGGTGGTTGCAGCATCGCGAGCGCGGAACTTCGTAGCGCCGGCTATTGTAATCGTGCGTTCGTTCGCCCCAGAATCGACGCCCCATCATCGTACCGGGATCGCATCGCATGGACGGCTTGATTCTGCGCTTGACGCGCGAGGAGTTCGACGCGGGGCAGGGGCGCGACATTCAGCCCGACACCAATCGCGTGCTCTACGTCGAGCGCGGCGCGGTGTCGGTCCGCTGTGCCCGGCAGGTTGCGACGCTGGCGGCGAACAGCGCGTGGCACGGCAATGCGGGTTGCCGCGTGCAGGCGGGATCGGTCGGGGCGGTGCTGCTGCACTGGGAACTGCTCACCCGGCAGACGGCGGCGGCGATTCTCGATTCGACGATCCAGCGCACCGCGCCCAAGCCAACGCTCGAGTGCGAGATCCAGCTCGAGCCCGCGCCAGCGTATCTCATGCGCTGCGATCGGGTCGATTTCCCGCTCGGCGGCATCGCGTACACGCATACCCATCGCGGGCCGGGCATTCGCTGCCTGCTGCGCGGTGCGATCACGGTGGCGGTCAAAGGCGGCAAACATGTGGTGCAGCCGGGCGAAGCATGGTTCGAGGCGGGGCCCGATCCGGTGCTGGCCACTGCTTCCGATGCCGATCTCACCTCGTTCGCGCGCGTCATGGTGCTGCCGCTGGAACTGCGCGGCAAGAGTTCGATCCGCTACGTGCTGCCCGAAGATGAGGACAAGCCCAAGCGGCAGAGTTACCAGCTGTTCATCGACGATCCCATCACTTTCTGATGCCATGAAAAACGAACTGAAGCTTCGCACCGGCGGCCAGATCCTGGTCGATCAACTACGCATCCACGGCGTGAGCGCGGCGTTCTGCGTGCCGGGCGAGAGCTATCTCGCCGTGCTCGATGCGTTGTACGACGCGCGCGATGCGATCCGGCTGATCGTCGCGCGGCAGGACGGTGGCGCCGCCTTCATGGCCGAGGCGTACGGCAAGGCGAGCGGCAAACCCGGCATCTGCTTCGTCACGCGCGGGCCGGGGGCCACCAACGCCTCGATCGGCATGCACACCGCGTTCCAGGACTCCACGCCGATGATCCTGTTCGTCGGCCAGGTGGCGAGCGATCAGGCCGATCGCGAGGCGTTCCAGGAGATCGACTACCGCCGCATGTTCGGTCAGATGGCCAAATGGGTGGGGCAGATCGAGCGCGCCGATCGCATCCCCGAATACGTGAGTCATGCGTTCCACACCGCGACCTCGGGCCGTCCCGGTCCGGTGGTGCTCGCATTGCCCGAAGACATGCTGACGCAGACCGTGCATGCGGCCGATGCGCGTCCGTATCAGGCGGTGCAGGCGAGTCCGTCACCGGCCGACATGGAGCGGCTGCGCACCATCTTGCAATCCGCCGAGCGTCCGATCGCGCTGCTCGGGGGCACGGTGTGGGGCGAGCAGCCTTGCGCCGACTTCCGTACGTTCGCGCGCGCGGCAGGCTTGCCCGTGGCCAACGCTTTTCGCTTCCAGGATCTCTACGACAATCGCTGCGACCACTATATCGGCGACGTCGGCATCGGGCTGAATCCGAAGCTGGCCGAGCGGGTGCGCGATGCCGACGTGCTGCTCGTCGTCGGCGCGCGGCTGGGCGAGATCACCACGGCCGGCTATTCGCTGTTGCAGGTGCCGGTGCCGGCGCAGCGGCTGATCCACGTGCACGCAGGCGCCGAGGAACTGGGTCGCGTGTATCAAGGCGAGTTGCTGATCAACGCCGGCATGCGCGAGTTCACGCGTGCAGTGCGCGATCTGCGCATCGACGGCACCAAGTGGCGAGCCTGGCGCGAAGCGGCGCATGCCGACTACGTGGGGTGGCAGCAGCCACGCGCAGTGCCGGGCAAAGTGCAGATGCCCGAGCTGGTGCTGAAGCTGCGCGAGCTGTTGCCGGCCGATTCGATCATCACCACCGGCGCGGGCAATTTCACCGGCTGGATCCAGCGCTGGTTCCCGTTCCCGCAGTGGCGCACGCAGGTCGCACCCACCAATGGCGCCATGGGTTATGGCGTGCCCGCGGCGATCGGCGCGCAGGTGGCCTATCCGGACCGCGCGGTGGTCGCCGTGAGCGGTGATGGCGATTACATGATGACCGGGCAGGAGCTGGCCACGGCGGTGCAGTACAAACTGCCGGTGATCTTCGTGGTGGTCAATAACGGCATGTACGGCACGATTCGCATGCATCAGGAGCGCGAGTATCCGCGCCGCGTGTACGCCACCGCGCTGACCAATCCGGACTTCGCTGCGCTCGCCCGTGCGTACGGCGCGCATGGCGAACTGGTCGAAGAGACGAGTCAGTTCGCCGCGGCGTTCGAGCGTGCACGCGCCGCCGGCGGCCCGGCACTGATCGAACTGCGTGTCGATCCGCAGGCGATCACCACGCAGACCACACTCGACGCCATCCGCGCGCAGGCGATCGAGCGGCAGGGCGCGGCGCCGCAGTAACGGGCGGCACCGGCGCCAAAACTCCTACTACTTCTTCGTAGCCTCGGCGGCCAGGCCGGCAAGTGCCTTGGTGATGTTGCCGATCGCCTGTGCGCCGCACTCGCCCATGCCGTGGCGATGGGCCAGGTGCATCGGCTCGTTGTAGCCCAGCCACACCTGGCCTTGTGCGTCCTGCCAGGCCAGCGCCTTGAGCGGCAGATCGATGCCGACCGATTGCTGGCACTGCATGAGCGGCGTGCCGCCTTGCGGGTTGCCGAAGATCAGCAATTCGGTCGGGCGCAATGTCTGATTGATCTTCTGTGCGCCGCCGGCGTGATCGATGCGATTGAAGATCATCAGTCCGCGCGACTTGGCAGCCGCCTCGAACCGGTCGATGGTCGTCTTGACGTCGTTGGCGCTGGCGACACGCGTCATGCCGTGGGCACC